>JBGSNQ010000178.1:0-4184 GCA_041739525.1 Pseudomonadales bacterium | reverse complement strand
GCACAATCTTTTCAAACTCGACGTCGACTACATGGTCCAGAACGACGAGGTCGTAATCGTCGACGAGCATACAGGCCGCGCGATGCCGGGCCGGCGCTGGTCAGAAGGCTTGCATCAGGCAGTCGAAGCCAAAGAAAACGTTTCGATTCAGAACGAGACGCAAACGTTGGCGTCGACGACGTTCCAGAACTACTTTCGCATGTATCGAAAACTGTCGGGTATGACCGGTACTGCGGAAACAGAAGCGTTCGAGTTCCATCAGATCTATGGGCTCGAAGTAATCGTGATTCCGACGCATCGTCCGATGGTGCGCAAAGACGCGAACGACCTCGTGTATCTGACGATCGACGAAAAGTACGACGCGATTGTCGAAGACATCAATGAGAGAGTTGCCGAAGTGCGGCCGGTGCTGGTTGGTACGGCATCGATATAGTCGTCCGAACGTCTTTCAGGCGAACTGCAGAAGCGCAAAATTCCTCACAGCGTGTTGAACGCGAAACAGCACGAACGCGAAGCCGAAATCGTTGCTCAGGCGGGGAGACCGGGTGTCGTAACGATTGCGACGAACATGGCGGGTCGCGGCACCGACATCGTGCTTGGTGGCAACTACCAGGCCGAAGTCGCAGCTCTGAAAGATCCCACCCAGGAGCAGATCGATAACATTCGAAGCGAGTGGCAAAAGCGTCATGAGGCGGTAGTGAACGCGGGCGGTCTGCACATCATTGGTACAGAACGACACGAATCGCGCCGCATAGACAATCAACTGCGAGGGCGTGCGGGTCGTCAGGGTGACAACGGCTCGTCACGCTTCTATCTGTCGATGGAAGATAATCTGATGCGGATTTTCGCGTCCGATCGCATTCGCGGCATCATGCAGTCGTTGGGCCTCGAAAAAGGTGAAGCAATCGAGCACCGAATGGTCACCAACGCCATCGAGAAGGCGCAGCGCAAGGTTGAAGGTCGAAACTTCGACATTCGCAAGAACCTTCTCGAGTACGACGACGTCTCGAACGACCAACGCCAGGTTATCTATCAGCAGCGCGACGAGTTGATGGCGGCGGAGGAGATCGCCGACATGATCCGGAATCTGCGCGAAGAGATCGTTTCGAACGTCATCGGCGAGTACATACCTGCCCAAAGCCTCGAGGAACAATGGGATATCGCGGGGCTGGAAGAGGCGCTGTTGACCGAGTTCAACTCGAGCCAACCGCTGCGCCGTTGGCTTGATGAAGACGATTCGCTCAACGAAGAATCGCTGCGGCGGCGAATTCACGCGCAGATCGAGGCGGAGTACGACGTGAAAGAATCGCAGTGGCGCGAGCAAGGCGTCGAGATCAGGCTGGTCGAGAAGCAGGTAATGCTCCAGATCCTAGATCAGCGTTGGAAGGAGCATCTCGCCACGATGGATCACCTGCGCCAAGGCATCCACCTACGTGCGTATGCCCAGAAGCAGCCAAAGCAGGAGTACAAACGCGAAGCGTTCGAACTGTTCCAGGAACTGCTATACGTGATCAAACGCGACGCGGTTCGTTTGTTGTCGCGGGTGCAGATCGAGCGTCCAGAGACAGTCGAAGAAACTGAGCGACGCCGTCGGGAAGAGCAGGCTAAACGCATGCGCTTCACGCATCAGGACGCATCGGCCGCAACAAATGGGGAGGGCGAACCCGAGGTTCCTACGCCCATTGCGCAGAAGGCGGAAACGTTCGTGCGCAACGAGCGCAAGGTGGGCCGAAACGAAGCCTGTCCGTGCGGCTCGGGGAAGAAATACAAGCACTGTCACGGTCGGACCGGCTGATGGCCGTCAATCTACCGCCACTCGGCAAGCTAGCATCGATTCGCGGAATTCGAATCGGTACGGCCAATGCCGGTATCAAGCAGACGCAACGCGACGATCTGGTGGTGATGTTGTTGGCAACTGGCAGTCGCGTATCCGGCGTATTTACGCAGAGCTCTTTTAAGGCCGCACCCGTTCGAGTGTGTGAAGAGCATCTTTCGCGCACCGCATCGCGTGCGATTCTCGTGAACAGCGGGAATGCAAATGCGGCGACCGGGTCTGCGGGCGTCGAGGACGCGCTCCAGTGTTGTCGTTGGGTGGCTGACGAGTTCGATGTGTCGGTCGAGACCGTCCTGCCGTTTTCAACCGGCGTCATTGGCCAGCGCTTGCCACTATCGAAACTGCAGGGAGGCATTCCCAAAGCAGCCCGAGCGATTGGCGATGCGTGGGAACCGGCAGCACGGGCGATCATGACTACGGATACCGGCCCCAAGGCGCTGTCCCGTTCCATCAGCGTCGGCACTACCAATGTGACCATCACAGGGATCGCCAAGGGCGCGGGTATGATTCGGCCGGACATGGCGACGATGCTCGCTTACATCGGTACCGATGCGGCAGTGTCCCAGGGATGCCTCGATCGCCTCGTGAAGTTCGCATCCGATTCGAGCTTCAACCGAATCACTGTGGATGGCGATACATCGACGAACGACTCATTCATGCTGATCGCAACCGGCGCAGCAGGAAATGTCGAGGTGGACGACGAAGAGCATCCTGGATATGGGGCGCTGCGCGACGGAATCGTCGGGGTCGCGCGGGAACTTGCGCAGCGGATCATCCGCGACGCAGAAGGCGCTACCAAATTCGTGACGGTGCTTGTCGAAGGTGGCAGCACAAACGCCGAGTGCCTGCAGGTTGCGTATACGGTAGGGCACTCGCCGTTGATCAAGACGGCGATGTTCGCGAGCGATCCGAATTGGGGACGCTTCTGCATGGCAATCGGACGGGCAGGAATCGAAGGGCTCGATCCAGATCGCATCGCGTTGTACCTCGACGATGTATGCGTGGCGCGAGGCGGCATGATCGCTTCGGATTACACCGAGGAAGCGGGTGCGCGTGTAATGAGCCACGCGGAGTTCATGGTGCGGATCGATCTCGGACGCGGTACTGCTTCCGAGACGATCTGGACCTGTGATTTCTCCTATGAATACGTCCGCATCAACGCGGAGTATCGTACCTAACGAGGCAAGTCAGTCTCGTTCTGAAGCGTCGCTTTCCGACTCGTCGTCCAGTTCTTCGGACGGAATTCTGTGCTGTTCCGTGGCCCATGCGCCCAAGTCGATCATGCGGCACCGTTCGGAACAGAATGGACGAAACCGATTCGTCTCGCTCCAGTGCACCGGCTTGCGGCACGTAGGACACGCGACGATGCGAGCAGGCGCATCTGCCATCACCCTTGAGCCTTGCGTGCGAGTTCGAGATAGCGCGAGTGAAGCTCGGCGACGATCTTGTCCAACGCTTCGAATCCGCCGTCGTTGGTGACGATGTCGTCGGCGATTTCCAGCCGCGCATTGCGACCAGTTTGCGCCGCCATTATGGCTTTTACCTGCTTCTCGTCGTTTGAGTCTCTCGCCATGGTCCGCGCGAGTTGCACATCCTCTGGAACGTCCACTACGAGAATTCGGGTCGCGAACCGCGATTGCCCCGTTTCCATCAGAAGCGGTGACACGAGAACTGCGTACGGCGAGTCGGCGCTGGCCAACTCGGCTTGAAGATATTGATTGATCAGCGGGTGCAGCAATCGCTCGAGCCAGCGACGCTCATCGGGATCTGCGAATACTCGTTTGCGAAGTTGCGCCCGATCGAGGGTTCCGTCGGCATGAATGAGTTCGGCGCCGAAGTGCTCGCGGATTGCTGCCAAAGCCGGTTGTCCGGGTTTCACCACTTCTCTGGACGCGATATCGGCGTCGACGACTTTGATGCCGAGACGTTTGAACCGATCCGATACCGCCGACTTTCCCGAGCCGATTCCACCGGTGATTCCAACGACGAACATGCGGGACTCTCAGCCGAAAACGAGGGCGATCACCCTATCATGCGCAAGCAGCGTCACCCAGCCTGCGATGGCGAGATACGGACCGAACGGGATTGCCTCGCGGCTCCCTCGAATCAGCAGCATGCCGCCCCCGAGTACGATGCCGACGACGGAGGAGATCAGTATGAGCATCGGTAGCGCCTGCCAGCCGAACCACGCGCCCATTGCCGCTAGCAGTTTGAAATCACCGTACCCCATGCCTTCCTTGCCGGTGATCAGTTTGAACGCCCAGTAGATCGACCACAGCACGAGATATCCCGCGATTGCACCGATCACCGCGGATCCAAGATCGGTGAACGTGGTCGAGATATTGACGAT
>JBGSNQ010000198.1:0-43461 GCA_041739525.1 Pseudomonadales bacterium | reverse complement strand
GGCGAGACGTCGCGCAAGCGGCACACGTCGCGCGGCAAGATGCTGGCGCGCGAGCGCGTCGACCTCCTGGTCGATCCCGGCACGGCCTTTCTGGAATTGTCGCCGCTCGCAGCCCACGGCCTCTATGGCGGCGACGTCCATTCCGCCAGTGTCATCACCGGGGTGGGGCGCATCTCGGGCCGCGAATGCGTCATCGTGGCCAACGACGCCACCATCAAGGGCGGTACGTACTATCCGATGACGGTGAAGAAGCATCTGCGTGCGCAGGAGATCGCACTCGAGAATCACCTGCCGTGCATCTATATGGTCGACTCTGGCGGCGCGTTCCTGCCGATGCAGGAACAGGTGTTCCCCGATAAAGACCACTTCGGGCGCATCTTCTACAACCAGGCCAACATGTCGGCGCGTGGTATTCCGCAGGTCGCGTTGGTGATGGGGTCGTGTACGGCCGGCGGTGCTTACGTTCCGGCTATGTGCGATGAGTCGATCATCGTGCGCAACCAGGGAACGATCTTCCTCGGCGGTCCGCCGTTGGTGAAAGCCGCGACCGGTGAAGATGTGGATGCGGAGAGCCTGGGCGGCGGTGATGTACACGCGCGCATCTCCGGTGTTGCCGATCACCTCGCCGCGAACGACGAACACGCGATTGCGATCGCGCGTGAGATCGTCGGTCGGAACAACGTGACGTATCGCGAAACCGTTGCGCGGCAAAGCGCTGCACCGCCCGCATATCCGACCGAGCAACTCTACGGCGTTCTGCCGCGCGACACGCGCACGCCCTACGACGTGCGTGAAGTGATCGCGCGGTTGGTCGACCGATCGGAATTCCACGAGTTCAAAGCGCTGTACGGCGAGACGCTGGTCACCGGATTTGCTCACATCGATGGCATGCCGGTCGCAATCGTCGCGAACAACGGCATTCTGTTTTCTGAATCTGCACTCAAAGGCGCGCACTTCATTCAATTGGCGGATCGGCGCGGTGTGCCGCTGCTGTTTCTGCAGAACATCACCGGCTTCATGGTGGGCCGCAAATACGAGAATCAAGGCATCGCGAAAGACGGTGCGAAGATGGTCACTGCAGTGGCCTGCGCAAAGGTACCGAAGTTCACCGTCGTCATCGGTGGATCGTTCGGTGCGGGCAACTATGCGATGTGTGGTCGCGCATACGGCGCGCGCATGTTGTGGACGTGGCCGAATGCGCGCATCTCGGTCATGGGCGGCGAACAGGCCGCACACGTGCTCGCGACGGTGCGACGCGAGGGCGCCGCAGCGCGCGGTGACGCATGGCCCGAAGCGGAGCAGAAGACGTTCATGGACGGCATTCGTTCGACGTACGAAACGCAAGGCCATCCGTTCTACGCGAGCGCGCGTTTGTGGGACGACGGCGTCATCGATCCGGTCGACACGCGCCGCGTGTTGAGTCTCGCTCTGTCGGTCGCGTGTCGCGAACCCGAACACACGGCCGATACGCGGTTCGGCATCTTCAGGATGTGACATGTTCAAACGCCTCTTGATCGCCAACCGCGGCGAAATCGCGTGCCGCATCATGCGCACCGCGCGGCGCATGGGCATTGAAACGGTCGCGGTCTACTCCGATGCGGATCGTAATGCACTGCACGTGCGCACCGCCGATCGTGCGGTGCGCATCGGTCCTGCGGCGGCACGCGACAGCTATTTGCGCATCGACGCCATCATCGAGGCAGTGGCGAAGAGCGGCGCCGATGCGGTTCATCCGGGTTACGGATTTCTCGCCGAAAATGCCGAGTTCGCCGATGCGTGCGGCAAGGTCTGCACCTTTGTCGGGCCGTCAGCGGATGCGATTCGCGCGATGGGTTCGAAGATCGAGGCGAAGCGCATCGTAGCGGCGGCCGGCGCGCCGGTAGTGCCCGGCTATCTCGGTGATCAGGATCCCGTGATGCTCGCCGCCGCGGCGGAAGAAATCGGCTATCCGCTGTTGATCAAGGCATCGGCCGGCGGCGGCGGAAAAGGCATGCGTGTGGTGCGCTCTTCGCGCGAGTTCGCGAACGCACTCGCGGCCGCACGGCGTGAGTCGAAGGCGGCGTTCGGCGACGACGCGGTGTTGCTTGAAAAGTACCTGTCGGCGCCTAAACACATCGAAGTGCAGATCATGGCGGATTCGCACGGGCGCACGCTCTATCTCTTCGAACGCGACTGCTCGGTGCAGCGGCGGCATCAGAAGGTCATCGAGGAAGCGCCGGCACCCACGTTGAGCGCTTCCCAACGGGCAAGTATGGGAGAGGCCGCGGTGAAGGCGGCCGCGGCAATCGGCTACGAGGGCGCAGGTACGATCGAGTTCATCACCGAAGCGGGCGAGTTCTACTTCATGGAGATGAACACGCGTTTGCAGGTTGAACACCCCGTAACTGAGGCAATCCTCGGTCTCGATCTGGTGGAGTGGCAGTTGCGCATCGCGTCGGGTGAGCCGCTTCCATTCGCACAATCGGATCTCGCGATTCGTGGTCACGCCATAGAGGCGCGCGTGTACGCCGAGAATCCGCGCAAGAAATTCCTGCCGTCTACCGGCGCACTGCCGCACGTCAGGTTTCCGGACGGTGTTCGCGTCGACGCCGGTGTAGTGAGCGGCGGCGAAGTGACGATGCACTATGACCCGATGATCGCAAAAGTGATCGCGCATGCCGCTACGCGAGAGGAAGCGATCGAACGTTTGAACGCTGCGCTCGGCGAATGCGAGATCGCCGGTGTCGAACACAACGTCGCATTTCTGCGGAATGTTCTGCGCGACGAGAGCTTTCGCAGCGGGCGTTACGACACCGGATTGATCGAAGCGCGCGGCGACGCGCTCATTCCCGGTGAATTTCCAGACATGACCGTAGCTGCGGTGCTGGTTCTGCTCGACGCGCAACGCAGCGATTCGCCGTGGCAGCGCGGCGATGCGTTTCGCGTCAACCTCGCGCACCAGCAGCGGCTGCGGATGCGTCAGCGCAGCGACCCCATTGCACTCGATATTCAACACGACGCGCTCGGCTGCCGAGTCACGCTCGACAACCGCACGTTCGTGGTGGACACCGTGTCGGTTGGCGATCGCACTGTCGAAGCATTCATCGACGGTGAGCCGTTCCGTTGCAGCTACGCGCGCGATGGCGACGACTTGTACTTGATGCGCGGCGGCGCGACGGAGAAGTTCAGCCTGCCGAAAATCGATGCCGCGAGTTTCGCCTCAGAGGCGATGAGCGACGGGCGTGTCGCGGCACCGATGCCGGGTCAGATCATCGCGTTGTTCGTTAAGGCCGGCGATGCGGTGCGTCGCGACCAGCCGATCCTGGTGCTCGAAGCGATGAAGATGGAGCATACGATCGTCGCGCCGCTCGACGGAACACTGGAGCGCCTCGCCTTGGCCGTTGGTGACCGGGTGGTGGAAGGCACTGAACTGTTCGAGATTCGCTGACCGCGGCGGTATCATCCGCGCATGTCGCAACCACTCCCCGCTTTCGATTTCGGTCTCGGTGAAACCATCGAGATGCTGCGCGAATCGACTTGGGCGTTCGCGCAGAAGGAGGTTGCGCCGCTCGCCGCAGAGATCGATCGCACCAACACCTTCCCGCGCGCGTTGTGGCCGAAGCTCGGCGAGCTTGGTCTGCTCGGCATCACGGTGGAGCCGGAATACGGCGGTGTCGCGATGGGCTATCTCGCGCACACTGTCGCGATGGAAGAATTGAGTCGTGCGTCGGCGGCGGTGGGCTTGTCGTACGGCGCGCACTCGAACCTCTGCGTGAACCAGCTTCGACGCTTCGGCACCGCGGAGCAGAAGCAGAAGTACCTCCCGCGCCTGGTGTCGGGCGAACACCTCGGTGCGCTCGCGATGAGCGAGCCGAATGCGGGTTCCGACGTGGTCAGCATGAAGTTGCGGGCGGTGGACAACGGTGACTACTTCAAATTGAACGGCACGAAGATGTGGATCACCAACGGACCGGGCGCCGACGTGCTCGTGGTCTACGCGACGGTCGATCCGGCACTCGGCCCCAAGGGCATCACGGCGTTTCTCATCGAGAAGGAGTTCAAGGGATTTTCGAAGGCGCCGAAGCTCGACAAGATCGGCATGCGCGGCTCGGACACGTGTGAATTGATCTTTGAAGACTGTGAAGTGCCGAAGACACAGGTGCTCGGCAAAGTCGGCCAGGGTGTGTCGATCCTGATGAGCGGACTCGATTACGAACGGGTTGTTCTGGCCGGCGGGCCGCTCGGAATCATGCGTGCGTGTCTCGACATCGTGATGCCTTATGTGCACGACCGCCGCCAGTTCGGTCAGCCGATCGGTACGTTCCAGTTGATGCAGGGGAAGATCGCCGACATGTACACGACCATGAATGCGTGTCGCGCCTACGTGTATTCGGTAGCTCGAGCGTGCGACGAGGGTCGTACGAGCCGCTTCGACGCGGCCGGCTGCATCCTCTACGCAGCGGAGAAAGCGACGTGGATGGCGCTCGAAGCGATGCAGGCGCTCGGCGGTAACGGCTACATCAACGATTTCCCCACCGGCCGCCTCGTGCGTGATGCAAAGCTGTACGAGATCGGCGCGGGAACCAGCGAAATTCGGCGGATGTTGATCGGTCGCGAGCTGTTCGACGCGACATCCTGAGGGTCGGCCCGGGTCACCGCCGCGACTCGCCCGGGTGCAACGACTTGGCTATAATCCGCGCGCCTCAAAGCCCCCGTCCTTTCACAGGCACTCACAGGAACAAGATTGTGAAGCAGTTGTTTGCCGTCATCGTGCTGTTCGCCGCCGGATTCGCTTTGGCGGACCGCGTTCCCCCGGGCACCAACGACGAGATCAGTGCGCGATTAAAACCGGCAGGCCAGCTGTGCAAAGCCGGGGAAGCTTGCGGTCAAGCGACCGCCGCAACGGCAGGTGGCGAGGCGCGTACCGGTGAACAGGTCTACAACCAGTTCTGCTTCGCGTGTCATACCACCGGTGTGGGCGGCGCGCCGAAGAAAGGCAATGCAGCTGAGTGGGCCCCGCGACTTGCGAAAGGCAACGATGCGATCTGGAAGAGCGTCATCAGCGGCTTGAACGCGATGCCCCCGAAAGGGACATGCATGAACTGCAGCGACGACGAGTTGAAGGGCGCAATCACCTTCATGTCCGAGTAGTCAGTAGTCGGTGGCGACGTCTCGAAAGGCCAACGCTTCGGTGACATGAGTCGGTGCGATGCGATTCGCTCCAACCAGATCTGCGAGGGTGCGCCCGACCTTCAACACGCGGTGAACGCCGCGCGCCGACAACCCCAACCGGTCCATCGCTCGCTCGAGTAGTCGCCTCGATGCGGCGTCGAGTTCGCAATACGCATCCACTTCCGGTGCAGTTAGCGCAGAGTTGAGCTTTCCTGCTCGCGCCAGTTGTGTTCGGCGTGCCGCTTCGATACGGGCGCGGATGTCGTTCGTATCGGTCGATTTCGACGGCGCTGCGAACAGCACCTGGCTGTTCACGGCGGGCACCGATACCCGCAAATCGATCCGGTCGAGCACTGGGCCGGACACGCGATTGCGATAGCGGTTCTGCTGCTCAGGTGTGCAGATGCAGTCCGACGTCGTGCATGCGCGACCGGCCGGACACGGATTCATGGCAGCGACCAGCTGAAAACGCGCCGGGTAGCACACGCTCACGTGCGCGCGCGACAGCTCGATTGCGCCGGATTCCAGCGGCTGCCGCAGCGATTCGAGTACACGCCGGTCGAACTCCGGCAACTCATCCAGGAACAGCACACCGCGATGGGCGAGCGAAATCTCGCCGGGTTTCGGAATGCGTGCGCCGCCGCCGACCATCGCGGCCGCGGATGCGGTGTGATGCGGCGCGCGCATCGGTCGCGCGCCGTGCAGGAATTTCGGATCGAAGGCGCCGCGCGCGGAGTGAATTCGAACCACCTCGAGCGCATCTCGCTCGTCGAGCGGTGGCAGCAGGCCGTTCAACCGCTCCGCCAGCATCGTTTTGCCAGTGCCCGGCGGTCCGATCAGCAACAGATGGTGTGCGCCGGCCGCGGCAATCTCGAGTGCACGTTTCGCGGCGAGCTGGCCTTTCACGTCTGCCAGGTCGAGCGGCGTCGACGGCACGTGAGCTACGCACTCGGTCGATGTACCGATCGCGCCATCCGGCGAGTTCAGCAGCGCGCACGCTTCATCGAGATGTTGCACCGCCCGCACGTCGACGCCGGAGGCCAACGCTGCTTCCTGACGGTTCTGTAAAGGCACGATGATGCCGCGGCTGGCTTGACCGGCCGCGATGGCGGCGGACAGCGCACCGCGCACCGGGCGAATCTCGCCGTACAACCCGAGTTCGCCGATGACCTCGAAACGGTCGAGACGCGATGCCGGCAACTCGCCTGTGTGTGCGAGGATGCCAAGCGCTATGCCTAGGTCGAAGCGCCCGCCTTCCTTCGGCAAGTCCGCCGGGGCCAGATTGACCGTGATCTTGCCTTTGGGAAACGCGAAGCGGCTCGCCTGAATGGCGCCTTTCACGCGTTCGCGCGCCTCGCGTACCGCGGTCTCGGGCAACCCGACCATCGCGAAACCCGGTAGTCCGCCGGACAGTTGGGTCTCAATGATCACTTCCGGTGCGTCGATGCCGCGCTCCGCGCGCGAAATCACCGCCACGCGTTCAGCGCTCGGCACGATGGCGAACTCTCAGTGCGGCGCGGCGGGTTCCAGCGCGCTGATGCGCGCCTCGAGTTGCGCGACCTCGCGCGTCAGCCGTTCGAGCTGTTGGCGCTGTCGATCGAAGTCTTCTCGCGGTACCAGTTCGAGCCGCCCAAGCGTGGCCTCGACGATCGGCGCGAGCCGACTTTGCCAATCGGCGCCCGCGGGCAGCACCGTGGCGAGGGCATCCGATAGCCGCGCGGTGAGCGTCTCGATGGCGTCCGACATTGGGTTTGGCGTTGCCATGATCATTCCGTAACGAGCGTTGAGATCGCATGGTAGCCAGGCGGTTCTTGGACGGCCAATGGGGAATCTCGGGTACAGGTGCGAGCGTTCTCGTTCGATTCGCCCCGTTTCGGTGCGTTGCGTGGCAACCCGGTCGATTCGCCGCCCCTCAATGGGGCGCTGTGCCGATCAATCGCGCAGTTTATCGATGCAAAACAGCCTGTTAGTGCAGTGGCACGAAACCTGCTCTCCAGCAGGCGTTCCAGCCATTTGTCCTGCGTGAGCAGCGTGGTGAACGACTAAACAGATTGCACCTATAGGGGATTTCAAATGAACAAAGTGATCAGAGTGATTTTCGGCGCTGCCCTGATGGGCAGTGCATTGACGGCAGCTGCTGCGGAAGTCGCCGGCAACGTGACCCTCGCAACCGACTATCGGTTCCGCGGTATTTCCCAATTGAACGGCGAGTTTTCGCCGGCGATCCAGGGTGGTTTCGACTTCGCCACCGAAATGGGGTTTTACATTGGCACCTGGGCATCCAACGTGAACCTGGGCAGTGGAGGTCAGATCGAGACGGACTACTACGGCGGATTCAAAGGCACATTCAACGAGGACGTCGGCTACGACATCGGCGTTCTGTACTACGGCTACCCGAAGGACAATACCACCGGCACGACCCTCGATTACACGGAGGTATACGGCAGCCTGACGTTCAAAGGCGCAAAAGTCGGTTTGAATTATTCGGACGACTATTTCGCCGAAAGCGGCAAGTTCTACTACACGTACGTCGACTATGGCTTCGACCCGATCGAAAACGTGACGCTCAGTTTCCACCTGGCGTACAACTCGTTCGATGAATCGCAGGCGGGGCTCGACGGCGATGACAACTACACTGACTGGAAAATCGCTGTGTCGACGAAACAGCTCGGCGTGAACTGGGGCCTGGCGTACGTCGATACGGATCTAGACGACGACGAAAACTGTTACGGCAACAAGGATCTCTGTGCCGCGACGGCGGTGTTGTCGATTTCGAAGAGCCTTTAATTAGGGGAGAATCGCGGGTGCACGAATTCCCAAACGGCTTCAGCACTCAACGCCCGTCCGTGCGCCTGCGGATCACCAAGGAGACATAAGTCATGAAACTCGTTACTGCAATCATCAAGCCGTTCAAGCTGGACGACGTGCGAGAGGCGCTTTCCGAAATCGGCGTACACGGAATGACCGTCACCGAAGTGAAAGGATTCGGTCGTCAGAAAGGTCACACCGAACTGTATCGTGGTGCGGAATACGTGGTCGACTTCCTGCCGAAGGTAAAAGTCGAAGTGGCCATCGATGACAGCGCACTCGATCAATGTCTCGAAGCGATCACGAAGGCAGCCAACACCGGCAAGGTCGGCGACGGCAAGATCTTCGTTGCAACGCTCGACGAAGTGGTGCGCATTCGCACCGGCGAAACGGGCCCCGAAGCGGTCTGAGCTTTTCGTTTTGGAACGAGGGCGCCGAGAGGCGCCCTTTTTTCGTCTTGCGCTGCAACGAATCTTGTCTATAAATACGGTCACTGTTGAGGCTGGGCTGCGAGGTGCGAGATGAGTGACGAGGACAACGACGCCGACTTCCAGGACGAAGAAGAGGAAGAGCTCAGCGATGCTGACGATGCGGACGAAGTAGTTGCCGATGCGGACGCCGACGAAGACGTTGAAGCGGAAGAAGAAGGCGCAGTAGCTGTTCCGGCTGGTCGCGCGCGCAAAGCCGAGCAAGTCGAGGTTCATTCCACGGCAGCGCGCGCCGCATTGCGCGACACGATTGCAGCGGATGTGGAGGCGTTCCTGAAGCGCGGCGGCTCCATCGAGAAAGTGGCCGACGATCAACGCGCAGATCCGCCGAAGAAGCCGGAGAGCAACTACGGCCGCGGCTCCATCTGACCTGACCTGATTTCAAACGGCGTATCGGCGTCATTGCGTTTACAATGGCGCCCCTTTCTCGGGCTGTTACCCTAATGCGTTATGTGAGCACGCGAGGGCGCTCCACACCGCTGCGCTTCGAAGACGTCGTGATCGCCGGCCTTGCCGATGATGGCGGCCTGTTCCTCCCCGAATCGATCCCCGATGTGCGAGCGGACCTCGATAGTTGGCGCGGTCTCGGCTTCGTCGATCTCGCGGCTCGCGTGATGGCGCATTTCATCGACGACATCGATCCGGGCGTTGTCGCCAGGCTGCTGCGGCAGAGCTACGCCGAGTTCGATGTGCCGGACATCGTCCCGCTGCGCAAGCTCGACGACATCCACGTGCTCGAACTCTTCCACGGACCCACGCTCGCATTCAAAGACATCGCGCTGCAGTTCCTCGGCAACGTCTTCAACCATGTGCTCGAAAAGCGCGGCTCGTCGATGAACATCGTCGGCTCCACCAGTGGTGACACCGGCAGCGCGGCAATCGCGGGCGTGCGCGGCAAGAACTCGATCAGCATTTTCGTCATGTATCCCGATGGGCGTACGAGTCGCTTGCAGGAGTTGCAGATGACCTCGGTGCTCGATCCGAACGTACACTGCATCGCGATTCAGGGCAGCTTCGACGAGTGCCAGGCGATCATGAAAGAGATTTTCAACGATCTGCCTTTCAAGGCGCGTCATCGGCTTGGTGCGGTCAACTCCGTGAACTGGGCACGTCTCATGGCGCAGATCGTGTACTACGTGTATGCGACGCTCGCGCTGGACGAGGGCGGCCGCAAGCGCGTTTCGTTCAGCGTGCCCACCGGCAACTTCGGCGATATTTTCGCCGGCTACCTGGCGCTGAACATGGGATTGCCGATAGACCGGCTGATTTGCGCAACGAACGAGAACGACATTCTGTCGGTGTTCTTCAACACAGGCTTGTATCGGCGCGGACGCGTTCACCAGACGATCAGCCCGTCGATGGACATTCAGGTTGCGAGCAACTTCGAACGATTCCTTTACCTGAAAATGGGGCGCGACAGCGCGCGCCTGTGCGCCTTCATGGACTCGTTTGCCGAGAAAGGTGAAGCAAAAGTCGACGGCGCAGCGCCAGTAGATCCGCACATCGTCGCAACCTCAGTAGACACGCGCGAGACGATGCAGACGATTGCCGACATCTACAAGCGCAGCGACTATATCGCCGATCCTCACACCGCAGTCGGCATTGCGGCGTCGAAGCGTTTCCGCGTCGACGGTCCGATGGTGTGTCTCGCCACGGCTCACCCTGCGAAGTTCCCGGAGTCGGTCGATAGCGCCATTGGAAAACCGTTGGCGCGACACCCAAGGCTCGACGTGCTCAAAGGCGCGCAGACGCGACGCACGGTGTTGCCGGCGCGCGTGGCGGAAGTGAAAGCGTTCGTCGCAGGGCACGCGCGCTGAGCCGATGGCGCGTTACGCGCCTTCGATCTGTTCGATCGCCATCGGAATGTCCTTCAGGCGATGTACCACACGGGTGGCCGGCGGCACGTCCTGATTGCGCGCGTCGAAATTGACCCAGATCGTCGGAATGCCGAGATCCGCAGCGCCGCGTATGTCGTCGATCGGGTTGTCGCCGACGTGGATCATCTGATGCTCGCGCACATCGCTGTGAAGCAGTGCCGCGCGGAACATTTCCGGTGCGGGTTTTGGTGCGCCAACATCTGCGGCCGAGAAGGCGAAGCGGAAGAATCGGTCGAGCCCGAGCCGTGCGATGTCCGCATTGCCGTTCGTCAGTGCACCGAGCGTGTGACGAAGCGCCAACCGCTCGAGTACGTCGAGGGCGTCGTCGAAGAAGCTGACTTTGTGCCGCTCGGCCAAAAACAGCTGGAACGCCTCAGCGGCGAGGAGACGTGATTCGTCTGCGTTACGTCCCACCTTCGCGATTGCGTGCTCGAACACCGCTTCGCGAATCCGCGATAGGTTGTGTGCAAGCTCGGGTCGCTCCGCGACGATTCGCTGCCGAATCGCTAGGAAGTCCTCGGTCTTGAGCGTTGCATACAGCTCCGGGATGCGTGCGTCGAACCATTCGCGCGTAACGCGCTCGGCATTGCGGATGACTGCGTCCACGTCCCACAACGTGTTGTCGAGATCGAACGTGACAATGTCGATGCGTGGCATCTCAAGAACGCTTCGCGCGCGGGTGGCTCGCGTCGTACACCTTGGCCAGGTGTTGGAAATCGAGGTGCGTGTAGATCTGAGTTGTCGAGATATCGGTGTGTCCGAGGAGTTCCTGCACGGCGCGAAGATCGCCGCTCGATTCGAGCAGATGGCTCGCGAAACTGTGGCGTAGCATGTGTGGATGCACTGCGTTCGTTCCGAGCTGCCGCATGCTGAGCAGCCGTAGCCGCTGCTGCACGGTGCGTCTGCCGATGCGGCTGTTGCCGCGTGCGCAGAACACCGGATCGGATGGGCGAGTTACTTCGCGTTGTGCGAGATAGGCGCGCAACGCGGCGATGCAATGCGAGCCGAGTGGCACCTGGCGCACCTTGCGACCCTTGCCGACGACGGTGACGAACCCTTCATCCAGATCGAGATCGCTCACGTCGAGTGCAACGAGTTCCGCAAGGCGCAACCCGCTGCCGTAGAACAGCTCCACTATCGCGGCGTCGCGAAGATCGAGGTTGTTGGCCGATTCGAAGTTCAGCAACTGTGCGGTTTGGTCGGTGTCGAGCAGTTTGGGTAGTTTGCGACGCGACTTCGGCGCGCGGACCACGCTCGCAACATTGCCGTCCGTGCTGCCGATGCGCGTGAGGAAATCCAGAAACGAGCGAATGCACGATAGTGCGCGCTGAATGCTGCGCGTAGCGCTGCTGCGCCGATGCAAGGCGCCCAAATGGTCGCGAACGTGCGCCGAACGAAGGGCTTTCCATTGATCGATGTCGAGTGATGAAACGAATGCCGCGAGATCGCGGCGATATGCACCGAGCGTATGCGCGGAGTATTGCCTCTCGTGATTCAGATGCTCGATGTAACGAGCGACGTCCGCGGTGAGGCGACTCTGCTCAGCTGTTGCCATTACCGTGGCCACCACCACGGGTCGTCAGCAGCCGCTCGAGTACGCGCGACAGCACGTCGCCGATGTAGCGGATGAACAGCGTGCCCATTTCCGGGCTGAAGCGCAGCGGGTCGCGACTGCCGATCGCGAGCACGCCGACCAGATTGCCGTGGCGCAGCTGGATCAACGCGGCGGAACCGTCAATCGCCGCGGTTTCGCCGAACAACGCCTGGAATTCGTCACTGCGCAACAGTCCGCACGACAATCCGCTCGTTTGCGTGAGCTGAAGCAGCGGCACTTCCTGCGCCGAGCTGCAATAAACCAGATGGCGATGTGACTCGAACGCGAGCGGGTGTGAGACGAAACAGCGCGCGTGATCGGCAGCGAAGTCGTCGATGAGCGTATCGGCGAGCACGGCGTCGATGGTCGAGAGGTTGTCGCAGTCGAGCATGTTCAGTGTGAAGCGACGCGTCTTCTCGAAAAGCGTGTCGTTGGTGTTCGCGGCGCCGACGAGATGAGTGAGGCGTCGGCGCATGTCGATGTTGCGCTCGCGCAGAATCGCCACCTGGCGCTCTACGAGCGAAATCGCTTCGCCGGAGTCGTGCGGCAGGTTCAGGTCGGTAAGCAGCAGCGGATGGCGGCCGAAGAAATCGGGGTTCTCGCGCAGGTAGCGCATTACGGTGTCTTCATTGCGCGGGTCAACGACCACGGCTTCTGCTTTCATACGTCGATGCGTCCTTCGTAGACGAGACACGCGGGGCCAAGCATCCGCAGCGACTGCCCCGCGCCTTCCCATTTGATTTTTACTTTGCCGCCGGGCAACGAGATTTTGACCCGCTCTGAAAATCGTCCGGTGAGCACGCCGGCAACCGCAGCCGCGCATGCACCCGTGCCGCAAGCGCGAGTTTCGCCGACACCGCGTTCGAACACGCGCAACCGTGCGAAGCCGCTGTCGATCACCTGACAGAATCCGACGTTTACGCCGCGCGGAAAGCGTTCGTGTCGCGACAGAAGTGGCCCGAGCGTTGCAACCGGCGCGTCGTTGACCGAATCGACGAACAACACTGCGTGCGGATTGCCGACTGAGACCGCGACGATGTCCAGCTCCTGACTGCCGACGGCAATCCGGTGCACCACAGCAGCTTCGTTAGTGATGAACGGGATTTCTTCCGGCACCGTCGACGGCACTCCCATATCCACTTCCACGTTGCCGTCGTCGCGCAGTTGCGTGGTGATGACGCCGCTGTTCGTTTGCAACCGCAATTCGGTTTTCACGGACAAGCCGCTCTCGACAACGAACTTCGCGAAGCAGCGCGCACCATTGCCGCACTGCTCGGCTTCGCTGCCGTCGGCGTTGTAGATCCGATAGCGGAAATCGCTTTCCGGATCCGTGGGCGGCTCGACGCTCAACAGCTGATCGAAGCCGACGCCAGTATGTCGATCGGATAAGCGCGCAATCAGTTCAGGCGAGAGGCGAACGTCCTGGCTGATCTGGTCGATGACCATGAAATCGTTACCGAGTCCGTGCATTTTGCTGAATTGGATCTGCATGGCCGACAGCCTATCCATCACACTCGATATTGCAACGGCGCGGCGTCTTGCGTTGCGTCGTCCTGCGCTGACGATGCCACTTCGGCGCGCAACTGATCGGCGATTGTCTCGCGCCGCCGCACGATCGAGAACGATGCACCATCGACGAGCACTTCGGCGGCGCGGTTGCGACTGTTGTAGTTGGAACTCTGCACGAAGCCATATGCGCCGGCGCTGCGAATGGCGAGTAGCGAGCCCTCCGCCAGCGTGAGATCTCGATCGTGCGCGAGAAAGTCGCCGCTCTCACACACCGGACCGACGATGTCCCAATTCGCGTGGATCCCGCCCGGAGCCTGCGACTCGACGCTGTCGATGCCGTGCCATGCCTGATACAGCGTCGGCCGTATGAGGTCGTTCATCGCTGCGTCGACCACGGCGAAATTGCGCGCGTCGCGTTCTTGGGCGGGCTTCAGATACTCGACGCGCGTCAACAGCACGCCGCCGTTTGCAACCAGGAAGCGGCCGGGTTCCATCGACACAGTCAGCGCGCGACCTTGTAGCAGCCGCTTGATCTGTGCCGCGTACCCGGCTACGTCGAACGCCGGTTCGTCGCGATAGGTCACGCCCAGCCCACCGCCAAGGTCGAGATGCTCGATGCGGATGCCCTCGCGTTCGAGCGTGTCGACCAATGCGAGCAGACTCTGCATGGCTTCGACGAGCGGCGCGGGGCTTGCGATCTGCGAACCGATGTGGCAATCGACACCGATCACATCGAGCCACTGCGAGTTCGAGGCACGCCGGTACATTGCCAGCGCGTCGCCGCGCGGCACGCCGAACTTGTTGGATTTCAACCCGGTCGAAATGTACGGGTGCGTACCGGCGTCGATGTCGGGGTTCACGCGCACCGAGATGCGCGCTTTTCGCGACAGGCGCTGCGCATGCAACTCGAGTCGCTCCAGTTCGGCAGCGCTTTCGACGTTGAACGAACCAATACCGACCTTCAGCGCGAAGTCGATTTCTGCACCAGATTTGCCGACGCCGGAGAAAATGACCTTGGACGGATCGCCACCTGCCCGGAGCACGCGCTCGAGCTCACCGCCCGACACGATGTCGAAGCCCGCGCCGAGCGACGCGAACAGATTCAGGATCGCGAGATTGCCGTTCGCCTTCACCGCATAACAGATGCGATGCGGCAGCGGCTGCAGAGCGGCGTCGAGGCGAGCGTATTGAGAGGCGAAATGCGCGCGCGAATAAACGTACGTTGGCGTTCCGCAGCGTTGCGCGATGTGTACCAACGAGACGTCTTCGAAGTGCGCAACACCGTCCCGGACCGACAGCGGGTCGTTCACGGCAACACGCTGGAAGGCTCGGGCGGGGTTTGGTCGGGCATGCGCAGCGGACCCTTCTGGCCGCAGGTCGCGACCATCAGCAGCAACAGCGAAACCAGCAACCACCGTGACACGGGAGCGTCCGTCGACAAAGCGCGGCAGTATACACACTAAGCGACGGTCGGGCGCCGCGTGCTCTGTGTGTTCCCGCCTTCCGTATCAATGCTGAACTGTTCGCGCAGCAGCGTGAGCAAATTGCTGCGCGGAGCAATTCTCGCATCGGTGTGTTTTGGCCGGCGCGAGACAAGGTGTGGTGCAGCGCCTGCGCTCGCCGTGTAGATCTCGACCCCGCCGAGTCCGGTTCGTGTGAACACCTCATCTAGTCGTCCGGCGACTTCGTGGGCCGTTCGTAGCGCGGGCGCGAATCGATGAATTGCACCGTCGCGCAGCGCGAGCAAAACGGTCACGGTGCCGCCCTGTTCGTGAACCAACACGGTGTCTCCTGCGGATGTCGCGATGCCGCACAGAGAGCTCAATGCGTTCAAACGGGTGTTGTGCGTGTCGGCGCGCAATCCTATGCGGTTCGGTGCCGCCAGCGCTTCGTATAACTCCGCCTCGCGCGAGCAACGGCGCGCGGAGAATCGTCCGCCGCTGCATTCGACGATGACGAAGCCCCCCGCCAATGCGAACAGGAAGCGGCCGCGTGAGTCGTGCCGTAGCGCGCCGGACATCTGCGCAGCGAGCTCCGCCAGACGCTCTTCAATCGCGCGCTCGTATTCTCCGCCGACACAATGCACGCGCAAGGTGTCAGGTGGCTGCACGAGCAAACCGATGAGCGCGGCGATGAGGCCGTCCTCGCCCGGGCTTCCGCTCGCGACGATGCCGTCGGCGCGAAGCTGCAGCACGTCGACGCCCGCGATGAGGCTGATGTGGAAGCCGCTGAAATCGAGCGGATCGTCCCAGTCGCTGACGATGGCTTCCCCCGCAGCTCTCGAAGCGAACTGCGGCGATTCTTCCGCGTTGACGATCAGTAGGGTCGATGGCGCTGCAGCGGCGCTGTCGCACTGTGACAACAACTCCAATGTCCGCGCACATGCGTGTCGACGGGCATCGTCCACGCGCAGATTTTCGGCGCTGAGTCGATGCGCATGTGCCCAGGCGAGCGTCGCTGCAAACCGCGGTGCGACGAACGCGGTCCGGTCTTCGTCGCGCAGTTGCCATTGTCCCGCACGCGCATCGATCCGAACTCGGCCGGCGATGCGCCTCGGCCATAGGGCGGGATTGATGCGCGGGATCGTGTCGTTGCGACGTTCGGTCCAGCGCGAGATCCGCTCGCCGGCTGCGCGCAATCGGTTGTGCACGTCGGCGGGTGCATTCAATTCGGATGCGAGCCGCACCAGGTGTCCATGCGCGCGTTGCAGTTCGTCGTTCACGCGCGTGTTTTCGCGTTGGAGTTCGGCGAGGCTCGGTTCGCGTGCAGCGCCTCGCCGGCAATCGCGCGCGAGCGTAAGGCGTTCGGGCGCGTCGGCGAGGTAGGCCGCGAGGGCCTCGTCCAGAAGCGCCGACGAATCGATGCACTCCTCGCCATTCCAGATCTGTTCCTTAAAGGCATGCGCCAGCGGCTCGATGGTTGCATCGCGCGCGTAGCTCTCGAGCAGCATCAGTGATGGCAGCTGCACGTAGGGCGTTTCGAGTGCGGCTTCCATCAGGTCGACGCCGGCCGAGAGGCACTCGCCGCGGGGAATCGGTTCCGCGCGACCCAGGTCGAAAGTGTCTTCGCGGCCGATGAATCGCTGCAACTTCAGCCGCGCGCAGTACGCGTCGTGAGCGTGGTCGAGTTGTGGCGGTACGAGCCACCAGATCGGATAGCGACCCGCCAGCAGTATTGCCGATCGGTAGAAGGTCTCGCGCGAGAGGCATGGGTTGCGCAGCCGGCTGCGTCGCGCTTGTTCTTCCACGGGGTCGAGCAACGTCGTGGTCAACGTGATACCGCGATCGGCCGCGTATCGAACGAGACGCGTCAGCTTTTCGTTCAACGCCGCATGCGTCGCCACGGTGCTGATGACACTGAGTTCCAGCGTGTTGCCGGGCAACTGCGTCATACAGAGAGCCTGGATCTGCGCGCGGCGTTCGACGAACCGCTCCAGCACGTACGACAGCGCCACCTTGTGGACGGCGTTCAACGCGCGCCGGTCGGGTGTGTAGCGTTCGATCCCGCACGGCACGTCGAAGTCGACGAAGCCGGGCAGAGCAGCGTGATTGCTGTGCATCAAAATGGGGATAGCGTCGAAGAACGCACGCCGCTCGTCGGATAAACGGCTGCGCAGCACCTCGATGCGCTCACGGTTCAGCGCCAGAAAGCGGTCGCGTAGCGCGCGCAGCGACTTGCGGTCGATATCGTCGGCGGGGTCGGTGGAATCGTGCTGCATACCCGAGTATAGGCAGCCCGCGGTAACCGGCTTTGTCCGGCTAACCGAGTCGCTTGCGGCCTCGCGCGATCGCGGCTCTGACCTGCGCCGGCGCTGTGCCGCCGATGTGATTGCGCGCGTTGACCGACCCTTCGAGCGTCAGCACGTCGTAAACCGACGCGTCGATCACCGGACTGAAGCGCTGCAGTTCCGCCAGCGTCAGATCGCTCAACGCGACGCGTTTTGCGAGCGCGTGCGCGACGCAGCGGCCGACCACTTCGTGTGCGTCGCGGAACGGCAGGTCTTTGCGCACCAGGTAGTCGGCCAGGTCGGTGGCCGTGGCGAACCCGAGCGAAGCCGCTTCGCGCATCCGGTCGGCGCGCACGTCGAGGTGCGGCAGCATGCCGAGCATCGCGGTGAGACAGTCCTTCAGGGTATCGAGCGCGTCGAACAGCGGCTCTTTGTCTTCCTGGTTGTCTTTGTTGTACGCCAGCGGCTGCCCCTTCATCAGCGTGAGCAAGCCCATCAGGTGACCGAACACACGGCCGGTTTTGCCGCGCACCAGTTCAGGCACGTCGGGATTCTTCTTCTGCGGCATGATCGACGAGCCGGTGCAGAAGCGGTCGGGCAGGTCGACGAAGCCGAACTGTTGCGACGACCACAGCACCAGCTCCTCCGACCAGCGCGACAAGTGCATCATCGCGATGCTGGCCGTTGAGCAGAACTCGATGGCGAAGTCGCGGTCGCTCACTGCGTCGAGCGAGTTCTCGGTGACCGCGTCGAAGCCGAGTTCGCGCGCGGTGAAGGCGCGATCGATCGGAAAGGTGGTGCCCGCGAGCGCGGCGCTTCCAAGCGGCATGACGTTGACGCGGCGACGCAACTCGACGAGTCGCTCCCGGTCGCGCAGCAACATCTCAAACCAGGCCATCACGTGATGCCCGAACGTCACCGGCTGGGCCGTTTGCAGATGCGTGAACCCCGGCATGATCGTGTCCGCGTGAGCGTCGGCGAGGTCGAGCAGCGCGACCAGCAATTGCGACATGATCGCGTGCAGCGCGTCGATCTCGTCGCGCAGGTACAGACGGATGTCGGTTGCGACCTGATCGTTGCGGGAACGACCGGTGTGCAGTCGTTTGCCGACATCTCCAACGATCTCGATGAGGCGGGATTCGACGTTCATGTGGACGTCTTCGCGCGACACGGACCACTTGAGCGTACCTGCCTCGATTTCCGTACGAATCTTCTTCAACCCGTCGACGATGACCCCGCATTCGTTGCCGGAAAGCACGCCGACGTGAGCCAGCATGCGGGCGTGAGCGATGGAGCCTTGAATGTCGTGGTGGTATAACCGCGCATCGAAACCGATCGACGCGGTAAACCGCTCGACGAATTGGTCAGTGGGCTCGCTGAAGCGGCCGCCCCAGAGCTTTCCAGAGGCAGCAGACTCGTTGGTAGGTTCGGACATCGCGGCTTCGACGTATTAGAAGACGCGCGATTGTAGCAACTTAGGCGGCGCTTCCGGGCGCATGGGATGGGAGACGTAAGCGCAGTGGCGGCGGCACCGATCGATCAGGCGCGACCCACCCGGTTCGTCATTCCCGATCTCTGCAACGCACCGGCTCTCAGCATTGTCGTTCTCGTCGGTCAGCTGCTCGTGCTCGTGTTGTTGTTTGCCGACGGACCGCTGACCTGGGAAGGATTGGCGCTGAAGTCGCTTTACGTGCAGTGGGTGGTGCTGATGAGCGCCGGCGCGCTGTGCGGCTCGCGTCGCTGGCTCGCTCAGATGGGCCTCGCACGCGGCGCGTTGCTCGCCTTCGTGATGATCACTGTGCTGACGCTAGCGGTGAGTCTCGGCGCGGACAGAGTGGTTGCCGGGACGATGAGCTATCAGCGTGTTCCGATCGACTGGGTTGCGATCGCGAAACAACTCGGTATCGCCTGCATCATCGCCGGCATGGTGCTGCGCTACTTCTACGTGCAACAGCAGCTGCGCGAACAGGAACAGTCGGAGTTGCAGTCACGCATCCAGGCATTGCAGTCGCGCATTCGGCCGCACTTTCTGTTCAACAGCATGAACATCATCGCGAGCCTGATCTCCGTAGATCCGGAAACGGCGGAGTCGGTGGTCGAAGACCTGTCAGAACTGTTCCGCGCAAGCCTCAACGATGCCGGCAACCAGGTGCTGCTGACGGAGGAACTCGAGCTGTGCGAGCGCTATGTGCGCATCGAACAACTGCGCTTGGGAGATCGGCTGCGGCTGGCCTGGGACATCGGCGAGTATCCGGACGGGCTGAAGATCCCGTTGCTCACGTTGCAGCCGCTGCTCGAAAACGCCATCTATCACGGTATTCAGCCGCTGCCCGATGGCGGCACCATCACGGTGACGCTGCGCCACGATCACAACATCGTCAGCGTGCGCATCACCAATCCGCTGCCGAGCCCCGAGAACCGATCGCAGACGCATGGCAACAAAATGGCGGTGAACAACATTCGCAGCCGGCTGAATGTGTTGTACAACGATGCGGCCGAACTGACGGCCGAGGCGGAGGGCGATGTATTCGTGACGATGTTGCGGTATCCGCATCGGTCGCCGGACGAGTCCGATCTGATGAGGGAGGTGTCTTAAGCGGTGAAGATACTCATAGTCGACGATGAGCAACTCGCGCGAGATCGCCTGGTACGCATGTTGAGTGACATTCCTGGCTATGACGTGGTGGGTCAGGCGGCGAACGGGATGCAGGCGGTCGAGCGGTGTGAATCGACGCAGCCCGATGTGGTGCTGCTCGATATTCGTATGCCGGGAATGGACGGCCTCGAGGCCGCTCGCCACATGGCCGGTATGGAGCAGCCGCCGGCGGTAGTGTTCTGCACGGCTTACGAAGAACACGCCATCGAAGCGTTCAAAGTACAGGCCGTCGGCTATCTGCTGAAACCGGTGCGACGCGACGACCTGGCTGGCGTGCTCGCAGCGGCCACGCGCACCAATCGCGCCCAGCTCGCCGCGTTGGCACGCGAAGAAGGCTCGCAGCGAAGCCACATCTCTGCGCGCACCCGTAAAGGTATCGAACTCGTGCCGATCGACGACGTGCGCTTCTTTCAAGCAGATCAGAAGTACGTGACGATGCGCCATGCCGATGGCGAACTGCTGATAGACGAAACGCTGCAGGAACTGGAAGACGAATTCGGCACCCGCTTCGTGCGCGTGCATCGAAATGCACTCGTCGCCACCAAGTACATCGAGGGGCTGGAGCGCAACGAAGAAGGCCAGTATCAGATTCGTCTGCGCGACGTGCCGGGCGGCATCGACATCAGCCGGCGGCATGTATCGTCTATTCGCCGCTACATCCAGAAGTTATGAGACTGTCCATGCTGCGCATCGCCACCCGCAAGAGCCGTCTCGCGCTGTGGCAGGCGGAGTTCGTGAAGTCGCAGCTCGCAAGCGCGCACCCGGGTCTTCAGATCGAGTTGGTCGCAATGACGACGCGTGGCGATCAGTGGTTGTCCGCGCCCCTCAGTGAAATTGGCGGAAAGGGTTTGTTCATCAAAGAGCTCGAAGCCGCCATTGCCGACGGGCGTGCGGATGTTGCTGTTCACTCCATGAAGGACGTGCCGGCGGAGCTGCCTGCCGGGTTCGTGTTGCCCGCGATCGGCTATCGCAGCGAAGTTCGCGACGTGCTGGTCAGCTCAGTGCGTTCGGTGGCGGAACTACCGCGCGGCGCTCGCGTCGGCTCTTCGAGCCTGAGGCGACAGGCGCAACTGCTGGCGCGCCGCCCGGACCTCGTCGTGGCGCCAGTGCGCGGTAACGTCAACACACGGCTCGACAAACTCGATGCCGGTGAATACGACGCGCTGCTATTGGCGGGCACCGGCTTGCAGCGTCTTGGACTTGCGGATCGTGTTCGCGAATTCCTGAGCCTCGAAGACAGTCTGCCTGCGGCAGGCCAGGGCGCTCTCGGTGTGGAGTGCAGCGCTAGTCGAGCGGACGTGATCGAACTGCTGCGCCCTCTGAACGACTCCGTCGTGTCGCGCTGCGTTCGTGCGGAGCGCGCCGTAAGCCGACATCTCGGCGCGGATTGTTCGCTGCCGATTGCGGCGTACGCAACGGAAGTGGCGGGGGATCTGCAGATGCGCGCGCTGATCGCGAGCAGTGCCGGAACTCGCGTGTTGCGATGCGCGGTGTCCGGCACCGACCCCGAAGCGCTGGGCGCGCAGGCTGCGACGGAACTGCGACGTAAGGGCGCGGATGAAATCCTCGACGAGTTGCGCCGGTCTCACGGTGTCGATCGCTAGCAGCGGCACGGTGCTCGTTACGCGGACGGAGCCGGGCGCATCTGAGCTCGCGCAAGCGCTGCGCGCTGCCGGGTACACCGCGCGGTGTTGCCCGATGCTCGAGATTCGGCCCATCGATGACGGCGCATCGAACGCCACCGTAGCCGAGTTCGATCGCTTCGACATCGCCATATGCGTTTCCGGTCATGCTGCTCGTTTGGCGCTCGACCGGATCGACACGCACTGGACGCGACGCCCGGAAGTGACCTGGATAGCCGTCGGCGCGGCAACCGCGCGCGCGCTTTCCGAGCGCGGAATTCGTGCGCTGCAGCCGGCGACCGAGTCCTCGGAGGGTATACTCGCGCTCGCGCCGCTCAGCCGAATAGTCGGGCGCCGCGTGCTGATTTGTGCCGGTCGCGACGGACGTCCGCTGCTGATGGAAGAACTGTCGCGGCGCGGTGCGCGGGTGACGTCGCTGATTCTGTATGAACGAGTTGCGGTACCAGCTGAACGCGCGGGGGTTGAACTCCATGACCTGTCTGCGATCGGCGCGGTCATCGTATCGAGCGCGGACGGTGCGCGCGCGTTTGCAGCGGCGTGGCGAATGGCGGGTGGCGACGCGCACGTGACGGTCGTCGCACCGTCGGTGCGTGTCGCGGCCGAACTGAGTGGCCTTGGATTCAGCCGCGTGACGGCGGCCGATGGTGCCGGCGCGTGGGCGACCGTCGAAGCGCTTCGGAAAATTGACGAGGAATCGAGATGAGTGAAGCGGATATCGGTCGCAGCACAACGGGCCGCGCGAGCGCGGCTCCGGCGCGACGCGGGGGGCGCGTGCTGGCATCGTTTGCGACTTTGCTCGCATTGGCCGCCCTGGGGTTGGCCGGGTATCCGTACTACCAGCGCTATGTTGTCGGTACGCCTGCACCGATCAATAGCGGCGAACTCGAATCTCTTCGTACTGCACAGCAGCGCCAGGCGGACGAGCTTGCGCGGGTAGCCGCAGAAGCGAAGGCACTGGACGCGCGGATCAGTCAGCAGGCCGCGACAGAAGCGCAACAAGTGGTCGCACCGGCTGTTGATTCTTCCAGTGCGGCTGTACTGCCGGCTCGCGCGCTGCGAATCGCGGAAGCCACCTTCCTGGTACAAGGCGCCAACGATCGTCTGCTGGTGACCCGCGATGTACGCGCCGCACTTGCGATGTTGCTGGCCGCACAAACGATCGTCGATCAGATCGACGATGCGGCGCTGGCCGATGTGCGTGCCGCGTTGAGCGGAGCGATCGGGTCGCTTCGAGATGTCGTGATCGTCGACATCGACGGGACATTCGCGCGGCTGCAAGAGCTTCAGAAAGCGCTGCCGGATCTTCCGATGCGCGGTGCCCGTTTCGTGGCCGCACCCGTGCCTGTGCCAAGTGATGCGGCGCCGATGTCGACTGCGTCGGTGGCGTGGCAGAAGTTCCTGTCGCTGTTTGCCTTCCATCGTCAGGGCGGCGCCGCTCGGCCGCCGCTCGGCCCGGACGAGGCTACATACCTGCGCGTGAATCTCGGCCTGATGCTGCAGACGGCGCAGCTTTCGCTGTTGCGCCATGATGAAGTCGTTTACCAGCAGAGCCTCGAGTCGGTGCGTCGTTGGTTCGACGATTACCTCGACACGGGTGCAACGGAAGTGTCGACGGCGCGCGCGGAGATCGATCAGCTGCTTGCGGTTCAAGTCGATCGGGCGCTGCCCGATATCAGCGCTCCGCTGGCGGCGTTGCGTAAAGTCGTGGCACCGGCATCGCCCGTCACGCCCCTGCCTGCGTCGAGCGACACGCCATGAGACGCGCGTTGATCTACCTGGTCATTGCGCTGATCGTCGGCGGTGCGGTCGGCACGTTGATGTCGCGCGATCCCGGCTACGTGCTAGTCAGTTACGAGAACATGAGTATCGAGACGAGCCTCTGGTTCGCGCTGCTCGCTTTGATCGCCGGCTATTTTGTATTACGCCTCGTCATCGGTTTGTCGATGCGGCTGATCCGCACCGGTGCGGGAGTGGCGGAGTGGCAGCAGAATCGCCGTGCGCGAGTGGCACAAGCACGAACGGTGCGCGGGTTGCTGCTTGCGAGCGAAGGTGACTGGGCCGGCGCTCGCAAGGCATTGGCAGCGGACGCCGAGGTGGTGGACCTGCCGTTGGTGAACTACCTCGGCGCAGCGCGCGCCGCCAACGAAATCGGCGACGCGCCGGGCCGCGATGCGCTGCTGCAGAAAGCAAGTGAGTCGACGCCTGGCGCAACACTCGCGGTCGCCCTGACTCAGGCGGAATTACAGATTGCCGCACGACAGTACTCGGCCGCGATGCAGACGCTGTCTGGCCTCAAGGCCACGTCGCCTAATCACCCCCGTGTGTTGCGCCTGTTGGCGGAGTGTCTCGAGAGACAAGGCGACTGGGGCGCACTGCTTGCGCTTGCACCCGAGTTGCAAAAGCGCAGCGCACTCGCGCCCGAGGCTTTACGTCCGATGCTGCAACGCTGGGCGATTGCGTGGTTCCAAGCGGGGGACGGCAGCGCGCAAAATCTGACGACGCAATGGAACGCGCTCGACAAAGATCTGCGAGCCGATTCGTCCGTCGTTGCGGCGTATGCCATTGCGCTCGAGAAGGTCGGTGCCGGTGGTGAAGCCGAAGTGACTCTGAGCAAAGCGTTGAAGCAGGAATGGAACGACGAACTCGTCGCGCTGTACGGGCGCCTGGCGATGAATGGCGTCGATCAGCGGCGCGCTATTGCGGAGGGTTGGCTCAAAGCCCGCCCCAACGACGCTACGCTGCTCCTGGCGCTTGGTCGCATCGCCCAGGCAAACCGGGATTGGGCGAGCGCGCGCGAGTACTTCGAAGCGAGCCTCAAGCAACGACGCGGTGCAGAGGTGTACGGCGAACTCGGCCGCTTGTGCCTGGCGATGGGCGAACGTCCACGCGCTGCCGAGCTGCTTGCGCAGTCCATTGATATGAGTGGAGAGCTTCCGGCGTTACCGCTACCGCAGGCCGACCCTACCGCGGCGCGTAGCTGAAGACGTCGGACTCCAGGGTGACTTCGGTTATTCCGAGTTCGTTCAGAGTATCGGCCACTGCGTGCACGAACCCCGGACCGCCGCTGATGACGATTCTTCCGGACGCCGGTAACGCGTGTGTGCGCAACCAAGCGAGCACTGCGCTCGTCGCCTGCGGCGAATCGACGACCGCTTCGTAGTTCAACCAGTTCGGATAGTTGCGAAACTCGGCGTCTGCGTATAAGTGATCGCGATGAGTCACGCTCCAGACCAGCGTCACGCCGCGACTGTGTTCGGCCTGGCGAAGGTGCTCGAGAATTGCGCGACATTGCGAGATGCCAGTGCCCCCGGCGATCAGCAGCAGATCTTCGGTAAGCGGCGCGGTGACGTGGACGTCGCCGAACGGTCCTTCGATCGACAGCTCAACGCCCGCGTCGAGCATTTCGTTCATCAATTGCGCTTCCGGCAAGCCTGGTAGCGGCCTGTAGTGCAACTCGAGTTCGGGAATGCGTTCGGGAGCGCTTGCGATGGACATCGGTGTCCGAACGCCGCCCGGATGCACGACGTTCAGGTATTGCCCGGCGTGGAACGGGAACGGTACCGGTAGCGCCAGCGAGATCAGCCTGACGCCTGAATCATGGTGCGCAACCGACGCGATGCGCGCCCGAACCTCGGGCAATCAGCGACTGCCTTTCATCGACGCGAAGAACTCGGCATTCGTCTTGGTGGTGCGCAGCCTGTCGAGCATGAACTCGACCGCGGCGGTGTCGTCCATTTCGTGCAGCAGCTTGCGCAGAATCCATGCGCGGTTCAGTTCCTCTTCGGACATCAGCAGATCTTCGCGGCGCGTACCGGAACGGCGGATGTTTATTGCTGGGTATACGCGCTTCTCGGCGATCTTCCGCTCGAGATGCAATTCCATGTTGCCGGTGCCCTTGAACTCTTCGTAGATGACCTCGTCCATCTTCGAACCGGTTTCGACCAGCGCCGTTGCAATGATCGTCAGGCTGCCGCCTTCCTCAATGTTACGGGCCGCACCGAAGAAGCGCTTCGGTCGTTCCAGCGCGTGTGCATCCACACCACCGGTGAGCACCTTGCCTGACGACGGCACAATGGTGTTGTAGGCACGCGCGAGTCGCGTAACGGAGTCGAGCAGAATGACCACGTCCTTTTGATGCTCGACGAGACGCTTTGCCTTCTCGATCACCATCTCGGCGACTTGTACGTGGCGTGACGGGGGTTCGTCGAACGTGCTCGCTACTACTTCGCCGCGCACGGAACGCTGCATTTCGGTCACTTCTTCGGGACGTTCGTCGATGAGCAGCACGATCAGCACGACTTCGGGATCGTTCGCGACGATCGCTTTCGCCATGCTTTGCAGCAGAATGGTTTTACCGGCTTTAGGCGGCGATACGATCAGTCCACGCTGGCCGCGGCCGATGGGTGCGATGAGATCAACGATGCGCATCGACAGGTCTTCTGTGCTGCCGTTGCCGCGTTCGAGTGTGAGGCGCCGGTTCGGGAACAGCGGCGTCAGGTTTTCGAACAGGATCTTGTGTTTCTTGGTGTTCGGTTCGCTGAAGTTGATTTCGTCGACTTTCAGCAGTGCGAAATAACGTTCGCTGTCCTTCGGCGGACGGATCTTTCCGGCGATGCAGTCGCCGGTGCGCAGGTTGAAACGGCGTACCTGGCTCGGCGACACATAAATGTCGTCAGGGCCGGCGAGGTATGACGAATCGGCGGAACGAAGGAATCCGAAGCCGTCCTGCAGGATCTCCAACGTGCCGTCGCCGTAGATGTCTTCGCCGTTCTTCGATTGCTTGCGAAGGATTGCGGCGATCACTTCCTGTTTGCGCGAGCGGGCGAGGTTTTCGAGGCCCATTTCACGGGCCATATCTACGAGATCACCGACCGGTTTTCGTTTCAGATCTGTCAAATTCATAAGATTAAAAAGCCACAAAGTGCGGGTATTGAGAGGGGAGTCGAAAGGCGCCGGGCCGTTCGTTAAATCGCGTGAGAGACGTTCGAGGAAACGAGAAGGGAGGCGACTAGAACGAGCACTGGCGAACGGAATCTACCACCGCCCCCAAGGGGCGTCTAGAGACAAATTCGGGATCGAAAGGGTGAGGACCGTGTGCCGGTCCTCACTTTTGCAAGCTCGATTGCTCGACTCAAATGTTGCTTTCGAGGAATGCCGCGAGCTGCGACTTCGACAGAGCACCAACCTTAGTTGCCTCCACTTCACCGTTCTTGAACAGCATCAGCGTCGGAATGCCACGAATGCCATATTTCGGCGGCGTTTGCTGGTTCGCATCGATGTCCATCTTGCAGACTTTGATTCGATCGCTGTATTCGCTCGCGATCTCTTCGAGGATCGGCGCGATCATCTTGCAGGGTCCACACCACTCTGCCCAGTAGTCCACCAGCACCGGCTTGTCAGCGGTGAGAACGTCTTTCTCGAAGCTGGAATCGCTGATGTGAACGATCTTCGCACTCATCGTAAAACTCCCGTTTGGTTATGCACAGCCCAGTTTGGTTCCGAGAGTAGGCGCGCATCGATGGTCGAGTCTAGCACCGTCGTTTGAGACCGAGTAAGCAGCGGGTCCCACATTGCCGCCCTTAGGCTATGCTGCCGACCGATAGTCGGGCCTTACCCGGGCTCTTACAAGCTCTCCTTCAAGCATGTATGGACGATCAAGCGTGGACGGCCTTGCGGCGGCTCTCGACCTCGGTTCGAACTCCTTTCACCTGATCATCGCTCGTGTGGATCGCGGCGAGTTGGTCGCGCTCGAACGGCTGAAAGAGAAGGTGCAACTCGGTCGCGGTTCTGCAGACGGCACAATGAGCGCTGCAGCCGTGCAACGTGGTCTCGATTGCGTCGCACGCTTCGCGCAGCGGCTGCGGTCAATTCCGCTCGATCGGGTGTCCATCGTCGGTACGTCGGCTTTGCGCGAAGCGCGCAATCGCGATGCGTTTCTCGAACCCGCTCAGCGTTTGTTGCGACATCCGATACGAATACTCACCGGTGAAGAAGAGGCTGAGCTGATCTTCCTCGGCGTGTCGCATGCGTTGGCCGCCAACGACAGTCGCCGGCTGGTGATCGACATCGGTGGTGGCAGCACCGAGTTCTGTGTCGGCGGTAGCTTCGATCCGCAACTCGCAACCAGCATCGATCTTGGCTGTGTCACCCTCACCGACCGACGACTGAGTAGTGGCGTGTCGTTGGCAACGGCTTATGCAGAAGCTCGGCGCGACGCGTGCACCTTGCTGGCGCCCATCGTCGATGCATGGAAGTCGCATGCGCACGATGCGGTCGTCATCGGGACCTCGGGGACGATCGAATCCGTGCGGAGCGTGCTGATTGCCAACGGTTTCGATTCGGGACCGATCACACGCAAAGGTATTGCTGAACTCGAACGCGAAATTCTCGAGCGGCGTTGGATTTCTGATCTCAGCGTTCCCGGCCTCGAACCGGAGCGCGTCGATATCTTTCCAGCTGGCCTTGCCGCTGTGTCGGCGATTTTCGATTCGTTGAACATCGAACGAATGGAGTACGTCGATGCATCGTTGCAGCACGGCCTCCTCTACGACCTGACTGCGCGGCGTACGCTCGAGAACGTCCAGGAGCGAACCGTCGCCGGTTGGCAGCAGCGCTTCGCGGTTGACGTCGAGCAGGCGCGTCGCGTTCGCGCACTGGCGCTCCGGATGTTCGATGCGATGGCGGGCAGCTGGGGTGTCGAAAGCGGGGAACTGCGGGATCTACTCGGTTGGGCGGCGGATCTGCACGAGATAGGCTTGATGGTGTCGGCCCGACAGCCGAACCGACACGGTGCGTACTTCGTCGAGAACGGCGAGTTACCCGGCTTCAGTCCCGACGAACGCCGTGCCATTGCTTTGCTGATTCGCAGTCATCGCGGTGGCTTTCCGCTGTTCGCGTTCGCGTCGTTCTCGCAGCAAGGTGCGCGCGGGCTGAAGAGGCTGGCGGTGTTGTTGCGGCTCGCGGTGATCCTCGAACGCACGCGCACTGATGCCGATTCGCCTGACGTGGCCGTTGAGGCGAACGACGACTCAGTGCGCGTTTCGATCGAAGCGAGCTGGCTCAGCGACCATGCGTTGTCGCGCGCGGAGCTCGAATGGGAGAAGGAGAGACTCAGCGCCGTCGCCGTGACGCTGACGATCGTCTCCACCGGTTAGCGATTCGCCAACACCTGCGCGGCGTGCTTGGCGAAGTACGTGAGAATTCCGTCGGCGCCCGCACGTTTGATACTGACGAGCGATTCGAGGATCACGGCGTCCGTCAACCAGCCGCGCTCGATCGCAGCCATATGCATCGCGTATTCGCCGCTCACCTGGTAGACGAACGTGGGAACCGCGAACTCGTCTTTCACCCTCCGTACGATGTCGAGATAGGGCATGCCGGGCTTCACCATCACCATGTCGGCGCCCTCGTCGATGTCGAGTGCGATTTCCTGCAACGCTTCGTCGCTGTTGGCGGGGTCCATCTGATACGTGAATTTGTTGGCTTTGCCGAGGTTCGGCGCTGAACCGACGGCGTCGCGGAACGGTCCGTAGTAGGCGGACGCGTATTTCGCCGAGTACGCCATGATCTGCGTGTGGATGAAGCCATGCGCGTCGAGTTCGGTGCGGATTGCGCCGACGCGGCCGTCCATCATGTCCGAGGGTGCAATCACGTTAGAACCGGCCGCGGCGCACACCTGTGCCTGCCGTCGCAGCGCGACGACGGTCTCGTCGTTCATCACGTAGCCGTCGTCATCGATGATGCCATCCTGTCCGTGCGTGGTGTACGGATCGAGCGCGGCATCGGTAATTACGCCGAGCTCCGGTACGGCGGCTTTGACTGCGCGAATCGCGCGCGCGATCAGTCCGTCTGCATTCCATGCCTCGGCGCCATCGGGTGTCTTCAGGTTCGGTTCGATCTTCGGAAACAACGCAACTGCGGGAATGCCGAGGCCGAACACTCGTTCACATTCGCCGACGAGTTCATCCACCGTGTAGCGTTCGATGCCTGGCATCGATGCCACCGGCTGGCGCGTAGCTTTGCCGTCGATCACGAACATCGGATAGATCAGGTCGTTCGTGCTGAGTTCGGTTTCCCGGACGAGGCGTCTCGAGAACTCGTGGCGGCGGTTTCGGCGCAACCGGGTTGTTGGGAACTTGCGTGGCACGAGGCGTGCTCCATCACCTGGAAACCGAAATGGTACTGCACGTGTCGCACCCAAGTAATCGATCACTACTCGGGCGCGACAACACGCCGATAACTGGCGTTGATGATTAGGGCGCGTAGTGCTCGTCCGCAAAGCCTTTGCTCAGCCGTTCGGCCGTTTGTAGAAACGGCTTCGGATCTTCGAGCATCCGCGCCACGACAAGCGCGCCGTAGAGCGCGCCGAGCAACTCGCGGGCTCTACGCCGCGCGCGCTTTTCGGATATGCCGGTTTCAGCGAAGGCCGCGGTCAGCTGGCGCAACCACGCGTTGGTCTGCACTTGAATCCGCTCCCCGAATTGCGCGCGCGCAGCGGTCGCGGTGAGCTCAGCGACCAGACAATTGCGAGTACCGTGTTCACAGTAGGCGGCGAAGCCTTCGACGAAACCCCTCAGGCGCTGATTCCACGGCGCCGGTCGGTCGAGATGTCGGTATGCGAGCATGTTCAATTGCGACACCGCGCGTTGCAGCAGCAGGTCGGCCATCTCCTCTTTGCCGCCCGGGAAATGATGATAGAGGCTGGCCTTACCGAGTCCGCACGCACGCGACAGCACCGAAAGCGTCGCGCCTTCGTAGCCGCGACGACGAAAGACTTCGTCGAGAATCGTGATGAGTTCGAGCTTGACGGGGGATTCGGACATGCGCGGCAGCATATCAAAACGAGCGTTCGGGTCGCGTCAGTGGGTCTTCTCATGCCTGGACTAGGCGCGGCGCGCAGATATGATCAGACTCTCCCGACTCGAACGTTTAAGCAGCGGAGCAGCGAATGAAATTCGGCATCTTTTACGAGCACCAGTTGCCGCGACCATGGACCGAAGGCGCGGAGCAGAAGCTATTCAACGACGCGCTCGAACAGGTCGAGGTAGCAGACCGCCTCGGCATCGATTACGCGTGGGAAGTGGAGCATCACTTCCTCGAGGAGTACTCGCACTCGTCCGCGCCAGAGGTATTCCTGGCCGCGTGTGCGGCGCGCACCAAGAACATCCGACTCGGTCAGGGCATTCGCCAGGTGATACCGCAATACAACCACCCGGCGAGAACCGCCGAGGTGATTGCGACCCTCGACCTCGTTTCGAACGGTCGGGTCGACTTCGGTACCGGCGAGTCGTCTGCCGTGCTCGAACTGGGCGGCTTCGGCATCACAGTGGAGGAGAAGCGCAAGATCTACCTCGAATCGACCGAACAGATCTGCAACATCCTCGCGATGGACCCGTACCCGGGCTACGTCGGCAAGTACTTCACGATGCCGTGCCGAAACCTCGTGCCGAAACCGGTGCAGCGGCCGCATCCGCCAGTGTGGGTTGCATGTTCGCAGCGCGAAACGATCCGCATGGCCGCGCGTCTCGGCATCGGTGCGCTGACGTTCGCGTTCGTCGATCCGCTCGAGGCGCGATCGTGGGTGGAGGAGTACTACAACATCATCAAGAGCGATGAATGTGTACCGATCGGTCACACGGTCAACGCCAACATCTGCATGGTGTCGAGTTTCTCCTGTCACCAGGACCGCGAAACGGCGATCCAGCGCGGGCTGAAAGGCTTCGAGTTTTTTGGCTACGCGCTCGGCAGCCTTTACGGATTCGGCGCGCACAAACCCGGGCGTACGAACCTGTGGCAGGAATTCGAGAAGGTGTTCGAGTCGCGGATGCGCCAACCGCAGGAGTTCGGTCAGGCGCTCTCGGGCGGCGCCGGCGGCATCGGTACACCGGACGATCTGCGTGCTCACCTGCGCAAGTTCGAAACCGCAGGTGTCGACCAGGTGACGTTCATCCAGCAGGCCGGCATGAACAAGCACGAACACATCTGTGAGGCGCTGGAGTTGTTCGCGGCCGAAGTCATGCCGGAATTCAAGGCGCGCGCGGCAGAGCGGGAGCGTGCGAAGCAGCGCGAGCTTGCACCGTTCATCGAAGCGGCGCTCGCCCGCAAGGTGAAGATGCCGGCGCTGCGCGATTCCGAAATCCCGGTGTTTCCGGCGCTCGGTCGGCGTATTGCCGAAGAGTCGAAGGACCAGGTGTCCATCTACGAGAAACCCGCCGCGGGTTGATTGCCGGACGGGACGTCTAGTCGGCGTCCCTTTCGTTCGGGTCGAGAGCCGTCGCTGCGATCATCGCGTCGAGGTGTTCATGCTGCTGGAGCCAGTCGGCCTCGGCTGCCTGCAGGTCGCGCAACAGGTCAGTTCGTTGTGCGATCACGGTCTGCAGACTTTGGGTTGACATCGTTTCGTACGTCGCCGGATCGGCCAGTGTCGTTTCCAGTGCCTTCAGATCAGTGCTCATCGATTCGATGCGTGCCTCGAGGCGCTTCACAGCGGTTCGAAGGGTTTGTGTCTGACGACGATGTTCGGCCGACGCCTGGCGGCGCTCCCGGCGGCTGGGTCCGCTGTCCGATGCGACCGGTGCCACTCGTTGGCGGATGCGCTCGGCATACTGTTCGAGATCATCCGGATACGGATCGACGTGTCCGCCGCCGACCAGCCAGAACTCGTCGACGCAACGCCCAAGCAGATCGCGATCGTGCGACACGATCACCATCGCCCCTTCATACTCCTGTAGCGCCACGGTCAGCGCGTGACGCATTTCGATGTCGAGGTGGTTAGTCGGCTCGTCGAGCAGCAGCAGTGCGGGCTGCTGCCACGCGATCAGCGCGAGCACGAGTCGGGCTTTTTCGCCGCCTGACAGGGACTTGGTCGGGCGCATCGCCATGTCACCGGCGAACCCCCAACCCCCGAGGTAGGTGCGCCGCTGTTGATCCGTCTTGACAGGCGTGCGCAGCCGCAGGTGTCCTAACGCGCTGAGGTCGCCCTGCAGCAATTCGAGCTGATGCTGCGCGAAGTAGCCGACGCTGCTGTGCTGGCCGCGAAACAGGTCGCCCGATTGAAGCGCCAGGTCGCCGGCGAGCGTCCGCATCAGCGTGGTCTTCCCGGCGCCGTTTGCACCGAGCACGCCGATCCGCGAACCGGGCGCAATCCGCAGCGACTCGACCGTCACCACCGTTTTGCCGTTATAGCCGAGCGATGCGTTCTCGAGCTGAATCAGCATGGGTGACATCTGCGTGGGGTTCGGGAAGCTGAATTCGTATGGAGAGTCGGCGTGTCCCGGTGCGGCGAGCTGCAGTTTCTCCAGTGCTTTCAATCGACTCTGCACTTGCCGCGCCTTACTGGACTTGGCGCGGAACCGATCGACGAAGCGCATGATCTCTTCGGCTTTGCGCGCCTGACGTCGCGCCAGAGTCGCTTGCCGGGCGAGATTGTCGCCTCGCTGACGCTCGAACGAACTGTAGTTGCCGCGGTAAATGGTCGCCCGGCCGGACTCCAGGTGTACGGTGTGATCGACCACGGCATCGAGGAACTCGCGATCGTGAGCGATCACCAACAAGGTCCCTGAGTAGCGATTCAAGTGACCTTCGAGCCACAGCATCGCGTCGAGATCGAGGTGGTTGGTCGGTTCGTCGAGCAGCAGCAGATCTGACGGGCTCATCAAGGTTTGCGCCAGATTGAGGCGGATGCGCCAGCCGCCGGAGAATTCGCGATACGGTCGTTGCAGCTCCGAAGCGGCGAACCCGAGGCCGCTCAGGATCTCAGCGGCGCGCGCTTCTGCCGCATAGCCGCCTAGGTCGTCGAACTCGGTGTGCAGTCGCGCCAGTGCAGCATCGTTGCCGTCGCGCTCCGCATTGGCGATGGCTCGCTCCACGCCGCGCAGCTCAAGGTCGCCGTCCATTGCCCAGTCGATGGCTGTGCGTTCAGACGGTTGCGTCTCCTGATCGAGCTGCGCGATGCGCCACTTGGGAGGCATCCGCACGTCGCCCACTTCCGGTAGCAGTCGACCGCGCAGGAGCGCGAACAGACTGGATTTGCCTACTCCGTTCCGACCTACGAGCGCAATGTGATGACCGGAATGCAGCGTCAGGTCGAGGTGCTCGAACAACACCTCGCCGCCGCGTTTCAGCGTGACATCGGAGACGACGATCATGATCAGACGCTCGCGCCACCGGGATGGGAACACACGTTGGAGCGCGGCATACTCTCAAGCACACGGATCACGAAACGGCATTGTACTGTCCCATGAGTGAGATGCCCGACTATCAGTCCTTTTGCGCAAGCCTGCAGAGTTCCGCGCCGCCCGCCGGTATCAGCGACGAGCTGAGGTCGCTGTGGTGGGCGCGCAAAGACGATTGGGATCAGGCGCATCAAATCCTGCAGGATCTCGAGAGTCTGTCGGCGTCGAACGTGCACGCTTATCTACACCGCGTAGAGGGCGATCTTTCGAACGCAGGTTACTGGTATCGACGAGCCGGTGTGCCAATCTGTGAAGACGCGTTGAGCAGCGAGTGGGATGCACTCGTGCAACGCTTGTTGTCTCAGGCTTCTGCGGATTCCGCGTTGCGATAATGCGGCGGTGCGGCTAAGGGGCCCAGTTGGCGCGCACTCGTCCCTTGCGACGTGACGTCGTCGATCCAGTGCATCAGTTTGCTCCATTCGAGCCCTTCTCGCTCTGCGCTCGAGTCGGACACGTCGTCGAAGATGCCGGTGCCTTCGTCGGCGAGCCTTGTATACAACGCGCTGTCCCTGAACGTCGCCACTGTGGGGACGTGGAGACCTTCGAGAAACTGCTGCAACTTCGTGTGCGTGGTCGTGTTTTGACGCACTCGATTCGCGATTACCCCAACGGGCACCGGATGAATCCGGTACGAGCGATGTGCAAGCAACTGAGTGATGAATCGACCGCCGGCCCGAATATCGATCGACGACGGTAACAACGGCACGAGGATCGCATCGATACCGCGCAGCAACGTATCGAGGTCGCGATCGTTCACTGCCGACGGTGTGTCGATGATGATGCGTTCGACATCGTGTGGCATACGTTGTTGGAACGAGCGTGTCTGATACATCGACGTGCGTTGATGCGCGGGGATCAGATGGATGGTCGGCAAAGGTGCAGCACGTTGCTCGAGCCACTGCGTGCTCGATGCTTGAGAGTCGTGGTCTGTGAGGGCGACGCAGTATCCGAGACGCGCATAGGCCGCGGCCAGATTGGTCGCGATCGTCGTCTTGCCGCAGCCCCCTTTTCCGTTTACGACCAGGATGCGAAGAACATTCGGCTCAGCCATCGTCCCGCGCTTTTACTTATAGGTGATCGGGGGAGGGACTATATACCTCGCCCCGGTCTTGGCTCTACTCCTTTTTCTGCCGGCTGAGGGGGTTGCGTGCGCTTTCAGAAATCAGTCTGAGGTGCCCCAGCCGTCCGATCAAACGGCAATCGGCAGGGTTTCGGCGGACCGATTCAGCAGCTCGTCTTCGAGTTCGAAGCGGGTCTCCAGAGCAAGCGCGAGCGCAGTGAGTTCGCGCTTGATTCGGGAGACGTGGACACGGTCGCCACCGGCGTGGTGGTCGTTGAATGTCATTGCGGTCGATGTGGTTGCGTCGAATATCGCGTATTCGCGTGGGCTGGCCCAGATTTGTGGTGAGGTCATGCCGCAGAACACGCGGAAGTAACCCACGGAAAGGTAATCGACCATGTCCTGACAGAACCGTTCGAGGAGACCGTCCGCCTCATCGCAGTGTTCGCCCTCGAGCGCTTTGGACAGCCTCATCAGCTCGACGATCAGCTGGCGGCGGCTCTTGAGGAAGGTAGCGACGGCGCGTTGTGCGGTTCGGTTCGACATGAAAGCTCCCCATTGATGACGTTCCATTGGGAAGGCTAGCAACGAATGCTCGTAGCTCAAGTGCGTCGGAATCAGGCGTCCGCGATTTGCCGGGATGTCCTCAACCACTGAACGAGGGTCACCCCGAGTAGCACGAAGCCGATCAGAGCCCAGCCCGCAATGCTGAGGCCCAGCAGCGTCCACGTGACTTCGGCGCAGTTGCCGGTACCCATGGTCATCGCCTTGAGAATGTCGGCGAGTGGGAACGCGTCGATCATGTACGCCATGTCGGGACCGCACGCAGGAATCTGGTCGGCGGGCAGATGCTGCAACCAGATCTGGCGCACCGAGAAGCCGGCGCCGACCACCGTGCACGCAAGGGCGAATGCAGGATATGCCAGTGAGCGCGGCTTGAGCGCGAGTCCCGCGAGCACGAGGGCGCCGCCGAACATCGTCCAAAGCCGCTGCATCAGACACAGCGGACAAGGGTCGAGGCCGAGGATGTGCTCCATGAACTGCGCGCCGCCGACCATTCCACCGGCGAGAGCGAGTGCCGCCAGCCCCCAGTGCAGCGGAGTCATTCGCCCATCCGCAGCACGACTTTGCCGATCGCCGCGCGTCCCGATAGGGAGCGTAGCGCCGTCGCGTACTCGGCCAGCGGGTAGGTGGCGCCGATGAGCGGGTTGATTTTGCCGCGTTCGAAGAAGTCGAGAATCTCCGCGAAATTGCGGTCGTTCAGCTGCCGTTCGCGCGCGGCGAACGAGCCGTAAAAAACGCCGACCACCTGACAGCCTTTGAGCAGAATCAGATTGATCGGGACTTTTGGGATAGGGCCCCCCACGAATCCCACGACGAGCACGCGACCCTTCCAATTGATGCAACGCATACACTGATCGAAGAGGTCGCCGCCGACGGGATCGTAGATGACGTCGGCGCCGCGGCCCTTCGTCAGCGCCTTGACCTTGTCCTTCAACTCGCCGTCGGAGTAGTTGATCAACTCGTCCGCGCCCGCTTTGCGTGCGACTTCGAGCTTTGCATCGGTGCTGGCGGCGGCGATCACCCGTGCACCCATTGCCTTGCCGAGTTCCACTGCGGCAAGCCCCACACCACCCGCGGCGCCGAGCACGAGCAGGGTTTCGCCGGGTTGTAGATCGGCGCGTTGTTTCAGCGCGTGATACGAAGTGCCATACGTGGTGCTGATGCCGGAGGCCTGCTCGAAACTCATCTTTTCCGGAATGCGGCGCAGCTGCTGCGCTGGAATGGCCAAACGCTCCACGAACGCGCCCGATCCCGAGCCACCGAAAACCCTGTCGCCGGGCGCCAGAGCTCGAACGTTCGTACCGACCGATGCAACGACGCCGGCGAATTCACCGCCCGGCGTAAACGGAAACGGCGGCTGGCTCTGATACTTGCCTTCGATCATCAACACGTCCGGGAAATTGAGCGCCGCGGCGCGAACATCCACCACGACCTCGTCCGGCCCGGCTGTCGGCGGCGCCAACTCCTCGAGCGACAGCGACTCCGGTGGTCCGAACGCGCGGCACATAACGGCCTTCATCGACACTTCCTTTCGGTACAGATGCTCTTTTGGTACAGGTGCGCAGGGGCCAGGTGAGGTTACTGGCCGGTCTGCGGGCGTCAACTATTCTTCTCGAGATCGGTCACTGCGGACGTCTCGATGCGCACCTTACTCGTCGTGATTCTAGGCCTGCTTACCTCGTTCGCTGCTGCCGAGGCACAGGAAGGAGGTGTGAAGTATGTGACCCTGCAGCCGCCGTTCGTGACCAACTTCGGCGTTACCAAGACCGGCCGGCTCACGTATCTGAAGGCCGACGTGACGTTGAAAGTTGCTGACCCGGAAGGCGAAGCCGCCTTGAAGTACCACGCCCCGGCTCTGCGTAACGCGCTCGTGCTGCTGTTCTCGCGTCAGGAGGATGCAGCCGTGTCGTCCAGCGACGGCCGCGAGCAGGTCCGGCAACAGGCGTTGACCGAGTTGCGCGACATCATGAAGGCTGAAAGCGGCGAGCCGGTGATCGAGGATCTGGTGTTCAGCAACTTCGTGGTTCAGCACTGACCATCTGAAGCTCGGCCGCCGCAAGCCACTCGCCGGCGTGGGCCTGCAACGCCGGGTAGTAACGCAGAAAGTCATCTTCGAAATCGCGATAACCGGCGTGTAGCGCCGCCATCGACTCCCTTACCGCTTCTCCTCGTCGAAATCGTTCGGCGATGCGCCGGAACGCTCGTTCGACTGGTTCGATCTCGACATAGCGGCCGAACAGATCGTGGTCGCGCATGAAGTGAAAGAAGCGCCTCGCGTCGGCCGGGAGGTGAGCTTCGTGCTCGTCCAGAATCCTGTAGATCCGAGACGTGAAGTCCGCCAGCGGTTCGCCGTGAACGGTTTTGAAATGGCGCGCCAGGAAGTGATCGGCGACCAGATCGATGAAGACCGGGGCCAGGCGACGGGACGTCTGAGGAAGCCGCGCTATGCTGACCTTGATGTCGTCCTGTACGGCGCTGAATGCGTCGAGACGTCGGTGCAGTCTGATTCCGGTTTGAATGCCGCTCGGCAGTTGAGAAGGAACGGTGCCTTTGACGAAGTCGCCGAGGAACCCTCCAACGATGCACAGCGAATTTGCTGAAGTCTCCGGTTCGACAACCGACAGCGCACAGTGCGCGAGAAAATTCACGCGCCTCCGAGCGACGGTGCGGCCATGTAGCGGGCCAGGTAGTCGTCCAGACTCTCGGAGTCGGCCGCTTCGATGGCGCGCTGATCATTGATGGACCGTTCTGCCAGCGACTCGAAGTGGCGCAACTTCTCAGCACTGAGCGGGTTCGCCACGAAATATCCTTTGTGTAGGATCGACTGATTCATTGCAAATCGGAAGAATGCGATGCGGGCTTTGCGCATACTCGCGAGAATGCGGGCGGACGGTGTTCGGTCGGAATCGTCGAGGCGCTGGATCTGCTCCTTCCACGACGCGATGTGCAGATCGGTGCCGCCGGCGTGGTCCAACAGGTCGGCGATGGGGCGCATCTCGTTCATCAACGTCGTTGCCCAATCTCGCATTGGCACTTCGCTGCCACCGCGGCTCAACCTGACCTCTGGTTTACGGCCCGCCTCGACGATGCGTTGTTGATTGCCGCGCATCTCTAGCGCTTCGGCGCTGCTGTCGGGTCGACTGTCGCTCAACAGACAATGCAGCAGGAAAGTATCGATGAAGCGGATCTCCTCTGCGTCGATGCCTACCGGCAGAAACGGGTTCAGGTCGATACAACGCACTTCGACATACTCGACGCCTCGCTCGATCAATGCTGCGACCGGGCGTTCATTCTTCACCACGCTCCGCTTCGGCCGGATGGTGCCGTAGAACTCGTTCTCGATCTGCAGCAGCGTCGTCGACAGTTGGCGATATTCACCGTCCACCTTCACACCGATCCGCTCGTACGGCGGGTAAGGTTGGGTCATCGCGTCGACCAGCGAACGCGCGTATTGCGCCAGCGAATTGTACGAAATGTGCAGGTTTGCCTGTGCGTCGCTCGTGTAGCCGAGACCGCCCATGCGCAACGATGTGCCCTGCGGAACGAACAACGAACCTTCGTCGAAACTCGCCAGATTGTGCGGTTTGCCTTTGACGAAGGATTTGCACAATGACGGCGACGCGCCGAACAGATAGATCAGCAGCCACGAGTGTCTGCGGAAGTTGCGGATCAAGCCGAAGTACGCGTCGTCGCGGAATTCGCGGCTGTCCTTGGTGCCATGGATGTGCGCAATCACACTCCAGAGCGCATCGGGAATCGAGAAGTTGTAGTGGATGCCGGAGATGGTCTGCATCAGGCGCCCGTAACGCGCAGCCAGTCCGCGGCGATAGATGTTCTTTGTGCGCCCGACGTTCGAATGCCCGTAGTTCGCAATTGGAACCTGATCGTCCTGCCCTAGCATGCACGGCATGCTGGAAGACCAGAGCAGTTCGTCGTCCACAGAGCGATAGACGAAGCGATGGATGTCGCTCAATTCTTCGAGGCAACCCTCGACGCTGGTGTGCACGCCGGTGATCAGCTCCGGCTGCGATTCGCAGAAGTCGGTGGTGATGAGCGGATGCGTGAGTGCCGAACCCAAAGCCGCAGGGTGCGGTGCTTGTGACAGGTTTCCGTCGGGCAGAACGCGCAGGCTCTCTTTTTCAATGCCGCGGTTGAGTTGCCCGAGCAGGTGCGCGTCGCGATGTGCGGCCAGCGCGTCGATACGTTGTCGGAGCTGCGATGCCATCGCTACCCACTCTCTTCTTCATTCCCCCAGGGGGACGAAGCGTAGCGCCATCCGCGGGGGATTGCCTAGGAGGCTGAAGGACCCGCTGCCACGATCTTCTGGTCGACTTTGAAGCGCTTGAAGTTCTCTACGAACTTCCCGATCAGGCTCTTCGCGGCGGCGTCGTATGCGGCCTTGTCGCTCCAACTCGTGCGCGGATCGAGAATGTTCGGATCTACACCGGGAACAGCCACCGGAATCTGCAGATTCAATCCCGCCAGTTGACGCGTCGCTACATTAGCAAGCGTGCCGTGCTGGACGGCGTGAATGATCGCGCGCGTCGTTGGGATGCTGAAGCGGTTGCCCACGCCGAAGCCGCCGCCGGTCCACCCGGTGTTCACGAGGTACACGCGCGAACCGAATGCGTTGATGCGCTTGATCAACAGATCGGCATACACGCCGGCCGGACGCGGGAAGAACGGCGCGCCAAAACAGGTGGAGAAGGTCGCCTTGTACGCTTCGGTTGACCCGACTTCGGTCGATCCGACCTGCGCGGTATAGCCGGAGAGAAAATGGTACGCAGCCGCTTCGGTCGAAAGCGCGGACACCGGCGGCAAAACGCCGCTGACGTCGCACGTCAGGAAGATGATCGCGTTCGGCTCACCACCGCGGTTCGCGACGATGCGGGCGGCGACGTTGTCGAGCGGGTAGCACGCACGACTGTTCTCGGTGAGGCTCGAGTCGGCGTAGTTAGGTTGGCGCGTCACCGGATCGATGGTCACGTTCTCGACGATTGCGCCGAAACGGATCGCATCGTAGATGACCGGTTCGTTCTCGCGCGTGAGATTGATGCACTTGGCGTAGCACCCGCCCTCGAGATTGAACACGGTGTCTTTGCCCCAGCCATGTTCGTCGTCGCCGATGAGATAGCGACCCGGATCGGCCGACAGTGTCGTTTTGCCCGTGCCGGAGAGGCCGAAGAACAGAGTGACGCTCTGATCCTCGCCGACGTTTGCCGAACAGTGCATCGGTAGCACGTCTACATCCGGCAGCAGGAAGTTCTGCACAGAGAACATGCTCTTCTTCATCTCGCCGGCGTAGCGCATGCCCGCGAGCAGCACTTTGCGTTCGGCAAAGTTGATCATCACCGTTGCGTCACTTGCGGTGCCGTCGCGTAATGGAACGCACGTGAAGCCGGGCGCATTGACCACTTGCCAGAGCGCCTTCGATTTCGGATTGAATACTTCGGGCCGAATGAACAGTGCGCGACCGAACAGCGCGTGCCACGCGTATTCGGTGGTCACTTCTATCGGCAGGTAGTGCTGCGGGTCCGCACCGACATGCAGATGCGACACGAACGTCTCGGTGTCGGCCAGATGAGCCCGGACACGATCCCACAGCGCGTTGAAGACCTCCGGCGCGATGGGTTGGTTTACCGTGCCCCAGTCGACCGTATTCTCGGTTATGCGGTCCTTCACGATGAAGCGATCCTTCGGCGATCGGCCCGTTCGCTTACCGGTCTTCACGACGATGGCGCCATTGGCAGCGAACTGTCCTTCGCCCCGCAGCAAAGCGAGCTCTGCGAGTTCCGCCGCCGACAGCTCGGTGTAGACGTTCTTGCGGCGCGTGGTGTCGATATCTAATGCCATAGCGGATCGTGTGCTCGCTTCGATACGGGTGGAGGGTCAGGGGGCGTGCATTATGCCAAACGCCCCCAAGCCAGGCGATCGGGGTTGTAACGCGGTTGTGCGAAGGTGAGGCCGCTATTGCGGTGCGCTTGAAAGCCCCGTGGCGAGCGGCTCGAACAATAGCCGCGCATCGATCGGATCGTAGCGATAACTCGCGCCGCAGAACTCGCAAGTGACCTCTATGCGGCCCTCCTGCGCGAGGATGTCGTCCACTTCGGCGCGACCCAGAATCCGCAGTGTGTTGGCCGTGCGTTCGCGCGAGCACGAGCAACCGAACTCGAGGTTCGAGGGTGACTGCAATCGCACGGTCTCTTCGTTGAACAGTCGCATCAGCAGCCGCTCCGCGGGCAACGTCAGCAGTTCGCGATCGGTCACCGTGTCCGCGAGCATCTGAATGCGACGCCAGGCTTCCGCGATCCGTTCGAGTTCCGGCGGACGCGCGCGTTGCGGATCCGGCATACGCTGCAGCATGAATCCGACAGCGGCGTGTGGACTCGCTGCTGCCCAGATGCGCGTTGGGAGTTGCTCGGATGTATCGAAGTACGTTTCGACTGCGCGCGACACCGAGTCGGCTTCGAGTGGCACGATACCCTGATACATCTGGCCACGATGCGGCTTGAGCGTGATCGCTAGTTGTCCTGCGCCGCCGACACGAGTGCGTTCGGTTGCGTCACCATCACCCGCGCGCAGAATGGCGCGCAGCTTGGTTTGATCGACGCACTCGGCCATCGCTGTTCTGACCGATCCGTTGCCGCGGATTTGCAGCATCACACTACCGTCGAGCTTGATTCCCTGCGCGAGCATCGCAACGATCGCCACCATCTCTCCGAGCAGATGTTCCGCTGCAGCGTCGTAGCTGCTACGCGAGCGAATGGTCTGCCACGCGTTGGCCAAGCGCACCACGCGGCCGCGAATCGGCGCATCGTCGAATGTGAACGAGCGGATCTGGTCGGAACTCAACGTTCGTCGTCCTCCGAAGTCGATTGCTTCAGCCGCATCAGCTCGCGGCGATCGCGGCGGTCGGGTCGCATCTGCGGTGCGCTCGGCGCCCCTCTCAAACGACGTTGCTGGGCGATTTCAGCTCGTCGTTGCGCGCTCTCGGCGGTTTCGCAATAGAGCTGCTCCGCTTCGGTCGCGCTGCCGCGACGCTGCGCAATGGCCGTGATGACGACGATGAAGTCGCTGATGCCGCGACTGATTTCGAGTTCCGTACCGACGCTCACCTCTTTGGACGGTTTCGCGCGTTGTCCGCCGCAGTGAACGCGGCCGCCCTCGATAGCTACTTTTGCCGCTGAACGTGTCTTATAGAAGCGCGCGGCCCACAACCAGCGATCGAGGCGCACCTTTCCCGGATCGTCTGGCGGATCGCTCACGGCGGCATGATCTCGTCGAAGTAGTTGAACGAAACGTGCGCGAGTTCGCTGCGCGGCGGCTGGCCGGAGTCCGGTTGGCTCACAGTGATCAGTTGTGATACGCCGTGTCGTTCAGCCGCGGACAACACTGCGGCGTTGTCGTCGATCAACACCGAACGCGATGCATCGAAAGGGAGAGTCTCATTGAGGCGGATCCAGAACTCCGCAGATTCTTTCGGTGCCCGGAAGTCGTGCGAAGAAACCACATGGTCGAGGCGCCGGGCCAGTCCGGTGAGTTCGTCTTTGATGTCGAAGCCGCCGCGATGCGCATTCGTAACCAACACTGCGCGTCGGCCGGTGGCCTTGATCCGATCGAGGAACGCCTCGGCATGAGGTCGATAGCGGACGAGGTGCGTCAGCTCTCGATGTAACGCCAGCATGTCGAGTTGCGTGAAACGAGCCCAGTAGTCGAGGCAATAGTGGTCGATCGTATGGCGCGTCTCGACGAAGTGGCGCTCTAGCGTCGCGCGTGCGACATGCGGCGTTACGCCGTGGCGGTGCGCGTATCTCTCGGGCAGACGCTCGTTCCACAGCACGTTGTCGTAGTTGAGATCGAGCAGCGTGCCGTCCATGTCGAGGAGCACGGTGTCGATCTCGTCCCAGGGCAGCGGCGGCGCACGGTCGGACATGGGCCCTATGGTATAACGCGCGCTTCCGCCGGATCCCCCATGCAACCCGTCCCGCACCTACTCCTCACCGACGTCGTCGCGCTCGCGCGCGAGGCGGGCGAAGCGATCCTCGACGTGTACGCGAGCGACTTCGCCGTGCAGCGGAAGGAGGACCGCTCCCCGCTGACGGCGGCCGACCTGCGCTCGCACCGGATCATCGCGGCGGGCCTCGAGCGCCT
>JBGSNQ010000170.1:0-19749 GCA_041739525.1 Pseudomonadales bacterium | reverse complement strand
AATCATGTTCTGCAGGTCTTCCGCGTTACGGATACCGAAGTCTTCGAGCATCTGACCGGTGAACGCCGTAATCGAAATCGACGTGTCGCTGATACTCGCCTCTTTACGTTCGGCGGTTACCACGACCTCCTCGATCTGACGGCGATCCGTCGTCTTGGTTTCGGCCTCTTCAGCGAACGCCGATTGGGCCGTGAATGCAGAAAGCAGCGCAACGGAAATTCCGCACGCGGCTATCTGGAACGATTTGAACTTCCCCTCGCAATGAAACCCACCCGCACGGCGATGCACGCCGATCGGCATAGAGCGAATTGACATCGATAACTCCCCATTGATTGAAACCTACGTTTGGGTTTGATCTGCGCTACGATGGTGCGTCGTTACGCTTATCGGTACCGCAGTTCGCCGCTGACGTAGAAATTCGTTTCCCCGTGGCCTTTCCCTGAAAAGGGAAAGCCCGGCTAGAAGATACACACTCTATTCGGAGTTTTGAAATAATTTCGAAATTCTCTGGAGGCGACGAAATTACTACCGCAACTTCTGCTTCTTCAGGGAATGAGCCCACTTTGGCGTTGTCGGTGTTCAACCGACTGAGATCCGACGTCCTCAACGGCACGTTGCCACCTGGCTCGAGACTGGCCATGGCGGAGTTGCGCCAGCGCTACGCGATCGGGTTGAGTCCGCTTCGCGAAGCCCTTTCGAGATTGGTAGGCGAGGGACTGGTGATAGCGGAGGGCCAACGCGGGTTTCGGGTTGCACCGTTCAGCCCGGAAGACGTCGACGATCTCATCTTCGTCTGGCAGACCATCGTAGAAGGTGCGTTGCGTGCGGCGATGGCGCGTCGCGATGAACACTCCGAAGCGGCGATCGTCGCCGCGTTCCATGTACTCGAGCGTCGAATCGGCTGCGCCACATCCGAAGATCCGGTGGCGCGCGACTCCTACGAGCAAGCGCATCGCGCGTTCTATCTCGCGCTCACCGCCGGTGCAGCGTCACCGCGTGCAACCTACATTCAAAACGCCCTCTACGATCAGGCGCGCCGCTACCGAGTGCTGTTGCATCGCGATCAACCGGACCCGAAGGACCGGCTGGAGGGCTACCGGACATTGATGCAGCTCGTATTGACGAGCCAGACCGATATGGCGGTAGCGAAGCTGCGCGAAGACCTGACGATATGGCGCGACGGACTGACGCGTCGGGCCGGGTGGTAGATCAGCTAACCGATCGTAGAAGGGGCGGAAGTTCCTGTGCGGGATCCGCTCGCCCTCTCCGCTACGTGAGCTTCTCGCGCTGAGCGTCGGCCCAACGCCGATGTCCGACCGGATCGAGAATCATCGAGCAGAAATACAGCAACATCTGGCGGTGCGTGGTGGTGAGGTGACATCGGTCCATCGCCAGCTCGCCGGCTTTGCTGTTGATGAAGCGGAAGCACTCCGTCAACGTTTCGCCGTGCCCCAACACGGGTTCGATCGACTGATTCAGGAAATCGTGCAGCGGCTCCATGTCTTCGTCGGTCAGGTCGGCTTCGGCCGGATCGAGCACGATGTTTGCCCACAACGTGGCGATGTTGACGCGGAACAGGTCTTTATCGACGAAGCTGCCTGCCACGCCGCAGCGGCGTTCGATCTCGCGGAGCACCGGTGCGAATCGTTCGTCGAAATCGCTCACCGGTTCAGCGCCCCTTCTGTCGAAGTGCTTTGAGTTCTTCGATGGTCTTCGTGAGGCGCTCCAGCCGTTCGGAGATCTGCTCCAGACCGACGTCGTCGATCGAAGCGGTTTTGATGCGTTCGTATTGCGCTTCGAGGCGCCGTCGCGTGTCTCGCTCTTCCGCGATGAAACGTCCGAGCAGTTTGCCGGTAAGCGGGTCGATGGTTTTGTCTGCGAATATCCCGCCCAAGCCCTCGTCGTCGCGTTCACGGCCATATCCGAATACCCGCTCGAACTTCTCTACGTCGGAAGCGTTCGAGCGCAGCGTTTCCAACCGCGCCTCGAAATCTCCCGCCGGTTTTTCGCGAACGCTGTAGCCGAGTTCACAGAGGCGCTTCGTGAATGCGGCCGCATGTTCACACTCGCGGATTGCCACGACGTTCAGCGTGTTTGCGAGCTCGCTATCGCGCGTCGCCTTAGCCCATGCGTCGAACAGCGCGTGGCCGCGTGTTTCGCCCACCGCGATCGCGTTCAGCACTTTGAGATAGCTCGGCTTGTCGGACATCGCGGCACTTCGTCGTTCGTGGGTCTGCAGGTATGTTAGCGACGCAGTCCCCCTCCGCAAGTCGCACCGGCATTCGCGTTTGCATTGCCAAAATGGCGCCGCTAACGTAACCGACTCTTCAGCGAGGCGCCGTGGCGTAGTGGAAGGTCTTCGATTCGACAACATCAGCCTTCCGCCGCAGGCGGAGGCACTACGCGGCGCAGTGCGCGAATTCCTGCGCGCCAATCAGCCGAGCACCGCATTACCGGACTCCGATTTCAACCACGGCCACGACGCCGCGTTCTCGGCTGCTCTCGGCAAGCGTGGATGGATCGGCATGACGTGGCCGCGCCGGTATGGCGGCGGCGAGCGAACCTTCTTCGAACGCTACGTCGTTACCGAGGAACTACTCGCGGCCGGTGCGCCGGTCAGCGCGCACTGGATCGCCGATCGCCAGAGTGGTCCGTTGCTATTGCGCTACGGCACAGAGGCACAGCGGGAGCGATTCCTGCCCCCCATCACGCGGGGTGAAAGCTACTTCTCGATCGGCATGAGTGAACCGGATTCGGGTTCCGACCTCGCGTCGGTGCGCACCAGTGCGCGCAAGGTCGACGGCGGCTACGTCGTGAACGGCACGAAGGTGTGGACTACGGACGCACACCGCAATCACTTCATCATCGCGCTCGTGCGCACCGACGCGCCGGGACAAAGCCGGCATGAAGGTCTCACCCAGTTGATCATCGATCTGCATGGTGACGGCGTGCAGGTGCGACCGATCCGCAACATCGCGGGCGACGAAGACTTCAACGAAGTGGTGTTCACCGACTGTTTCGTACCAGACGATCAACTCGTCGGTCGCGCCGGCAACGGCTGGGAGCAGGTAACCAGTGAATTGTCGTATGAGCGAAGCGGACCGGAGCGTTTCTTGTCGGCGTTTCGTGTACTGGTCGAATTCGTGCGTGTGTCGGGACCGAATCCTACCGATTATCAGGCGGCGGTCATCGGGCGCCTGGCGGCGCATCTGATGACGTTGCGGCAGATGTCGATCTCCGTCGCAGGCATGCTGCAGGCAGGTTCGAGCCCGGCTGTCGAGGCGGCGCTCGTGAAAGCCCTCGGCAACGATTTCGAGAAGGAACTGCCGGAGATCGCGCGTCTCGCCGCGCCGCACGCCGATCACGACAACCGCTTTCGTGCGACGCTGGCGCAAACGTTGCTGCACATGCCGGCATTCACGATACGCGGCGGCACGCGTGAAATTCTGCTCGGTGTCATCGCGCGTGGACTGGGATTGCGCTGATGGACACGACACAACTGATTCTCGATACCGCGCAGCGCATGTTCACCGACCACTGCGACAAGGCGCTGCTCGATCGCGCTGAACAGCATCACTATGCCGCGCGGTTGTGGGATGTCATTGCGGAAAACGGTTTGCCGCAACTGGCCACCTCCGCGGGGGGCGGCACGCTGGCGGATGCGTTCAGGTTGCTGCGTGTTGCCGGTCGGCATGCACTGCCGGTACCGCTGGCGGAAGCGTTGATCGCAAATCACCTCATAGGTGCGTCTGAGTGCGGCGTGTTCCAGGGCCGCATCAGCCTGGGCATTGCCGATTCGCACAGCGCCGAAGGCGGAGAAGTGAACGTGGCGCTGGTCGGTGTGCCGTGGGCGCGCGCAATGGAGCGTATCTGCTACGTAATCGGTGATCCGCTCGAAATCGTCATGCTCGACGTTTCGGACTGCGAAATCACCGAACACGCCAACATTGCCGGTGAGGCGCGCGACGATGTACGTTTTCTCGGCGTTCCGGGCCGTTGTGGAGCGCCGACCGGCATCGACGTGACGCGTGTATTCGAGTGGATGGCGCTATCGCGCGCAGCACTCATGTCAGGTGCTCTCGAACGCGTGCTCGAGCTGTCGCTCGACTATGCAAAGGAACGTAAACAATTCGGCAAACCAATCGGCGGCTTCCAGGCAATCCAGCACAATCTGGCGCTGCTGGCGGGGCAGGTCGCCGCATCGCTGCGGGCGACCGATGCGGCCATCGCGGCGTTGGATTCGCCTCGGTTTCCCATTCAGGTGGCGGTTGCCAAGGCGCGGGTCGGTGAAGCTGCCGGCATTGCGTCGGAGATGGCGCATCAGGTGCATGGCGCGATGGGATTCACGCACGAGCATCAGCTGCACCATTTCACGCGGCGGTTGCTGGCGTGGCGCGACGAGTTCGGCCGGGAAAACTATTGGCAGCAACGTGTCGGCCGTCAGATCGCAGCCGGCGGTGCCGATGCGCTTTGGGACTTCGTCGTTGCATGAGCTGCTGCCCGATCGACCCGCTCCGCCCCTCACTGTTGCTGTTAGCGACTGCCTGACCGGATCCGAAGTCCGCTACGATGGCGGACACAAGCGCTCATCGCTATGTCATGAACAACTCGCGGGTCTGTTCACCTTTCGCGGCATATGTCCCGAGGTGGCGATCGGCATGGGCGTGCCGCGCGAACCGATCCGCCTGGTTGGCGACGTCGCCTCGCCGCGCGTCCGCGGGGTCAGGAACCCGAGCATGGACGTGACTGACCGCTTGCAGAGGTATGCGTCGGACGTGCTGCCGTCGCTGGCTGATGTCGCCGGCTACGTGTTCATGAAGAACTCGCCGAGCTGCGGCTTGCATCGCGTGAAGGTGTATTCGGAAACGGATGGTTCTTCGAACGGTCACGGTCGCGGTGTGTTCGCTGCCCAGATCGTGGCAGCGCGACCCGAACTGCCGGTGGAGGAGAGCGGGCGCCTCGAAGATGCGGTGTTACGCGAGAACTTCGTCACCCGGGTGTTCGCGTACGCGCATTGGCAGCGGCTCGTGGGATCCGGCATTACGGCCGCGCGGCTGATCGCGTTCCACAGTGCGTACAAATATCTGCTGATGGCGCACAGCGTTTCGCACTACAAGCAGGCGGGCCGATTGCTGGCGGATTTGTCGGAGGACGCGGCGTCCCGGGCTGACGGCTACGTGCGAATACTGATGGATGGCTTGTCGCGTGCGGCGACGCGGGGCGGCCATGCCAATGTGTTGCAGCATCTGCAGGGTTACGTGAAGGACGATCTCGATTCGATGACGCGAAGGGAGCTCGCGGAATCCATTCACAGCTATCGCCGTGGTGAAATTCCGTTACTCGCGCCGTTGACGCTGCTTCGCCATCACTTGCGTCGGTCTGCGGACAGCTACGCACTCGAACAGATCTATCTGGAGCCGCATCCGCCTGCGGCGGGCTTGCGTCGCGAGTTGTGAAAGGCACGCAAGCAGCGGAGCCGCGCACGCTCGTGTGGTTCCGCAACGATCTGCGCACCGACGACAATCCGGCGCTCAGTGCTGCGTGTGAACGCGGCGCGGTCATCGGCGCATACCTGTGTGCGCCAGGCCAGTTGTCGTCGCATGGCGCAGGTGCAAATCGACGCTCATTCCTGCTGCGCAATCTGGCGGCGTTGTCGCGCGCGTTGCAAGCGCTCCGTATTCCGCTGTTGATCCGCACCGCTTCGCGCTTCGGCGCACATCCGGCGGCGATCGTCCGAATCGCGCGTGCACACGGCGCCGACATGGTGACGTGCAACGACGAATACCCGCTCGACGAACAGCGCCGCGATTCGGAAGCGGCTGCGAAGTGTCGTGATGCAGGCATCACGTTTCGTCGTTTCTCCGGCGGCGTGGTCATCGCGCCGGGTCAGGTGCTCACCGGTGAGGGCGCGCCGTACACGGTGTTCACGCCGTTCAAACGCCGCTGGCTCGCGCTGGTCGACGAAGGTCTGTTGCAGCCGCTGCCGGTGCCGCGGCGACAACCCAGGATCGACGTCGAATCAGACGCGATTCCCGACGTACTCGGCCGGGTAGGTGACGACCGGCTTGCCGAACTGTGGCCCGGTGGTGAGAAGGCGGCGCGACAACGCCTCGATGCGTTTGCCGATGGCGCGATGCGGCGCTATCAATCAGACCGCGATCGACCCGCGCTCGACGGCACCAGTCGCCTGTCGCCGTATCTTGCGGTGGGCGCGATTTCAGCGCGCCATTGCATTGCGTCGGCGCGCTCGCGCAATGGCGGTGCGCTCGCGAGTGGCGACGTCGGCGCCTCGACGTGGATCAGCGAACTGATCTGGCGCGAGTTCTACGCGCACGTTGCGGCGGCATTTCCCGCCATCAGCCGCGGGCGCGCGTTCCGCGCATCGGCCGACCATGTGCAATGGCGAAACGACCCCGCAGGATTGCGTGCGTGGATCGAGGGATGCACCGGCTACCCGCTCGTCGACGCCGCAATGCGGCAACTCGCCGAAACCGGCTGGATGCACAACCGTTTGCGCATGCTGACGGCAATGTTCCTGACGAAGCACCTGCTGATCGACTGGCGACACGGCGAGCGCCACTTCATGGATCTGTTGGTGGACGGCGACTTTGCGGCGAACAACGGCGGCTGGCAGTGGAGTGCATCGACCGGCACCGACGCAGCGCCGTACTTCCGCATCTTCAATCCGGTGACGCAGGCAAAGAAGTTCGACCCCGAAGGCGCGTTCGTGCGCCGATGGGTTCCGGAACTCTCCAAGCTGGAAGGCTCCGCAGTATTCGAACCGTGGCGGTTCGGCGGGGCGAAGCGATATCCGGAGCCGATTGTCGAGCACAGTGCCGCACGACAGAGGGCGCTCAAAGCGTTTGCAAAGTGAATGCGGACAACCCGGCATGCGAATTGCTATTCAGTTGGCGGTGTGGTTGCTCTGAAGGACGACGAACATGGCAATACCGGGTTCGAGGGCTGACGGAAAGGCATTGATGGTGGCGGAGGCGACCTCAGCTCGCTCGGACGAGCGCTCTGAATTGGTGCGCGCGTCGACGATCGGTACCGGTTCGGTGCAGGCGCCGCCGCTCGCGCGTAGTCGCGCGCATCTCGAAGGTCACGTTTACCTTTTCATTTACCGCGTCCGGCACAACTACGACGCCTACGCGTGGGTCGACAACATCCGCTACTGCACGGTGTTCGCGTTCGGCAGGACCTTTGCCGAAGCAGAGCGCATCGCGATCAACTGCGTCCACCAGCATGGCTGGCGCATCTTGAAGACCGACACTGCGACGGCTTTTTCGACCGACCGCTTCACCGGCGAAGGCACCGATGCGGCTCACGTCGCGAACCTCGCGGACTTCGGGGTGTCGTTCAAACTGAATCATTGAAGGGAATCACCGCTCGGGCGGAACCCAGAGACCTCCCCGATCGACATAGCGAGTGACTCGATGCTCGATGCGATCCTCTCGGTGGAGATCGCGTTCGGTGAATCGGAACAGTAGCGCCGTGTCCGTCAGACAACGGGTGTCGTGGATGTCTCCAGGAAGGTAGATCTCCACCTGCTGTGCACTCACTACCGTGCAGTCGCGTTGCACCAGGCGAACGCCGTCCCCGGCCTCTACGCGCGCGAAAGTGCGCATCTCGATCTCGCCCTGCTGCACGGCGTACATCACCCATGCCCGTCCATGGTCGTGCGGCGGTCGATAAAGGCCGATGTGCTCGGTGTGTGCCAGCAGCACGAAGCCGTGGTCCGGATCTCGATAAAGTTCCTCGTTCGCAGGCATTGATCGATGCAAATCCGCGAGCCACGGTTCCGAAGGCGATGTTCGTAACAGGTCCCGGGCGTGACTGCGACAACGATCAACAAGATCCGTCGAAAGAGGACCCCAACTGCGTCGTACGGAGTCTACAAAGGTTCTCAAGCCGTCGTTCTGCACTGCGTTCTCTCCATCCATGTTTCGATTCGGCTCGGACAATACGCTGACGCTGGAATTCGCGGAACGGGTGCCGTCCGACCCGCGCTTGTGGGAGACGCGGGCGCGCTGACCAACCAAGGATGGGTGCACTTACGCCAGGTGCTGACTGACGGCTACGGTCTTGCGCATTCTGATATTCGTGGGCTGATCGAAGCCCACGTGCGCATGGCGCGAGATCTCGACATAGCCGCACCGTTCGAACAGCGCACGGTTCTCCGGTAACGCGATCCGCACGGCGAGCACCACCGCCGGGAAGCCCTTGTCGCGTGCGTGCATTTCCACGGTATCGATCAACCTTCGCGCGATGCCGCGACCGCGGCACTCGGGAGCGACCGAAAGCCGGCCAAAGTACAGGTCGCCGCCATCGGGTTTGCACAACACGCAGCCCACAGGTTCGGCAGCGTCGAGCGCCACGAAGCCCAACCGTTCCGGCGTTGCGAGTTCCATCGCTATCGCCGTCGCGGTTTCGTTCAGGGCGCCCGAGGGCGGCACCAGGCGATCACGGTATTCCGCGAACGCCGTGGTGATGAGCTGTGCGATGAGCGCCGCGTCCTGCGCCGTTGCGCGCCGAACGGTGATCACGCGGTTCACACCAGCCGCGGACTGAAGTCGGTCAGTTCGCGAGTGGTCTCGGTGAGGCTCTGCTGCCGATACAGATCGAAGTAGTGTCCCCGCAGTGCGATGAGTTCCGCGTGTGAACCGATCTCCATGATGCGGCCGTGTTCGATCACGGCGATGCGCGTGGCATTGCGAATGGTCGACAGCCGATGCGCGATCACGAATGCGATGCGGCCCGCCAACACATTTGCCATGCCGCGCTGGATGCGCTGCTCGGTTTCCGTGTCGACCGAGGACGTCGCTTCGTCCATCACGAGTATCTGGGGATCGGCGAGGATCGCACGCGCGAACGACACGAGTTGCCGTTGCCCGGCCGACAACCGGCTGCCGCCTTCACCGACTTCGGTGTTGTAGCCGTCGGCCATCGCCATGACCAAATCGTGCGCACCTGCCAGCCGTGCTGCGTCGTGCACTTCTTCATCCGTTGCCTCGAGCCGTCCGTAGCGGATGTTCTCGAGGATCGAGCCGGAGAATACGTGAGCGTTCTGCAGCACGATGCCGAGGTTCGACTGCAGCCAATGCAGCCCGCGCTTGCGATAGTCGATGCCGTCGATCAGCACGGCGCCGCGCGTCGGTTCGTAGAAACGACAGATCACGTTGACGAGCGTGCTCTTGCCGCCGCCGGTTGCGCCGACGATTGCGATCGTTTCGCCCCTGCTCGCAGTCAGGTTCACGTGGTCGAGCACCGGACGGCCGTTGCCGTAGTCGAAGCAAACGTCTTTCAGTTCGATGCGTTCGATACGCGCGGGGCCGCCGTCTTCACCCACCGATTGCCGCACCGGCAGGTCGCGCTGCAGCGCGGTCGCTTCGATCACGTCGTCTGAATCGCGGATTGCCGGCACTGCGTCGATCAGGCTGATGATGCGTTCGGCCGATGCCTGGGCCATCTGCATTTCGGCAAACCAGCGGCCGAGCTGTTCGACGGGGTCGAAGAAGTTGCGCGCATACGCCATGAATGCGACCAGCGTGCCCACGCTGATGACGCCGTGCAGAAGGTCGAAGCCGCCGACCGCGAGCGTAACGCCCACCGCGAGGCTCGCGAGCGTAACGATGATCGGCACGTACAGCGCGGCTTGAATCATGTTCTCGACCGACGCGTCGTACATCTTGCCGGTGAGCTGCTTGAAGTCGTTCAGGTTTTCGCTTTCGCGCACGAACGCCTTGCTCGTGAGCACGCCCATGATGCTCTCGTTGTACGTACCCGTGATGCGCGAGTTGGTGCGGCGCACTTCGCGTGCGCTGCGCAACATGCGTTTCTGGAAGCGCAAGCTGACCCACGCGAGCATCGGTATCACCGCCAGCGCGAGCACAGCGAGCTTCACGTTCATGACGAGCATCGCGACCGCAATGCCGAGCATCAGCGTGACGCCCCAGATGATGTCCAGGAACGCCCAGGCAAGAATGTTGGCGAGCCGTTCGCTATCGGATGTCATCCGCGCCATCAACCAGCCGACCGGACGGTGGTCGTAAAACGAGAACGACAACCGTTGCAGATTTTCGAATCCGTCGCGGCGGATGTCGTGGCTGACGTGCGTGCGCAGTTTTCCACCGGCCCAGATGAAGCAGCCGACCGACAGCGACAATGCCGTGGTGCACGCAACGTACGCCGCCACATAGGGCCACAAATTCACCGCCGCGCCGTGTGCGTCCACCGCGTCGATTACGCCGCGCGTGATCAGCGGAAACGAAACGTCCATCAGCGCCGTGAGGGTGGCGAAAAAGCCGAGCATCAGCAGTTCGCGGCGATACGGTTTCGTATACGCGAACAGCTTGCGCCATAGCTGCAGCCGCATCCGCCGCGCGAGCGCTTCCTCGTCGAAACCGTCGTCGTAGTTGTCGTCGTCGTACATGTCCCTAACTCCCGGCTCTAGAAACGTCGACGCGAATCTCCGCGTCGAGCGACCCCTGAATCCGACACAAGTGCCGGTACGGTCCATCGACCGTCGACAATTCCGCGTGGCTGCCGATCTGCACCGCACGTCCCGCTTCGAGCACCACGATGCGGTCGGCCTCGACCACCGACGACAACCGGTGCGCGATGATCAGCGTGGTGTGGCGGCCGCGTCGCGCGCGCAGTGCATTCAGGATCAAGCCTTCCGTGCCCGTATCCACCGCAGACAGCGAATCGTCGAGCACCAGCACCGGCGGGTCTTTCAGCAACGCACGCGCAAGCGCGAGTCGCTGCCGCTGTCCGCCGGATAGCGTGACGCCGCGCTCGCCCACCAAGGCTTCATAACGTTCCGGCAATTCCATGATCGAGTCGTGGATCGCCGCATCGACGCAGGCCTTTTCGAGGTGCTCATCCGGCGCATCCGGGCGGCCGACCTTCAGGTTCGCAGCGATCGTGCGCGAATAAAGAAACGGATCCTGCAGCACCACGCCGATCTGATGGCGCAACCAGTGCCGGTTCACGTCGCTCACTTCCTGGCCGTCCAACTTGATCGACCCTTGCTGGTACGGATACAGGCGCAGCAGCAGCCGGATCAGCGTCGACTTGCCTGAACCCGGTGCGCCGACGAATGCCACGGTCTCGCCCGGCAACACGTGCAGGGAGAAATCGGTGATCACCGGACGCGCGGCGTCGTACCCGAACGTGAGGTGCTCGATGCGAATTTCCCCGTCGGCGCGGCCGTGGCTCGGCGTCGGCTCCTGCGTCTCTTCGGCCTGATTCAGAATTTCGTTGGTGCGGCCGAGCGACACGACGGCCTTACCGGAATCGGTCAACACGCGGCCGAGCTGGCGCACGGGCCAGATCACCATGCCCTCGTACGTCAGGAACGCGAACAGTGTGCCCACCGAAATGCGGCCGTCGATGATCGCGAAGGCGCCTGCGCCGAGTACGAGGCCGATCTGCATCAGCGAAAAGAAATCGGCGGTACCCCAGTAACGGCCCATCAGCGTGATCAGACGGTTGTTGAGGTCGCGGTGGATGCGGTTCTTCTCGGCGAACTTGGCGATTTCGTATTCCTGCCGGGCGAACGCGCGCACCACACGAATACCGGTGAGGTTCTCCTGCAGCACGCCAGTCATCGCCGCTTCCGCTTCGTCGGTGACCTGGAACACCTGCTGCACCTTGTGGAAGAAGATGTAGGCGAACAGACCGATGAACGGAATCAGGCACAACGACACCCACGCGAGCTGCGTGTCGAGCCAGAACAGAATCGGCGTTACGGTGAGGATCAGCAGGATCGAGCGGCCGATCTCCACCACGTCGCTCGAGAGGAACACGCGCAACGTTTCGACGTCGGAGCTGCAACGTTGCACGAGGTCGCCCGTGTCGGCGTCATCGTAGTAACCCGCGCGCAGGTCGTGCAGATGGCGGTAGAGGGTTTCGCGCAGGCGCCGCACGATCGCTTCGGAGGCAATCGCAGACCAAACGCCGCGCACATACTGGAACACACCGCCAATACCGGTCACCGCAATGGCGAGCACCGCGGACAGCAGCAGGTACCAGGCGAACGCGTTCTGTGACGCGAACGTCTGCTCGAGCCATTGCGACGGCGCCACCAGCAATGGGGTGCCGAGCGTGACGTCCTTCGCTACCACCACGTCGATCGCATATTTCGCGATCAGCGGCGCGCCGAACATGCAGAGGTTTGCGACCGCCATGGCGACGATGGCACCGGAGTAGCGGACCCGCTGCCCGGTGGTGACGGCCCAGAGATTGTCGTGTTTCGCGTGTGCCATGATCCGTCCTAAGTCTTTTTAGACAGAGCGGGTTCAGTGCAACCTTTTAGAAAATGAAACCCGCTCGCTTCAAACGATGAGCAGGCCTTGCGGGGTCCGGAACTTTCGAAAGAGCTCGGATCAGCTCGGGCAGCTCACCTGCGCGCGTAATGTCCGATGTCGATGAGCTGCATATCTTTCCGTCCTTTCGTCAAACCCTTCTTCAAACAAGAAGATGGCCCCGGGCGGGGATTCTTGGGTTCGGATGAGGCGCGCAGTGTACTCCGCTGAACGACGACTGCAAGGGGCGGCGGGCGCCGTTGGCGAGCCGTTGGCCAGCCGTTCGCTGCATTTGGTCGCACCGCTCGTCGAGCGGCTCGCCAGCGGCTTCGTCATTCGCGTACGAATTTGTCGATGAACCGATCCGTGTGACCGCGCACGGCTTCATCGAACACCGCCTTCGCGTGGTCGTCTGCGGGATTGCGCAACACGTCGAGCGAACCGACGAACTTGAAGCCGCGCGATTCGATGTCTTTGCGCGCGAAGGCTTCGTCGATGCGGTGCAGTTCCTGCGCGGACGACGAGCCGGTGCCCGTGTCCGCGGCGTGGTCGATGATCGCGAGTTCCCCGCCTTTTCTCAGCATCGCGTGCACTTCTTTGAAGAGCATCGTGGGGTCGACCGAGAAGCCTTCGTCTTTGAAATACAGATCGTGATAGCTCATCGACATCAGCACCACGTCCACCGACCCTGCCGGAATGCCGATTTCGCCGACTTCCTTCTCGATGACGGTGACGTTGTCCATCCGTCCGCTCGCCACGCGCGCAGCAAGCGGTTTCTCCGCGAACTTCGCGAAGCCCGCGTTGTTGTAGAGATAAACCTTGCCCTTCGGCGCGACGACGCGCCCGATCAACTCGCTGTAATAGCCGCCCGCCGCGAAGACATCCGCCACGACCATGCCCGGTTTGATGCCGAAGAACGTGAGTACGTCGACTGCGTGATCGCGCTCGTCGCGCGCGCGGTCTTCGGCGGTGCGGTTCGGATCGGCGACGGCGGCCTTGATGGGATCCGGCTCCGCGGCCACGCAAAGGGGCGCCGACGCCACGCCCGCCAGCAACGTTACCGACACCAGTGCTCCAAGCAGTGTGTTGCGCAGCATGTTCATCACTCCTCGAGTTGCACGACCATTTTGCCGACGTTCTCGCCCGTGAAGAGCCCGATGAACGCCTCGGGTGCGCGCTCGATCCCCTGCATGATCGTCTCGCGATACTTCACGGTACCGCTGCCGATCCAGCTCTCCATGTCGCGGCGGAACTGCGCGCGCAGGTGATTGAAGTGCGACACGATGAAACCGCGTAGCGTCAGCCCGAGGCCTATCGCCAGCGTCAGGTTGTTGGGGCCGGGGGGCGGTGTGGTGTCGTTGTACTGAGCAATGGCGCCGCACAGCGGAATGCGTCCGAACTGGCGCATGTGGCTGAGCGCGGCCTGCAGGTGATCGCCCCCGACGTTGTCGAAGTAGACGTCGAGACCTTTCGGCGCGGCGTCGCGCAACTGTCCAAGCAGGTCGCCACCGTGATAATCGAATGCACGGTCGAAGCCGAGTTCCTCCGTCAGCAGACGCACCTTCGCGGCGCTGCCTGCGCTTCCGACCACGTGGCAGCCCTTGATCTTCGCGATCTGCCCGACGATCGATCCGACCGCACCGGCGGCGCCTGAGACGAACACCGTTTCGCCGTCTTTCAGCGCGCCCACTTCCAGCAACCCGACGTATGCCGTCATGCCCGGCATGCCGAGCGCGCCGAGATACGCAGACGCTGGCGCGACGAGTTTGCCAAGCGGCGACAGCGTTTCGGCTTTCGCCGTGAACGCCTCGCGCCAGGCGAAACCGTTCTCCACGTAATCACCGACTTTGAACTGCGGATGCTTCGACTCGACGACGCGACCGATTGCGCCTCCGGTCATCGTTTCGCCGAGTTGGAACGGTGGCACGTACGACTTGCGGTCGACCATGCGGCCGCGCATGTACGGATCGACGCTCATGCAGACGTTCCTGACGAGCACTTCGCCCGCCCCGGGTGCGCCGACTTCGACTTCGACGATCTGGAAATCGTCCGCCTTCGGTAGACCCACCGGCCGGCGCTTCAACTGGACTTCTCGGCTGCGGGTCATCATCGTTCTCCTTCATCGGTAAACAAGTGCAGGCGCCGACTATACCTCGCGCCGAGGTGACGACACGATGAAAGCCCAGTCCACATGAAAGCGCAGGCTCACGGAACGGTCAGCGAGGAAGCCGCGCGGCTGCTCGAAATCCTCGCGCTCGAACCGATCGAATTGAATCTGTTCCGCGGCGCCAACGAGGACCGGCTCGGCCGGTTGTTCGGCGGCCAGGTACTCGCTCAAGCACTGCGCGCCGCCGCGAACACTGTGGAAGGCCGCCGACCGCATTCGCTGCACGGCTACTTCATGCGCGCCGGCGAGCCCGAACGTCCCGTGTTGTACGAAGTGGAACGCATCCGCGATGGCTCGAGCTTCACCACGCGTCGCGTTGTCGCCGTGCAGAACGGCGAAGCGATCTTCAACATGGACGCGTCGTTCCAGGTCGAGGAACCGGGCCTGAGCCACGAGATCGCGATGCCGAACGTGCCGCGCCCCGATGCGCTCGAAGACGACGTCACGCGGGCGCGCCGCGAAGCGAAAACCAATCCGCAGATCAGCATGTGGGCGCAACATCCGCGCCCGTTCGAAATGCGCTCGGTGTTTCCGCAAGACCAACCACGCGCGGCCCGCGAACAATTCTGGAATCCGGTGTGGGTTCGGTTTCGCAACGCCGTTCCCTCCGACGACGCGGCACTACGTTTCTGCCTGCTCGCTTACGCCTCCGACATGGGCATGGTCTCCACCGCGACATTGCCGCACGTCGACACCGTCCCCCGCACTGAAATCCAGATGGCTAGCCTCGACCACGCCTTGTGGATTCACCGCGACTTCCGCATCGACGACTGGCTGCTCATCGTCAAACGCACCAGCTCCGCGAGTGGCGCGCGCGGCATGAACCACGCGGAGTTCTTCGATCTCGATGGCCGGCTCGTTGCGTCAGCATCACAAGAGGGGTTGATGCGGCGCATCGCTTGAGTTCGCGGGCGCGCGAGGCATGAAGGGCAGGGCGATCGGCAGACTGCGCACAAGGGTCAGTCCAGCTTCAGCACACGCGCGGCGTTGCCGCCCATCCACTTGGCGCGCACCGGTTCAGTCAAGGGCAGCGCGTCGGTCTCGGCGACGAGTTGCGCGAGCGGAATCGCTTGCGTACCCCAGCCGGACGCGAAGATCACCTTGTCCTGCAGGTTGCGTGCGCCGTAGTAGATCAGCGCTTCGTAACCTGCTCCTGTCGCCAGCAGGTGTTTGACGCGCCGACACGCGAAATCGACGAAGAGGTTGGCGTGGCGCGACACGACCGCGCAGGTCTCCGCCACCCAGGGCCAACCGGCGAGGCCCGCCACGATGCGCAACGTCGGAAACCGCACCGCGATGTCGTCGAGGTATTTCGGATGAGCGTAGTCGTAGGGCCGATCCGTCAGCAGATGCATGCCGATGGTGATCCGCACCGGGATGTCCAACTCGACGCACTTCGCGAGGAACGGCCAGTATGCCGGGTCGTTCACGTAGCGTTGTTCGCGATACGAGGCGATCTCGAAGCCGCGGCAACCGAGTTCGCGCACGCCGTGTTCCAACGCGCGGACGCCCGCTTCGCCCTCGTCGGCCCAGATGCGAAACCAGGAGATGAGACGGTTCGGGTACTCCGCGGCCAGGCGGGCGCCGTCTTCATTCGATGCGCGGCGCCCGGCCGTGCCGATGCACGCCTGCGCGACGCCCGCTTCGTCCAGCATCGCGACGACTCCGGCGTGGCTCGTCACGCGACCCATATCGACTTCGCAAAGCTTCAGCGCCAACGCGGTAAGACCCTCTTTGGCTTTCGCTTCGTTGAACTGCGCGAGGCTCATGCCCAGCTGCGCCGCCCAACCGGGCGCCATGATCTGGGCGTAGCCTTCCTTGTCGAAGCCGCGACCCTCCTTGATGAGGCGCACCGTATCTTCGATGCACTCCTTCGTGAGCGTGTCGCATTCGAAATCGATGATGTTCATCGGATCGTTGGTCTCCGTGCGTCAGTTGCCGTCATGTGATCCGGCGACGAAGAGAGTATCGGTGTCGCAAAGTGCTGGCTACCAAGGGACGCGACATTGGCCGGCATCACCTGTCCGAACCCCCCAACGAAATTATTCTGTCTGCAAGTTGAGCGACCGCTTCGCGATGAGTCGTGTAGATGCACGTGATACCGAGCTGCGCGATCGACTGCATGATCGCGACTTCGGTGGGCAGGTCGAGGTGGCTGGTGCCTTCGTCGAGAAACAGCATCGATGGTTCGCGGTAGAGCGCGCGTGCGAGCAGCAGGCGTTGTTGCTGGCCGACGGACAGGGTCGACCCCATGTCGCCGATGCGGCTGTCGAAACCCATCGGCAACTGAATGATGTCGTCGTAGATGTGGGCGATGCGTGCCGCGCGCTCGACTTGCGCGAGATCGGGGGTGAGATCGAAGAAGGTGATGTTGTCGCGTATCGAGCCCGAGAGCAGCGCGTCGTCCTGCAGCAGCGCGGCGATGCCGGCCCGGTACGAGCGGATGCCGAGGCGGTCGAGTGGAACGCCGTCCACTTCGATGCGCCCGCTGCTGGGCTGGATCAGACCTATCAATAGCCGGAGCAGCGTCGACTTGCCGACGCCGGAGGGGCCGACGATGGCGACCCGCTCGCCCGCTTCGATGCTGAAGTTCAGGTCGTGCAACACCGGTCGATCGTCGCCCGGATAGGCGAAGTTCAGGTCGTGCACGCGCAGCGCGCCGCGCACCGGAGCCGCGAACGACGACTGCGCGTTGAGGCCCGGTTCCTGCTCGGCGAATGCAATGTCGGAAATGCGTTCGAGATGCAGCGTCAGCAGCATTCCCTGCACAACCTGCGTGATCAGCGAGCTCATCGCGTTGGAGAAGTGTGTTCGGTATGCGATGAAGGCGTACAACATGCCGATGGTCAGCGCACCCGAGAGAACCTGTTGTGCGCCGACGAACACGATCAGCACGCTTTCGACGCCGAGCAGCAGTCCACTGAGTGCGTCGTAGCCGAGATTGAGCCGCGCGACCCGCACGCCTGCGTTGATGGAATCTACGAACAGGTCTTGCCACGTGCGTTCGCGCTCGGCTTCCTTGCCGAACAGCTTCACTCCCTGAAGCGCGCGAATCGTTTCGAGAAAGTGCGAATCGAGCCGTGCATCGGCTGCGATGCTCTCGTGACTGCGCCTGCGCAACGGTTGCAGCAGGGCAACGCGCAGTGCGGCGTAAAGCACGAACGCGACGAGCGCTATCCCGGCGAGCATGGGGGAGTACACGAAGATGACGATCAGCGTCGTCAGTGCCATGGCGCCGTCGATGACGACTGCCACTACGCCGCCGGTGATGAACTCCTGGACCGGTATCAGCGAGCGAAAGCGCGACACCACGTCGCCGACATGACGGCGCTGGAAATACTCGAGGGGAAGCCGGATCAGGTGGAAGAACAACCTCGCGCCCAGGGCGAAGTTCAGTTGATTCGCGAAATGCAGACTGGCGAATCCCCGCAGCGTCTTCGTCGCAACGTTCAGCACCGCCAGCAGCAGAAAGCCCAGCGCGAGCAGCGGCAGCACGTCGATGTCCTGTTTCACCAGCACGTCGTCGACCACCAGCTGCATGTACGACGGCGTTGCGAGTGCGAAGAGCTGAATGAACGCCGACAGCACCACGAGTTGCACGATGTGCCCGCGCGGCACTTCGCTGCCGCGCCACAACGACCAGAGGCTCAATCGCGGCGTACGTGCCGCGCGCTCGAACGCGGTCGTTGGCGTTATTTCGAGTGCGACGCCGGTGAAGTGCTTCGACAGCTCTGCAAACGGAAAGCGCCGTTCGCCTACGGCGGGGTTGTGGATCTCCACGTGGCGCTTCGCGACACGTTTCAACACGACGAAATGGTCGAAATCCCAGTGCAGTATCGCGGGGCAGGTGAGCTGGCGAAGTTCGTCGATGTCGACGCGCAGTGCACGCGCTGACAAACCGAGCGTCGTCGCCGCGGCGATCAACGTGCGTAGCGACCAACCACGCAACGTCGCACCGAGGCGCCGGCGCAAGCCGTGCGTATCCGTTGCGCCGCCGTGAAATGCAGCGAGCATGGCGAGGCAGATCAGGCCGCACTCGGACGCTTCGGATTGCAGCATCACCGGCAACCGGCCGCGCATCAGCCGCGGCCTCGCATGCCGAGCAGCGGCTCGATTGCCCATTCCAGGATGCTGCGCCGTTCCAGAACGATGTCGGCGCTGAACAACATGCCCGACTGCAACGGTACGTTGCGCGCGTCGGCGCCGATCGTCTGGCTGAGCAGGTCCACGGACGCCGGATAGGCGGGTTGGGTGACGCGCAAGGGTCCGTAGGCGTCGCCGTCGAACAACACGCTGCGCGCGATGTCGCGCACTCGCGCGACCTGCACGCCGAAATGCTGGTACGGAAATGCGTCGTAACGCATGCGCACGTCCTGGCCGGGCTCGACGAAGCCGATCGCAGTTGTTGGAATCAGCAGGCGACCGATCAGTTTCGAGTCGTCCGGGATCAGGGTCAGCGCAAAATCCGACGGCGATGCGGTGTCGCCGACTTTCCGGTTCACCGTTACTACACGCCCACTTACCGGCGCGCGTACGTCGAAGTTGCGGCGCGCCCGAATCTGCACTTCCGCACGTTCGATCGCGGTTTCCCTTGATTCGAGATCCGCAAGACGCTCGGCGTGTTCGAGCGGCAATCGCCTCAGTTGCGCGGTCAACGACGCGCGCTCGCCGACGATGCGCTCGTAAGACTGCCGCGTGGCTTGCAAACGCTCGCGAACCTGCAGGTGCTGCTCGCGTCGCGAAAACCACTCCACCGCAGGCAACGCGCCGCTGTCGTGCAGCTTGCCCAACGCGTGGAGTTGCCGATCGGCGAGCTCGTTCTGTTCGACCTGCACATCGATCAGCCGGCTCACTTCGTGTGCTTGCCTCGAGGTCGTCTCTAACTGCGCGAGTAGCACCGCGCGATCGGCGGCAAGGCGACTCGATTCGCGCTCGCGCGTGGCAGCGAGTGTGGCGCGCTCGTTCGCATATCCGGACAGCAGCTGCTTGTCCGCGTCGGTTCCGTCCGGCATCGATTGCAGATCCACCACATTGAACAGCACGTCGTCGCGACGAACGCTGTCGCCATCGGACACGTGTATGCGTTCGATGACCCCGGCACGCGGCGGGAACACACGGATGACGCCGCGATCGGGTTCGAGATAGCCGCTCACGGTTTCTTTGCGCGCGTATTGGCCGAACACGACGAACGCAATCGCAGCGGCGACGACCGTTGCGATCAGCGTGGTGGTGGCGCCCATCGTCGCGCCGGCGCCGAGCCGGGTGGCGCCGAGC
>JBGSNQ010000187.1:0-11212 GCA_041739525.1 Pseudomonadales bacterium | reverse complement strand
TCCCGGCGCACTGCTGCGGCGTGTTCGCGCACAAGCCGACGTTCGGTCTCGTGCCCACGCGCGGTTTCGCGCCGCCGGGCGTGCCGGTGCTTTCGGTGAACAAAGACGTCGACTTCGCGGTGCTGGGGCCGATGGCACGCGGCGCGGCCGACCTCGCGCTCGCACTCGACGTCGTCGCGGGTCCGGATGAGGCCGATGCGATTGCATACACGCTTTCGCTTCCGCCGCCGCGCCACGAGCACCTGAAGGATTTTCGTGTGCTCGTGCTCGACGAGCATCCGCAAGTGACGCTTTCGGGCGAAGTGCACTCGGTGCTGCAGAACGTGGCCGGAGGTCTGGAACGAAGCGGTTGCCGGGTTGCGCGCGCCAGCGCGTTGCTACCGGACCTGGAAGCGACCTCGCGCGCCTTCGTACACCTGTTGATGGCGTTCTTCGGCGCCGACATGCCCGACACCAACTACGAAGGCATCAAAACGGCGCTCGCGCACATGCCGCCGACCAATCCGGCCTCAGCCGAGTTGCGCGGGCTGGTGTCGAGCCATCGCGACTGGATCGGCATGGATCGCGCGCGGCTCGGCATCGTTCATCAATGGCGAGCATTGTTCCGGGAGTGGGACATCGTGGTATGCCCCGTTCTGCCGACGCCCGCCTTTACGCACGATCACAGCGACATCGACCAGCGCACGATCGACGTGGACGGCGTACGCGTTCCATACAAGTCGCAGCCGATATGGATGAGCGTTGCTTCGCTCGCCGGATTGCCGGCTACGGCGATCCCGGCCGGCCGAGGCAGCGTCACCGGTCTGCCGATCGGCATACAGGCGATCGCACCGCATCTCGAAGACCGCACCGGCATCGCCTTCGCGCAACTGTTCGAGCGAGAGTTCGGCGGATACGTAGCGCCCCCCGGATTCGCCGTCTGATCCATATGCGTTACGCTTGCTCCGCCTTTCCCTGCGGAGCTTTGCCGGATGCGCATGTTGCTGGTGGTCGTGGTCTGTCTGTTCGCGAGCGGACCGCTCGGCGCGACTGATGCATCGAATCCAAGCGATCGGGCTTATCGAAACGGCGTGATCTTCACCGCCAGTGGGGCGCACGACAACGCGCAGGCAATTGCGATCCGTGATGGCAAGATCGTTTACGTCGGTTCCGACAGCGGGCTCGACGCGTGGATCGGCCCCTCTACCGAACTGGTGGACCTGCACGGCCGCTTCCTGATGCCGGGCATCGTCGACGGCCATATGCACCCGTTGCAGGCCGGCGCACAGTTGCTGAAGTGCGGGCTCGACTACGCCTCGCTCACGGTGCCTGAGTTTCGGGCGCGCGTGCAGAAGTGTCTGGATGAATCGGCAGCAGACGAGCCGGACAAGTGGCTCGAAGTGGTCAGCTGGTTCCAGGAGAACATGCGGCCCGCCGGCGTCACGACGAGCCGGGCAACGCTCGACGCGTTGAAAACGAAACGACCGATCATCGTCCGGTCTTCGTTCGGCCACACGGTGCTCGCGAATACGCGCGCGCTGCAGCTCGCCAACATCACCGCCGACACGAAAGACCCGCTCGGCGGCAAGATCTGGCGCGACGCATCGGGTGAACCGACCGGCCTGCTCGAAGATGCGGCGTTCAACGTATTCGAAACGCTGATCCCGCAACCCACCGCTGCAGACAACGTGGCCGCCGCCGAAGCCGCGCTGAAAGCCATGCGCGCGCAAGGCATCACGACGTTTCTCGACGCGATCGCGCCGGATGAGGACCTGGCCGCGTTTGCAGCCGTACGCAAGTCCGGCGCACTTACGGCGCGTGCACACTTCGCACCGCGAATCGAACCGTCGCAGGGTACCGATCCCGTCGCCGCGGTCGCATCGGTGGTCGCAGCCGCCAGACAATACGACGAAGGGGCGATCGGTCGCGCGCCGGGCATCACCGTTCGCAACGCGAAGCTGTTCCTGGACGGCGTCATCTCGGCGCCGGCGCTCACGGGCGCGATGATCGAACCGTACAACACGAATGCGGGCACCGCAGACACACCGAATTGGGTAGCGGGCGCAAGCCGTGGACCCGCCGTGTATTTCACGCCGCCGCAACTGGCCGATCTTCTGATCGGTCTCGGCAAGGCCGGCATCGATCCGCACATGCATGCCGACGGCGACGCAGCGGTGCGCGCCGCGCTCGACGGCGCCGAAGCGCTGCGTCGTGCACTGCCGAAGGCCGACGTTCGACCGGCGATTGCACACAACGAAATCGTCGACCCCAGCGACTATCCGCGTTACCGGCAGCTGAACGTCATACCGGTGTTGTCGCTTCAATGGGGCAAGCCGGCCGGCGACACGCTGGGACTCGTCAACTACTTCGGCCCCGAGCGCATGAAGCGCATGGAGCCCGCAGGCGTGCTCGCGGCTGCCGGTGCACGCATCGCCTTCGGCAGCGACTGGCCCGTAGACCCGCTCAACGAGTGGTTCGCGTTCAAGGTGGGTGTTGCGCGCACGAACACGCCGGATGCGCCGCCCGAGTATCGCGGACGGCTCGGCGACGATCCGGGTCTGTCACCGCGCGCCGTACTCGAAGCGGCAACGATCAACGCGGCGTATCAATTGCACCAGGACACGGTCACCGGTTCGTTGGAAGTGGGCAAGTTCGCCGATCTGATCGTGCTCGACCGCAACCCGCTGACGATTCCGGCTGAAGACATCGCGAACGTGCGCGTGCTCGAAACGATGGTCGGCGGCAACGTCGTGTACCGCGAAGAACCGTGAGCCGGTGAAGCGCGCGACGCCCCCACCTCGAGCCGGGAACTCGCTGCTGAGCCGCGGCCGGGTCAACAACCATGACAATCGTCAGCTGAGAAGGCGCGACGGCGCGTTAAACGAACCTGGAGAAACGAAATGAGTCCCGCCGCCGATGGCTAACCTCAGCATAAAGTCGAAACTTCTGGTGATGTTGCTGGCAGTGAGCATCGCGTCGATCGCGGTCGTTGCCACACTGAACTACCGAACCACCTACCACGCACTGCAGAACGGCGCGTTCGCGCACCTTACGACCGTGCGAACCTCGCGTGCGTCGCAGATCGAGCAGTTGCTCGAACGTCTGATCATCGAAGTCAGGACCAGCGGCCGAGGTGTTTCCGGAGAGGCAGCGCGCGAATTCATCGATGCGTTCCACGAACTCGAGTCCGTCGAGATCGGCCCAGAAAATGAAACCAGACTGCGCAACTACTATCGCGAGCAATTCCTGCCCGCGGTGGCGAAGACCACCGGCGCACCGCCCGACATCAGTTCGGTCTTTCCGGACACGGCGGCGGCGCGCTATCTGCAATACGAGTACATCGCGAACAACCCATTCCCGGAAGACGAGCGGGCCGAAATGCTGAGAGCCGACGACGACACGGCCTACAGCCGGGTCCACGAGGCGTATCACCACCGCCTGACGGGGCTGTTCCTCGGCATGGGATTCAGCAACGTGCTGCTCGTCGACATCGATAGCGGCGCGGTGGTCTATTCGGCGCGCAAATATGCGAGTTTCGGCACGCGCCTGTCAGACGGCCCGTTCGCGCGCGGCCACCTTGGTGATCTGTTTCGCACGCTGCAACGTTCACCGGAGGTCGGGCGCGTTGTGGTTGCAGACTTTCAGCCGCACCGCGCCCGAACCGGTGTTCCTACCGCATTCATAGGCACGCCGCTGTTCGTCGGCGGTCGCGCCATTGCCCTACTGTTAGTAGAACTCCCCGCCGACGCGATAGATCGCGTGATGACGAACGATCGGCAGTGGGAGCGCGATGGACTCGGCAAAACCGGCGAAGTCTATCTGGTAGGCCCGGATCACCTGATGCGCTCGAATTCGCGCGGCCTGATCGAATCCCCGGAACGATATGCGCAGCGGCTGCGCTCGATCAAAACGCCGGAAGCCGACATCAAGCGCATTCTTCACCAGGGCACCACCATTCTGAATCAGACGGTACACAGCTACCCCATCGAACAGGCAATTACCGGCAACGAAGGGACTGGCGTCGTGACCGGCTACACCGGCGCCGAGATACTCGCCTCGTGGGCACCGTTGCGGGTCGCCGGTCTTCAATGGGCCATCGTCGCAAAGGTCGATCGCGAGGAAGCGTATGCGCCCATGCGGAAGATGGCGCGCGAAACGCTGATCGAGACGCTGGTGATCGTGCTGGTCATCACGTTCGTGGTGATGTTCCTGGCAACGTCCTTCGTGCGGCCGGTGAACAACCTGATCGCACGTGTCCAGCTGGCCCGTTCCGGCAAGCCGGACGTCGCCTTTGAAACCGAAACCGGCGACGAAATCGGCGAACTGGCACGCTCGTTCCGCGAACTCATCGACGGCGTGCAGAAACAGGCGGCGCTGCTCGAACAAGCCACGGCGCAGAACAGTCGCCTGCTCGAAAATGTGATGCCCAAAGGAATGGCGCAGCGGGTGAAAGTCGGAGCCGGCGGAATCACCGAGCAAATCGACGACGTCAGCGTAGTGTTTGCGGAACTGAAAGGTCTCGCCGAATACACCCGGACGACGTCTGATGCGAACTCGGTGGCGGTGCTGCGGCAACTGATCGGCGCGTTCGATGAGGCCGCTGCGCGGCATGGCGTCGAACGAATCAAAACCGTGGGCGACACCTATCACGCGGTCGCCGGCTTTTCACAGCCGTTGCTAGACCACGCGCGCCGCGCCGTGGAATTCGCGCTCGATGCGCGCTCGATCGTGTGGGACTTCAACCGGGTCAGCAGCGCGCACCTCGGCTTGACCGTTGGGATTTGTGCGGGCCCCGTAATCGCCGATGTGATGGGTCAAGACCAGTTCCAGTTCCAGTTGTGGGGTGCGGCGGTGATCGACGCCGATTACGCAATGGACTGCGGCGGCATCGACGAGATCGTGGTGACCCGCAGCGTGCGTGACAGCCTCGCCGATCAGTACAGGTTCGAACCGCGGCAGGCAGCGACACCGCAAGTCCCGCTCTGGACGCTGGTAGAGCGGAACTGAACTGCCGAGGCCGGCGGCATGAAGCTGAAACTCCTGTATTCGCCCTCGTATATCGAAACGCTGGCCGATGCGCTCTCGAGCGCACTCTCCAATGCAAGCCCCGGGATCGATCGCGATGCGTTCGTACGCGGAGTGCTCGGCTCGGGATGGCGTGCGCTCGAACTGAAACAACGGATGCGGCGCATCGCGCAGTCGTTGGCGGATCATGTGCCGGGCGAGTATCGCAACCAGCTCGCGACGATCCTCGAGGTGGCGCCGCAGTTCGATGGCTTCCGCGCCATGATGTTTCCCGACTTCGTCGAGTTGTGCGGTGCGGACGACTTCGATGCGTCGGTGCCGGCGCTCGCCGTGCTCACGCGTTACTCGTCGAGCGAGTACGCGGTGCGCCCGTTCATCATGCGCTACGGCGAACGGATGCTCGCCGTGATGCGCGACTGGGCCGTTGACGAGAACGAGCACGTTCGTCGGCTCGCATCGGAAGGTTGCCGGCCGAGGTTGCCCTGGGGTATCGGGCTCGGCGCGCTAAAAACAGATCCGACGCCGATTCTGCCGATCCTCGATGCCCTGCGCGCAGACCCGAGCGAATACGTGCGGCGCAGCGTCGCGAACAATCTGAACGACATCGCAAAGGATCATCCGGACGTCGTGCTCGACGTGGCACGGCGCTGGTTGGGCACGTCGACTGAAACCGACAAGCTCGTGAAGCATGCGTGTCGTACCCTGCTGAAACGCGGTGACCAGCGCGCGCTGGCGCTCTTCGGCCAGCAGGATACCGGCTTGGTCAACGCCTCGTCGCTGAAGCTCGATAGCCCGTCCGTACACATCGGCAGCACGCTCGCGTTCTCATTCACCCTCGTGGCAAAAGAAGCCGCACACGTCCGCATCGAGTACGGCATCGACTTCCTGACGAAGACGGGCGGACGTTCGAAGAAGGTGTTCAAGGTCGCTGACAAACAGATGAAGGCGCATGAACGTCTGCATTTCGCGCGCCGACACCGGTTCACGGACTTCACGACGCGAACGCACTATCCGGGGCGTCACGAGCTGACCATCTTCGTAAACGGCGTTGCACACGTTAAGCGTCGCTTTGTCGTCGAACGCGCATAATCTGCCCGGAAACTCCGAGAGTCTGAACATGGATGAACTAGCACCGGTGGCAATGACCATTCAGCTGCTTGGCGGGCTGGCACTCTTCCTCTACGGCATGGAGAAGATGACCGATGGGCTGAAGGCGGCTGCAGGCAAGCAGATGAATACGCTGTTGGCCAAGCTGACGGGGAACCGGGTTCTCGGTGCCATCACCGGCGCCATCGTTACCGCAGTCATCCAGTCCTCTTCCGTGACCACCGTGCTCGTCGTGGGCTTCGTCAGCGCGGGGCTGCTGACATTGGTGCAGTCGGTCGGTGTCATCTTCGGCGCGAACGTAGGCACCACCGTGACTGCGCAGATCGTGGCATTCAACACGACCGCGCTCGCGTTACCGTTCATCGCAATCGGGTTCGTGATGAGCTTCGTCTGGAAGCAGGGTGTCGCGCGCCACTATGGCGCGATGTTGATGGGGCTTGGACTCCTGTTCTATGGCATGGCGACGATGGGTGCGGCCATGGCGCCGCTGCGTACGAACCAGAGCTTCGCCGAACTTCTGCAATCCCTGCAAAATCCTGTGCTCGGCATGCTCGCCGGCGCGCTCTTCACCGCGCTCGTGCAATCGTCGTCGGCAACGATTGGTCTTGCCGTCGTCATGGCCACGCAGGGCTTGTTGTCTCTGCCAGCGGGAATCGCAATTCTCTTCGGCGCAAAAATCGGCACCGGGATCACGGCCATACTTGCCGGAATCGGCAAGCCGCAGGATGCAAAACGCGCGGCGGTCGTGCATGTCCTGTTCAATGTCTTGGGGGCGGCCATTTGGCTGCCGTTCATCCCGCAGCTCGCGATGATCGCCGAGATGGTTTCTCCCCTCGCCCCTGATCTGCATGGCGTCGAGCGACTTGCCGAAGAGGTGCCACGCCAGATCGCGAACGCCGCAACGATCTGGGCTACTACCAACACGGTGATCTTTCTGCCGTTTGCTGCGTTGTTTGCGAAGTTGGCCACCCGGCTCATTCCGGATCGCGCCGATGTGCAGAAGGAGATCATTCGACCGAAGTATCTCGATGACGAACTGATCCAGGTGCCGTCGATGGCCCTGGAGCGCGCGCGGATGGAACTTGGGCACATGAGTCAGCTCACCAACGACATGCTCGCAAGCGCCAAAGCAGCGTTCCAAGCAAGGGACACGAGCGAACTCACGCAGCAGTTCGACCAGATTGTGGTATTGCGCGAAGCCGTGCTCGCCTACCTGCAGCACATCGGCCGTAGTGAGTTGAGCGACACCGACGCCGAAGAGCATGCGCGGCTGGTAGTCGCCACCGGCGAGATTGAAAGCATGAGCGCCACACTCAGCCGCGAAATGGCGCCCTTGGCCAGAGCGTTCAGTGCAGCTGAGATCGCACCCTCGAAGGAGACGACGGAAATGCTGGAGCGTCTGCTGGCGGTCGTTCTGGACGCAGCTCAATCGGCGCTGCGCGCCCTGGTCGAGAGGAACGAGCAAGCGGCACAAACGGTAGTCGCGAAGCGCACGGTGATATTCGAGCTATCGGCGGATCTGCAAAAGCAGCAGGTGGCGCGCTTGGCCCAGGACGATCCGAATCGCCTGGCGAAACATCGCGCGCAGCTCGAGATGCTCGACAAACTGCGGCGCCTCTACAGCGTGTCGGAGCACATGGCGATTTCCGTGTTGCCGCGGAGTGTTCTCGTTGGGGAACTCTACTCGTAGCGTTCTTACGTCGCCGCGCGGAGCCGCTCATCCGAACACGCCGCCCCTAGCGGTCAAATGTCGCGCACCGCCTCGATCGCCCCGTCGTCAATGGCCTCGCAGAGCCGCGCGTGATCCTGTGCAGTGATGTCGGCGTACCGGTCCGCATACGCGACCATCGCATCGTCGAACGCTTTGCCGCTCCCCGCTTTTCCACTGTCAAGGTACCCGCGAATCATCATGGCATCGCCGGAACGGGCATGTGCGAAGGCGAGTGTTTTGCCGCATAGCCCCGCATAGGCCGCAAGCCGTCTCGGACCAAGCGTCTCGACATCGATCTTGCCCTTTCCGTCCCAGAGCTGGCGGAAGTAGAAGTCGATTTCGTCCCCATCCGGCTGCTTCCAGCGGGCCCAGCCGAGCAGTACATCGCTGGTCGCCTGGATCAGACGCTGGCCTTCGACGACCCGTTGACCCGCATGCTCGAAATGACTCGCGCCGAGATGGGCCTCCAGGACCGACGACGTTGCCTGCTTCAATTGCAGGAAGAGCGGCGTGCCGTCACCCGCCTCGAACAGCGCCATGAGACAACGCGTCCCCACGCTACCGACTCCAACGACCTTGCGAGCGACGTCAACCAGCGCGAAGCGGTCGAACAGCAAGCGATGTTCGAGTGATAGGCACCGACGATAGTCGTTCAGAAACTCGGCGACGGCACCTGGACCCGCCGCGGCGATCTCGTCGTCGACGCGAACGATCAACGGTGGATCGGGGACGATCATCCGTCGGCCGTTGACGACCTTCGTCAGCTTCTCGAGCGCAAGCAGACTGTTGCGCCGGGTCGCTTTGGCCAACACCGCCTCTTTCCACTTGCGGTGTTCCTTGCCGTGCTTGCCGATCCGTTCCAACGCCTGTTTCGACTCGAAGCGGTAGTAGTGCACATCGAGCGGATTGCGTTGCGACGTTTCGGCAATGAACTTGCGGTAATCGCGCATCGCGGTTCGTGTTGCGCGACGGGCTTGCTCATCGGTAAAGCCATTCGCTCGCGCCGACACCGTGACGCTTGCGGCAAGGCGCTTCACGTCCCACTCGAACGGCCCGGGAAGCGTCTCGTCGAAATCGTTGAGATCGAACACCAGGTCACGGTTGGGTGCGTGATACCAGCGAAAATTGCCCAAGTGGGCATCGCCGCAAAGCTCGACCTGCAAATCCGTCCTGACACCCGCAGCGAGATCACTCGCCATGACCCCGGCGGACCCGCGCAGGAATGTGAATGCGGTGCGACTCATGCGGCCATACCGCAGACGCATGAGGTCGGGCAGGCGCGTCTTTTCCTGTTCGGCCAAAATGGTCAACGGATCGATCCGACCCGTGCTGCGCGCAGCTTCGACATGCGCCTCCAACGGAACGGTTTCGCGGCGCGCCCGGCCCGCGTCATAGCGACGCTTGGGGGTGCCCTGAAGATCAGGCAATGCGCTTTGGAAGTTGATTAAAGGATTAGTCATGGGGTCGGGACGCACGTCTGATTCTCGACGCCCCCTTGTTCAGGCGTCGGGCGGTGCTGCCTGTTCCGGCGAGGGTCGATCCGACTTCGAATCGAGCCATGCGGTCACGCGCCGTTCCAGATACGGGTAGAAGGGATTGCTGCCGATCCGCGCGAGTTGATCGAGCGGCACTTCGAGTGCGAACCGCTCGCCGCGCAATGCAAGCGTGCCGAGGCGAATTCCGAAAGATTCCGCTTCGTTTGGCGTCAGTCCATACAGCGGGTCGTCGATCGGAAACGGTACGGCGATGTGCGACAAGGAAAATACTCCGGGCGGGTATTGCAGACCCGTTGGGTGCTCGACGATTTCGCGTGAACCCGGCGCAATCGATCTTTCCACCGCGACACTCGACTGAGCGTTCTCGTTGGTGATCACCGTTTGACGGAACACGCGCGGCTCATGGCTTGCCAGCGTCTTCAAAAACGCGAGATCGGACGGTGTGAAAACGATCGAGAACACTGCAAGTCGATTCAGATCGAACAGCACCAGCTCGCTACCGTTGTCGGGCAGGTGATCGAACAGCGTGCGTACGAGCGCCGTCGTGCTGACGGTGGTATCGAGCAACGAAGCGAACGCGAGGATCGGCGGCATCCGCGCGATGTGCCCGTTTTCCTCCAGGCGCCTGATGTCGCGCGCGATCTGATCCGTTAGCGCGTGCGTCTGAACCGCGCCGTTGAGCGGAAACGAATTGAACTTGAACGGATTGAATTCCGGTTGCACGGTCGTCCATGCCGACTTCTCGAAATACGGTATGAACGACACCGAATCGAGCACGCGCGCTAGCGCAGCGGCGGGCGAGATGCCGATCATCGGCGACATCAGGATCACCCGGTTCGCTTTCGGCAACGCCGGATCGTCGATCGCAACGAGTTGATGCTCCACCGCCAACGCGCCGCCGTTGGAATACCCAACCATCAGGAACGGCGCGTCTGGCCCGATCTTCGCGCTGACCGTGCGCGCGCCGAGGCGCGTCGCCGCCATCCAGTCCTGCCACGTGGCGCGTTCGAGCGCGGCGGGCACCGTGCCATGGCCCGGAATGCGCGGCGCCAGAACGTAATAGCCGCGATCGAACAACGTGCGCGCGATGGTGCGCATGCTGTACGGCGAGTCCGTCAGGCCGTGCAGCAGCAGTGCGCCGCCCTTGATCTGCGGTGGCACCATTTCGAACGTGCGATTCCAGTCGGTCGCGAAGTTCCACTGATAGTTCGCGCTGCCCGACCAGTAACGATTGGCAGGCACTTTCTGTTCGGGTGGGATCGATTCGAGCAGCATCGTGCGCGTCTCTTCAAACAACGCATTCTCGCGCTCGAGATACTGCGCAAGCGTGGCATCCTCGCCCAGCGTCGCCGCCGTGACTTCGAGCGACGATGTCTCTCTGAGCCACGGTTGCAGGTCCGGCAGCCGGCGCGCCTGCAGCGCGTAGATCAGCACGACAGTCGCTGCAACCGCGATCGCCGACACAATCGTGGTCCTCACCCATCCGAGCAGACGCCACATCCTTCCTCCGAAGTTTTTTTTGTCGCGCAGAAAAACGCCGTCAGTTACCGCACATCAGTTTCCGCACAAGAGGCGCATCCGTCGTTCGGCCATATCGAATTGCGCATCGGTCGTTGCGTCGAGCAACTGTTGCGTTGCCGCGTCGCACGCATTGGCCTCTGACATCGCAGTCGATTGCTCGGCCGCCGTCGGGCGCGCATCGCAGTTGGCATCCGGCTCGAGACGGATGTTGTTGAAGTTACCTCGCTCGATCGATACACAATCGCCGACGCGCAGCCCCGCTTTCTCGGTGACGATGCGGACCGTGTTGGTGCCGCCGATCAGCACCGTGTATTCGAAGCCGCGCGACGAGCCGGCCGCACCGCCGACAGCGCTGCCGACCGCCGCGCCGCCG
>JBGSNQ010000171.1:0-36721 GCA_041739525.1 Pseudomonadales bacterium | reverse complement strand
ACCCGCCGGCTGCGCAGCAGCCGGCGCTTTCGTCGGCATAGCGCGAGCCGCCGTCTCGGGCGCAGCAGCGCGCAATCCAGATACGTAAGCCGCGACGATGGCGATACGGTCCTCACCGAGCATCGTTGCGAAGTTCGGCATCGTGCCGTTGCGGCCATTGCGAATGGTGAAGGCAATCGTGTCCGCGTCGTCGCCATAGAGCCAGACGTCGTTCGTCAGGTCGGGGGCGCCGAGCGCAGTATTGCCTTTCCCGTCCGGACCATGACACGCGAGACAGAACGTCTGGAACTGCGGCGCGGCGCGCGCGGCTGCCGCGTCGTCGTGCGGCGCACCGGACAGGCTCAACACGTACTGCGCCATGTCGGCCACACCGGCGTCGCCGAGCGCCGGGCCCCATGCCGGCATCGCCGCAATGCGGCCGTCGCGTACCGTCGCTTCTATGGATGCGAAATCGCCACCCCATTGCCACTCGGCGTCCGTCAGATTCGGAAAGCCGAACGCACCGCGCGCACGCATGCCGTGGCAACTCGCGCAATTGTTCAGATACAGACGCCGACCGATCTGCTGCGCCTCGGTGCTCTGGTGTAATTCGGCTTCGTTCATCGCGGCGAGACGCTGATACAACGGCGCGAATTGCGCGTTCTTCGTATCCACATCCGTTTGCCACTGCTGGTGCGACGTCCAACGCCCGAAGCCCGCGAAGCTGCCGAGACCGGGGTAATACAGGAGATAGCCGACCGCGAACACGATCGTGACGACGAAGAGTCCCACCCACCAGTACGGCAGCGGATTATCCAACTCCTCGATGCCGTCGAACTCGTGGCCCGTCGTCTCGACGGTGGACTTCGGCTGCGTACGATTCGAAAGCAGCAGCCACAGCGCCCAGAGAAGCGAGCCGAGCGTGCCGGCAACGATGAAGATGCTCCAGAACGTGCTCACGGTCGCGGTACCTCACGGGACGGCGGTTCGCCGTCTTCGAGCGGAATGGATGCGTAGGACTGGAACCGGGCTTTGTTGCGCGGGCTCAATACCCAGTAAAGGAGCGCTGCGAATGCAATGCTCACCAACAACGTCACGAAGGCGCCGAACGTCATCATTCGTCTCCGGTGTAATGCTGCATCGCCACGCCGAGGTGCTGCAGATAAGCAACCAGCGCATCGGCTTCGCTGTGGCCGACCACCGCGTCGTGTGCGCCCGCGATATCGGCATCCGTGTAGGGCACACCAAGCCTGCGCATCGCCGTCAGCTTCGTGGCCGTGAGTTCGCCGGTGAGCGGCGCATCGAACAACCACGGATAGCCCGGCATGTTCGATTGCGGTACCACGCTGCGCGGGTTCTTAAGATGTGCACGGTGCCAGTCGTCGCTGTAACGGCCGCCTACACGTTGCAGATCGGGCCCCGTGCGCTTGCTGCCCCAAAGGAACGGATGCTCGTAAACGTCTTCGCCGGCAACCGCATAGTGGCCATACCGTTCCGTCTCGGCGCGCAGCGGCCGCACCATCTGTGTATGGCAGACGTGGCACCCTTCGCGGATGTATACGTCGCGCCCTTCGAACTCGAGCGGCGGCAGTGGAACGAGCCCCACGATCGGCTGCGTGCGTTCGGCTTTGAAGAACTGCGGGAAGATCTCGATCATGCCGCCTACGCACACCGCGATCAGCGTCAACAAGATCAGGAACGTCAGACTCGTCTCCGTTCGGCTACCGCTCATGTCAGACTCCACTCGCAACTAACGGCGTTGCAATGGCGCTATCGCGACGGATTTCCTTGCTCGTCGTCGTCTTCCAGACGTTGTATGCCATCACCAGCATGCCTGAGAGGAACAGCGTGCCGCCGAGTGCGCGCACGTAGTAGCCCGGATAGCTCGCTTCGAGCGACTCGACGAACGAGTATGTCAACGTGCCGTCGGTGTTTGTCGCGCGCCACATCAGTCCCTGGATCAGGCCGTTCACCCACATGGAGGCGATGTACAGCACGGTGCCCAGCGTCGCGAGCCAGAAGTGCAGGTTGATCAGCTTCACCGAGTACATCTCGCCCTGCTTGCGGCCGTACATGATCGGGATGAGGTGATACATCGCGCCGATCGACACCATGGCAACCCAGCCGAGCGCACCGGAATGCACGTGGCCGATCGTCCAGTCGGTGTTGTGCGACAACGCGTTCACCGTCTTGATCGACATCATCGGACCTTCGAAGGTCGACATGCCGTAGAACGAGAGCGACACGATGAGGAACTTGAGGATCGGGTCGGTGCGCAATTTGTCCCACGCACCCGACAACGTCATGATCCCGTTGATCATGCCGCCCCACGATGGCGCGAGAAGCACCAACGACATCACCATGCCGAGGCTTTGTGCCCAGTCGGGTAGCGATGAGTAGTGCAGATGGTGTGGGCCCGCCCACACATAGATCGCAATCAACGCCCAGAAGTGCACGATCGACAAGCGGTACGAATAGATCGGTCGTTCCGCCTGTTTCGGAACGAAGTAGTACATGATCCCGAGGAAGCCGGCCGTCAGGAAGAAGCCGACGGCGTTGTGGCCGTACCACCACTGCACCATTGCATCCATCGAACCCGCGTAGATCGAATACGACTTGAACGCGGAAACCGGCATCTCGAGGCTGTTGAAGATGTGCAGCACCGCGATGCCGATGATCAGCGCGCCGAAGAACCAGTTTGCGACGAAGATGTGGTTGACCGTACGTTTCGCGATCGTGCCGAAGAAGACGACTGCAAAAGCCACCCACACCAGGGTGATCAGGATGTCGATCGGCCATTCGAGCTCTGCGTATTCCTTCGCAGTGGTCAGCCCGAGCGGCAGCGTGATCGCGGCAGACAGGATCACGAGCTGCCAACCCCAGAAAACGAACGACGCGAGTCCGTCGGAGATGAGCCGCACGCGACACGTGCGCTGCACGACGTAGAACGCAGACGCCATCAGTGCGCAGCCGCCGAACGCGAAGATCACGGCGTTCGTATGCAACGGACGCAACCGCCCGTATGACAGCCACGGCACGTCGAAATTGAGAGCGGGCCACGCGAGCTGCGCGGCGATGAGCACACCCACAGCCATGCCGACGATGCCCCACACCACCGTCATGATGCTGAAGCGCCGCACGACGGCGTAGTTGTACTCGGGATGCTCGATGGCGAGTGACATGAAATTCCGATCCGAGTTGGACGGTGTGCATTGTCGGGATCCGGCCCCGCGCGTTCGATACGGGCAACTACGTAACGGATCGCGGGTGGAATCCCGCTATGGTGCGCCTTAGAGACATCGTCGGAGCGAATCACATGGCCATAGCGAAGCGCCCGCCGCGTCGGTCGACGCGGCAAACCCATTTCGTGCACCCGTTCGAAAAGGACACGGACCCCTACCTGGAGCGCCATAAAATTGCGGGCGCCGCGGCATGTCCGGACTGCGGTGCCGTGCATTCGCGTGGCAAATGGAGTTGGCGCGCGAAGCCGACACGCGCCGTCGAGCACGTATGCCCGGCGTGCCAGCGTATCCGCGACAAAGTGCCTGCTGCATACCTGACACTCGTCGAAGGCGATTTCCTGCGCGCGCACGAGACCGAGATCCTGCATCTGATCGCAAACGTCGAAGCGCACGAACGTGAAGAACATGCGCTGAAGCGCGAAATGGGCCGCGAGCAAACAGCGCGCGGACTCGAGATCACGTTCACCGACTCACATCTGGCACGCGCGGTCGCAGAAGCGCTGCACCACGCCTATCAGGGCGACGTGAACCTGCAATACACGCCGGGCGATGTGATGCTGCGAGCTTCCTGGAGCCGCTGATGTTCGAGTTCGTCGACGACCTCGGCCCTGAGAAGGTCATCGAGATCTACGACCCGATCACTCCGCTGCGTGCAGTCGTGGTCGTCGACAACGTCGCGATCGGTCCGGCCATCGGCGGCGTACGCATGGCGTCCGATGCGACGACTCAAGAGTGTTTTCGCCTGGCGCGCGCGATGACGTTGAAGAACGCGGCGGCGGGTCTGCCGCACGGTGGCGCCAAATCGGTGATCGTGGCCGATGCGGCTTTGCCGCCTGATCGAAAGGAGGCGCTGCTGCGCCGTTTCGCTCGCGCGATTGCCGAGCTGCACGAGTACATTCCCGGTCCCGACATGGGCACCAACGAGACCGCAATGGCGTGGATTCGCGACGAGACCGGCCGCGCAGTTGGGCTGCCGCGCGATATCGGCGGCATTCCCCTCGACGAAATCGGCGCTACGGGCGTCGGTCTGGTCGCGGCGCTCGAAGCGGCACAGGAGTACAGCGGCGTTCGGCTTGATCGTGCACGCGTCGTCGTACAAGGGTTCGGCTCGGTGGGTATGCACGCGGCGCGTTTGCTCGCCGAGCGCGGCGCCCGCCTCGTTGGTGTTGCCGACAGTCGCGGTGGGCGGGTCGAACCGCAGGGGTTCGACGTTGCGGATCTCATCGCGTTCAAACGCGGCGGCCGGTCGGTGGCGACGTATCCGCACGGCCGGGCGATCACCGAGGCCGACCTGGTCGCGGTCGATTGCGACGTGTGGATTCCGGCGGCCAGGCCCGATGTGCTGCGCGCCGACAACGTCGATCGGCTCAAGGCAACCGTCGTAGCGCAAGGCGCGAACATTCCCGCCACTGCGGAGGCGGAGCAGCGTCTCGCCGAACGCGGTGTGTGTGTGATTCCCGACTTCATCGCGAACGCGGGCGGCGTGATCTGCGCCGCGGTCGAATACCGAGGCGGCACTCAGGAACAGGCGCTGGCGGCAATCGTTTCGAAGATAGGCGCAAACACGCGCGAAGTACTCGCGAGGGCCGCCAACGAGCGTGCACTGCCGCGCGCAGTGGCAACTGCGCTGGCGGTCGAACGCGTGAAGCACGCGATGAGCTTCCGGAGGCGTTCGTAGTGGACGGGCAGAATCCCAAAGCGTCGTTGTCGTTAGGACGCATCTTCGGCATTCGGGTGCGTCTGCACGCGAGCGTGCTCCTCATCGTCGCCTTGATCCTGGTGAGTCTCGCACAAGGCGCGTTCAGGTACTGGCATCCCGACTGGCCGTGGTGGTTGGCGTGGTCCACGGCGCTTGCCGCCACGCTGTTGTTTCTCGCGTCGCTTCTGACGCACGAGCTTGCACACTCGGTGATGGCGCGCCGGCGCGGCATCGCGGTGCCGCAGATCACGCTGTTCGTGTTCGGTGGTGTCGCCGAAATCGCCTCGGAACCCACCGATCCGGGCAGCGAATTCGTCATCGCAATCGTCGGCCCGCTCACCAGCCTGGCAATCGCACTGCTGTTCGCGTTCGTAGGCGCACAACTCGCACCGACAGATTTTCCGGAGCGCGTGATCGCCGATCCTGGCGCCGCGATGGCCGCGCTCACGCCGCTCGCAACGATCTGCGTCTGGCTTGCGCCCGTGAATCTCGCGCTTGCGCTGTTCAATCTGGTTCCGGGTTTCCCGCTCGACGGCGGTCGCGTGTTGCGGGCGACGCTGTGGTGGTGGTCAGGCGATCAAGTGAAGGCGACGCGCCTTGCGGCAGCGTGCGGACGCGCGTTCTCGTGGTTGCTGATTGCGTGGGGCATTCTGAACCTGCTCGGCGGCCGTGCGCTCGACGGGCTCTGGCTGATCGTGATCGGCATTTTCCTCGGCAACGCTGCAGCATCGGGTTATCAGCAATTGCTGGTGCGGCGCTCGCTGCACGGTCTGCTCGTCGCCGATCTGATGCGCACGCATTTCGAATCGGTCGCACCCACCTGCACACTCGCCGACTTCATTGATCGGCTCCTGCTGCGCAGCGCACAGACGTCGTGGCCGGTCGTCGAAGACGGTCGGGCGATCGGCATGGTCGCGCAGCGCGATGTCGCGACAACGCCGGAAGCAGAGCGAACGCACGTGCTCGTGCGCAACGTGATGCGCCCGATCGCATCGGTGCCGGCGCTGGCACCCGATCTCGCCGGACCGGTCGCGCTCGAACGCATCGCCGAGATGACCGACGAGCCGCTACCTGTGGTTGAACGCGGTGCGATCGTCGGGATGTTGCATGCTTCGGATATCTTTCGCTGGTTGAGCCTGCACAAGCTGCACGCGACGCCGTGAACGTGGCGAGCGGCGCAACTTTCGGTAAGCTGGCCCCTACTTTGATCGTTCCTACTTTGTAAATCGGATGGAATATGAGCGCCGAACGTGTCCGCGAACTGTTGAAACAGCTACGCACAGAACTCGATGCGACGAACGTCGACGCGGAGACACTGGAGTCGATGCGTGAACTCGACCGCGACATTCACCGCGCGCTCGACGCTCGCAGCAGCCCAGCGGACGCGCTGTCCGAGCGCGCAAAGGCAATCGAAGTCGAGTTCGCGGTAAAACATCGCGTCGCGGAGCGCATCCTGCGCGAGATCGTCGAGACGCTGGCGAAGATCGGGGTTTAGCCCGATCCGCTCGCCCCTTACTTCACGTCGACCTGTACCCGCGTCGCCTTCGCCTGCTTCGGAATCTCGAGTTCGAGAATCCCGTCCTTGAACTCGGCTTTGCAGGCAGACACATCGACGCCGGACGGCAACGCAATGACACGCGATACGTAGCCAGTCGAGATTTCGCGGCGGTGATAGTCACCGCTCTCCTCTTTGGTTTCGCGGCGCGTGGATGCCTTGATCGTGACGGCACGATCGGTCAGCGACACATCGAGGTCCTTCTTCTCGACGCCGGGTAATTCGGCACGCACGACGATTTCGCCGTCGCGCTCGATCACGTCGACGCGCGGCGACGCGGTAGCGGCGCTCTGGCCGCGTAGCAAAGGCCATTCGGCACGGAGCGGCAACCGCCAATTCCCCGTCAGTTGCTCGAACAGTCGCTCTACGTCGCGTTCCATCTCTTCGAAGCGCGTGAGCGCCCGCTCCGCCGGCTTCGGTTCCGGAACGTCCTTTTCGATCTGCACGCTGACTTTCTGCTGCTTGTTCGTATCGGCCATGATGTTTCCTCGTTGGATAACGGCGGCAACGCCGCTCGTGGCAACATTGGGGCCCCATGCGCGCACTCTGTCAGTCCGGGATATCGCGTAGTCGGCTCGCGCGAAGCGCGATGTCGGTGGCTCTGTCGGATTTCGGAAAGTACGGATTCAGCGCCGATGACGTGAACCCCGATGATTCGGCTTTCGGAATCTACATGGCCCATGATGCAATTAGGCATCATTGTGCAGCGAGGTGTGTCGCGTGGCTGATCGGATCGACCCGCTACCGGCCGACGCGCTGTATACGCGCTGCGATCCCGCCATCTTCCCGTTCGAAACGACCGCTGAACTGACGCAGCCGAACGAGGTGCTCGGGCAGACACGCGCACTGCGAGCGCTCGCGTTCGGCATCGACATGCGCGGCGACGGTTACAACCTCTTCGTGCTGGGCCGGCCCGGTAGTCATCAGCTCGAGATCGTCCGCGAATTTCTCGAGCGCCGTGTCGAACGACCCGACAGCGCGCGCGACTGGGTCTACCTCAACAACTTCGACGACGAACGCAGGCCCGCGGCCGCGTCGCTCGCGCCGGGCCGCGCGATCCGCTTCAAACACGACATGGCGCAGCTCACCGACGATCTGCGCGTCGCTATCCCGGCAGCATTCGATAGCGAGCATTTCCGCAACAAAGTCTCCGAAATCGATCGCGATTTCGAGGAGCGCCAGCGCGTTTGGGGCCAGGCCATCGAAAGCGAAGCGAACGAAAACGGCTTGAGCCTCGCACCGACGCCGCAGGGCTTCGTGATGGCACCTCTGCGCGACGGTCAGATCCTCAGCGATCAGCAGTTCGAAGCACTGCCGGCCGATGACCGTCAACGCATACGCGAAACGATGGCGAGTCTGTCGGAACGGTTGCGCCGACACGTAGAGGAAATGCCGCAATGGCACAAAGAGCGACGCGAACGTATTCGCAGTTTGCAGCGCGAAGTCACCGATTCCGTAGTAGTGCAGCCGATCGAGGCGATGAAGGTCACGTACGGTGACGAAACGACGCTGGCGCGCTATCTCGACGCCGTGCGCGAGGATGTTCTTGCGAACAGCCAGTTGTTCCAGGCGAGCGAGGAACGCGAGTCGCCATTCGCGATGAGCCTGCAGATGCAGCTGCGGCGCTATCAGGTGAACGTATTGGTCGATCATTCGACCGCTGCAACCGTGCCGATCGTCTACGAGAGCAACCCGAGCGTGCAGAACATGCTGGGGCGCACCGAATACGTCGCGCAGTTCGGCGCACTCGTCACCGATTTCACGCTGATTCGCCCCGGCGCACTGCACCGCGCGAACGGCGGCTACCTCATCGTCGACGCACAGCGGCTGCTGGTGGAACCGTATGCGTGGCAAGCGCTGAAACGCGCGTTGTTCGCGCGCGAGATTCGGATGGAATCGCTCGGCCAACTCATGAGTCTCGTCAGCACCGCGTCGCTCGAACCCGACGCCATTCCGCTCGACGTCAAAGTAATCCTGATCGGTGAACGCCAGGTGTACTACCTGCTCGCCGCGTTCGATCCGGACTTCGGCGATCTGTTCAAGGTCTCCGCCGACTTCGAAGACCGGATCGACCGCAGCGTCGAGAATTCGCAGCACTACGGCGCGCAGATCGCATCGATCGCACGGCGCGAGAAATTACGGCCGTTCAACCGCGCGGCGGTCGCGCGAGTCGTCGAACACGGTGCTCGGGTGCTCGGCGACGCCGGCAAGCTGACGACGCGTCTGCGCGACATCACGGACCTGTTGCGCGAATCCGATTACTTCTGTACGCAAGCGGGCGCGCCGACGGTCGACGTCGCGCATGTCGAACGCGCGATCACGGAACGGATCAGCCGCCTCGACAGGCTGCGCGGCGAAATGCAGGACGAAGTGCTGCGCCACAGCGTGCTGATCGACACCGCCGGCGGTGTGATCGGACAGGTGAACGGTCTGTCCGTGATCCAGCTCGGCGAGTTCGCATTCGGGCGGCCGTCGCGCATCACTGCGACCGTGCGGATCGGCCAGGGCGAGATCGTCGACATCGAGCGCGAAACGGAACTTGGCGGGCCGATTCACACGAAGGGCGTGTTGATTCTGTCGTCGTACCTCGCGGCGCGCTATTGCCATCGCCAGCCGCTGTCGCTGCGCGCAAGCCTGGTGTTCGAACAGAGCTACGGCGGCGTCGAAGGCGACAGCGCGTCGGTCGCGGAGACGTGCGCACTGTTGTCGGCGCTGTCGAACATTGCCATTTCGCAGCGCTTCGCGGTGACCGGATCCGTCAACCAGCGCGGCGACGTGCAGGTGATCGGCGGCGCCAACGAGAAGATCGAGGGGTTCTTCGACCTGTGCAAGGCGCGGGGGCTCGACGGCAATGGCGTGCTGATTCCGTACGACAACGTCCAGCATCTGATGTTGCGCGCGGACGTCGTGGATGCGGTACGGCGGGGCGAGTTTTTCGTCTACGGCATTCGCACCATCGACGAGGCGATCGAGCTGCTCACGGGCCTGCCGGCCGGCGTGCGCGACGCGAACGGCGCGTATCCACCGGACTCCGTCAACGGTGCGGTGGAACGCGCCCTGACCGAGTTTGCAGCGGTGCGACGCGAATACGACGCGCGTGGTGCGGCAAAGACGAGCGACAAAGCTGCTCATGCACACGGCGGAGATCGCGATGGCTGACGTGCCGCGCATCGTCGTTGCCCTCGACCCATCGGTCTCGGAAGCGAGCGCGTTCGATGTGCTGCGTTACTTTGGCGACCTGGACGCGGATCTCGCTGGCGTGTTCATCGAGGATTCGAATCTGCTCTCGCACGCGCGCTCGAGCCTCGCGCGCGAGATCGACGTGCACGGCGCGCGCGATTTCGCAATCGAGTCGCTCGAGCGTCAGTTGCACGCCCGCTCGGCCGAGATGCGCCGCTACTTCGAGTCGCTCGCGCGGGCGATGCGTGGCCACCACTCGTTTCACGTTGCGCGCGGCGAAGTCGCAGCCGAAATAGAACGCGTCGCGGCCAATTGCGAACTGCTCGTCATCGGCGTCGCGCGGGCGCATCGGGGTTTGCGGGCCCGTTGGGGCGCCGATGTTCACCGGCTCACGGCCGTTGGCGCATCCACGACGGTTTTCACCCGGGATTCTCGATCGTCGAACGCGATCGTCACGGCTGTGGTGCGCAGCATCGAAGACGTCGCGGCAGTTGGCCCCACGGCGTTGCGCGTCGCACGCACTTCCCACGCACCCCTGCGTGTGCTCGTTGTCGCGGACGGTGCGGATGCGATTGCACAAACGCGCGATGCGATCGCGTCAGCGCTCGCGGGATTCGAAAGAGCGGTGCGTTACGACGTCATCGCCGATCGCACATCGGCGACGCTCGAGCGCGCGGTGGGTGCACAGGAGGGCTGTACGCTGGTGTTGGCAGCCGGCGAAGCCGACGCTGAACTGCTCCGGTCGCTCCTCGAGGAGACGACCTGGAACGTCGTGCTGGTGCGCAGCGCTGTTGTCTGAAGCAGTCGTCTGAAGCAGTACCCGGTTCGCTCAGCGATCGGGCGACACCACCAGCACTGGCATCGGCGCGTGGCGCAGCACCAGTTCGGCATCGCTGCCCATCGCGAGGCGAGTGATGCCGCGGCGACCGTGGGTGCCCATGACGATCAGATCGGCGTTCCAGCGACGCGCTTCATCGACGATGACGTGCGCCGCACGCCCGCCGATCACTTCGAAGAGCTGCGACTCGGGGTCCTTGATGCCCCGCTTCTTCGCGTGGGCAACCGCGTTGTCGAGGATCATCCTGCCGCCTTCGCGCAAGCCTTCGATCAACTTGTCGTAACCCCACGTGACGGGCTGCCCTCCGTCAATGATCAGTTCGTTGACGATGTGAATGAGCTTCACCTTCGAGTGCAGCGCTTGCGCGAGACTCGCCGCTTCGTCCAACCCCCGCGTACTGGTCGCGCTGCCGTCGACCGGAACCAGAATCTTGCCGTACATCGGCGTGCCTCCCTTGGCGTCGCGCAAGCATCGCGCAAGGTCAATGCCGCCGTCACCCGGATTTCCCGCGATGCACTAAGGGCATTCCGATACGCGCTGCAACCGGCGTTCGCGGCTGCACCTTAGGAGTCGTTCAGGGAAGGCCGCGAAGCTCGTTCAACGCCGCAAGCAACGCGTCGATGTCGACCGGCTTACTGAGGAACTTCGCACGCTGGAGCGGCGCTTTCATCGAACGCATTACGGTCGGCAGATCGCCGCTCATCACCACGGCCGGCACATCCCATTCGAGCCGCTCGCGCAGCGACGTCACCAGATCGATGCCGGTTACCCGACCATCGAGGTGATAGTCGACGATCATGACGTCTCCCTTTGCCAACGACGCGAGCGCGGCTTGCGCGTCGCTCGGCGTTTCGAACGCCCACACTTCGTAGCCTTCGAGTTCGAGGAACAGCTTCGTGGCGGCGCGAACGCTCGCAACGTCTTCGACGAGGAATACACGTGCGGTCCGGTGGTCGACGCTGCCAGCAAGGGCTGCGGACGCCACGTCGCCCGGTGCATCGGCGGCGCCGATCATCCCGTTGGGAATCGACACGCGCGCCCGCGTGCCCACACCCGGCGTAGACGTCATCGATACGGTCATGCGCAGCAGCCGCGACGCTTCGCGCACGATCGCGAGACCGAGCCCGACGCCGCTGCGTCCGGTGGGCCGTGCGTCGATCTGGTAATACTCGTCGAAGATGCGCTCGAGCTTGTCTGCGGCTATTCCGACGCCAGTGTCCTCGATGTCGATCGACAGTTCCGCCGCGTCTTCCCGCACGCGCACCGCGACGTGGCCCCGGTCGGTGTACTTGAGCGCGTTCGCAACGAGGTTCTGCAGCAATTGATGCAGCAGCACACGGTCTGTGGACAGCACTACGGGCGTCCATTGGACAGTCAACTCGATGCCCTGCGAACTCGCCAACGACGAGAATTCGGCGCGCAGGTCGTCGAGCACGTCGGAGAGGCGCACCGCGCTCGGATGCGGCTCGATCGCGCCGGACTCGAGCCGGGTGACGTCGAGCAGTGAATTGAGCAGGCGCGCCATACCGTCGATCGATTGCGACTGCTGCTTGAGCAGATCCTGCGACCGTTCGGATTCGAACATGCGCTGCATTGCGGCGTTCAACAGCCGGATGGTCTGCAGCGGCTGGCGCAGATCGTGACTCGCAATTGCGAGGAAGCGGCTTTTGGCTCGATTGGCCTTCTCCGCTTCTTCGCGTGCACGCACGAGCGCATCGCTGATCTGGCGGCGCTCCGTCATGTCGCGGATCGACGCCGCCACGAATTGTGTGTCGCCGACCGCAAGCGGCGCCAGGCGGATGCCGGCCGGAAATTCGCTGCCGTCCGCGCGACGCGCGAACAGGTCCGAGATACGCGCGCCCATCTCCCGGTTCTGCGGCGAGCGCAGGAAGGCGGCCAGGTGGCCGTGATGGCGTAACAGGAATCGCGGCGGCAGCAGCACATCGATCGACTGGCCGACCAGAGTATCGGGTGCGTGACCGAAGACCTGCCGCACCGTATCGTTCGCAAGAACGATGATGCCGCGGTCGTCGACCACGACCAACGCGTCCGGCGAAGCGCGATAGAGGTGCCGCTCGACTTCGTGCAAAACGTCCATGGCCGTGAAGACTACCACGCAGGTGCCGCAACCATTCGACTAAGGGGTGTCCGCGGGCCGTTTCGGAATCTCCCGACTGTGGCACAGTGCCGCCATGCGGCAGAGTGGCCGGACGTGTCGCCCGATCTGACGAGGAAGTATGAGCACGGAAGGTGACATGAGTAATCGAATCGAAGGAGCGACGCCTGCGTTGATCGAACGATTGATGCGCATCGCACGCGTATCCGCGCTCGAGGAAATGGCGAGCGGATTCGCGCACGAACTGAATCAGCCGCTCGGCGCCATCGCGACGTTTGCGAGCGCCGGCGAGCGGATGCTTGCGAAGGAAGGCGCGATGCTGCCGAGGGTGGGCGCGGTGTTGCGACAGATCCGCGACGAAGCGATGCACGCGGGTGACGGTATTCGCCGCATCCGCCGGTTATTCGAGCCGGTGGACGAGCGCGCGTTGTGCGCGCTTCCGGACCTGATCGACGAACTGCGTCCGGTGATCGAAGCGTCGGTTGCGACGGCGGGACCGACGCTCGAGATCGTGTACCAACCGCAGTTGCCGTTTGCGAACGTCGACCCGGTGCGCATTCAGCATGTTCTGCTGACATTCGTGCAGAACGCGCTCGAAGCAACGCCGAAGGACGGCGCGGACGGGCGGATCCGTATCGACGTCACCTCCACGCGATACGAAGTCGAAGTGGCCGTAAGCGATCACGGCAGCGGCATCGCCGAGACCGACCGGGAGCAGATCTTCCGGCCGTTTTTCACCACAAAGGCGGGCGGTACAGGCCTTGGTCTCGCTTCCAGCCGCGCGACGATCGAAGCGCACGGCGGTACGATCGGCTTCGACGACGTCGAAGGTGGTGGCGTCCGCTTCTATTTCCGGCTGCCGATTGCCCAGAGAGAAATGACGTGATCAAAGCCCCTCCCAAGCCCCTCAAATCGGTCGTTTACGTGGTCGACGACGACGACGGCATGCGCAGCGCGCTCGTCGCACTGATCGGCACGATCGGCCACGACGCGATCGAGTTCGCCCGGCCCGAAGATTTCCTGCGCGACTTCGATCCGCAACGGCCGGCATGCGTGCTGCTCGACGTGCGTATGCCGGGAATGAGCGGCCTCGACGTGCAGCGCGAACTGAACCGCCGCGGCGCGATGATTCCGATTCTGCTCATCACCGGCCACGGCGACGTTCCGATGGCGGTGCAGGCGATGAAGGACGGCGCATTCGAGTTCCTGCAGAAGCCGTTTCGCGATCAGGAACTGATCGACGGGATCAACCGCGCGTTGCAGAAAGACGCGGAAAACCGCCAGGTGCTCGAACGCAACGCCGAAGTGAATCGCCGCATCGCGACGCTGACGCCGCGCGAGCGCGAGGTGATGGGTATGGTGGTGGACGGCCGCGCGAACAAAGTCATAGCGATCGACCTGGGCCTGAGCGAACGCACCGTCGAAATCCATCGTGCAAACGTGATGGACAAAATGAAGGCGCAATCGGTGGCGCACCTCGTAAAGATGCATTTGTCATCGGATCGGGAGAATTAACGTGATGATTGTGGAAGAAACGCATGCAACGGCGCATCGACCCGAGCGCACGCTTGTGATCGACCGCTGGCGGCGCCATTACGAGCGTGACCGACGCGCGTTCGAGCGTATCCACGGTCGACCGGCGGCGACGCACTACGAACTGGCAGAGTGGCTCGCGCACGCGCACTGACGAACTGGGTTGACGATCGCGCCGCAGCCGAAATCACGCCTCTCCGCGGTTCCGACTTTCTCTTTCAAAATCCGTGAGTTGACCGGGACCATCCCCGGGTGCGACACGGCGTCCGTCTCCTGACATTCGCACGGCCGCGCACATATGCCGCGCACGTGCGATCATTCCTGCCGCTTCAAGCCCGCAGTAACAAATCAGTTAGGGGACGCTCCGATGAAATACGCAAATCTCGGCGGCACCGGTGTCAGCGTGTCACGCATCTGTCTGGGCATGATGACGTACGGCTCGAAGAAGTGGCGCGACTGGGTGCTGGAGTACGGCGAGGCGAAGCCGTTCGTCGCGCGCGCGATCGAAGCCGGCATCAACTTCTTCGACACCGCAGACGTGTACTCCAACGGCGCCTCTGAAGAAGTGTTGGGGCGTGCACTGCGCGAAATCGGCGTCGACCGCCACGACGTGGTGATTGCCACGAAGTGCAACGGCGGCACGCACGATCGCGCGCGCAACCGCTTCGGGTTGTCGCGCAAGAACGTCATCGAGTCGTGCGACGCGTCGCTGAAGCGCCTCAACACCGACTTCATCGATCTGTATCAGATCCACCGTTTCGACAACCGCACGCCGATCGAAGAAACCATCGACGCACTGAACGACCTGGTGCGCGCCGGCAAAGTGCGCTACCTCGGCGCGTCGAGCATGTTCGCGTGGCAGATGGCGAAGTACCTGTTCACGCAGGACGCCCGCCACGCCGCACGCTTCGTCACCATGCAGAACCACTACAACCTGATCTATCGCGAAGAAGAGCGTGAAATGAACCCGCTGTGTGCGGATCAGAACGTGGGGTTGATTCCGTGGAGCCCGCTCGCGCGCGGCTATCTCGCCCGCGACAAGGAAACGTTGAAGGCAACCACGCGGGGCAATTCCGACGAATTCACCAAGATGCTGTACCGGCGCGAGTCGGACTTCGAAATCGTGCAGCGCAATGCCGATACGGCCGCGCGCCTCGGCGTGAAACCCGCGCAAACCGCGCTCGCATGGCTGCTTGGCAAACCCGGCGTGGTTGCACCGATCATCGGCGCATCGAAACTGCCGCAACTCGAAGACGCCATCGCGGCGGTCGACGTCGAACTGTCCGCCGACGACGTAAAGCAGCTCGAAGCGTTGTACGAGCCGCACGCCGTCGCCGGCCACGCATAAACCGTTTTCTCCATCGATTCGAGGTATTGAGATGACCCGTTCCAATCGTATTCAACAGGCCGCACAGCGCTACATCGACAACAACACCTTCGCCGGCATCGAGTGGCTGGTGCAGCGCCGCGGCGAAGACATCGCGCGCGGTCAGGTCGGCTATGCCGATAGCGCGAAGAAGCCGATTCCGAAAAACGCGCTGTATCGCATCTATTCGATGACGAAGCCGATCACGTCGGTCATCGCGCTGATCCTGATCGAACAGGGCAAGCTGCGGCTGTACGACATGCTGGCGCAGTTCGACAAGCGCTTCGCGCAGATGACGGTGCTCGGCGCCGACGGATCGATTGGACCCGCGCAACGGCCGATCACCGTCGAGGATCTGATCACGCATCGTGCCGGTTTCACGTACGAGTTCATTCCCGGCTGTCAGATCGCGCAGTACTACCAGCGTGCCGAAATCAGCAGCGACGGCACCGTGTCGCTCGACGAAATGATGCGGCGCCTCTCCGAACAGCCGATCGCCTTCCACCCCGGCAGCCAATGGCGCTACAGCGTTGCCACCGACGTGCTCGCGCACGTTTGCGAAAAGGCGTCGGGCCGCGGCATCGACGAACTGATGAAAGAGCACATCTTCGATCCGCTCGGCATGAGCGACACCGCGTTCTTCGTGCCGGCCGACAAGCGCAGTCGGATGCTGCCGGTCTACGGCATCACCGACCTCACCGATCTCGCGCCGCTGAAGCCGCGGCCGCAGGAGTTGACGCTCTCGGACGTCGAAGAGATGTACCCGTCCAATATGCCGGGCACGTTCCGCCGCGGCGGGCATGGCCTCTTCTCCACCACCGACGACTATGCGAAGTTCGCGCGTATGCTGCTGAACGGCAAGACGCCGGACGGCAAGACGATCCTCTCGCGCAAAATGATCGAAGCGATGCGTGCAAACCGTCTTCCAGCGTCGCAACTGCCGATCGCGATCGGTCCGAACAAGATGGGTGGGTACGGCTGGGGACTCGGCGTACGCGTGATGCTGGACGTCGGCCAGGCATCGAGCCTCACCGGCGACGGCGAACTCGGCTGGGCCGGCGCCGCATCGACCTACTTCTGGGTGGATCCGAAGGAAGAGTTGACCGGCGTGATCATGACGCAATACCTGGGCTCGATGCTGCCGATGAACGACGATCTGCGTGTCGCCGCCTATCAGATGATCGACTGAACCTCGACTCGATCGCGCCAACGACCACGCTGAGTGGCACGTTCCATGACCAAGTCATGGAGCGTGTTGGCGGATCGGCTAGAACCGCAAACCCAGCGCCGCCAGGTCGCGTGCGACCTGATCGGCGTTCTCGAATTGAATCGCATGCATCCCCTGCTCGCGCGCCCCAACGACGTTGGCAGGCATGTCGTCGATGAAGACGGTGCCTTCCGGCTCTAAGGCGTGCGCTTCGAGAAGGTGGCGAAAAATCGCAGGCTCGGGTTTCAACAGACCGACCTCCGCCGACACCACCACGCCGCGAAAGTACTGCCAGAAGTCATAGCGATTTCGAAGGTGCGCAACGATTTCGTGCACGTTGTCCGTGAGGGCGTACATCGGATAACCGGCGGCTTGCAGTCGTGGCAACAGTGCGGTGGTTCCGGCGACGAGTTCCTGCGTGGCCTTCACGTGATGGAACACCGACTCGACTAATTCCGGGTCCATGCTCAACTCGCGCACGTAGTGCCCTTGTGCTTCCCGTTCGCTGAACAGACCGCGATTGAGATCGCGCCACAACGGATGCCCGAAGAAGCGCTTCGCCCACACCTGCGCGTCGTCGGATTCCGTCAGCGCGCACCGCATGATCTCGACCGGCGACCAACGCACCAGCACGTTTCCCACATCGAAGACGACATTCACCGCGACTGCTCCTTTAGCTTGGATCGAGCTCGGGCCTTCCGTATCTCAGGCTCTTCGGGTGCGATGATATGCTGCAAACACAGCAGATCTCGGGGACGGACATGAGCCAGGCAGCTTCAAGCAACAGCATCACCGTCATTCGGGGTGGCACCGTCATCGACGGTACCGGTGCTCCGGGATATCGCGCGGACATCGCCCTCAAAGGCGACCGGATCGTCGCGATCGGCGAGGGACTCAAAGGCGATCGTTACCTCGATGCCGGCGGCCGCGTGGTCGCGCCCGGATTCATCGACATCCACACGCACTACGACGCGCAGGTGTTCTGGGATCCGGCACTCACGCCCTCCTGCTATCACGGCGTAACCACCGTGGTGGCCGGCAACTGCGGCTTCACCATCGTTCCCACCAGGCCGGCCGACCGCGGCCTCATCGCCGCCACCATGGAGAAGGTGGAAGATATGAACCCGGCGACGCTGAATGCCGGCATTCCGTGGGAGTTCGAGACGTTCGGTGAATACCTGAAGACCGTCGGCGCGCGCGGCATGGCGCTGAACTTCGCCGCGTACATCGGCCACACACCGTTGCGGTTGTACGTAATGGGCAGCGAAGCGGCGGGCAGACCTGCAAATGCGCGCGAGATCGGCGAGATGAAACGCATCGTGCGCGAAGCAATGGACCAGGGCGCAGCCGGGTTCGCCACCAGCTTTGCGATCACACACCTGGGCGCCGACGGCAAGCCGATACCGAGTCGTTGGGCGGAGCGCGAGGAAATCGCCGAGTTGTGCCGGGCGGTCGGAGAAACCGGCCGCGGCGTCATCGGCGTGAACGGCGGCACCAACCTTTCGCTGGCCGACTGTTACGACCTGCAACCCGAAATCGGCGTGCCGTTCACGTACACCGCACTACTCACCACGCCCCAGGGTTTCCACCTCAAGGGCATTGCCGTTCACAAAGCCGGTTGCGCGCGCGGTGCGGACGTATGGCCGCAGGTGTCGTGCCGGCCGCTCACGTTCGCGCAGACGATGGTCGAGCCGTTCACCTTCAACACGTGCAGCGTGTTCGCGGAGCTGATGCCGAAGTCGCTCGACGAACGTCGCGCCGCGTACGCGGATCCGCAGTGGCGACGGCGTGCACGGGCAGCGTGGGATGCCGGCGACGGCATACCGCCGAACTGGAACAACCTGGCGATCATGGACGCGCCGAGCAATCGCGCCACCGAAGGCAAACGTGTGCTCGACCTTGCGAGCGAGGAGAACCTGGAACCGTTCGATAAGCTGATGCAACTCACGCTCGCCGAGCCTGACCTGAACATTCGCATCAAGACCGTGATTGCGAACGACGATGAAGAAGGCATTGCGATGCTGCTCACGTCCGAGCATTGCACGCTGGGTCTTTCCGACGCAGGCGCGCACGTCGGTCAGCTGTGCGATGCGGTCATGTCCACCGACCTGCTCGGCGCGTGGGTGCGCGAGCGCGGTGTGCTCACGCTGGAACAGGCCGTGCACAAGCTGACGAAGGTGCAGGCGGATCTGTTCAAGTTCACCGATCGCGGCGAACTGCGCGTCGGCGCGTTTGCAGACGTCGTGGTATTCGATCCCGCAACCATCGCGCCGGGACCGGTACGCCGGGTTCGCGATTTCCCAGCCGGCGGCGAACGCCTGAACGCCGATCAACCCACCGGCGTGCACGCGGTGTTCGTCAACGGATCTCAAATCATCGAAGACGGAACGCTGCTGGACGCAGCGCTAACGCTGCGACCCGGCCGACTGGTAGCGCCGGCCTGACTCGATCCGACCGTAGCGAGCAATGAACCCTAACGATTCGACTCGCCCGCGGCCTGGGCGCTACTCGTACACCGGCGCCGGCTGCCACTAGCTGGTGCTCGGCGGCTGCATGGGCGGCCCCTACTGCCTGGGCGTGATGCAGGCGGCGCCGCATCGCGTAGCCGCGGCCGTCCTACAGCAGCCGATCGGTTACGACGGCGAGAACCGGCAGGCGTTCTACGAGATGTTCGACAGTTGGGCGAACGAGCTGAAACAGCAGCGGCCCGACGTAGACCCCGAGGCATGGACCGCCTTTCGCGACCGGATGTACGGCGGTGACTTCGTGTTCAACGTGAATCGCGACCTCGTCCGCACGTGCAAAACGCCGATGCTGGTGCTGCTCGGTAACGACCGATATCACCCGTCCATGACGTCGCGCGAAATCGTCGAGCTCGCGCCGAACGCCGAACTCGTCGAGCGGTGGAAAGAGCCGGAAGTGATCGAACAGACCGTCGCGCGTGTGCGGGCGTTCCTCACGCTGCACACGCCGGCTACCTCTGACGACGACCGTTAGCGCGTGTTTCCTCGTCGAGAAACGAGGAGACCAGCTGCAACACCCTCGCGTCGTGGCCGATCGTCTCGAAATGGTCAGCGCCTTCGAGGAGTTCGAATCGGGCGCCCGGAATCGCGGCCGCAAGTTGTGATCCCGCTTCGACGGGCAGTTCCGTGTCCTCGGTACCTGCAACGACCAGCGTCGGTACGCGGAGCTGCCGCGCGGACTCGGATGCGTCGGGCACAACGGCGGCGAAATTCGCAAACGTGGGTCCGTCCGCCGAGACGCGATAAAGTTCCATCAGCACGCGCCGCTCGACCTCGCTTGCCTTTGGATGCACCCACTCGACCATCGCTGCCCGGGCCGCCGGCTTGTCCCAGTCGGTGCGCGCCAGCGCCCACATCCTGTTGCTCGCTGCGTACCGCTCGGTCCACACCGGATCTACCGCGTTGACGAAGGCATTGTTCATGAATGTGCCGAGCAGGATCAGGCGCGTGACACGCTCCGGATGACGCGCCGCATAAGTGACCGCCGTCGGACCGCCTGCGGAGAATGCGTCGATTGCAAATCGCTCGAGACCCAACGCATCGACGACGGCTTCGAGGTCCCGCACCCGCGCTTCGAGGGAAAAATCGGTCACGTTGTGATCGGAGAGCCCGAAACCGCGGCCGTCATAGCGAACGACGAGATGGTCGCGCGAGAACCAGCGCAGCTGCCCGGCGCTGTCGTAACTCGGGCTGAGGAGCCCCTTCTCCAGATGCGTGAACCAGCCGAGCGTCATGACGAGCGGCGGTCCCGCACCCGACGTCGCGTACGCAATTCGAACGCCATCGGAAGTCGTTGCAAAGGCGATGTGTTGATCGATCGTTTGTGAGGTGATCGGTGCGACGTGCAGCGCCATCCAAACGCCGATCTGCGTGCGAAACGCAAAGCCGAGCCCAGCGACCAGGCAGACCGCTGCAGCGAATGTCGCAATTCGGGTCCGATGTTTGTCGTTGTGTTCCCGGCCGTCTCGCCCGACCACCGATGGCAGCGAGGCGGCTGGCGGCGGGGCCCCGGCGCCGATCACACGAGTCTCAAGTGTGCCGCGTTCGATTGGGGCGATCAGCCGATAGCCCCGCCGCGGGATGTTCTCGATGTAACGCGGTGCATGGGGGTCGTCGCCGAGCGCTTTTCGCAATTGCGCGACCGCCTGGTAGACGACGTTGTCCACCACAACAACATTGGGCCACACACGATCCAGCAGCGCGGCACCCGACACTACCGACGGTGCGGCCTCGACCAATGCAACCAACACATCCATCGATTTCGCTTCGACACGCGCACCATCGATATCGTTGGCTTCGGGATTGATCCAGCGCTCGCCGAGTCGAAACCGCCCGCAGGGGGTCTGACGGAGTTTCTCGCGGTTCACACAAGTCGCCCCTCTCGTGGCGAAACCCACAGTGTTCTTCGAGACGGTGCGCCGTCAAGCGACGGTCCCTCAGAGATAGCTCACACAATCCTCAGACAGACCTTAGGACGCGAAGCGCGTGTCCGCAGAAAGTTCCGCCCGGCACACACACTAGGTCTACGGGGAAGCGAACATGAAGACATTGGCATTGTTGGTTCTGCTCAGCGTTGTTCCGCTCACATCCATTGCTCACGAGCGTCCGGGCGACTCGGAACCCAGACTGCTTGCTTCGGGACTGCAGGGCACGATAGGAGGAACGATCGGTCCCGACGGCGCCGTCTATGTTCCAGAAGCAACGCTCGGCCAGATCACCCGCATCGCTCCGGGCACCGGCAAGACCACCACGTTTGCCACCGGACTGCCGCCGGCGCTGTTTCCACTCAGCGGCGCGATCGACGTCGCGTTCATCGGCAACACGGCATATGCCCTGGTGACGCTCGTCGCCGACGACGTTGGAGGCGACCAGATCGACGGCATCTACCGGATGGACGACAAGGACCACTTCACCGTCATCGCGGATCTCGGCACGTTCTCGCGCGAGAACCCGCCTGCGACCCAGTTCGACTTACCGAACGGCCTGCAGTTTGCTCTCGAACCCATCGATGGCGGATTCCTGGTCTCCGACGGTCACCACAATCGCATCCTGCGCGTCACGCTTGGCGGAGGCATCACGGTGCTCAAACAGTTCGAGAACGTGGTACCGACCGGTCTCGCGGAGTCACTCGGCGCCGTTTTCGTGTCGGAGGTCGGGCCGGTCCCACATACGCCCGAAACCGGCAAAGTCGTGGCGTTCGGTCTGCGCCATCCGCTCGCCACGTACCACATTGCGTCCGGCGTGAGCATGATCGTCGACGTCGAGTTCGGCGGCTTCGGGAAGCTCTACGCGCTCTCGCAGGGAGAGCCAGAGGACGGGGTACAGCCTGCGGACGCTGCCAAACCCGATACCGGAAAGCTGTTGCGTGTGAAAGCCGACGGCACGTTTGCGGTGTTGTCCGACAAGATCGACCGGCCGAGTTCGCTCGATCTGGTCGGCGACACCGCGTTCATCGTCACCCTCAACGGAGAGGTGTGGCGGTTCGACGGCGTCTCGCGGCTGGGCCAGCACAGACGCCGCTAAACCCAACAATCGGACTCGGGCGCGGACGGCGACGGCGAGCCGCCGCCTCCCTCCGAGGGCCACAGGGTTTCACCCGACACATCTCGGTGCAGGCGGATCTGTTCAAGTTCACCGATCGCGGCGAACTGCGCGTCGGCGCGTTTGCAGACGTCGTGGTATTCGATCCCGCAACCATCGCGCCGGGACCGGTACGCCGCGTTCGCGATTTCCCAGCCGGCGGCGAACGCCTGAACGCCGATCAACCCACCGGCGTGCACGCGGTGTTCGTCAACGGATCTCAAATCATCGAAGACGGAACGCTGTTGGACGCAGCGCTAACGCTGCGACCCGGCCGACTGGTAGCGCCGGCCTGACTCGATCCGACCGTAGCGAGCAATGAACCCTAACGGTTCGACTCGCCCGCGGCCTGGGCGCTACTCGTACACCGGCGCCGGCTGCCACAGGCTGAACACGGTTCCATCGGGGTCCACACACACCGCATTCGGTCCCGATGGATAGGTGTTGCGTTCGCGCACCGTACCGCCAAGTTGTGAAACGCGCGTGGCAGCTGCGTCGATATCGTCGACGCGGAAGTACACGTTCGGCAATTCCGCCGGACCGTCGGCGCTGATCCCGAGCGGGAACTTCGTGTTGGCCACGTGGCCGCCCTCTTCGACTTCCCATCCGAACAACGCGCCGTAAAAGCGCTTCGCCCGCGGCAGATCCTTCACCGGCAACGTGAAGTAACCCAATTCGTTCGGCATCGTCTGCTCCTGCAGTGTTCTTTCACGTCGAAACCATGCCACGCGAATGCGCGGCGCGCTTGAAGAAATGTTCCCTCGCCGCAGATGGCCAGCCATCGCCGGCTTGGCTAAGCTCCGGCCTCCACCTTCGGCGTCACACACCATGCAGAACGTTGCGTTAGAGAACGGACCCGTACGCCTCGTCGGCGCACTCGATGTCGATCGGCGACCCACCGGGCTCGTGCCGCGCCGGTTGCCGAACTGGACCCGGCCACAAGTGCCTCTCTTCATGGAAATCATGGTGACGATGCCGTCGGGTGTCCGGCTCGAATTTGCGACCACGTCGCGGCGCATCGAACTCGACGTGCTGCCGACGCGCATCGAAATCTCGAAACCGCCGCTGCCGGCTGCGTTCGATCTCGTGATCGACGGAAACGACGTCAGAACCGCCACCACCGAATGCGGCGACAAACTGCAGATCAACCTCGCCGACCGCGGCAAGGCCACCCGTATTCGCGGCGAAGCCGGAACAGTTGTGTTCACCGATCTGCCTGCGGGACTCAAGCACTGCGAACTATGGCTGCCCGCCAACGCCATTCTCGAGCTGCGCGGTCTGCGCATCGAAGACGGCGCAAAAATCGAAGCGCCGAGTGCGCCCGCGCGGCGCCGTTGGATACACCACGGCAGTTCGATCAGCCACTGCATGGAAGCGGCCAGCCCCACCGGAACATGGCCCGTCGTTGCGGCGCGCCTCGCGAACGTCGAATTGCTCAATCTTGGTCTCGGCGGCAACTGCCACCTAGATCAGTTCGTCGCGCGCACGATGCGCGACGAGCGTGCCGACGTGCTGAGCCTGAAGGCCGGCATCAACGTGGTGAACATGGATTCGCTGCGCGAGCGCACGTTCGCACCGGCGCTACACGGCTTCATCGACACGATTCGCGAAGGCAAACCGAATACGCCGTTCCTCATCGCATCGCCGATCTTCTGTCCCTCGGCGGAAGAACGCCCCGGCCCGACCATTCCGAACGCGAACGGCAAGTTCATCACGCTGCCAGGGCACGACGAGATTCGCGCCGGCTGCCTTTCGCTAACGCAGATGCGAACGATCATCCGCGACGTGGTGGAAGGCCGCCGCAAGGCGGGCGACGAGAATCTGCACTACCTCGACGGGCTCACGCTGTTCGGCGCCGCCGATGCCTCCGATCTGCCGGACGACCTGCACCCGAACGGCGCCGGCTATGTGCGTATGGGCCAACGGTTCCACTCGGCCGCATTCACAAACGGCGGGCCGTTCGCAAACAGTTAGCGAGGCGCCATCATGGCAACACGCAAGCAAACGCCGAAATCCGCGGCGAAGCAGCCCAAATCCACTGCGCGCACGAAGGCGCCGAGCCGACCCCGCAAGCGCTCGACGAAACGGGACGCCGAACCTGCGCAGCTCAAGTATCGCCCTACAGGTGCAATCGCCGAAGCGTACGAGCGCGTGCTCGCGCTCACCGCGGCGTTGCCCGGTATCGAGCACACGCGCGCGTATGGCACGCCGTGCATCAAGGTGCTCGGCAAGGTGATGGCGCGGCTGCGCAGCGAATCGGAAGGTGGCCTCGCGCTGCGATGCGACTTCCCGGATCGCCATATGCTGATGCAGGCCGATCCGCGCACGTTCTACGTGACGGATCATTACCTGAACTACCCGATGGTGCTGATCAACCTCGAAGAGGTGCGCTGGGACGCGATGCCCGGCCTGCTCGAAACCGCGTGGCGCATGGTGGCGCCACGACGGGTTGTCGACGAGTACGACGCTAAACGTCGATGAAAGTCAGGCGTCGATGAACGTGTAGTCGGCCGGGTTCACGCGCCGCGTCTGATTCCAGAATTCGACCAGCGTGAACGGCCAGTTCTGCGTGACGCGGCCCTTCTCGTTCTTGTACCAGGTGGGCACGTTCGCAGCGCCCCACGCCATGTTGAGGTTGCCTTCGTCGATCATCTTGTTGAACGCATCGTGCACGTCCTTCTTCGGATCGAGCGCCGCGTGTTTTTCCTCCAGCAGCAGCCGGATGCAATTCAGCACATAGCGCACCTCGCATTCGGAGAAGAACACGATGCTGCCGTTCACCACGATGTTCGTGTTCGGCCCATACAGGCAGAACAGGTTCGGGAAGTTCGGAATCGTGATACCGAGATACGCACGCGGATCGCCATTCCATTGCGTCTGCAGATCGACACCGCCTTTTCCCTTCACCTGCATCGGCCAGAGGAACCGGCTGGCGAGGAAGCCGGTGCCGTAGATCAGCACGTCGGCGTCGTATTGCTTACCGTCGGCGGTCTTCACGCCGGTTTCGTTGATCTCGACGATCTTGTCGGTAATCAACTTCACGTTGTCGCGACGCAGCGCGCGAATCCAGTTGCCGTTGTCGAACAGGATGCGCTTGCCGCCCGGCGGATAGTGCGGCGTGACTTTCGCGAGCAACTCTTTGTCTTCGCCGCACAGCTCTTCGAGAATCTGCGTGAACATCTTGCGCAGTTCGTCGTTCTCCGCGCTGATCGAATGCGTCTGGTCGTTCCAGGCCGGGTCTTTCTTCACCGCCGCGAGAATGCCTTCGGCCATCCGCCAGAACATCGCGAAGCGGTACCACTTCGCGTAGTACGGCACGTGATTCAACAGCCAGTGTTTTCCGTCGGGCACGTTATCGTGATATTCCGGCGTCATGCTCACCCACGGCGGCGTGCGCTGGAAAATGACCACTTCCTTCGCTTCTTTCGCCACTTCGGGCGCGAACTGGAAGGCACTCGCGCCGGTGCCGATCACCAGCACGCGTTTGCCTTTGAGATCGTGCTGGTGCTCCCACTCCGTGGAATGGAACGCAACGCCTTTGAATTTGTCCTGGCCGGGAATGTCGGGCCACTTCGGCCGGTTCAACTGACCCACAGCGCTGATCACCGCGTTCGCGGTCAACATTTCCTGCTTGCCGCCACGCTCGACAGTTACGCGCCACAGCGCTTTCGCGTCGTCGTACGCGCAGGTCTTCACGTCGGTGTTGAAGCGGATGTGCTTGCGCAGGCCGTAATCGTCGGCGGCTTTGTCGAAGTATTGCCGCAACACTTCCTGCTTCGAATAGAACTGCGGCCAGTCGTTCGGCCGGAAGCTGTAGGAGTACGTGTGGTTCGGGCTGTCGACCCGGCAACCCGGATACGTGTTCTGATACCAGGTGCCGCCGACGTTCGCATGGCGTTCGAGGATCTCGAACGGAATGCCCGCTTCCTGCAGCCGAATGCCGGCCAGCAAGCCCGACATGCCGGAGCCGATGATCAGCACTTTGAACTTCGCACGCGCCGCCGCCGGCACGTTCTGCAACTCCGGCACACCGTACGGATCGTCGTCGTCCATGGCCAGTTCGGCGGTCAGGAACTCTTCGTAGTCGCGCTCGACGGTGGTGCCGATGACGAAGTTGACCATTTCGTGAACGTGCGCATTCGGCGCGCTCGGCAGCTTGTGTCCGCCGTCGCGGAATTTACGCAACGCATCGAACGCAATGCCACGGATGGTTTCCTGCTGTGCCTCGGTGATGCCACCCTGCGCGTCGCCGAAGAACGCGTTCACCGGACGGATCTCGCCGCGGATGATGTTCAGATCGCCGGTGATGTGTACCAGCGCCGCCATCAGTGTCGGAATGTGTGCTTCTTTCAATGCCTTGCGGATGACCTCGTCATCGTTCGTGACGGGCGCAAGTTCGTTCAGTTTTGCTGCAGCCATGCGACTCTTCCCCAATTGCTCGATCGGCTATTTAGCGGAAGTGTCAGCGGCGATGCAATCCGTACCGAGGTCAGGTCGGAGTCGGGGTGGGTGTCACGCCCAGCCAGGCCTCGGCTTCGGGCCGGCTGCGGAACACCTGCACCTCGCCGCCGCCGGTGCCTTCGCGGAATCCCTGGAAGACGCGCGCCAGCCCATAGCCGGCATCGGTAGGTGCAATCAGCGCGACTCTGCGGGCGGACAACAGGTGCCCCAATTCCCGCGCCGTCATCGCCAGCTCGGAGATCACGCTGCCGTCGAAAGCAGGTTCGGCCGATTCCGTGATGTCGACAATCGAGCGCCCGCACGTTTGTACTCGAGGGTCACGCTCTGCCGCGGCGGCGTGTGCACGAACCTCCGCTTCACTGATGCGTCCGACTACCGTCGTGACGACGAGCTTCTGACCTTCATCGATCCTGTACGTGATCGGCATTCCCGTTCCATGGGTACTGCTGCGGGACACAATCAATGCGGGCGCGAGCGCCATTAACAACGTGCATACCGCAAATAGATTAACGAACGCCGGTCACTACCCTACAATCTCGCCCCTTTTGCCGCGGCCCGCCGGTACCTGCATTGCTCTCGAAGCTGCTGCCCCCGCAACAATTTTCCAAAGACAAAGTCGTCGATCGCTCGTTACGGCATTCGATCTTCGACGGGATCACCTACTCGGTGATGACAGGTGCTGCCGAGAGCTATTTCTCGGCGTTCGCGATTCTGTTGAAGGCCACCACCGCGCAGATTGGTTTACTCGCGTCGCTGCCGCCCCTGCTCGCATCGTTCATGCAGTTGTTCTCCGCCTGGCTCGGCCGCCGCACGGGGCACCGCAGGCAGATCATCGTGTTCGGCGCGCTGCTGCAGGCGAGCACGCTGGTGCCGCTCACCCTGCTGCCGCTGCTGTTTCCCGACGACGCGGTGTTGCTGCTGCTGATCTCGTCCATCGTGTACTACGCAGGTCCGAACCTGGGCTCCCCTCAGTGGAGCAGTTTGATGGGCGACATCGTTCCGGAAGCGCGGCGGGGTCGCTTCTTCGCGCTGCGTACGCAGCTCGCGAGCGTCGCGAGCTTTCTCGCGCTGATCGCAGGCGGACTGATTCTCGAGTTCTTCGATTCCGTCGGCGTCACATACTGGGGTTTCGTCGTGGTGTTCGCCATCGCGTGCCTCGCGCGTTTCCAGTCGGCGTATCACCTCTCGCAGATTCACGATCCGCCGGGGCACGTTGCCTCGCTCGAGTCACCCTGGCACATCGATCTGTGGCGCGCCATCCGCTCCACCGACCTCGTGCCGTTCTCGCTGTTCTTCGCGAGCATGCAGTTTGCGGTAGGAATCGCTTCGCCGTTCTTCACCCTGTACATGCTGCGCGATCTGCACTTCAGCTACGCACAGTTCATGATCAACTCCGCGGCGTCTGTGCTGCTGCAATTCCTCACGCTGAACCGGTGGGGCCGCCTGAGCGACCTGTTCGGCAACCGCCTGATACTGATCACCACCGGCGCGATCATCCCGATCATGCCGACCCTGTGGCTGTTCTCCACCAACTACTTCTACCTGCTCGGCGTGCAGTGTGTGAGCGGGCTCGTGTGGGCCGGCTTCAGTCTCAGCGCGTCGAACTTCGTCTTCGACCTCACACCGCCCGAACGTCGCGCCACACTGATGGCCGCACACAACGTGCTGGCTGCACTTGCAGTGTTCGTTGGAGCGGTGCTCGGCGGTTATCTCGGAACGCACCTTCCCAACGAGATCACTCTGTTTGGCAACACGTTCAGCTGGCTGAGCGCGCTTTACGGAGTGTTTCTGCTATCGGGCCTCATGCGGCTGGGCGTTGCAATCGGTTTTCTGCCGCGCCTGCGCGAAGTGAGACAGGTTCGGCCGATGTCGATGACGGGTCTGATCTTCCGAGTGACCCGCGTCGGCCCGGTTTCAGGGATGATCTTCGAGATCGTCGGTACGTTGCGACGCAGGCGCAACGACGACGACTAACGGATCTTAGGCGCGCGAGTAGCGGGCGAGAAACTTCTTTTCGTTCTCGAGGCTTCCGACGATGACCATCGTCGACTCGGCCGACAGCGGCGCGGTCAGGTCGGGATTCACGTCCATCTGCGGACCCTTGCCGAGCGCAACAAGGTGGCAGCCGGTTTCGCTCAACGGGTTCTGTTCCGCCAGCGCCTTGCCGATGAGTTCTTTCGGAACGCGCACTTTGGATACGTTCAACCCCTCGGCCAGAATCAGTACGTCGCCGCGTTCCAGGTAGTTGAATATCGTGGTGGCACCCATGCTGGCGTACGACATCACGAAGTCGGCACCGGCACGATGCATGGTGGAGACGTTGCGTTCGAGCGTGGCGCGACTGATCACTTCGATTTCGGGCCGCAGCTTCCGCACGTAGATCGTCAGGAACGTATTGACGTCGTCATCGTGCGTGGTGACGAGTACGGCAGGCGCCTTGTCGATACCGGCACGCTGCAGCACGCTGAGATCGGTGGCGTTGCCTGCAACGGCATACGCTGCACCTTCCAGCCGTTCGGCGTCCTTGTCGATGAGACAACATTCCACGCCGCGCGCCTCCAGCTCTCTTGCGGTTGCACGGCCGACGCGCCCGGACCCGATCACGATCACGCGACCTTGTGCCACGTGATAGATACAGAACATGGCGCTGTAGCGCTGCACCTGTTCCATGGTGCCGACCAGTACCAGCACGGTTGCCTCGCAGATCGGGGTTGCCGGGGTCGCCAATGCAAAGAAGCCGCGCTCCCAGATACCGAGCACCCGAATGCCCACCAGCTGTTCGAGGCGGCATTCCTCCAGCGTTTTACCGACCATCGGCGTTCCGGCTGCGGTGGCCTCCGCGATCACGAGATCTCCGAATTCGCCGATGATGTGTGCACGCGCATCACCACCGATGACGCGCCGCGCCAACGCCCTGCCCAGCATTTCACCGAGCTGAATCACGAGGCTGCTGCCGGCCAGGCTGAGAATGTCCTCGGCCTCCGGACTGCGCACGGTGGTCACGATCCGGACGTCCGGATTGAGTTCACGCACCGTGAATGCCACGTTCGTGTTCACCATTTCGGTTCCCGTCGCAACCACGAGCGCCGCGTGCTCGACGCGTGCATGGCGATACGTCTCCGGGTCGTCCGACGCACCCACCATCACGTTGACGCCGCTCCCGACCATCTCGAGTGCGATTTCCGCGCTGTCGACGAGCAGAACGTAGGGATACTTGTAGTCCTGCAGCATCTTGATGAGCGCGAGCGTGACCGGGTCGCGGTTCGTCATGATGACGTGGCCGGTGATCCGATCGGAGAGACGGCGCGGTGCGCGCGCCCTGTTTTGCGCCTCGAGAAACGGCACATAGAAAAACTCGATGAACACGAACGGCAGAACCACCAACAACGACACAACGCCGCTGACGAGCACCACAATGGAAAACAACCGACCTACGTCGCTTTGGAACGTTATGTCACCGAACCCGAGCGTCGACATGACCGTCAGCGTCCAATAGAAGCCCGTGAGCCAGGAATGACTCTGTCCTTCCAGGGACATCAGGTAGTGGAACAGGATGCTGTAGACGGTGATCAGCCCCGCAAGGATGCCGAGATAGATGATCACCAGGCGCAGATTCTGTGAATTGCCCGTAGCGCGCTCCGTCGCTGAAAGAACAGAACCGAGGGATTTCATGTCGACGAATTCATAGAATCAGACCGCGGCACCAATGCTGCTATGTTAAGCGACTGGTCCTCACAACGACCACGACGCAAATCAGTCCGAACTCGCGAGTCGAACCCATGTTGTTGCGCGAACTCATCACTCACCCGGCTCAGGTCGTCCTGAACCTCACCGCGCACGACCGATGGCGCGCAATCGACGAATTGATGGGCACTCTCGTACAGGTTGCGCACCTACCGGCAGACGTCGCATCCGCGGTCGCGGGCGCGGTGCGCGCTCGGGAAGAGAGCATGAGCACCGGCATCGGCCACGGTATCGGCATTCCTCACGCTCCGAGCGATCACGTCGATCGTGTACAGGCGGTTCTCGGCATCGCGAGCCACGACATCGATTTCGATGCATTGGATCAACAGCCCGTTCGCATCGTGCTGCTGTTCGTGGTGCCCAAGAATCAGTTTCAGGAACATCTGGATACGCTTGCGAACATCGCGCGTATCTTGAGCAACGCCGAAACGCGCCAGGCCTTGCTCTCTGCAAAGACCTCGGATCAGGTGCTGGCAGTCATCGGAGCGCGTGCGCGCTAACGACTCGTTCAGTTGGACGGCGAAGAGACGCCGCCGGAAGAAGGGGGGAAGGCATGACCGGAGTTCAAGACCACGAAACGGTTTCGATTTATCCGCTCGATCAGAAGCAGATCGACACGTTGTTGACGCAAGCCGGCGAGTGCACGTTGAACTGGACCACGAAAGACGGCTGGCCGGTCGGTGTGATCCACTCGTTCGTATGGCGTCACGGACGTGTCTGGATTACGGCGGGCGGCCATCGCCATCGCATTTCCGCGTTGCGGCGCGACCCGCGCTGCTCAGTGGTCGTGAGTGCAACCGCAGCACCGAAGTCCGGAATCGCCGGCGCGGTCACGATCAAAGGCCGCTGCATCGTCCACGAAGATCAGCAGACGAAGGATTGGTTCTACGCAGCGCTCGCGCGCAAGTCGAATCCAACGAACGAAGCCGGCGCGAAAGCGTTCGAACAGCGGCTCGATTCTCCGCTGCGCGTGATCCTCGAAGTGGTGCCCGAGAAATGGATCACCTTCGATGCGGCGAAATTCGCGGCCGACACGGCGGGAACGCTGAGTGACGATCAGAAGGGGCCGCCGCTGAGCTCGGACTCGGAGCGGTTGCCGCGCGAGTTGCGCAAGCGCGGGATCTCGCAATAGCTCCGCGCTGCATCGCGATCGTCGCTGCGCTCGTCGTCTGCGCAGCGGCGAACTGCACCCACGCCAAAGAGTTGTGGGAACTTCCGTGGATCGAAGTTCGCAGTCCGCATTTCGTGATCGTCAGTTCGATATCGGAAGATCGCACGGTCGAGTTGGTGCGCCGGCTGGAGGATTTTCGGGGCGCGGTGGAATTGCTCACCAAAATCGGCACGTTCGACGAACGCATACCAACGAGGCTCTACATCCTGCCGCGCGGGAGTCTCGCGTTCGGCCTTGGTGACGGTTTCTCCGGTTATTTCATGCCGCGAATGCGTGCGAACTATGCCGCCGTCATTCCGCAACCCGGAGGCGGTATCGACGACGTCATCAAACACGAATACGTGCATTTCCTCCTCCACAATGACGGTGCACGGAACTATCCACGCTGGCTCGACGAGGGATTCGCGCAGCTGTTCCAAACCCTCGAGGTGATCGGCAAAACGATCCAGTTTGGAAACGCGCCGTCACACGCGCTGAACAATCTGCACTATGCGTCCTGGCTGCCGTACGAACGGGTTCTCCGCGCATACGACACGTTTCAGCTGGGCAGTCGAGCCACGATGTTCTACGCGCAGTCATGGCTGCTCGTTCACTACCTACAAGCTGGAAGAAAGGGGCATTCGTTCGCAGACGAGAGCAACGAATATATCGCTGCGCTGGAAGCCGGCGCTGATCCCACAGCTGCATTCGAAAGCACGTTCGACATGCGTGTTGCAGAGCTTCGGGGCACCCTGCGCCAATACGCGGAGAAGGATGTCCTTTCATTCGTCTTCACACTCAAGCAACCGTTTGGGCCTTCGCCCATCACGGTCGCGCGCATCACACCCTCGTCGATCAGCACGCAACTGGCCGATCTGCTGATCGCCCGAGGCGCCTCGGACGCGGCAGAATCATATATCGATGCCGCAATCGCCTTTGATCCACACAACGGCGCGGCCCTCGTGGCACAGGCGAATGTGCGCAGGAATGCGGGACGCTTCGACGAAGCGCAGCCGTACTACGAAAAAGCCATCGCCTTGGAGCCGAAGAACGCGTATCACCAACTCGACTACGGCAAGTTCTTCCTGGCGAAGGCAACCGCGAGCCAGGACGCTGCGACGATTGCATCCGACCTTATTGAGGCGCGTCGGCACTTTGCACGCAGCGATGCGCTCGATCCGACCGTACCTGAAACACTCGCAATGAACGGAGCAACGTATCTGTTCCCGGGACAGTCGATCGACAAGGGCATCGCATCGTTGGTGGCCGCGCAGGAAATGCTGCCATCGCAGCCCGAGATCGCAGCGTTGTTGGCAGCCGCCTACGCCCGTGGCAACCAGAAGGACAAAGCGATCAAACTGTTGCGCGCATCGCTCGCCATGCGCGACGCGGACGATGTAGAAACCCAGAACGCGCGCAAGCTGCTCGAAGAGTGGGCGGCGGATGGCGGCGACGATACCCCGAAGACTGAGTCCGCGGAGGCGGACGACACCACCGCCGAATAGAAGACTCTCGATGCGGGCCCCGCCGTATCCTTTCCACTATCCCGATCGTTAATGTCCAAAACCCCATGAGGTGACCGACATGACGGACTCCGACTCGAATGCCGCCTTCGCGGTTCAAGGCGACGTACGCGGCCCCTGGCGGCGTTACCTGGACGCACTCGCGCCGCTGCGTCCGTCTCTGCACCGCTACTGCTGCCGGCTGACCGGCAATGTCTGGGACGGCGAAGACCTCATGCAGGATGCGCTCCTGCGTGTGTTCGGATTGCTCGGGAAGATCGACGCCGATCTGGAGCACCCCAAGGCCTATTTCATCCGCACCGCGACGCACCTGTGGATCGACCAGCAACGTAAGGCCGCGCGATACCGCGAATGGCAAGCAAGCGTCGGCGACGGGCAATACGAACAGCCTGCCGTCGAGCAGCACGTGGAGTTGCGTCAGGCCGCGAGCGCCCTACTCGAGCGATTGCCGCCGCGCGAACGCGCCGCAGTGTTGATGCGCGAGGTGCTCGATCTGTCGGCAAAGGATTCCGCGGCGCTGCTGCAGATGACCGAAGGCGCCGTGAAGTCCGCATTGCATCGCGGCCGCGAACGGCTGCAGACGGAACTCACTGACGACGACACCCGGCCGGTACCTTCGCCGGCGTTGGTGGATCGGTTCCTGCAGGCGCTTTCCACGCAAGACATGGCCACGATGCAGGCGATCTGTTCGAGCGATCTGTCGGTAGAACTGGTCGGCGGTGCACGAATGGATTCGTTCGAGCAGAGCAAGACGTTCTTCGAGCACGCGCACATGGTGTTCCCGCCCGCCTATGCGGAGATCGCGCGCCTCATGGTGATGGGAACGGACCCGCATTGGCGCGCATGCGACTACGAGGGCGAACGTATCGTGCTCGGGTTCCGCACGTTCGACGGTGTGGACGGCCTGAGCGAGATCCATCGAATCGAAGAACTCGACGGCCGGATCGTGGGTATACGTTGCTACTGCTTCGCGCCCGATACGCTTGCGACGGTAGCGGAAGAGATCGGAGTGCCGGCGCACCGCAAGCCGTACCGAAGCCCGTGAGCGCCTCGTTCAGGGCGATCAAGTCGCTGAGAGCCGCGCGATACGACCCGGGTCCCCGGCAGTCCGCCAGAGGCGATACGTGGCGGCCACCGCAACGAACGCGAGACCCGCGGTCATGCCGGTCCAGAAGCCGTAGATGCCGAGCGGCTTCGAGGACAACCAGCCGAAGCCGAGCCAGCACGCGATCGGCACGGCGACGATCCAGTAGCCGAACAGTGCGATCCACATCGGCACCTGCGTGTCTTTGTAGCCGCGCAGCGCACCGATCGCGACCACCTGCGTGTCGTCCGCGAGTTGATACGCCGCAACGAAAATCACCACGGTGGCGGCGAGCGCGGTGACCTGCGGATCGGTGCTGAAGAGCGACACGACGAAGAAGCGCGTCGCCAGCAGCAGGGCACCCACCACCACCGCGAACAGCGCGGCGGCGCGCAGGGCCACCAGCGCCGACAACCGCGCCCGATCGAAATCGTTGGCGCCCACGTTGAAACCCACGCGGATGGTCGTCGCCATGCCGAGCGCAAGCGGCACCATGAACGTCATGCCGTTCAGGTTGCCCACGATCTGGTGCGACGCCAGTGTCTCCGGTCCCAACCGGCCGATCAGCAGTCCCATCAGCGAGAACGCGAATACTTCCGCGAAGCCGGTGGCGCCGATCGGCAGTCCGATCACGAAAAAGCGCTTCAGCACCGCGAACTTCGGCCACGAGAACTTCGCAAACAGCCCTGTGACGCGCACGAATGGCAACCGCGTTACAAGCAGCATGCCGAAGAATTCCGCCCACCACAGAATCGCCGACGCCCATCCGCAGCCCACGCCGCCGAGTTTCGGTACGCCCCAGTGACCGTACATGAACGCGTAGTTCAGCGGCCACTTCAGCACCAGCGCGCCCAATGCCATGTACATCGCCGGCTTGGTGTGTCCCATGCCTTCGCACAGATAGCGGATCAGGAAATATCCGAGCAACGGAAACGAGCCGAAGCTGGTGGCGAACATGTAGCCGCGCGCGATGTCGCGCGTATGTGCGTCGATGCCGAGCTCCGCATACACGAAGTCGACGTTCTGCCAGAACACCATCAACACGATCGATGCGAACAACACGATCCAGAAACCCTGCCGCACGATCTCGCCGACTTCACCCACACGTCCGGCACCACGCAGCTGCGCGATGATCGGCGTAGCGGCCAGCACGAAGCCGCTGACGAGAAACTGCGACGGCCACAACACATTGAGACCGAGCGCGATGCCGGCCAGGTCGGAGGCAGACAGACGCCCCGCCATGATCGTGTCCATGACGCCCTGAGCCATCTGCAGCAACTGCGCCGCCATCAACGGCAGCGCAAGCCGCACCAGCGTGCGGAACTCTTCGGACGACGCGCTCACGATCGAACGCTCCAAAAAGGGGCGCGCATTCTGGCCGCTCGTTGTCGGCTCGGCAAGAGTGCTGGCATGCTTGCGCGCATCCACTGACGGGCGAAACGGAAAATCCAATGGCGAAGTCCGATACACGCGTACTCGTGCCCGACGATTTCGACGTGCCGCAACAACTGATGCACGCGTCGTTTCGTCTCGAGCCGCTCGGCGTCGAACACAACGAACGCGATTACGCCGCGTGGACCGCAAGCATGGACCACATCCAATCCACACCGGGGTTCGCCGGCGAGAAATGGCCGCACGCGATGAGTCTCGCCGACAACTACGGCGATCTGGCGAAACACGCCGACGACTTCGCTCAGCGGCGCGGCTTCACATATACGGTGCTCGACGCCACCGACGACGTCATCGGTTGCGTCTACATCTACCCCGGACGCACAGAGCAATTCGACGCGCGCGTCACGTCATGGGTACGTGTGGAACGGGCCCCGCTCGATCGCGAGTTGTATCGGGCGGTCACGCAATGGCTAGCGAACCGCTGGCCGTTCGCGCGCGTCGACTACGCTGCGCGATTGATCTAAACAGGCACGTGATCAGCGTGCCTCCGGCGCGCTGATCACGTCGCCGCCGAGCACGAGATAGAAAAATGCGGTGTCCAGATAGCGCTGGCTTTCGGCCCGTGCGATGCCGAGACGAGCCTGTAGAAAAATGCGCTGCGTCACGAGGATCTGCAGAAAGCTCGCCTGGCCCGCCTCGTAACTCTGCTGCGTCAGTTCGAGCGACGCCCGCGACGATTCCAGCGCCGCCTGCTGCGCTTCGACCGCTTCCGCACCGTGTTGCAGCGCGCTCAACGCGTCGGCTACATCACCGAACGCAAGCAGCACCGTCTGGCGATATTGCGCAAGCGTGGCAGCGAACGTATCCACCGCGGCGCGGCGTTCTGCGCGCAAGGTGCCGCCGTGAAAGAGCGGCGCCGTCAGCCCGGCCGCAATCGACCAGACGTCGCTGTTTGCGCTGAACAGATCGCCGCTGGTGCCCGCGGCCGTTCGCCACGAACCGCTGAGATCGAGGCTCGGATACAGCGCGGCCGTCGCCACACCCACCGC
>JBGSNQ010000104.1:0-1613 GCA_041739525.1 Pseudomonadales bacterium | reverse complement strand
CCGTAGCCCGGATGCACCGCGTCGCACTTGTTCGCGCGAGCCGCGGCAACCACCGCTGCAATGTCGAGATACGCGGCGACGCCACGCCCTGCGAGTGCGTTCGCGGCATCGGCGCGCGCGACATGCAGCGAACGCGCATCGTCGGGCGCGTAGATGGCCGTTGTCGCGATATCGAGTTCGTTGGCGGCGCGGATGATGCGGATGGCGATTTCGCCGCGGTTGGCGACGAGAATGCGGCGTATGGCCATGGGTGAGATCCGTGAGCGGTTGAGCGTCGGGAATATACAGGAATGGCCGTGCGACGACGCCGCGGTACCATCGCAGTGATGAGCACCACTGCGATGAGCACCGCCGCAACAAGCAAGATCTTTCGAATCGATGATCGTCTTTTCGCGGCCGTGCTGCTGCTCGTGCTGGCCGGTTGTGCATCACATCGACCTGCACCGTCGCACTATGGCGCGCAGGCGGCGGCCGCGGCGCAAGACATGGTCGGCGTGAAGTACCGCTACGGCGGCGAGTCGCCATCCGGATTCGATTGCAGCGGGCTCGCGTTCTACGCTTACCAGCGCGCCGGCCTGACGATTCCGCGCAGTTCCACCGCGCAACAGCGCGCCGCCCGGCCGATCGAACCTTCGCAGGCGTCAGCGGGCGATCTGCTCTTTTTCGATATGAGGTGGAACCGGCACCACGTCGGTATCTACCTCGGCAAGGGGCGTTTCGTGCACGCGCCGTCGAGGGGCAAGAAGGTGTCGATCGAATCGCTCGACGACGGTTACTTCGCCAAACGTCTGAAGGGCGTCGGCCGCTTCAACTGAGTCAACGCGCCTCGCCGGCCACCATCCACGAATAGGCGTCTTCGAGTACCGGTTTATCGGCGCGGCCGCCTTCGCCCACCATCACCACGCCCGGGTCGCAGTAGCGCAGATACAGCGCAACGCGTGTGGCGTCGGTGACGTTCGGCAACGAACGATGCAACAGCAAACCGCCGAACAACACCGCATCGCCGGCGCGCATCGGCAACGCGATGCCGGATTCCTCTACCGCAACGCCACGCAATGCGCCGACGCCATCGTGCGGCAGCAGACCGCGTCGTTCGGAGTGGGGCAACACCCAGAGGCAGCCGTTGTCGAGCGTGCAGTCGTCGAGCGCGATCCACACTGTGAGACCGAGCGGCGGTTCGAGGTGGCCGTAACCGCTGTCCTGATGCCACGGTATGTTTGTTTGCGAGCGTGTACGCGCCTTAGCATCGGGATCCTTGATGATGTACTGCTGGTGTGTGAAGCACACGTCCGGTCCCAACAGTTCGGTCGCGAGAGCAACCTGCGGGCCGCGCGTGACGAAATCGCGCAACAGCGCCGAGCGATGCACGAGCTGCGTGTCCACAACGAGTCCACGCTGGCGCGACGCGAAGCGGAACGCTTCGTCGCGCAACTTCGCACACGTGGCGGGATCGATCATCCGTTCGACGACGAGATAGCCTTCTGCTGCGTAACGTGCGCGATCGAGCATCTAGTGGCCCGCAACCGTCAAAGGGGTAGCGCTTGCGTGATGCATCGGACGCGCTGGCCAGGCGCGCCGACGAGCTGTGGCGGGCACCACGCGAGGAGGCGCAA
>JBGSNQ010000064.1:0-31171 GCA_041739525.1 Pseudomonadales bacterium | reverse complement strand
GATCACGTGCATCTCCTGATCGAAGCGCAGACCAATCACTCGATCGCCTGTGGGATGAAGAGTGTCGGCGCTCGAATCGGCAAACTCGCCAACCGGGTCTTCCAGCGCAAGGGCAAAGTGCTCGACGGTCGCTATCACCTGCGTCCGCTACGCACACCGCTCGAGGTGTACCGTGCGCTGCGCTATGTGTTGCTCAATCACCGGCATCACGCCGCGCGGCGGCGCAGACCCGCGCATCGAACTGAGCACGTAAGAGTCCAACCCGATCCGGCCAGTTCCGGCCGCTGGTTCGACGGCTGGCGTATCGCCACCGCCCCACCGAACCCAACAGACACCTGCGAAGTCGCCCCCGCTCGAACCTGGCTCCTGCAAACCGCCTGGCGCCGCCACGGGCTCATCCATCCCGCAGACGTTCCCTGAAGCTGGTCCTAGAGCGTCATCCGGAACGTCGCGGTCGCGTTTGAACCCGCGGCATAGAACGACTGATCCCAGTACAGGCTCGTCAGATACTTCTCGTTGCCGAGGTTGTAGCCGTTCACCGCGACCTCGTACTTCTCGAGGAACTCGTAGCTGACGTATCCGGAAACGACCGCATGCGCGTCGGAGCGAATCACACCGATGCCGTTGTCGAGGTGCGTGTCGTCCTGCCACTTCACGGTGGCGCCCGCTTCCAATCCGGGCAGCTGGTCGAATCGATAGCGAGTGCCGAAGTTGAACGTCTGCGTCGGCACGAATGTGCGGACGTCGTCGCCGCCGTGTGGGTCGTTGAGATCGAGGTTGGTGTAGCCCGCGAGCAACGACCAGTTGTCGGTGATACGACCCTGCAACTCCAACTCGTAACCTTCCGACTCTACGTCGACACCTGCGTAGTACGAGACGCCGGTGTCCGGATTGAAGCCCGCATATTCCGCGTAGTTGTCTTGTCGGGCCCAGAACAACGAAAGCGACGCGAGCAGACGGCGTTCGAAGAACTCCGCTTTCAAGCCGGCTTCGTAGCTGGTGCCTTCGGCTGCGCCAAGCTGACGGGAATTGATGTCGAACTCGGACTGCGGCTGATAGATGTCGCTATAGCTCGCGTAGGCGTTCAACGTGTCGGTGATCGCGTACGTAACGCCGACATACGGGCTGATCTCCTGGTCGTCCGAGTTGGTCGACTCGCCATAGCTGAATCCGCTGGAGTGCATGTCGATTCCGTTGAAACCGAGGATGAACGACAGCGCATTGGTGACGTTCAGGTGCGCCACACCGAACACACGCCGGAAATCGGTGTCCCAGTCCGCTGCCGTGACACTGTCTTCCCATTGCGGCTGTGCTACCTCGTTACCACTCCAGCGCGGGAACGCGGGCATCGCACCCCACGCCGGATCGTCGGCCGGTGCCGCGCGCTGCCTCGCCTTTTCGTTCGCGTGGGAAATACTCGTTCCCAACAGTACTTCGTGGGTGCGCCCGAACGCGTCGAACGCGCCGCTCAATGTGCTGTCGAACAGCACGCGATCGGACTCCGCGTGGTAGTTGCCCGGATAGCCGAACAAACCCTCGCCGGTTTGCTGGTTCGGTGCGCCATACGTGTAGAACAGCTTCGACGGTTCGTCGTAATCGTTGTATGTAAGCGTCGTCTGCAAGTTCCATCGCGACGAGAACGCATACGTTCCTTCGACAAAGCCGGTGCGGATCTGTGTATCCCACTTCGTCCAGTTCTGCGTGGTGCTGCTGGGAACGCGGGAACTCGGTCTGCGTGCCATCGTCGTAGAGCATCGGTAGCGCGCCCCACAACACGCCCTTGGAGTTGTTGTTCTGCTGCGTGTAGCCGAACGTCACGGTGGCACGGTCGCCGACCTGGCCTTCGAGAATGCCGGATACGATCGCGCGCTCGTTTTCGTAGTTGTCGAGATACGAATCGCCCGATTGCGCCGCGCCGAGCAGACGACCCGCCCACGAGCCGCTCGCGGTGAGCGGACCCGACAGATCCGCCTCGACGCGTTGCTTGTCCCACGAGCCCGCGGTCACTTCGGTTTTGAAGAACGTGTCGTTCGTGGGCCGCTTGCGGATGTAGTTGATAGTGCCCGACGGATTGCCTACGCCGGTAAGCAGTCCGTTCGCTCCGCGAATAACTTCGACCTTTTCGTACACGTAGGTATCGAGTGCGCCGACCACGTTCCAGTTGAACGGCAGACCGATGCCGTCGACCTGCATGCTTTTGATGTCGAAGCCGCGCGCGTTGTAGTACGTGCGGTCGGTTTCCACCTGTTCGACGTTCACGCCGGTGACGAGGTTCAACAACTGGTTCACGTCATCCAGACCAAAGTCTTCGATGAACCCCGCGTCCACCACCGACACGGCCTGCGGCGTCTCGAACAGCGACATCGGCAGCACCAGCGCGCCGCGGCTCTCGCGATTCTCACGCTGGCCGACCACCAGAATTTCCTCGACGCGGTTCTCGCCGGCATTCTCGATTGCCGGATCGCTCGCAACGCCGCCGTCCGCTGCGTTTGCCCACGCCGCCGACGCGAACACCCAAACAACCAGGCACCCCATCACCGCACGCATCATTGTCCCCACTGCTCGCAACCGTTGATTTCCGCCCGCCGCGGTGGCGACGAGGGCTTCGAAGTCTATGAAAGCAATGATTGAATGTAAATGCGAATCGTTCTTATTTTCATTAACTTTACCCCTACCGCACGCGGCTCACGAGGAACAAGCCCGCCAGCCTAGATCTGGGTGCGGTGACGGCCTGTTCACGGAAGCCTGGGGCCGACAAAAGGCGAGCGATCATCGACGCCGTGCAGGGTCGCGGCATTTTCTGCAGAACAGCCACAGCGCGATCGTTGCCGAACACATTCTGACCAGATCCAGGCCGGGCCCGCGTCGCCCGTTTCACTCGGCTTTAAATCTCTGCTGGCGTCATCTCAATCGGCGCCTCGTGTCGCCAACAATACAACAAAGGTGCGATAGAGGAATCCCGCCGTCGTATCAGCCTGCCTGTTCATCTGCTTGTAACGCGTATTCGTTACGGTGCTCGTGACGCCGCAGGTGCGGTCGCCAATCCCCGGTTACCAGATAGGAGTTGTATTCAATGAAGCTCAAGACTCTCTCGGCCGCCATCGCAGCGGTGCTGGCGGGTTCGTCGGCTCTTGCCGACGGTACGTCATTCAGCCATTTCACGCCGTTGGTCGGCGACGTGGGCGCAGGCACGTTGCCCGAGGCGGCCCCGTACAAACTGTCGTCACCTAAGTTCAGCCAGATGACGATCGTTGCGCGTAATCCGAACCCCGGCTCGACGGATCGTTTCGACAGCGGCAGCTACGACATGCACACTGCGAACGAGACGGGCCCAGACGCCGGCCGCTACCTGTTCACTGTTTTCGAGACCGGACAGTCAGGCATTCAACGCACTGACCTGCGTACCATGCTGACGACGACGATCTGGAACAGCCCTCAGCCGGCACCGTCGCCGCTCAGCCACGTCGCATTCGATGCGTCGCGCTGGGCACCGTGGGGCGGCTATCTGACCGCCGAAGAATCATGGAGCGATCCAGGTACTACCCCAAGCATCTACGGCCGTCTGTTCGAAGTTACGAATCCCCTGGCCGCCCCGGCCGACATCAATTTCGTCCATCGCGACATCCTGCCCCGCGTTTCTCACGAGGGGCTCGCGTTCGACAAGAAACGCAGCCTCTACTTCATCGACGAGCGCAACGGCAGCCACATATTCAAGTTCACATCAGTTGACCCTGACGCAAACAACGGCGATGACTTCTTCGCAGCGGGCCAGACGTTCGTGCTGCGCGTCGGCGACGGCACGGTGAAGGAAGCCACGGGGGCTGCCACATGGATTCCGATCACCGACGTCAATGGCACGGCGCTCCCTGGCGCCGTGATCGTGACCGACCCGAACGGCCTGACGGCCATCGATGGTCGGGCTACGCCCAAGCTACCGGCGTTCCTGGGCACGGGCTTCGACCGGCCCGAAGACCTCGAGATCAAGACGCTGAGGGATGGCCGGCAATTGTTGTTCGTGGCCACCACGACGAACCACAAGGTGTTCGCTATCGATCTGCGCAACAAGACGGTCAAGCTGTTCGCGAGCCAGGCAACAAAAGACATGGCCACGGGACAACCGGCGGGCACTGCATTCCTGAATCCGGACAACCTGGCCATCGACGCCGACGGCAACATGTACATCGTCGAAGACCAACCCGGCGGTGTCGAAGACATCTGGTTCGCTCAGGACAAGAACAACGACGGAGTCGCCGAAGCCATCGGCAAATGGGCGAGCTTGTCTACGAGCGGCGCCGAGAGCACCGGGTTGTATTTCGACAGGTTCCAGTCGAACGTCGCCTACATCAACGTACAGCACCCCGACAGCGGCGTAGATCGCACGATCATGATCACCGCGCCGTGTCCGTGCCCGGACGACGACGATCATCACGGTCGCGGTGATCGCGACCGCTGATCGCCGGCATCGTCGAGAGCAAGCCCCGCAGGCAGAGGCCTGCGGGGCTCCTCCCAGACGCTGCCGCAACGCTACGCGGCGGCGCGCTGTGCGCCGCTCTTCGCGTCTTTTCCGAGTTTTTCCTGAATCTGCTCCAGCGTCAGTCCGCGCGTTTCGGGCGCGTACTTCATCACCAGGATGGCGCCGATGATCGGCCCGATGGCCACCCACGTGATGCCCCACGAAATGCCCATCAGCGGAATCAGCTGGCCGATGAGATACGGAATGGCCACTTCGGTAACACGGCCGAACAGATTGGTCGTCCAGCCGTAACCGGTTGCGCGCAGCTCCGTCGGGAACAGTTCGGACGCATAGACGTGCGTTGCGCCGATCGCACAGTTGAAGAAGAACACGGTGGCGATGTGCCAGAAGTACTGGCCGAACACCGTGTTGGTGTGGAACAGCCCGATGATCGCAACGGCCGCAATGCCGTAGAACCCGGCACACGTGTACTTACGACCGATGCGGTCTACGAGCTGGCCCGCCAACAGATGTCCAAAGGTGCCCGCGATGTAGGCCCACATCACTACGTTGCCGACCTGCGCCGGCGTCATGCCCACTTCCTCTCGCGCGTAGATCGACCAGAACGCAACGGCGGGCGCGATCACCAGATACACGCAGTTCCACAGCAGCACGACGATGCGAAAGCGCGGCAGATACTGCGGCTCGAGCAGCCGCCGTGCCTCGCCGAATTGCGCCCGAATGGTGGCGACTATCGAAGTGCGCTCACGACCGGCGGCGATCTCCTTGTAACGCGCCGTCTCGCGCACGCCGACCGCAAGAAACGGCAGCAGAAACAGTGGAAACAAACCGATCAGGTACAGCCCGCGCCAGTGCGCGCCGTCGTTCGCGATACCGAACCAACCCGACATGATCGCGACACACTCCATTGCGAAGTCGTGGGCCGGATTTCCCGGGGCATCCGCGAGCAGCAGAAAGAACGGCGACGTTTTCGCCATTGCCACCGTGCCCACCGTAGCGAAGCCGGTGAGGATCGTGATGCCGGTGCCGCGCAGGCGCGCCGGCAACTCTTCACCGGCAATGATGATGGCGAGGCCGTACTGGGCCGTCAGGAACAAACGCGCCACGGTCTGCCACACGGTGAATTCGAACTTCGTCTGCACGAAGGCCGTTGCCGCTGTTGCAATCGCAAAACCGCCGACGGTGATGAGCAACAGGGTGCGGCGGCCGAACCGGTCCGCACACATCAGGAAGAAGAACGACGCGATCATGCCGCCCCGCGTGACGGCGTAAATCGTGCCCCACTCGTCGAGCCCGATTTGCAACGTCGCGCGCACGTCCACCGACGCGAGCGTCAGCATCGATGCATCGAAGCCCTCGTAAAGCGTCGCTATGCCGAGCAACCCGAGCAGTACGATGTGATACGCCGAAAAGCGCTCTTTCGGCTCGGCGGCGTCCGTCATGCGTGCTGGCTCCCCGGAAATCGGAACGGTCTTCTCCCCGCGGCTATCGTGCCACGCGTATTCGCCGAAGCCTAATTGGCTTAGGGCTGCGGGTGGGGCTCCGGTTTGGACATGCCTTCGACCTGGTCCTCGCGCTCCAGCCGCTCGATCTCAGCCTGAAAGCTGCGTCGCACGTCGGTGAGACCGAGCGCGCGCCACGTCGGCGCGAGCCGTTTGACCCGTACCTTGAACGAGTCCACGTACGACTCTTCGTCGAGGTAGCCGTGCTGATACTGAAAGTACATGTTGTCCCAGTGGGTCTGCTGCGCGATCTGCCACAGCCTGAACCGACGCCGCTCTTCGCTCGTGAGGTGCCCGAGTGCTTCGGGGTCGTCCGGATAACCGAGTTCGGTCAACTTGATGATCACCGGGCCGATGCGCTCGGAATCGGCGGCATCGACCATCATTCCCTGCAGCGCGTCGGAACGCATTTGATATGTCTGTGCCAGTGCGAGTTTGCGCGCCTCGTCCATCGCGATGGTGTTGAGTCGAATCTGTTTCGTCAGGTACAGCAGCGTCACTACGACGCCGATCGCGCCGATCATTTCGCCGATCGATCCGAGATCCTGCAGTGTCATGGGTTCTCCCGCGGGGACACATCGAAAGGTCGGACGTTAATTCACGCCCCGTCACGACGCCAGTTCGGCCCCCCGATAGGTCCCCGAAGGGATCCCGCCGGGTCTCTGGTAGCATGCGCGCATGAAAATCAACGACCAGATCGACATCGCCAACGACCGTCCGATGGTCCTCATCGGCGGCATCAACGTACTCGAATCGCTCGACCTCGCCCGCGAGGCGTGCACCGAGTATCTGCGCGTTACACGCAAGCTCGGCATGCCGTACATATTCAAAGCGTCGTACGACAAAGCAAACCGTTCGTCGATCCATTCCTTTCGCGGCCCCGGACTCGAGCGAGGTGTCGAAATGCTCGCCACCATCAAGAAGGAATTCGGCGTACCCGTGCTGACCGACGTACACGAGCCGTGGCAGGCCGCACCGGTTGCGGAAGTGGCGGACATCCTGCAATTACCGGCATTCCTCGCGCGGCAGACCGACCTCGTCGAGGCACTCGGCAAAACCAACCGGCCGATCAATGTGAAGAAGCCGCAGTTTCTCAGCCCGGCGCAGATGGCGAACGTGGTCGAGAAATTCCGCGAGGTCGGCAACGAACGCATCATGTTGTGCGATCGCGGTACGAATTTCGGCTACGACAATCTGATCGTCGACATGCTCGGCTTCGGTGTGATGAAAGAGGTGTCGAACAACGCGCCCATCATCTTCGACGTGACGCACGCGCTGCAGCAGCGCGGTGCCATCGATACGTCACGCGGTGCGAATCGCCCGGATGCGTCGGGCGGCCGGCGCGGTCAGGTGCTGGATCTCGCCCGCGCCGGCGTTGCGGTGGGCATCGCGGGGCTGTTCCTCGAAGCGCATCCGGATCCGGACAACGCGAAGTGCGACGGTCCAAGCGCATTACCGCTCGCCAAGCTCGAAGCATTTCTCACGCAGGTGAAAGCGGTGGACGATCTCGTGAAGTCGTTCCCACACGTGCACATCGACTAGCTGGCCAACAAGCCAACTCGGCCGCACCAGTCTCAGCCGCCTACGGTGGTGCCCTCGCCGTTCGCGCTCGGCGGCGTATACCTCACGCCGATTGCATCGTACATGGCCTGAATCATCGGCCACCAGCGCGGATCGCCGCCGGGGCCACCAGCGCTCATCTGGTTCATCGCGTATCCGAACGAGATGCCGTTTTCGGGATCGCAGAAACCGAGCGAACCGCCAGCGCCGCCGTGGCCGAACGCTTTCGTGTTGTCCGAAAAGCGTCGCATCGGGCTAGGCAGCATGAAACCAAGCGCAATGCGGTTCGACAGTTGCAGCACCTTGTCCATGCCCGCCGCCTGCTCCGTGCGCGTGCGCTCCATGCCCGCTTTCGAGATCAGCTGCACACCGCGAAACGGTTGGCCCCGCGTCCAGGCGCCGAGCGCCGCATAGAACGTTGCCAGCGAGCGCGCATTAGTGTGGCCGTTGGCACTGCAGATTTCGGCATTTCGCCATGCGCGGCTGTTCACCACGCCGGGGCCGAGCGCCGGCGGATTGCCGAACGTCTTGCCCTGCAACGACTCCTTGTCGGCCATCATCTCCGCGAGCAGATCGCGCGTACCCGGCGCCGGCGGCGGCGACGGGTTCATTTCGGCGATGCGTTCATCGAGTTCGGGGCCGCTGCCGATGAAAGCATCGAGCGCCAGCGGATGCACGATCTCTTCGCGGAAGTACCTGCCGACCCCGCGACCACTCGCACGACGCACCAGCTCGCCAACGAGCCAACCATAGGTGATGGCGTGATAGCCGTGCGCCGTGCCCGGCGTCCACCACGGCTCCTGCGCCGCCAGTTCCGCGCACATCTTCGAATAGTCGTACATGTCTGCGGCCGCAAGCGGCTTCCGTATCGCAGGTAAGCCGGCTTGATGCGTCAGGCAGTAACGCACTGGCAACTTCTCTTTGCCTGCCTGCGCAAACTCCGGCCAGTACTTCGCAACCGGCGCATCGAGGTCGAGTTTGCCGCGCTCCACTAGCAGGGCCGCGCAGGCGGCGCCGAGCCCTTTCGTTGTGGAGTACACGTTGACGATCGTGTTCCTGTGCCACGGCTTCGTGCGCGCTTTATCCGCGTGCCCTGCCCACAGGTCCACTACCCGCTTGCCGTCCACCGTTACGCACACCGACGCGCCGATCTCCTTGCCTGCGACGAAGTTGGATGCGAAGCCGTCGCGCACCTTCGAGAAGCGCGCATCACACTCGCCATAAATCGTTTCGCCCGCCATTCACGCTCTCCCCTCTTGATGCAGATTGTGATGCAGATCGAACACTCTACGCGTGCGGCGCCGACTCGGTGAAATCCCTGCGCGCCGCTTCCGGTTTCCGAGGGCTGTCTTCCCAGTCGGACCATTCGACTTGAAAGTCTGCTACGTACGCCTTCACCGCTTCACCCACGGTCGCGAAGAATCGTCCGGCACCGAACCGTTCGAACATTCCGAACCGCTTCAGGTCGTCCTTCACCGGATCCTTCATCTCCGCGAAGGTCAGTTCGATGTGTTGTTCACGCAACGTTTCGTCGAGGTCGCAGACGACGTCGGCCGCGGTGACGTCGACGCTGGTCACCGGTTCTGCCGAGATGATGAGGCGTCGCACCGGGTTTGGCGCGTGCGCAAGCGCATCGAGCACACGGTCGCGAAACAGTTCGGCGTTGGCGAAGAACAGCGGCGCGTCCCACCGGAACAGCACCAGGCCCGGCACGCGCCGCGCGTCCGGATAACGCGACACGTCGTGATAGCCCTTCACGCCGTCGACGCGCCCGAGCACCGCTGAGTGCGGCCGCCACCCGTCCCACAGAAATTCGAGCACGGCTATGCCAATGGCCAGACCGATGCCTTCGATAGCGCCCAGCGTTACCACACCGACGAAGCACACCATCGACAGCCAGAACTCCCATCGCTGTATCCGATAGATGCGCTTCAGATCGGCGATCTCGGACATCGCGATCGCTGCTGCAACGACCACCGCAGCAAGCGCCGCCATCGGCAGGTGTTTGAGCAACGTCGGCGCAAACATCAGCAGCAACGCGATGGTGACGGCCCCAACGACTCCGGTGAGCTGCGAGCGCGAGCCCGCGGCCAATGCAACCGGCGTGCGCGAGGCGCTGCTGCTGACTGGAAAACCCTGAAACAGACCGGTGACGAGGTTGGCCGCACCCAGCCCGACCATCTCCTGATTCGGATCGACTTTCAGATTCAAACGCGCCGCATACGTGCGCGACAGCACGCTGGTGTCGGCGAACGCCACCAGCGCCACCGCAGTGCCGCCCAACACGACCGGCACGATGTCGTCGACTCCGATCAACGGCAACGTCAGCGACGGCAGCCCGCTCGGCATCGCGCCGAGCACGACAACGCCCGCAGTAGTGCCGAGATCGAAGGCGCCGACGACGATCGTCGCCCCGCCGATCGCAATGAGGGTTCCCGGGACATTCGGAAAGCGCTTCAGCGCCATGATCAAAACGAAACACGCAACGCCAATTCCGAGACTTACCAGGTTCGTGCCGCCGGCCAACACGGCCTCCGTCGTCGCGAGCGTCGACAACCACACACCCGACGCTTGCACGTCTATGCCGAACAGCTTCGGCAACTGGCTCAGCAGCAGCGTCAACGCGATGCCGTTCATGAAGCCGTAGCGAATCGGTTTCGAGAGCAGTTCAGTGACGAAGCCAAAGCGGGCAAACCCGCCGGCCATGCACACGAGCCCCGAAACGAGGGCCATCGCACCGGCCAGTGCGACGGCGCGCTGCGGATCGCCGCCGGACTGCGCCATGATCAGCCCGAGTATCAATGCGGCAAGCGCGGAGTCCGGCGCCATGATCAGCACTCGATTCGGACCGAACAGCGCATACACCAGCAGCGGCACGATCGTCGCATACAAGCCATATACACCCGGAACTCCGGATGCCGCCGCATACGCAATGCCGGAGGGGATCAGCAAGCTCGTCAGCACCAGACCGGCGACGAGGTCGTAGCGCAACCAACCGATCGGGTAGTTGCGAAACACCGTCAATCCCGGCAACCAGTGTTGCCAACCGGCTTGCCGGTGTCGGCTGTGCCGCGGTGAGTCGGTCGAAGGTTCGGGTGGCGGGGTCATGGTGCCATCATGGGTGCAGCAGAAGGGATCGTGCAACGCGGTGCGCGCGCGGTTGCGCGAATTGAAGCTCGAGCCTTACGACAGCCTCAGCCCACCGCTGATGGACCTCATCGCGACGCATACCGCGAAAGTGAAAGGCACGTTGAATAAACAAGCGCCGGCGAATCGCAGATCAGGTCGATCGAGGCGCTGAGAAAGACAGCAGCGGAGACACCGATTCAGCACGGCAACGCAGCCGGCAGCTTCTGCAGCGTCTTGTTCGGCAACACGTGCGTGTCGAGCAACAGCCTCACGTTTGCGAGTCGATCGGACGACCAAACGCGCGCTCGATGTCCCGCTTGCTCATCGATCCGGACAACGAGATTTCCGCCGCTGCGTGTGTACGCTTTGACGGGCATTGTGCGGCGCAAATCCACCACGCGGAGCGCCCGGCCGATGGCCGACACAACGGGTACCGCCTCGATGTCACGGAGATGCGGTATGGTCGTTGTCGATCCTGCGTGAGTCCAAACGTCTAGTAGACACATAGCCAAGAGGATTCTCCGATGTCCCACACCACCGCTCACCCGCCGATCGCTTCCCGCACCGAATGGCTCGCCGCGCGCAAGGCGTTACTGACGAAGGAAAAAGAACTCACCAAAGCGCGCGACGCCGTGAACGCGCAGCGCCGCCGGTTGCCGATGGTGAGCGTCGACAAGAACTATGTGTTCGATACACAAGCCGGCGAGAAAACGCTGCTCGACCTGTTCGACGGACGGCACCAGCTCGTCGTGTACCACTTCATGTTCGACCCCAGCTGGGAAAAAGGCTGCCCCGGTTGCACCGGTTTCGTCGACGCCATGGGCGACACGGCATCGCTGCTGAACGCGCGCGACACGACATTCGCCGTAATCGCCCGCGCGCCGCTCGAAAAGCTGCAGCGTTATCGCGCGATGAAGGGTTGGAAGCAGGAGCTCGTGTCATCGAACCGCACCGACTTCAACTACGACTTCCACGCAACGCAAGACGAGAGCATCGCGCCGGTGGAACACAACTATCACGACAAGGTCGAGCTCGAGCGACGCGGCCAGGCGCGATTCGCACAAGGCGAAAACCACGGCATGAGCGTGTTCTTCCGCATCGACGACGCGATCTTCCACACCTATTCAACCTTCGCGCGCGGCACCGAAGGCATCGTCAGCGCCGTGAGCATGCTGGACCTCACGCCGTTCGGCCGGCAGGAAGACTTCGAAGATTCGCCGGCTGGTTGGCCGCAGCATCCAACCTACGGCTAGCGCGAGATCGATCCCAAACGCAAAGCGCTCAGCACGCGTAGAACCTGCGCGTGCGTTGGCAACGCGGCATCGACGATCACCGCCTCATCCGCCGTCGGCGCCTCCAGCGTTGCCAGTTGGCTGTCCAACATCGAGGCGGGCATGTAGTGGCCGACGCGCCGTGCCAGACGCGCAGCCAACACCTCGCGATCTCCCGCCAGAAACACGAAACGAACGTCGGACGCATCTCCGACCAGAAGCTCGCGATAGCGACGCTTCAGCGCCGAACAACTCACGACGCCTGAGAGCCCGGCAGCGCGATTCGCGTCCATCCGGGCGCGGATCGCAACGAGCCACGGCATGCGGTCGGCATCGTTCAAGGCGACACCCGCGCGCATCTTTTCGACGTTCACCTGCGGGTGCAGCGCGTCGCCTTCCTGAAAGGGCCAACCCAATCGCGCCGCCAGCGCAACCGCCAGCGTGGTTTTGCCGGCGCCGGAAACACCCATCACGATGATCTGGGTCAAGAACCGCACCACTCCATCGGCCCGGTGGTACGTAGGACCCGCACTGGCCTACGCACGACCGAACCCGATACAGTCATCGGCTGCGTAATACACCACTCGAAAGCGCACCCCACTTTTCAATCGAAGGGAGAGAGACGATGGATTTCAAGATTCCAAAGGAGCTTCAGGACTATCTCGACGAACTCGATCAGTTCATCGAGAAGGAGATCATGCCCATCCAGAACCGCGACGATAACATCCGGTTCTTCGATCATCGTCGCGAACACGCCCGCACCGACTGGGACAACAACGGTCTGCCGCGCAAGGACTGGGAAGAGCTGCTCGCCGAAGCACGCGCGGTTGCCGACAAAGCCGGCCACCTGCGATTTGCCTGGCCGAAGAAGCACGGTGGCAAAGGCGGCTCGAACCTGTGGATGGCGGTGATCCGCGAACACCTCGCCGCGAAAGGGCTTGGCCTCTTCAACGATCTGCAAACCGAGCACTCGATCGTGGGCAACAACCCGTTCATCGTGATGTTCGAGGAGTTCGCAACGCCGGATCAGTACAAGCGTTACAGCGACGACCTGCTCAACGGCAGGCTGCGCACCGGCTTCGGTCTCACCGAACCGAACCACGGCTCCGACGCCACGTTCATGGAAACGAAGGCAGTGCCGCAGACGCAGAACGGCAAGCCCGGCTGGCTGATCAACGGCGAGAAGATGTGGACCACCGGCATGCATCACGCGAACTACGTCATGACGTTTGCGCGCACCAGCGGCAAGGACGGCGATGCACGCGGCATCACCTGCTTCATCGTCCCTGCGAACGCGCCCGGCGTGAAGATCGAAGAGTATCTGTGGACCTTCAACATGCCGACCGATCACCCGCGCGTGTCGATCACCAACGTGTGGATTCCGGAAGACAGCTACTGGGGCGAAATCGGCGGCGGTCTCGCCATCGGCCAGAGCTTCGTGCACCAGAACCGCATCCGTCAGGCCGCTTCGTCACTCGGCGCCGCGGTGTACTGCATCAACGAAAGCGTTGCGTATTCGCGGCAGCGCAAGCCGTTCGGTAAGCCCCTTTCCAACAACCAGGCCATTCAATGGCCGCTGATCGAACTGCACACGCAAGCGCAGATGTTGCGGCTGCTGATCTGGGAAACCGCGATGGCGATCGACACCATGCCACACAAGGAAGTGGAACGGACGATTTCGGACCGCGTGTCGATGTGCAACTACATCGGCAACCGCCTGTGCTGCGACGCAGCCGACCAGGCGATGCAGACGCACGGGGGCATGGGCTATTCGCGCCACAAAGCGTTCGAACACATCTACCGGCACCACCGCCGCTATCGCATCACCGAAGGTTCGGAAGAAATCCAGATGCGCAAAGTCGGCGCATATCTGTTCGGTTATGCCGGACCACGCAAGAACGAGTTCACGCAGCTGTATGGACCGGCGAAGCTGAACTGAGCAGGCGTTAACGCCCGCGAGTCGAAGGGGTGTGCAGTGGCGCAAACCCCTTCGGTGTGCAGTGGCGCAAACCCCTTCGTTGTCCCGTTGGCCCTTCGATCAAGCGCGCTCGATCACGACCGGCACCGGCCGGCACACTGTATTGCAGACCGGCGAATGCGCCTGCGTGAACGCAAGCAGCGCATCGAGCTCGTCGTCACTGCAACCCGCTTCGACGTGCATCTTAATGCGGATCTCCCGATAGCCGACCGGAACCGTCGGATCCAGGTCGAGGAGACCCTGCACATCGATGTCGCCCGAGAGTTGCGTGGACAACGCCGTGATGCGAATGCCGCGCGCGGCGGCGTGCAGCACCATTGTTGTGGTCACACAGCCGGCGAGTGCGTGCAGCAGGAACTCGACGGGATTCGCGCCCTCGTTCGCGCCGAGTAACACCGGCGGCTCCCCGTTCGTAAACTCGAAGGCATGTGCGCGCGAGGTGTCTTCGCCTCCGGCGCCATAGAACTCGCGAATCGTCGAGCGGTTCTCGCCCCCGCCGATCCAGGTGTTCTTCGCACGGAACTCGAAACGCGCAAGCGCGGGATCGGCTTTCAATGCCGCGACGGTTGCCGCCATCGCATCGACATCGAGGCCGTTCAGGGTGTGGGTTGCTTTCATGTTCATGCTGTTCTCCTCGTTTGAACGTGTCGGGGCCGGATGGCCGCGACGTGAGACCAAAGTTACGTGTCTAGGCACATCGTTCTAAGATGCGATACGGTCACGAACGGTTCTTTCGTGCCACGATCTAAATCGCCGGGGGCTGCTCATGACGCGCGGCGCGCGTTCGCCAATCGAGGTGCTGATCGTCGCGGTGCCGGAAACCGCCGGCTCCGCTCTCTATGGCATGAGTGACGTGCTGAACGCCGCGGGCAACATCTGGCAGACGCTCGTTCGCAGTGATGCGTCGCGCAAGCTCTTCAACGTCCGGATAGCTTCGCCGGCCTCGCGCGCGTTTCGCTGCGGTCACGGCGTGCCAGTGCAGCCGGATGTGTCGATCGCTTCCGATCCACGCGCGGACATCGTAATCCTGCCAGAACTGTGGCTCGGTCCCGACGAGGCAATCAAGGGGCGCTATCCGGCCTTGATGGACTGGTTGCGCCGCCGCTATCGCGCAGGCGCCTATCTTTACTCGGCATGCTCGGGTGCCCTGCTGCTGGCCGAGACAGGACTGCTCGACCGCAAACCCGCGACATCGCACTGGGGTTACCGCGACCTGTTCGCACGCGACTATCCGAACGTACGCTTCGAACCGGCGCCGAATCTCGTATTCGCCGACGCGTCAGGGCGCATCGTCACCGCGGGCGGCACCACCTCGTGGCACGACCTCGCGATTCACATCATCAGCCGTCATGGCAGCCCGGGCGAAGCGCTGCACATTGCCCAGGTGTATCTGCTCAAGTGGCACGACGAAGGGCAACTGCCATACGCGCCGCTCGTCAGGCGTACACCGCATGCGGATGCGGTGGTGCGCCGCTGCGAAGCGTGGCTCACCGAGAACTTCGACCGCCGCGGCGCAGTGCACGAAGCCGTCGCCGCGTCTGGCATTCCGGAGAGAAGCCTGAAACGCCGATTCAAGAGCGCGACCGGCGTCGCGCTGATCGACTACGTGCAGAACCTCCGCGTCGAGTCGGCCAAACGACTGCTCGAGTCGAGCGAGCTGGCCGTGGACGAAATCAGCGCACGAAGCGGCTACGAGGACGCGTCGTTCTTCAGGCGCGTGTTCCGGCGACGTACCGGAGTGAGGCCCACGGAGTACCGAAGGATGTTCCAGCACATCGCCAATGCGAGACATGACGCGCGCAGACGAGGATGAAGGATCGGCGCTCGGCGTCCAGCGCACGCGTTGGCTCACGCTGCTCATCCGTTCTATTCTCGCGCCGCGACCCTCCTTTGCGACTCTGAACAGGACACGCGTTCCATGAAGCAACTCTCCGAGGCGAGCGACCGGACAAACTCGTTCGTCAAGCATGCGTTCGAAGAGCACCTCGTCGACCTCGGCGAGGTACGCATGAACTACGCGCACGTCGGCAGCCCCAACAAGCCCGCACTGCTGCTGATTCCGGGCCAGACGGAATCGTGGTGGGGCTACGAAGCCGCGATGCAGTTGCTCGGCGAACACTTCGAAGCGTTCGCCGTGGACCTACGGGGACAAGGTCGTTCCACCTGGACGCCGGGCCGTTACACGCTCGACAACATGGGCAACGATCTCGTCCGCTTCATGGATCTCGTGATCAAGCGACCTGCGATCGTCAGCGGCCTGTCCTCGGGCGGCGTGCTGTCGGCGTGGCTGTCGGCGTATTCAAAACCAGGGCAAGTGCGTGCGGCCTTATACGAAGACCCGCCGCTGTTTTCCTCCGAACTGCTGCCCTCCACTGGCCCCTCGATCCGCCAAAGCGTCGGTCCCCTGTTCGGGTTCCTGAACAAGTATCTCGGCGATCAATGGAGTATCGGCGACTTCAAAGGAATGCTCGCCGCTGCGCCGAAGGAACTACCGCCGGCGATGGCGTTCCTGATCACCAATAGCGGACTGTTCAGCGGCGCCGACGGTCCGCCGCAAAACCTGAAGGAATACGATCCGGAATGGGGCCGCGCGTTCTGGACGGGAACCGTCGCCGCGAGCTGCGATCACGAACAGATGCTGTCGAGCGTGAAGGTGCCGGTGTTACTCACGCACCACTTTCGTATGAACGACGAGCAGACGGGCGGTGTGAGGGGCGCGATTTCGGACGTTCAGGCGAAACGCGTGCTCGAACTCGTTGCGGCGGCGGGCCAACGGATCGACTACGTCTCGCTGCCGATGATGGGACACGTGATGCACCAGCAGGACCCTGCCCAGTACGTGAAAGTACTCATGGAGTGGGTCGCAAAGCTCCAGCTGACGTAGGGCGCGGCGGAAGGTTCTCCGCCGCACCCGGCTGCGGCTTCAGTTCGGTATCCAGTTCCCGTGGAAGCCGAACGGCACGCGCACCGGCAATTCGATCGTTGCAACGGGCGGTCCTTCGAAGCGCTGCGCATCGATGATGCGCACATGACTCTTGTTCTTCGCACCGTCGTACACGACTGAAAGCACGTAGCCCTCGTCTTCACCGGCTCCCGGCGCCGCCGGCACGAAGACGCCTTCGCTGGTTGCACCGTGCCCGCCCAAGTCGTGCCGTTGCGTTTTCCCGGTCTGCAGATCGTGCTTCAAGAGCCCGCGCGGGTCCGTGCCCAGATCGATCTCCACCATGTAGCCGTAACGGTGCTCATGACATTCCACACGCGGGTCGACGCGCGGGAACTCGACGCCGCGGTCGAGCAGAATCTCCTGCTGCACCCGCGATGCCGCAGGATCGATCGTCCAGCGTTCGAGCCGCGACGATCCGCCGCTGCCTTCGAGACGCCCCTTAACGAACGTGCGCGGATGCCGCACCACGTCGAACACTATCCGTTCGCCATCGTCGTACGCATTCAACGGGTGGTACACGAAGCACGGATCGATCTCGATCCATTGCGTGTCGTCGCGCGTCGCGTCGCGTCGCAGAATGCCCAGCCGCGCCGGCACATCGTCGCGCCAGCTGAACGGCATGCTGCCGCGCATCGCCATCTGCATGTCGAACACCACGGGGAAGTCCATGAAGATGACCCGCGTCGCCGTTACACCGAAGTCGTGCATCATCGTCGGATACGGTTTCGCGATGTCGATGGTTCGTTGCAGTACGCCGTTCCGATCCGCCACGTGATAACGCAGCGAAACGGGACCGAAGTCGTAGCCGAAGAACAGCAGCTCGCCGGTCTTGCCGTCGATCTTCGGATGCGCGGTCATGTTGCTTCCGAGTCGACCTGCGAAGTCGTACTGGCCGAACGTGTCCAGGTTTCGATCGAGCGCATACGGCAGGCCCACTTCCGGCAACGCGAGCACTTTCCCGCCGTGGCCGATGACGTTCACGTTGCCGGAACCCTGCTGCATCGGTTGGCGCGGGCTCACCGGCGCCGCTTTCAACCCTTTCAGCTCTTCCACGCGCCGCGTTCGTATCCAACGGTTTCGATAAGCCGTGGCCTTAGCGCCCGCGATGTCGATGCCGTGAACCATGCCGTCACCGGTGAACCAATGGTGGTTCGGACCTGGCGCAATCGGGTTCGGGCCGTCGCGCATCAGCGTGCCCCGCAAGCATTCCGGAATCGTTCCCTTAACGGGAAGATCGAATGCGGTGGTTTCCACGTCCACAGGCGCGAAGTTGCCGCGCAGGTACGGATTGTCTTCCGGTAAAACGTCGAGCTCTCTTGCTTCTGCCATGACGCGCCTCCTGGTTCGAGCGTATGATCTAGGCACTGCCTACATTGCAGGGCCATCGTAGCGTAGTGTCTTGATCTTGGCATTGTCCAGTTCAAAGTTCGGGGAACAAGCGGAATGGCACAATCCCGTCGCTCCACACTCGCGACGAAGATCTTCTACGGCTCCGGCGCCACCGCGTTCGGCGTTAAAGACACAGCCTTCAATTCCTTCCTGCTCTTGTACTACAACCAGGTGCTCGGTCTCGATCCGTTCATGGCGGGCCTGGCGTTGGCGCTCGCCGTCGTGCTCGACGCCGCCATCGATTTGCCGGTGGGATATGTATCCGACCATTGGCGCTCGCGCTGGGGCCGCCGGCACCCGTTCATGTATGCGGCGGCTTTGCCCACCGCCATCTCGTTCTTCTTTCTATGGAATCCTCCGGCAAGCGCGCTTGCCGACCAGACAAGTCTGTTTACGTATCTGCTCGCGATGACCGTGCTGGTTCGCCTGTGCCTGACGTTCTTCGAAGTACCGAACGCCGCACAGGGGCCGGAGCTGACGACCGACTATCACGACCGCACGCGCCTCATGGCATTTCGTCATCTGTTCGGCTGGATCGGCGGCCTCACCATGGCGGTGCTCACGTTCTTGGTGCTGTTCAATCTCGACCCCAACGGTCAGATGGGGCCGACCGGCTACCAATGGCTCGGCGTGATCGGTGGCTGCACGATGTTCGCGGCGATGATCGTCTCGTCGCTCGGTACACACCGCCAGATTCCAACGTTCTACAAACCCCCGAAGCGCGACAGTCATGGTTTGCGCCCCATCGTCGATCAGGTGAAAGGGCTGTTCCAGAACACGTCGTTCAACTCCATGTTCATCTCCGCGCTGTTGTTCGCTGCCGCAGCCGGTTTTTCGCAGGCGCTGTCGCTGTATGTCACGACGTTCTTCTGGCAACTCGACACCACGAAGATCGGCTTGATCCCGCTGCTCGCGTTCATCGCCGTGCCGCTGGCGTTCTACCTGGCGCCGCGGCTCGCGGCGCGTTGGGAAAAACGCGGTGCCGCGATGATCGTGTACGGCTTCGCGATCGTTTTTCTGCCGGTCGCTTATCTGGCGCAACTCGCCGGATGGTTTCCGGCGCGCGAGAGCGCGCTGTTTCTGCCTTTCATCATGGCGAACTACCTGATTGAAACCACCGCGATCATCACGGCGCAGATCATCCTTTCGTCGATGAATGCCGATGTAGTGGAAGACCGCAGCGCCGAAACACAAGGCGCCCGCAACGAAGGACTCATCATTGCGGCGCGCAGCTTCGCCAGCAAATCCGTTTCCGGCATCGGAGTGATGCTCGCGGGCACGGTGCTCTCGGTTGTCGGCTTCCCCGAAAACGCACGGCCGGGAGAAGTCGATGCCGCCGTGACGAGTACGTTGATTCTCGTCTACCTGCCTGTGCTGCTCACCCTGTATGCGGCGTCGTGGTACGCGGTGCGCTTCTACCGCATCGATGCCGCACGCCATCAGGCGAATCTCGACGCCACGCTGCAACCTACGGGCGAACCCCGATGAGCACCGCGAAACTCAATTCCCAAAAGCCCAAACGCAAACGTGCGCCGCGCCGCAACACGTATCACCACGGCGATTTGCGCGAGGCATTCATGGCGGCTGCGCTCGCCGCCATCGCGCGCGACGGCGTTGCGTCGGTCAGCCTGCGCCAACTCGCCCGCGAACTCGGCGTATCACACAGCGCACCTGCGCATCACTTTCCGGATCGTATTGCGCTGTTCACCGCACTCGCCGCAGCGGGCTTCGACGGCCTGCACGCGCGGATGTCGCAGGCGATAGCGGCTTCGAATACGCCGGCCGCGCGGCTGAGCGCCGCCGGCCAGGGCTACGTGATGTTCGCCGCGGAGAACGCCGCGTGTTTCGAAGTGATGTTCCATCCGAAACTGCTGCGCAACGACGACCCGGCGCTGGCGACCGCACGCGACAACGCGAGCCGCGTATTGCAGGAGGCGATCAGCGCGTTGCACGGCGACAAACGAGACAAGCGGAAGAAAAGCGCACAGGCATTCGACGTGCTTACGCTCCACGCGTGGTCAGTGGCACACGGCCTCGCGAGCTTGTGGCTTGCAGGCAACATCACGCAGGAGATGTGGGCCGACGGCATCGATGAACTGAGCAAGCGGATGTTCCGCGGCGAAGGTTGGTAGCAGAGATGCCGACCTGTCTCCGTGTTACATCATTCCCGCGGCGCGCATTGCCAACACCACCCACATTGCCAGCAACACGATCCAACTCGAAAAATACGCACCGATCCTCGGATAGAGTTTGTTCGCGCCGGTGTGAATGAACGTGTGGATCACGCGCAGCAACACATACGCCCACGCGAGCCCGAGAAACAGTGCGCCGGCCATGTGCAGCGCAATGCCTGCAACGCACGCAGCATAGAAGAGCACCGGCGCCTCGAACAGATTTGCGAAGTGGCGGGCGAGCTGGGCGGACGCTTCGGGCTCCGCACCGCCCTGATACACCTTGAAGTACTGCGGGTTCACTTTGCCTTCAGCCACCGACCTGTTACGCGCAAAGAACAGCCGGGCGAGCGTGGAGAACGTCAACAGCACCATCGCGAACATCGGGAAAATCAGTTGATTGGCGTCCATCGGCTCCCCTTCGAGTCGTTCACCAGAGCTGCGTTCGTTTACCAGAGCTGCATCAAGGTTTGCGCATAGGGCGGTGCAGTCGGTTCGTGCATGAAATACGCATAGATCTCGCGCCACTGCGTGTCCTTCAGCTTCGCCACCCATGCGGCAAGATCCGCCTCGGAATACTGCTCGAGCCGCAAACGCACGTAACCCCACTGTGCGGTTTGCACCAACGGCGGCGGTTTGGCGTCTTCGCGTTCCGAAAGACACAGCGCAGCGTGCTTTGCTTCGAGAAGGGCATACACCTCGTCGGTGAACCACGTGTCGTTGCGGAACTCGAACGTGGCGCGATGATCCTCCGGCAGGAGTTCGAGGAACGCCGTCAGTCGCGGCAGATCGAGCTTCAGATTCGGCGGCGTTTGAAACAATACCGGCCCGCGTTTGTCGCCGAGCGACGCGAGGTTGGTGTACAGGTAACCGAGCGATTCCGCCGCTTCCGGTTTCAGCCGCGCCCTATGTGTGATGCGTTGCGACGCCTTGATCGCGAAGCGAAAGTTCGCGGGTGTGGTGCTCGCCCAGTTCTCGAGCACCGTGCGCTTCGGCATCCGGTAGAAGGTGTTGTTGATCTCGACTGTGCGCAATTGCCCGGCGTAAAACGCCAGCATCTCATCGGGCTTGATCGTGCTCGGGTAGAACGTGCCCTTCCACTCCTTGTAGGAGTAGCCGCTCGCGCCAGCGTAGAGTTGTTTGGTCTGATTCATGGCTGCACGCTTCGCGGTTAGCGGAGATACGAACACCGAGCGACGAATTTACAGCGGTCGTCGCTCGAATCTCAATTGCAGCGTTCGCGCAAGGATGCTGTGGGTGGTTATACCTCTTCCGGCTCTGCGTCGAAGATCACGTCGTGCACATACAGCACGAGCAGCCCCAACCCCACCACCACGACGATGAAGCCGATCAAACCACCCACCATCGGCAGATTGACGGCAACCGTGAGAATCAGCAGACCGACCAGCAACGACAGCGCGAAGTGTTCCTCGCGTTCCAACACTGCTTCGAGCACGCGTACACCGATCAACTGCGCGACCACCACCTTCGAGAGATAAATCCCGGCGCCCCACGCCATGAACGCGAGCACCCCGATCGGAATGCCGATGATGGTGACGCACGCGAGTACAGCGATGACCGGTGTCGCGATCAACGACACCAGCCCGTAACCGCCGGCGCGCATTGCATCGCCTGCGCCGTCGAACGGTACGCGCTGCAGCGGCGGCACCACCCACAGCAGCACGAAGCCCGCCACGAACGCGGCGCCGAGCCACACGAGTATCCAGCCGTAAAAGCTCGCGGTCAGATAACGGTTCTTCTCGATGTCCATTTCGTTCAGTTCGGTGATCAACTGGCCTTCGATCACAGCGCCCGGCGACACGACGACGTGATCCTTCTTCTCCACGCCGTGCGCATGCACATCGCCACGAATGTGTGCAGGCGCCAGCAACGTCATACGTTTCGAGTAGGAAGTGAGGCCGCCACCCACCGCGCTGGCCACCTCGATTTCCTCCGCGCCCACCAGTACGTCGCGCCCGATATGCCCAGCGAGCATCACCGCCTGGCCTCCGACAAGCACGTTCTGCGCGATGTTCGTCGTGCCGGTCACCGTTACAGTCTCGCCGCCCCCGAACAGGTTGCGGCCGATCTTGGGCGACGAAACGGAAAGCGTTTCCGCGCCGGCCAGAACGCTGCCGTCCACAGTCCCCTCTAAGCTGACGCTCTCACCGCCGGCCAGCACGAGCCCGCCGACGCTGCCCCGAATCACCACGCGACGGCCGAACGCGATGACGTCGCCAGTAACGTTGCCGTTCACTTCGATCGTGTCGCCGAGCGCGATCAGCGTGTCGTCGATCGTCTCTTCGGCCGGAATCAACACGGCCCCGTTCTCGTCGTGACGAACCTCCACCGCGTGAGAAGGCGCACTCTGCAACGCACACGCGCAAACCACACACGCCATCATCATCGGACCGCGAATGCGCCGGCCGACAAGCGAAGCGATCCACAACAACAGAGCCATGATTACCACTCCACCCAGTGTTTCGACTATCGAAGAGACCATTGCACTACCGCGACCGGACAGCATGAACGTACCCGCACGCACCAACAGATTCACAGCGCCGCCGGCATTGAACGGGTTGAACCACTTCACCGCCTCCGGCACGGAGACATCGAGCAGCCCGCGCACCGTCGACAACAACGCGGCGATCACGAGCACGATTGCGGCGCCGATGACCATCGCGCGGACGCTGGTCGGTTTCTCGAACTCAGGCACCGACGCAGACGCTGCTTCGTAAGCGAGCGCAGAGGCGAGACCACGCGACTCTTCGCGCAGCGCTGCAACGCGCGCGGAACATACTTCGCACGCGAAGAGATGTTCGTCGATCGCTGCAGCATCATGTCTGGCGAGCGCTTCATCGACGTACATCGCCAGCGACAGTTCCGAGGGGTGTTTCACTACGAGCTCTCCTGGGACCGCGCGAGCGCCTTGCGCAACGCCTGTTTGCCGCGCAACAGCAGAACGCCGACATGATTGCGCGAGATACCCAGCACCTCGGCGATGTCGTCGTAACTCGCCTCGTCGTAATAGACCAGCACGATGGGCAGGCGGTACTTCTCCGGGAGTGCGGCCAGCGCAGCACGCACCTTGTCGCTGCGCTCGTTGATCACCAGAGCATCCACTCCCTCCACCGATTCGGCTTCCGCTGCCGCGCGCTCGGCCGCCTCGTCGCCCAGGCGCAGTTCGCCATGGCGGCGCCTTCGCAAGAGATCGATGCAGTGATTGCGCGCAATGCCCATTACCCACGCCGCAAACGGTTGCGACGGGTCGTACCGGTCGAGGCCGCGATAGGCGCGCACGAATGCGTCTTGCGCCGCGTCTTCAGCGAGCACGGCGCCTCCGAGCAGCCGAAGACACAAACCGAACACTCGGCCGTAGCAACTGCGGTATTCCGCTTCGAAATCGACCTTCAACCCGTTCCCTGCGGCGCACGCACGTGAGACCTGAGATTACCGTCGTTATCGGGATATACGAGCGAGCGCCGGTGAAATTACAGCCGGCGGAGAAAAAAGCTCAGTCGGCCGCTTCGGCGCCGGCCGCCACCCATGCGAGATCGGCGCTCGATACCTTCTTCGTGTCGAACTTTTTCGCTGCGGCGCTCATCCGCAGCAGCGCTTGCGGCACCTTCATCGGGGGCGTGGTGTCGCCCTTCTTCACCTTGTGGAAGCGCACCGGGTTGATGCGCGCCACGACGTAGTTGCGCAGATACGGCGAGCGTAGGCCTTGCGCCTGCAACTTCGCCACGATGCGTTTCACTTCGCCGTCGATCTCGAGCAACCGCGCGGCCCACGCGTCGCGATCCTGCAACGTCTTAACGAGCGGTTTATCGCCGAAACGATCGACCTTTCGCAGAAACGGGTTGTACGCGCCGCCTGCGAATCGCGAATCGCGTTCGTAAACGATGCCGAGGGTGAGCAGTTCCGGCGCTTCGAATTCCGCCGCATAGTCCGACTCGCGCTTGCTGCCGTCACTCTTCGCAAGGGCGCGCGCCATGCGGATCACCTCGAGGCTTTTGTCTTTGAGGTTGTGCGCTTTCTCGGTGTTCAGGGCGAGGATGCGATATGCCAGCGTTTCGTCGGGCGAAACGAGTGCGGTGATCTGCCGCAGCCCGAGTATCTTCGCCGCCGCCAGACGATGGCGGCCGTTCGGCGTCCACAACCCGCCGTCTGCTCCGCGCACCACGATCAACGGATCGAGAAAGGCGCCCGCCTCGTCGATCTTCGTGGCGAGTCGTTTCGTGTGCGCTGGAGACAGATCGCGCTGGAACGGCGTCGGCTGCAGCGCGGCAAGCGGCAACGACGCGAGCAACAGCGGTCGCCCGCCCAACGGATCGCGATAGGCGCCGAGTGGCGCACCGCCCGCGGCAACGATCTCTGCCGCGAGCGCCGCGATCTCGGGCTGATCGAGCGGCAACACCACTTCCGTAGCCGCGAGCCCGCGCCGTTCACGCGCGGGTGCGAGCTTGCCTCGCGGTCGCGGCTTCGCCTTCGTGTTCGTTTTCGCTGCCGGGTCGGTTTTCGCTTTGCCCGTTTTTCGCTTGGCTGCCATGCGCGTCGCCGGAACTGGATCGGGTGTAATCGTCGCACCACGAGACGACCATGAGAATCCGTTAGGTCAGGTCGCTCTTGCCAAGTTGCGGGACGTCTGCCTTAACATCAACGCGCGAGACCGACCAGGAGCGGGCTTCTGGCTGACGTTTTCATTTCGTATGTGAGAAGCGACCGACCTGTTGGTCTCGTCGACGATCACCAGCCAACCACCCGGCGTCTTGTGGGAATTCGCCTAATGACCGACCGACCGTTGCTTGACTCGACTCCGATTCCGCATAGTAACAATCGACAAAGTATTACCGCGATGGAAATGGCGTGCGTATAACAACAAAGGGGCAAGTGACGATTCCGGTGAAGATCCGCGAACGACTCGGCCTTCTGCCCAACAGTGAAGTCGAATTCGAAATCGATGGCACCGCGGTGCGGATACGAAAAGCGCGCGGCCGCCGCGCTACCGGGCGCGGCCGCAGTATCGTCGCGCAGCTCAAAGGCAAGGCGACCAGCGGCATGACCACCGAGCAGATCATGGCCCTCACTCGACCGGTGGACTAATGCCGGTGCTCGTCGACAACAATGTGCTGCTCGACGTACTCACGGAGGATCCGCGCTGGTATCAGTGGTCCGCGGATTCCCTCGCAAGACAGGCCGAACGCGACGTGCTGGCGGTCAATCCAATCATCTACGCCGAAGTGTCGGTAGGATTCATCAGGATCGAGGAGTTGGACGCTGCGTTGCCGACAGCGATGATCCATCGATTGGCGCTACCGTGGGATGCGGCCTTTCTCGCGGGGAAGTGCTTCGTCAGCTATCGTAAGCGCGGCGGTGCGCGGCGATCACCGTTGCCGGACTTCCGAAGCGCCTTGCCTCGCCGGCGTGATCCACGCGGTATCCGGTCGGCACCACTTCATGCAGCGCGATCGAGGAAGGTTGCCGAGTTGATACACCATCGAAGGCCGGCGCTCGGTTCGCAACGCTGAACGCGGCCTCATAGAGACTGCGCAGTGTCTTGAGCGTTTGCGACGCGAAACCGTCCATGGTTCTAACACTCAGCGGTCATTCCGCACAAACGAGTTCGACGCGACGGTTGCGAGCTCTACCTGCCATCGTGTCATTGCTTTCGATCGGGTTGCGCTCGCCGTATCCGGCCGTAGAGAGGGTGGTCGCATCGATACCGAAGTCGCGCACGAGGATCCCCTTCACGGCAGCGGCACGGCGCGCCGAAAGTTCATCGTTGTATCCGTCGCTACCAACGTTGTCGGTGTGACCCTCGATGAGAAGGCGCCGTTGAGGCGACTGCTCGAGGACGGTAGCGATTTCCTTCAGCGCATGCTGCGACTGGGGCTTAACGGTGGCCTGATTGAAGTCGAAATAGATGCCCGGGACTTCGACGCGACAGTCTTTGTCGAGCGCCTCGGCCAGAGACGTCTGCTTGTTCGGAAGCACGATCCGAACAATGTCGCGCGCAAAGTCGGCCTTGAACGGAAATCCGCCGTTGCGCGGACCATAGGCAACTCGCAGCGAGAGTGGATAGCTGGCGTGATTGAGAATGACTGTCTCGAACGGACGAGTCGCGCCGCCCAGAGACATCTGCCCGGTCGCGCGGATGGCGTCGAGCACCACGCGGTCGTCATTGACCAAGACTGGAAACCCTACGTTCGCGGGGTTGCTTCGCATCAACGTGCCAGAGATCGTCGGCTGACTTGCGAAATTCCGAAACGAGTACGTCGTCGAGCCTGCGCCTGCTAACTCGCGAATCACGGTGAGAGAGGGGCCGAGCGACGTTGCACCATCCACCAAGGGTGGATCATCCGTGTGGAAGCCAAAAATCTGCAGGTGCGAATTCGCGAGATCGATCGTCCGCACACGCCGCTTGATGATGCCTTGACGTTGCGTTCCCGATTCATCGAAACCGTCCATGGAGGCGGTTTGGTCAACCCCCTCGGCGCTCACGCCGGTGATCGTGACGATCACCTCGTAGTCCCCTTGAAGAATGTTCCCCTTCGCCGATTGTTGCGGTGCCGCGGAATTGTCCACGGCGAGGACGAAAGTGACGCCCGGCGCGATCGGAATATCCGGGTTGTCGCCATGCGCCAGCGCCACACTGAGCGACAGAGCAAACATGAAGCATGCGCTGGGACTAGGGCTCATCATCGCCGCTCCGACATAAAGTCAGGTTCGAGAGGATCGAGCGCGCCTTTGGGAAAGTCCACATTGATTCGGGATGCGTCGCGGGTGTGCCCGCGACCCAGCGGACCGTTACATCGGCCCCGACGGCAGTATTGCATGGGGTGCCAATCACCCCGTACACACCGGCACAGCAAACGGCCCAACTTAGACTCAATCCTGTTGTCGAGAACGAAGACCGCAGTTCGCCCAATCGCGCCAGCGCCACCATCGACCTCCCTATCGGCGACCAAGATGGCAAGCGCGCGAACTGATTGAATCACCCTGAAGAGTGATGTCTCTTGCTCGCGCGCCACCTAGGCTCCCGCTCGTCGTTCTCCCCCATGGGGAGTTCGTGAACATCCCACGATTCCAAGCGAGAGTCGGTGATTGCGTGGTGGCCTCCTGGCTGCTCGTGATCGCACCTTCCATGAATTTGCAATGGCTCCGACGCGCCTATGCGCAGGGGCACCCCGGGTCTCACTGAGATCCACACGGAACCCCTATCGCGCGACGCACAACCACGGAATTTCGACTTCAGCGCACGGCAGCCATAGATTCGTCACGCGCTTCCGGATGCAACGCGATGAGCCGCGGTATCAGTCACGCGAGAGCGACTTGCGGCTCTCGCGCGTCTTCCGCCCATCACCAGATAAAACGTCGGCAGCACGAACAACGTAAACAACGTGCCCACCAGCATGCCGGCCGCGATCATCAGACCGATCGCAAAACGCGCGTTGGCACCGGCGCCGTATGCGGTGAGCAACGGAAACACACCCAGCGCCGTGGCGAACGTAGTCATCAGGATCGGCCGCAGCCGCAGCCCCGCCGCCTCGAGCACCGCCGTTCGCCGGTCCGCCCCTTCGCGCAGCCGGTTGTTCGCGAAGTCCACGATCAGTATGCCGTGCTTGCTGATCAGCCCAATGAGGGTCAGCAGGCCGACTTGCGTGTAGATGTTCAGCGTCGTCATGCCCATGGCCAGCGGCACCAGCGCGCCGAATATCGACAGCGGCACACTAACGAGCACGATGAGGGGATCGCGGAAGCTGTTGAACTGGGCCGACAGCACCAAGTAGATGAACACCAGCGAGCTTCCGAACAGCAGCAGGAAACTCTGGCTCTCCTGCACGAAGCGTCGCGATTCGCCCGCGTAGTCCACACGATATCCGGCCGGCGCCACTTCGTGCAGCGCGCGATCGAGGTACGCAAGGCCATCGCCGAGCGAATTCGGCGGCAGCATCAGTCCGCCGATCGTCACGCTGTTGAGCTGCTGAAACTGCCGCAACGTGTTGGGCTTCACCTCCTGCGTCAGCGTGATCACGGTGCTGAGCGGCACCAGCGTGCCGTTCTCGGTACGCACGTAATAGCGCTCGAGCCATTCCTTGCTCAGGCGAAAGCCGCGGTCGGCCTGCGGGATCACCTTGTAGCTGCGCCCTTCAATACTGAAGCGGTTCGTTTCCACCTCGCCCAACATGATCTGTAAGGTGCGGCCGATGTCTTCCATCGAGATGCCGAGACGCGCCGCAAGCTCGCGGTCGATGCTCACGCCTACTTCCGGCCGCGAGAACCGCAGGTCTTTGTTGACGAACGCGAACACGCCGGACTGTCGAGCCTTGGCAAGAACCTCGTCGGCGACGCGGTCGAGGTCCTGATAGCCGACATTGCCGGAGATCACGAACTGCACGGGCAATCCCCCTGACGCGCCGGGCAATCCGCCTTCGGCAAACGTGAAGATCTCCAGGCCACTGATGCCGTCGTACTTGCGCTGGATCTCCTGCCGGATTTCCTCAAGGCTGCGTTCCCGTTCGCTCCAGGGTTTGAGCTGCAGTCCGCCGAACACCGACGTAGGCTCGTTCACCTGCCACGAATGCACCACTTCGGGCACGGTCTTCCAGGCAGCAACGGTCTGGTCGAGGAAATAGGTGGTGTACTCGAGGCTCCCGTAGTCGGGCGGGGTCGCCATCGCGAAGATGTTGCCGCTGTCTTCCTCCGGCGCCAGCTCCCGCTGCGCGAGCTGGTAGAACACCGGCAGGCTCGCAAGCACCACGCCGCCGAACAGCATCACCGCGCCGCGGTTGTCGAGGCAATGCGCCAACCACCTTTCATAGCGCTGATGCAGCATCTGGAACCGTGCGTCCAGCCAGCTGGCGACCTTGCCCTGGTGGTCGTGGTCCTTCAGCAGGTACGCGCACATCATCGGGCTCAGCACCAGCGCGATCACGCCCGAGACCACCACTGCGCCTGCGAGCGTCAGCGCAAACTCGCTGAAGAGGACACCGGTGAGGCCGCCGAGGAAGCCGATCGGCAGATACACGGCGACCAGCGTCAGCGTCATCGCGATGACCGGCATCGCGACTTCGCGCGCGCCCAACAGCGCGGCTTCGAGCGGCTGTTTGCCCGCTTCGATGTGACGGTGCACGTTCTCCACCACGACGATCGCATCGTCTACTACCAGCCCGATCGCGATCACCATCGCGAGCAGCGTCAGCAGATTGATCGAGAACCCCATCACCCAGATCAGAAACAGCACGCTGACCAACGACAGCGGTATGGCGACGATCGGAATCGCTACCACCCGCAGCGAACCCAGGAACAGGAAGATCACGAGCACGACGATGATCGAGGCCTCGATCAGCGTGCGCATCACTTCCTTCAACGCTTCGCCGATGTAGATGGAGCCGTCGGAATCCATGAAGATCGTCAGGTCGGCAGGAAGCTGCGTGTTGAGCTCCTTCACCTTTGCCTTGACGCGTGCGGTCATTTCCAGCGGGTTGGCGCCGGGCGCCTCGGTGATCGCGATGAACACCGTTTCCTTGCCGCTCGAGTACACGGCCGACTCGTACGTTTCGCTGGCAAGCTCCACCTTCGCGACGTCGCCGAGTGTGACGCGCCGATCGCCGTCCTGACGCACCACGATTGCCGCAAACCGCTCCGGATCCTCGAGATCGGTCTTCGCATCGACGCTCGCGCGCACCAGTTCGCCGCGCGTGGTGCCGGCCGCCGAGATGTAGTTGTCGCGGCGCACGGCGTCATCCACGTCGGTGGCCGTTACGCCGAACGCCGCCATCTTCGTGGGGTTCAGCCAGATACGCATCGCGAAGTTGCCGCTGCCGAGCACGCGCGCCTCACCCACCCCCTCCACCGTTGAAAGCACCGGCTGGATGAAGCGCATCGCATAGTCGGCGCGCTGCTGCACGCTCATTTCCTCGGAGAGCAGCGCCATGTACATCATCGCGTCGCCGCCGGAGCGGTTGCTGACGACCGGATCCTCCACGTCGCGCGGCAGCTCAAAACGCGCTTCGTTCACCTTGGTGATGATCTCGCCCAGCACGTCCGTGGAATTCTCGCCGAGGCGCACGTTCACCTCGATCTGGGAGACGCCGGGGTCGCTCTGCGACGTGACGAACTCGACCCCTTTTGCGGCCGCGATGCGGCGCTGCAGCGGCGTGGTGACGAAGCCCTGCACGGTTTCCGCGCTGGCACCCGGATACGCGGTGTTGACGAAGATGACGCTCCTCTCGACCTCTGGGTATTGGCGCAGCGAAAGTTGCGTGCCGGCCTGAATACCCACCAGCAGCATCGCGGCGCTCAACACGAGCGCCAGCACCGGCCGCTGCACGAAGAGGTCGGTGAAACGCGCCTTCACAGCGCCACGCTCTCATCGATGACGACGCGTACGCCGCGGAACAGTTTGTTCTGCCCGACGCTCACCACTTTGTCCCCTGCACTTACGCCGTCGAGCACCGCGACCCGACCGTCGCGCACCTTGCCCGCGCGCACCACCCGTGCGTTGGCCGTGAGCGCGCCGTCTTCCGTCGGCTCGATCACATACACGGTGTTGCCCTGCAGCGAATACGTCATCGCCGTCTCCGGGATGGTGACCAGCTGTTGCTGCTCACCGAGGTCCATCGCGAGCTCCGCGAACATGCCCGGCAGCAGACCGCTGTCCTTCTCGAGCTGCGCGCGCAGCAGCACGTTGCGCGTGCCGGGATCGATGCGGGCGTCCACGGCGATAACCACCGCGCTGAACGCCCGGCCC
>JBGSNQ010000012.1:0-37367 GCA_041739525.1 Pseudomonadales bacterium | reverse complement strand
GTGTTCGACGCGAGCGGGCGCATCGTCGGCCTAGCAGCGACGGGCAGCGACGGACTCAATCGCGTGCTGCCGGTCGAGTTGTTACGCCCGTCGGTGGGCGACGTCTTTGCGCCGGCAACTGCAGCATCGGTCGCCGTGCCTACTGATCAGATCTACGAAGGCGCGCTGCGGCTTGCTTTGCAGGTGATTGTCGAGCCGAATTCAGAATAGGTGAATGCGGGTTTATTCGCAGGCATTTCAGGAGCTGGATGTCACCCAGCCGGAAGCGATGTAAGAAGCAACGGACTATGGGCCACGTGCAATTCACGCAGCATCACGCTTTTTTTTGTCTGGTGCGCCCGCATGCGTCGCAAGATGTCATCGAGCACGCGAATCGCGTGGAGGACGTGCGGACCCTTGTTGAGCATTACGCACTCGGCGCGTTGGCCCATCGCCGCATCCGTGATCTCCGCGCGCGAAGGCATGTCGTCTCTGGCGAGCGTTTCAAGCACCTGCGTTGCCCAGATCACCGGTACGTGCGCGGCCTCGCATACCCACAGTATCTCTTCCTGAACTTCTGCGAGCCGCTCGAAGCCGCATTCAACTGCAAGATCGCCGCGCGCAATCATTACCCCGCAACTTGGCGCGCGCATTGCCGCGAACAGCATCTCCGGTAGGTTCTCGAACCCGCGCCTCGTTTCGATCTTCAGCACCATCGCCGGCGGCGGGACGCCCATATTGCCCAAGTGCGTTTGCAGCGACTCCACGTCCTTCACGGTATTGGCAAACGACAGTTCAACCACGTCAGCGTGCTGTGCCACAAACTCCAGGTCATCGAGATCCTTGTGCGTCAAGGCTTCGAGACTCAGGTTGCTGTCCGGAAGATTGATGCCCTTGTCGCTGCGCAACTTATCGCCGCGTAAGCGGGCATGCGTGATTCGCACGTGCACGCGTTCCGGCAGGATGGCCTCGATCACGCCACCGATCTTGCCGTCATCGAACCAGATCGCCTCACCGACTCTTACGTCCGCGAACACTTCGGGAATAGTGCAACCAATCATGGCAGGCGTCACAACCTGCAGGTCGCCTTGATGCTTGGCGGGACGCCCCACTTCGAGATCGCGCGTCAGAATCAACTGATCGCCTCGGTGCAGCAGAATCGGTTCTTGTTCGGATGGTACTGGCCCGATTGCCGCTTCGGCAGGTTTCGATTTCTTTGCGTGGGTACGCCTCAACAGCGTGCCGCTCATAACGTAAGCGCTCTGTGTCGCCTCGGCCCAGCAGCCTCCTGCGGCGACCTGGACGATGGTGAAAGCGCGATCCGATTGTCGCGTATCCGTGAAGCGCACGCGTTCACCTTGTCGAAGATCGGCCAACCAGGCGCCAGGCAGCCGCAGGCAAGCGTCTGCGGGCGAAGGAGGCACCTGCGGCGCATGCTCCGCGGTCAACCAGATTCGTGCAGGGGCGACGACGCGCCCGTAGATGTCGCGCTGCGGATGAACCCTTACCACACCAGGCCTCGCGTGCAGTGGCCCGGTACGGAGTTTCGGTCCGGCCAGATCCATAACCACCTGGCAGCGTCGTCCGACCGATACCTCGGCGCGGCGCAAGTGCTCGATCATACGCAACCAACGCGTCGCATCATCGTGCGCGCAATTGATGCGCATGCAATCCATGCCCTGTTGCAACACATCGCGGACCAGGTCGTAGTCGTCTGCTGCTTCGCTCGGCATCGTCACCATGATGCGGACATCACGTTCTGGGGTGACCGAGCCGAGCAGGGTTTCAGCGTGCTTCGCGAGCAGTCGTTCGCCGTGTACGAAATCGACAATCGCGGGTTGTTCGGGCGGCAAGTGCCAGTCACCGTCGCAAAGGGCGTGCAGTGCGTTCAGGACTGCATCGACTGTCGCCAGCACGTGCGACTCGGCACGTCCAAGGGATGACAAACCCAATTGCGCGAGGCGCAGTTGCAAGGGACGCAGATCATGCCGGCGCAACGCAAGGTAATGCAGCAGATTGCGCGCGCTGTCGCGATAATTGTCGTGGACCGCATCCAACCATCCCTTCGATAACGCCGGTGCCGCAACCATGTCTGCGCGAATGGCCAGCAATGCCTGCGCGATGGCATCGAGATCATCGTGATCAAGGTTGTTGGTGGTTTTGATCTGGGTTGTCATGGAACGCGCATTCAGAAAATCTCTTACAGGGTTGCGTCAGTCCTTAGATGGACGGTGATAGTCGCGTGTGTTCGCAACGCCAGCGAGGATGCGGCCAGGCTTGGCCCGCTGTCCGTACGGTAAGGCCCATACAAGTGATCGGGACACGAAACGAAGAAATGAAGAGGATGCTCAGGGCGTCATTTCCCTGCGGGTCCGATTTCGAAGTGCGCTGACCGCTAAGATTCCGACGCAGGCCAGTGCAATTGGTTCACCCACCCCACCGAACATCATGGGTATCACGCAGATCGCAGTGACGAATACCAAAGTCTTTACGGCGGAAGCGCGCACACCATCTCCACGTTACGAAGGAGCGCGCACAATAGTTCGAAGCTATGGCGTTCTTGTGACGTTTCAGCAGCGATCTTTTTCAGAGTTGTGTGCGACTAGGCGACATGACTTGCCGGTTTGCCAGCGTATCGTCCAGCAAACCGCTGGGCCGCTCGTGTCGACAAGAGCACACTTCCGCTACCGCCAAATTGATCGACTCGGAGAATAAGGGCCATCGCGATTTTGCCTCGCTGGCGCTTATGGTCCGGGTTCTCTCTTCAGCGCCATCGCGCAACAGCCGCGATCCAAAGTTCCGGAGGTGATGCGAGACCGTGCCGTCATCGTTCACCGCTAGCCATGACTCTCTTAGGTTTTTCTGTGTCCTGAAGATTCTTATCACCATTGCGGCTCCCGCGATGTGTGTGCCGACGCAAGATAGCCGTCACCCATTGCAGAAGCGTGAAGGCGCCGCGGCACCGGCAGGTAGCTGCGACCAATCAGGTTCAACGCGCTTTCAGGTCTGCCAATATGCGAGCGAATCGCGTTCGTTAGGCAATCAAGTCGCGCTGCCGAGCACGTTGCCGGGTGGGTCCGGTAGTTCCGCGCTTGACCCGAGCAACCCCCGGACCTTGTTCATGCCGTGTAGCGCCGCCACCTTGTAACACTCGGCCAGTGTCGGGTAGTTGAAGACAGCGTTCACGAAGTAGTCCAGCGTCCCGTCGAAGGCCATGACGGCTTGTCCGATGTGGACGAGTTCGGTTGCCTGCGAGCCCAACACCCAAACGCCGAGCACTTTGCGCGTTTCGATATGGAAGAGGATCTTCAGCAAACCCTCTGAGTCTCCGATGATCTGACCTCTTGCGATCTCTTTGTACCTCGCGACGCCCGTTTCAAAGGGGATCGCATTCGCGGTGAGTTCGGACTCATTTGAGCCGACCCAAGCGATTTCCGGAATCGAGTAGATGCCATACGGAAACAACCCCGAGATCTCCGGTAAAGGTTCTCCAAAGATGTTGCAGGCCGCGAGACGCCCCTGCTCCGCACTCGTGGACGCAAGCGAGGGAAAGCCAATGACGTCACCGACGGCATAAATGTGCGGGACCTCGGTGCGGTAAACCCCGTCGACTGGCAACCGCCCGCGTTCATCCGCGGCGAGTCCGGCATTTTCGAGCCGGAGTGCTGCAGTTGCGCCTTGGCGGCCGGCCGAGACCAGTATCATCTCCGTCGCGAATCGTTTGCCGCTTTTCATTACCACCACGCCGTCACCACCCGCGCTAACACTGACCGTGGCGACCTCCTCTCCGAGGCGCAGGGTCATTCCACGTTCGCGCGATAGGTACGTCAGCGCATCCACGAGCTCGCGATCGACCATTTCGAGAATTTCGTTACGCCGTTCGACGAGCGTTACCGCAACACCCAAGGCCGAGAACATCGTTGCATATTCAAGTCCGATGATGCCTGCGCCAACGACCGTCAACGTCCGCGGGAGCCTTGGCAGCGACAGAATGTCATCACTACTCAGCACTGTCTGATGATCTACGACCACGCCGGGCGGCATCCCCGGTGTCGTGCCAACCGCGATTACGATATGGGGCGCCTCGAGCTCCGTCGTATTGAATCCATCGTCAACAGCAACGGCATGCGGGTGCAAAAATCGGGCAACACCCTCGAACAGACGAACGCCGTTGCGTTGCAGTTGTGCCCGAATCACGTCTCGCTCGCGTCGGATCACGTGCTCGCATCGGAACAGCAGATCCTGAACCGTGATCTCGCGCTTCGTTTGATATGAGCCGCCGTACATCGAGCGATGGCGCAGTCCGGAGAGGTGCAGCACGGCTTCGCGCAACGTTTTACTCGGTATAGTCCCGGTGTTGATGCACACGCCGCCGAGCTCGTGACCCTTCTCCACGATCGCGACACGTTTGCGCAACTTCGCCGCTTGGATTGCCGCACGTTGACCGGCAGGACCACTGCCCAGGACGATGAGGTCGAACGATTGCATAGGGTCGTCTAATCGCAAACGGCGGGAATGTGGATATTCCTCGCCCTCGGTGACACTCGCGTGTCACTTCGAAATGTCACGCATCGGTCATTTTGTGGAGCTAGCGTCCGTGGTGATAAAGCGCCTCATTGAGACCGCCCTCGCTCAAGGTACGTGGCTGGGTACCGAGCGTTGTCACTGAGTGAGCCGCCAACGGCATCTCAATGTATTGAAGGTCCGGAAGTAGCTTTGGAGTAGGAGCGGAATGAGGGAAGACAATGCCGAAGACCTGCACAAACGGTTAGATCGGGTTGCGTCCGAAATGCTCAGCGTCCCCGAAAGCGCATCCCGGGGAGCAATCCTCCTGACGCTGCTCGAAGCGGAAGGGATCCGGGTAAAACTCAAAAAACGAAAGAAGCGCTCTTAGGAACAAGGCGGAAACAACCCTAGATTCGCCGCCGGACATGACGCGCTCCTTCTTTGCAATTGGGCTGCTCGCTGCCAGCGCTTGTGGAGCGCTTGCCCACGCGGAACCCGCTAATCCGGATGCCAAGTACGACGATCGGCACGGTGCTGAATACTCCCACCCTCGCCATCGCAGAAACGCCGACGTGCAACTCGGGCCGCGGCCGTTCTATCTGATTGATGGCATGGACAACGGTCCGCTCAAAGACAAGCTGCAGAGCTGTAGGCGAGGACCGTTCTATCGCACTGATTTTTCGATCGGCCATCGCGGCGCGGCATTGCAGTTCCCGGAACACACGCGTGAATCATATGAAGGTGGTGCGCGGCAGGGCGCCGGCATCATCGAGTGCGACACCACGTTCACGTCGGACGGTGGGTTGGTCTGTCGTCATTCTGAATGCGATTTGCACACAACCACGAACATCGTGAACACGCCGCTCAATGCGATGTGCACCACACCATGGTCCGGCCAGGGTTCGACGCCCAAGTGCTGCACCAGCGACATCACCCTCAAACAGTTCAAAACGCTGACCGGCAAGATGGAGGCGAGCAATCCCACCGCCGCCACGGCCGAGGGTTATCTCGGCGGCACGGCAAGCTGGCGTACTGATCTCTACACCGGCCGTGGCACGCTGATGACGCTGCAAGAGAGTATCGAGCTCAATGAAAAGATGGGCGTCAAGCACACGCCCGAGCTGAAGGGCGGCGATCCGGCACGGATAAAACAGATCTTCGGCAGCCAGGAAGCCTACGCGCAAAAAATGATCGACACGCTTGTTAGCGAGAAGGTCCAGCCGAAGAATGTGTGGGTACAGTCGTTCGACCTACGCGACGTGCTGTACTGGATCAAGAATGCGCCGGCATACGGCAAGCAGGCGGTGTATTTAGACGACATCGATCCAACGGCGTCGCCACCGATTCCGCGCCCGACTGTTACCGAGTTGCAGGACCTGAAGAAGAGTGGCGTTCGCATCTTCGCGCCGCCGATGCCCGCGCTGCTGGCGATCGACACCAACGGCAATGTCGTACCGTCGCAGTACGCAATCGATATCAAGAAGGCCGGGCTCGACATCATCACGTGGACCTTCGAGCGCGCCGACCTGCGTAGAGGTGCATCCAAGGCGGGCTTCTACTACTACTTCGACCCGACGGGCCGGGCCATCAAGAAGGACAGCGACATGTACAAGGCGCTGGACATCTTGGCGAGAAGAGTCGGTATTGTCGGGATCTTCTCTGACTGGCCCGCGACCGTCACCTACTACGCGAACTGCATGGATCTCTGAGATAGCTGTCCGGATCGCGCGGTATCGGGCCGGCCGGCCGGTCCGAACCGCCAACGAATTAACGCAGGCGCGCTATGCTCATCCAAGGACGAAGCGCGGGTCCGTTTCTTGTTCGATGACCCTCGTAATCTGCTTGTGCAGCCTCGGAATCTCCAACATGCCGCGGAGGCTGCTCTTGTGGCAACCCTTGAGAAGCGACGACGAATCGAGATAGGCCTTGGCGTTGTGCGCCGTGAGCACGAACGGAGGCTTCCCTGCCCGCGCCAGGATCTGGCTCATGATCAGGGTACCGGTGCGGTGGTTTCCCTCGATGAACAGTTGCGGCGCGGAGACGACATGCACGTAGATCCCGGCCGCGCGCGTCCAGATGGCGCCGCCGTCATGGTCGGCGGCATAGTTCATCAGCGACCGCGCGCTACCGGCGCTGCTGTCGTTGTAGAAGTGCCGTTCGGTTTCCTGAAACTGGATCTCGAAAGCCTCTGCGTCGCGATTCCGGCGTCCCCAGAGCACCCGAGTGTTGAGCTGCAGCAGGTGTCGGGAATTACCGCGCGCAAGCAGGTCGATGTCTGACGCAAGCAGGTAGTCGACGTATTCGTAACCAGCCAGAAGGTTGTCGAGCACTTCGTCGCGCAGCGGGTCGCGCGGCATGTCGAGACTAGCGTTGATGGATGGAAACTGATCCTGCACCGTTCGCAACGAAGCCTCGATGGCGCACAGGTCCAGCCGCGGCTTCGACACGCTTCTCTCCTTGACTAGCGGACACGGCCGAGGGCCTCGGTTGCCTTTGCGACCATGGCCTGAGGCAGCGGTATGTATCCCATCTCCGGCGCGATGATCTGGCCGTCGCCGAGACCCCAGCCGAGCACGTCTTTGAGTGCGCCGGCCTTTCGAGGATCGCGATTGTGTTCGTTCAACAGTACCCACGTGTAAGTGACAATGGGATACGAACCGGCGCCGTCGGGGTCGGGGATGAAGACGCGCAGGTTCGCAGGTAACTCAGTCACCGAAGCCAGCGCTGCCTGGCCTGAGTCGGGAGTCGGGGCAACCGCCTGTCCGGCCTTGTTGTACAGCGAGGCTATCGGTAGTCCGATGCGCGCGGCAAACTCGTAGCCCATGTAGCCGATGGCTCCGTCGGTGATCTTCACGCGTTGTGCAACACCCTCGTTGCCAACGGCCGTCATCGGGCGACTCGGCCAAGTGATGAGCTTGCCGATGCCCGGCCCGTGTTCCTTCCACCAAGGGCTTGCGGCACTCAGATGGTTGGTCAACGCAAATGTCGTTCCGGCCGAGTCGCGCCGCACCACCGTCAGAATCGCCTTTCCCGGGAGTTTGAGGCCGGGGTTGGTGGCCACGATGCGGGCATCGTTCCACGCGGTGATCTTGCCGGCAAAGATGTCGACGTAGACGTCTCGCGCCAGTGTAAGACCGTTGGAGACTCCCGGGATGTTGTAGGCCAGCACCACCATGCCTGCGGTCATCGGAATCATGACGGCGCCGCGATCCGGATTTACGCGAGCGAGATCCTCATCTGACATGGCCGCGTCGCTCGACCCGAAGTCCGCGGCGCCTTCCAGGAAACGCTTGATGCCCTCGCCGCTGCCTACCGAATCATAACTGACGCTGAGGTCCGGATGCGCCTTGGCGTATTCCTCGATCCAACGCTTGTACAAAGGTGCCGGAAACGTCGCCCCGGCGCCGGACACCGATATTATGGACTCCGTTCGCGTCTGCGCTTTCTGGGCGGGTGTGTCGCCGCACGCCACGAGCAGACTCGTTGCCAATATTGCCAGCAGTGCTGCGGCTAATCGTGACGCCCTCATACGCCCCTCAACTGAACTGGCCAGAGATGTAGTCCTTCGTGAGTTTCTCTTTGGGGTTCTCGAAAATCTGGCGGGTCGGCCCCATCTCCACCAGGTAGCCGGTGCGGCCGCCTGCGGAGATGTCGACAGAGAAGAAGGCAGTGGTGTCGGCTACTCGGGTTGCCTGCTGCATGTTGTGGGTCAACAGTGCCACGGTGTAGCGCTGCTTCAGTTCCAGCATCAGTTCTTCCACCTGACGGGTGGCGATCGGGTCGAGTGCGGAACAGGGCTCGTCCATCAGCAGCACGTCGGGATCGGTTGCGATCGCGCGCGCGATGCATAGCCGCTGCTGCTGGCCGCCGGACAACGACAGGCCGCTGTTCTTGAGCTTGTCTTTCACCTCTTTCCACAGTGCGGCGCGCTCTAGCGCCTTCTGCACTTTCTCTTCCATGTTGCCCTTGAAACGGTTGAGTTTGAGGCCGAACGCAACGTTGTCGAAGATGCTCATCGAGAACGGGTTCGGTTGCTGAAAGACCATGCCGATGTAGCGGCGAACTACCACGGGGTCAACCTGCTTGGCGTACACGTCCTGGGCGTGGTACACGACGTTGCCAACGAACCGGAAGCTTGGGATCAGGTCGTTCATCCGGTTCAGGCTGCGCAGCACCGTCGACTTGCCGCAGCCGGACGGACCGATGAAGCCGGTGATCTTCTTTTTCTCTATCGGAACCTTGCTGTCGCGGACCGCAAGAAAGTCGCCGTAGAAGATTTTCTCGACGTGGCAGTCGATAACGACGTCACCGGTAGCGTTGAAAGGTTCCGCGATGAACATCGACTTTGCCGTTGCGCTCATGATTTCAATACCTCTAATCGGAATCGGGTGAAGTCAGACCTTGGGCTGACCGACGAGACGCGCCAGGATGTTGAACACCAGCACGATCAGCACGAGCACCAGTGACGCCGTCCACGCCAGTTCGATCTGGTTCGGGAACGGCATACCGGAAAAGTTGTAGATCAGAATCGAAAGCGATGCGATCGGTTCCGAGAGCTGAGAAATGTAGTAGTTGCTGAAGAGCGCAGTGAACAACAGCGGCGCCGATTCGCCGGACGCTCCGGCGATGGCCAGCAGCACTCCGGTGAGGATGCCCGGCAACCCGGTTGGCAACACCACTTTCAGAATCACCTGCGTGCGCGTGCAGCCCATCCCGTACGCCGCGTCCTTCATACGTTGCGGCACTTGAGCCATGGCTTCTTCGGCGGCCAGAACGACGGTGCGCAGCATCAGAACCGACAGCGCAATGCCGCCCGCCCAGGCCGAATAGCCCCACGTCTTCACGAGCACCCCATAAACGAATACGCCGGCCATGATGGAGGGAAAGCCTGTCAACACCTTGGCGAGAAACCGCGCGGTGTTGGCCACCTTGCTGCGCGGTTCGAGCACCGCGAGATATATGGCTGCCAGGATGCCGATCGGGATGCTGATGACGGCACCGATGCCAACCATCACCAGAGTTCCGACGATGGCCGGCCCGATCCCGCCGCCCATCTCGAAGCCTGCGGGAGGCAGCCCCGTGATGATCTCGGCGAAGTCGCTGCTGAACAACCGCGTTCCGCCGCGAACCAGCAGTAGATAGATGACGGAGAACAACGGAACTGCCGCGACCAACGCTAGCAGCCAGGTGACACCGGTGAGGAAGCCGCTCTTCAGTGCGCGTTTCTCGAACGCCTGACGCCCAAGCTGAGGGGTGGGGCGTGTTTCGTCCGGGACTAAAATGAGCCCGATGTCGCTCACTTCTTACCCTCGAACTTCCGGATGGTGTATTGCTGCACCGCGAGGCCCGCCACGTTGACAATGAAGGTGATGAGCAGAAGGATCAGGGCGGCATACATCAGCGCCTGAACCTGCACCTGATCCGCCTCCGGGAAGGTGGAGGCCAGCAGCGAAGCAAGCGTGTTGGCCGGAGAGAACAGCGACAAGCTGATCTGATCGGAGTTTCCGATCAACATCGCGAGCGCCATGGTCTCTCCGAGCGCACGTCCGAAGCCCAGCACCAGCGCTGCAAGAATGCCCGAAGAAGCCGTTGGCAGCATGACCTTGAGAATCGCCTCCCAACGGGTGGTACCCATGCCGTAGGCGGCTTCCTTTACCTTGTAAGGGACCCGCCGGAAAGCGTCGACCGAGATCGCGGCGACCGTCGGCAGAATCATGATGGCCAACACCAAGGCCGCGGGAGCCATACCGGGGCCGGCCAGGTCTGTGCTGAACAGCGGGAACCAGCCCAGGTGCTCGTGTAGCCACTCGGCGCCTGGCTTGATGAGCGGGATCAGCACGTAGATGCCCCAGAGCCCGAACACCACCGAGGGGATAGCCGCCAACATTTCCACAATGGTGCGGAAAATCGTGGCCAGGCGGTGATGGATGAAGTCCTGGGTCAGGAAGATGGCGATGCCGATTCCGAAGGTTCCGCCGAGGACGAGCGCCAGCAGTGAACTGTAGAGCGTGCCCCAGATCTCCGGCAGGATGCCGAACACTTCTTTGTTCGAGTTCCACTCCGTACCCGTAATGAACCCAAGGCCGTACTTCGCAATGGCCGGCGATGCCTCCCAGCTGACCTCCCATAGGATGTACGCCGTCAGGAAGATGATGAGAAGCGCACTGAACGCTGCGATGCCGCGGAACACCCGATCGCTCAGGTACTGCGCCGTGGTCGGCGGTCCCGAGACCGAACTCGCGGAACCCGCAGCCTCAAACAGCTTGGCCATGATCGCCCCCTTCGAGTTCTGTCAGGTGGGGCGGCGGGCGTTGATGTTCACTTGATGAACTGTGCTGCAGCCAGAACTTCCTTCTGTACCTTTTCCGGCAACGGGATGTAGCCCATGGAATCAGCGATCTTCTGGCCTTCCCGCACGCTGTACTCGACCATCTTGCGCAGGGCCGCGGCCTTGGCGTCGTCCTGGTCCTTGTAGAACAGCATCCAGGTGTAGGTGACGATGGGGTACGACTCATTGCCAGCCGGATCCAGGACCCAAGCGATCAAGTTGGGCACATCGCTGCCGGGCAGCGTCCCCTTAGGGAACTCGGCAGCATCCAGAGCAGCGACGCCGCTCGTCGAGCTGGCGGCCACGTACTTGCCGGATTTGTTCTCGAGCTCGGCGATCTGCTTCCAACCGGTCAACTTGGCAAAACCATATTCGACATAACCGATGGCGCCGTCGTTCTGCTGCACCTGGGCGGTCACGCCGTCGTTCTTTGGCGCCGCAATGAACTTGCCCGAGCTCGGCCACTTGGGAGACTTGCTCTGACCGACCGCAGTCGCGAACGCGGGGCTGATAGCGGCGAGGTGCCCGCTGAAGACGAACGAGGTGCCCGAGGAATCGGAGCGGGTTACCACGGTGATGCCCTTGTCAGGCAACGCAACACCGGGGTTGGTTTTGGTGATGAGCGGATCGTTCCACTTCGTGACGGTACCGCCGAAGATTCCGCTATACGCGGCGCGCGACAACTTGAGATTTGTCACGCCCTTAAGGTTGTAAATCAGCACGATCTCGCCGGCGGTCATCGGCAGCAAGACGACGCCCTGCTTGATCTTGGCCATTTCCTCGTCGCTCATCGCGGCGTCGGAGGCGGCGAAGTCGACCGTCCCATTGATCAGGTCCTGGATGCCGGCACCTGATCCCTTGGACTGATAGTCCACGCGTACGTCCTTGTTGGCCGCGCTGAAGTCCTTGAACCACTTCGAATAGATGGGGAATGGAAAACTGGCGCCAGAGCCGTTCAGCTTGACATCAGTGCGCCGAGCGACCTACTTCAGAGAGCTGTTTCGGCTGCAGGGTGAACTGGTGAAGCTGCAGGACTGGATCGTCCGAACGCAGCACAAGGTCGTGATCCTGTTCGAGGGGCGTGATGCGGCCGGCAAGGGCGGTGTCATCAAGAGGATCACACAACGCCTCAATCCGCGGGTATGTCGTGTCGCTGCGCTTCCCGCACCGAATGACCGAGAGCGAACTCAGTGGTATTTCCAGCGCTATGCCGCGCATTTGCCCGCAGCCGGGGAAATGGTCTTGTTCGACCGCAGCTGGTACAACCGGGCCGGCGTCGAGCGTGTCATGGGCTTCTGCAGCGACGCCGAATACGAGGAGTTCTTCCGTTCGGTACCCGAGTTCGAAAAGATGCTAATTCGGTCCGGCATTCAGGTGATCAAGTACTGGTTCTCGATTACGGACGAGGAGCAGCACTCGCGGTTTCTCGCGCGCATCTACGATCCATTGAAGCAATGGAAGTTGAGCCCGATGGACCTGGAGTCACGACGCCGGTGGGAGGAGTACACGAAAGCGAAGGAGATCATGCTCGAACGCACGCACATTCCGGAATCGCCGTGGTGGGTAGTCCAAGCAGTCGACAAGAAGCTCGCGCGGCTCAATTGTATCGCGCACCTGCTCGAGCAGATTCCGTACGCAGCGGTCGAGCATCCGCCCATCACGTTGCCGGAGCGCGAGCGCCGGGAAGACTATATGCGTCGACCGGTCCCTAACGAGATCGTTGTGCCGGAACGTTTCTGAACCTTTCATGTTTCTTGGGCAGGATAATGATGGCGGTCGGGCCTGCGCGTGGATGAAAAACATGCATCGGCCGAATATGGTTCCGATCGCAACGGAATGATCTGCGGCTACGCGTTCCGACCCGGCGAACGCGCGACGCCGATCACCTCGGACGAAGTTGCGAACGATCTCGGCTCGGCGCGACCCGACGGGACGTTCTTCTGGCTGCACTTTTCACTGGCTAATTCCTCTACGGAGCGCTGGCTTCGACACTTCGGTGGGTTGCCGAACGCCTTCTATGGCGGATTGCGGGCGCCCAGCAACGCCACACGCGTCGAGCAGGACGGCGACTCGTTAGTCGCGGTGATCAACGACGTGCTGTTCGATTTCCACTACGAGAGTTCTGATGTTTCAACCACGACGTTGGCGGTGCGGCCTGGGGTGATGATCAGCGCGCGTCTGAAGCCGCTTCGCTCGATCGACCGACTGCGTGAATCCATCAAGGCGGGCGTGAACTGCGGATCTCCCGTGGGTTTGCTGGCACAACTGCTGCAGAACCAGGCCGATGTGCTGGTCGACATCGTCCGCAGATCGGGCGATCAGGTGGACAAGATCGAAGACAGCGTGCTCATCAATCGCATCGCCGGGCATCGTGCCGAGTTGTCCGCATTGCGTCGACTGCTCGTAAGATTGGAACGGCTGCTGGCGCCGGAACCTGCGGCGTTGTTTCGTCTCTTGAGCCGACCGCCTACATGGATCTCGGAAACCGATCTCGCGGCACTACGTCAGTCCGCTGAAGAGTTCACTGCCGTGGTTGCCGACTGCACTGCGCTCGTGGAGCGCGCCAAGTTGATTCAGGAAGAACTCGCAGCGATGGCCACCGAACAGACCAACCGGAGTCTGTTCGTGCTCACGTTCGTCACTGTGCTGCTCCTGCCTTTCAACGTCGTCGGTGGGCTGTTCGGAATGAACGTCGGCGGAATTCCGTACGGCGATAGTCCGCACGGGTTCTGGGTAATCATCCTGTTCGTCTGCGGCCTGACCGCGACGGTGAGCTACCTTCTTTTGCGCCACTTCAAGCGCTGATTGCCGCTCAGCGGCGTGCGACGCCGATTGTGAGGTGGTTTCGACCCCCGCTACGCCGATAGCTCATCGAAGCCGCGTGAGTGCGCACCAGCAACAATCCAAGACCACCGGGCGCGACGCTTTCGATGGATTTGGGCCGCTCTGGAAGATGACCGACCTGCACCTCCTCCAAGCCGCTACGCCGAATAATCGTTGAAGCGGCTGAGATTGCGGGGCTAGCGCCGCGAGTGCTCCATTCGAATCGGCATCGGTTTGAGCCACTTCGACAGCTCACTGAACGATTCGGGCAGACGCCCGTGCGTGCGCACGAATGAATCGACATCTCGCTCGTATGATGCTCGCCACCAAGTCACAGGGTCCGGAGGCAATTCCGAGCGGCCATGCGTGCCTGGATGTAGGCAAGCCGAAGGACGCTGCCCGGGCGGCGGTTAAGCAAGGGGCATCATCTTGCCGAGTCGCGGCGTCCGCGCATCAGTCTGACGAAGGGATGCCGTCGCTGTTACAGGGTAAGCCGCCGTTTCTAAGGCAAGTCAGCCACTGAAACAACGAAAGCTCGAAACGCAGACTGTCGTCTTCCGTCATAGGCAGATAGTGCCTAGAACGCGGGTTGGTTCGCCATCGACGTACTGTTTGTGGATCGGTACCCGCCACTTCTGCGGCTTGCTGAAGTGTCAAGCCGAAGCACATGCAAAGGTGGCGCATTCGATAATTTGGGCTCGGCATTCTACCGAGCGGAGGTACATCGTCGGACGAGCGACATATCTCATCGACGAGTGCTCTCAGTTCACGGAGCTCACGATCCGAAAAGGGTGGCTCTGCGTCGTAGGCGATCGAATCAATGAAATGATCCCCCGCTTTGGCTTCCACGAAGCGGATGTACCGTGCCAGGAGCGCGCGATAACCCATGTTATCCAGAATGAGCCGAGGTTCGTCGAAGCTAGAGTTCTACTGTTACAGTCGAATGAAGCGACCTGATCGGATATCGAGCGATCAACCGCGTTTCTCGCTACGTGACCTTCTCCATTGGCGCTTCAGACCCCTCACGAACAGACTGGGCGCCCTTTCATAGAGCTCCGCACCAACCGCGTTGGAACGGTTCTGAAGAGTCTTCCGACGTTTGTCGATCAACTCGATCAGTGAATCGGCGTCGATACACGCGCCGCCACTCGATACGTCTGTTGCAACGGTGCGCAGAACTGCCAGATCGTGATCTTCGCCGAGTAAGTCGGTCAGTCGATGCGTTCCTTCTGCCAGGGACTTGAGGATTGGACGGCGTGCACTTTGCAAAAGCGCCAGCTCGTAGCGAAGGTCTTTGGTGCGTTTACGCCATTCGTGTAGTGCTTCGTCGGACGCGTCTGCGCGCACACTGTGCATGGCCTCCCTGCCTTGCTTGTAGACTGCAAAGAGACCGCCTTCAATGGCTTTCCAACCGCGCCGCCGCAGTGGCCACGTTCTCACTCGCTTCTTCATGGCCAAGAGGTCTCGCACAATCGTGGGTACTGTGTCAGTAGCTCCGATTGCGCGAGCGCGCGCGGCGCGCCGACGCGCGACAAGCTCTCCCCTGAGATTCGCAAGGCTCTCAGACGCCATGCCTTGGAGCTGGTCACTGAGGGTATCGAGCCGCTCGATCAGCATCTTGGTATCGCGCACTTCAGATAGTGGTCTCGCGGCATCGCGCACCGCTCTATTCTCACGATCGAATGCGTCGGCCCCAAGTTCGTCGCGCACTAAACGGAGAGTGGCTCGAACCTCCTTGAATCGCTTGCGCGCTTCGTGAACCTTAACGTCGCTTGACGCGGCCCCATCGCTGAGCGACGCGACCGCATCGCTCAGGCATTCTCGGACAATCCGCCGGAGGCCATCGGGGATCGCCTCACGGCGTTTGATGCGGAATGTCCGCTCGCTCCTCCCTCCCCCAGTGCGTATTCCAACCACGCTCGCAATTCGGCTGTTTGCGAACTTCTCTTGCCCTGTCACTTCCTTCCCAAGCCACCGGGGCGGATCGAAACCGCGCAGAGCATCGCCCGAATTGAACTCCACTTCGGCTACGACCAGCCCCTGCGCCTTCCCGCCATACACATCGAGTTCAATCGTTAGCCCTTGGTACGGGATCTTGTAGCGCACCTTTTCGATTCGCCGACCGCGCGTCAGCGGCCACAACTTGCGCCCTCGCGCCGACGACAAACTCACTTCTTCTTCCAACCTTGTCGCCCCCTGACCTTGCTTGACGGTCAGCACATACCGCTTGGCGATTCGGCGAAGGCGCACTTCGGCGAAGTCGTCTCGCGCTTCGATCGCGAGATAGCCTTGTTCGATCGAGTCATGGGGATACTCATCGAGGTCGCTCGGTAGCTCGGGGACAAGGAACTTGCGCTCGTGTTCAACCATGGTGACGGACTCTTTGATTGATCCGATGATGACGTCAGTGATTTCACACAGTTGTAGGACGCGGGCTCCACATTTCCATCGCCGCGCCTCGCTGCCAAACATCCGACAGCACCTCCGCTGTTCACCACGAAATCTCCCGCCGTCCTCTGTCGGCGTCGTTTTTCACCAGTTCGCAAGTACCCGACAGAGTCTGATTCGAATCACCAGGGTGAAAGTTGGCCGTCATCTGTCTGTCATGTTCCCGCTCTATTCATGTTCAGCGGAGCGATGGTGGCGTACACGGGAACCTCTGAAGGTCACTCGGCGAGAGAGTAAATGGGATCGGTTGACACAAGAATTCCTGTCGTCCCGAACAGAAGCCCGATGGTGTCGCGCTCCGACAACCTTTCTACGGACCTTCGCGGCGCGATAGATCATATGGCCGCTGACGCCGCCGCTGCAGGTCCCGAGATCGCTCAGCACTCGAACATCGGGATCGTGATGGTCTCTGTCGACTATGTCGAAGCCATCCTCAACGAAACAATCCACCGCGCGTTCCGCACCGCGCCAAGAGGAAGTGGCCTACGTAAGGTGCTCGAGGAGGCGATCCAGAACGAGAAGAATCTCAAGCTGAAGAGAAAGTGGAACATTCTTCACGACTACAACCTGGCACGCGTCCGCTGGAACAACGGAACCGCGCCATTCGAGCAGTTTGTCGAAATCCAAGAACTCCGCAGCACATTGATTCATTGCGGGTCGCGTCCATCGGACGCCGCTTCGATACGTCCTGGATTGCAATCACTCGCCTATCGACTCTTGATCGAGCCGGATCGAACTTCCTGCGACGGTGACTGGATCTATTCGTTCGTTCGGGCCCCGGCTCTCGCCGGGCACGTGCGCTCGGTGTTGGACGCGATCAAGTTACGACTCCCGAAGTAGGTCCGTTGGCGTTCAGAAAGTGCGAGGCCGGCGCCGACCCTTTCGCGAAGTGCATCTCTATGCATGGCATGAACACCGCCGCGTGTTGCTTCGGACCGCCAAAATGCGGACAGCTCTCGTCCGCTAGGCTTCTATGAGGTGGCAACGAATGGCTGCAATCGCCGTTGCCGACAGTCCGATTGCGGACTTAACGAACGATTCGGTCGAGTCGAAACGTCGCTCGATATTGGAGAAGACGGCTTCCAAGTAGGCACGATCAGATCTGACGATCGCGTCGAGCAGCGGTGTCGGAACACTCGGCTCGTTCGCTCCCTGTGCAACACCCAGCGTTGCAGTGAGATCCAAACGGCTCCAGTCCAGATACCGCTCGCTCAACTCGTAATCCTCGAGGATGGCAGATCGCTCCACGCCAATCAGATCGAGGAGAAGTCCAACCGCAACGCCAGTCCGATCCTTTCCCGCCGCGCAATGGATGAGAATCGGCGTCTCTCCGTCGGCGATGGATTCATAGAGGCCGCGCAGCCGCGGAACCTGATCTTCTGCAATTCTCGGGTAAAGTTGCATCACGGCGTTTCGAGCAGCGCTCGCGTCGCCTGAAAATTCGCGTAGGCCGCGCGATGACTCCGCTCCTGCCTTTGGCCGTTCGATATCCCACGACAAGACCTTCACCTGTCGTAACAACAAGGGGTTCGTCGGCCACAGCGCGCGCTCCTCAGAACCGCGCAAGTCTGCGATCTGACGAATTCCAAGCGTGACCATGAGAGCGCAGTCCGCGGAAGTCAGCTGGTCCAATCTCGCAGATCGCCAGAGGTGCCCACGTCGCAGCCGACGCCCATCGCGTATGCGATGCCCCCCAACCTCACGAAAGTTCTGCACACCCTGTAACAGCCGTTCTGGAACTGACATTTCGGCGCCTTCTTGACTCCCGCGCATCGAAACGGTGCCCGGCAGGTGCATATTTGTCGCAATTCGCTATTTGGACTTATTGGCCATCCATAGGATGCGTGGCTGCCTCTCTGGATGTGTTGCACAACTATAGGGGCCGCGGTAACTGCCGCTGAACTCCCTTAGCACGTCGTCAAAATCCGCGATCTCTTTTCTACGCATTCTCCTTCTCCGGATGAGCCCAATTAGCAGAAAGGGCGTTCGGCCGACATCCACTTCTCCATGAGCAGGAGTATCTGTGGCGCGACCCTAAGCGTTTCCTCAGCGGCTTCCGCGTCGTCGATCGACGCAGAGTAGCGACGAGCGACGCTGAAGTCGCCCACGGCGATCTCGAGCGTCCAGCAAGTCGGCTTGGGGCCGACATCGGCTACGTACACTTGCCAATAGAATGTCACACCGAGGTGCGTGCACTTCCCGAACATGGTTCCGCTCCAGTCCCAAGGCCGCTTTCGCTTTAGCTTGGACGACGTGTGTGACAGAGATGCTTCACCTATATGAACTGACTGTTCAGGTGCCGGGTGATGGGTTGGTGGTTGTCACGTCCGCGTCACTGTCTCCGCGCATTCTTACCTGTCGCGGCGAGCGGCCACCCGGATCGTCAATGACAGCCGAGAAACAATCGCAAACCAACCAACTCGAAGAAGCGCCTCGCATCGCGGGAGAACGGGCTGGCCGCGCTCCTCGCGGTGCTCGACGAAGAGAATGGGAAATTGCTCGCGCCACCCGCGAAATCCTAGACAGTCACAGACCTGATTCGGACGATGAATAGATGGACATCGTTGAACCGGACGATTTTGAGCGGGCGTGTATTCGTGACTATTGTCGCGATGCGGGTATGCCACACCGAATAGTGAACGGTGTCGTAGAGATCGAACGTGCTCGGTTAGGCTGGGAGTCGATCGGCACGGTGGATGAGGTACTGGATGCTATCGCTGACGGCATTCCGCTGAAACGTATGAGAAGGCGATGGGTGCGGCGGTAAAAGCAACCGTCGATGCGCGATGATCGTGCGTTGCTTGAGGCGACCGACGACGGCGCAATGTGTGACCAGATCCGTCGCGCGCACGCACACCGTTCATGCAGCCCAGTCTTGTATTGACGTCCAAACTGTCTCGCAAAATCGTCGATACGGCGTCAGCGCTATTCGATTGCGCGGGCCCGTGCCGCGGCGACGGGTGGCGAGTCTCCCCTTAGATTGGCGACGCTCTCAGAGTCCAAGCGCTTGTTGACTTGTCGCTAAGCGCATCGAGCCGCGACTAGCACCTTGCCGAGCATCAAAGCGACGCCTCTCCCGAGGGCGTGGTTGCCGCTGAGTCTCACCTCACAGATACGCATCGACCCAGTCTTTCAGATTGTCTGCGAACTCACGCGACAAGACCTCGTAGCGAAGCCTTGCTGAGGCACCTCTGGTCGAGAGTTCTCGTACGTCGCACCGAAGCACGTTCTCGATCTGGTCCTCCAACGAGGTCGGTTCTACAAAATGTCTCGTCCCTGCGTACATCGGTTGAGCAGTTTCATATTCAGCCAGGAAGCCGAAATCGGGGGAGACAAGTTCGTTCATCGGGGGCGCGTTGGTGGTGAGCGGTACACAGGCACATGAAAGAGCCTCCCCAAGGCAGTGTCCGAATCCTTCCGCTTCGGAGGGGCACACGTGCACGCCGTGACCATTGAGAAGTCTCGTAAGCTCGAACGACGAAAGGAACCGATCCAACACGCGAATATTCGCGCAGTTGAGGTTGCGGAGCCATTCGACGTCTCGGGTGACAATCGTGAGCATTGGCCAATCGCGATGGCGAAGCCACACGTCGATAAGGGTACGAGAACCCTTGAGTTTGCTCTGGCCGCGTATGTGCAGAAACTCGCGGAAGTCCTTCGTCTGATCAGGCAAGTGCCGGTCGACGCTCGTGAAGCCGATGTAGCGAACTTCTGGATGCATGTTGCGAAAGATCGCCTCGGCGTGCCGCGTCTTGCAAAGTACTGCATCGATTTGTTCTAGCAACGCGCTGTCGCTATCGAGGTACCACTCTTGATTCGGCACCAGGACGTTGAGGTAGGCGTTCGAGATCCAGGTGGGCCGAATGTGCTCGAGATGGATGTTCAGGACGCCCTTCCGGCCCGTTAATCGACGTGCGATTCGGGTGAGCCGTGTCGCGCGTCTGATGGGAATGGGCATACCGCTCAGGCGCGGTACGTATGTCTGGAAGCCTAGTGCCTCGAACTGAGATTTAAGAACGTTAGCGTCGTTGTTCAGCCCGGGACTTCCGTGCGACAGAATGTTGACGATGGGTTTCTTCACGTTTGTGCGGGTCGCCCGAGGGCGCTCGAGGTACAACGATGCTTCAGGACTCTCGCGCCAACACTCCTCGGTTGGGCCAGGATGGGAGGCAGTACCACCGAAGGGCTCGTGCGGGAACAGCGACTGTAGTATTTGTTTCGCCGACAGGTCCCAAGTCCACTTCTCCTTCGCCACCCGGTATCCCGACTCCGCCATTTCGCGTAGACGTTGTTGGTTGCTCAACAGGTAGATCATCCGATCGGCCAACTCATCAGGGTCGTTGGGCGCGACAAGAAATCCGGTTACACCCTCTTCGATGATCTCTGGGATCGCTCCGATTCGAGTTCCGATACATACAGCCTTGGACCACATCGCTTCCAGAAAGACGATGCCGAAGGGTTCGCGAAGCGTTGGCAACACGAAGATCTGCGATTCGTAATAGAGGGCCTTCAGTGCTTCGCCATACACTCGCCCGTGATAGCGGACGGTCTCGGTGTCGCGACCCTCGACTCCGACTACGTTCAGACGCGCGTCCGGAACCACGCTAGCGACTCTCGCAAACGCCCGCAGCAACTGTGGAAGGCCCTTCCGGACTCCATCAAGGCCTACGAACAGCACGTTATGGCCCGCGAAGTCCTTGACGACGCCATCGCGTTCGCAATCGACGTCGACATTGGGTCCAGCACCCACCAACGCAACCTTCTCTTGGCTCACTCCGTAGTCTTCGGTCAGAGAACGCTGGACGTATTTGGAAAGAGTGAACACGCGGTCTTGGGATTGAAGGGCTTGACGCTCGTACCGATTCCAAGATGCAGATACGCGCTGCTCGGGGAATGGCATTCCAAAGTCGTCACCCCGCTTTGAAAGCAGATTCACATGATCCGTGAGGATTGCATACAAGGTGCCCGGTCGACGCCTCGTGTGGTTGGGCATTTGTTTTAGTGCGATGACCGCATCGATGTTCTCTTTTCTATTCACCGCCTGCTGGTTGGCCCTCCCGCGAGCCCACTGTGCAGCCCAGGTGCGATCCAGATAACCCCTGAAATCGAACCCGTATGCGAGCAGTGCGTTGATATATAGAAGCGCGACGTAGCAAAAGCGGAATCGTAGATATCTCAAGCTGTTGGACACCTCAACGACATCACATCCCTGTGTGCGTAGGGCTTCGATCAACTTGTCTCGGGTGCCAGAGAATGGACCGTAAGAGATGACCAGTATCCGGCGACGTGCGATGTTTCTTCCGTTTACTGGCGGCGTCACGACACCCGGGTACCTAGCAGCCATCGGATTTGTCGGCATGATTCCAGAGGGTCGCAAAATCCAAACTGCTATGCAGAAGTACGTACAGATCGAGTCGGGGGCGCTCAGGGTAGGATCACAGCGATCGCAACTGGGCACTCTCAGGGCACACAGTTTGATGATGAACGATGACGATTTGACGACGGCCGAGACCAGCCCCCTTCTGATCCTCTTGACGGCGTCGAATCATGGAACCGGGACTATCCTTCCGATCGATCTCCTTAAACCGCTGAGCTTCGAGACCGGTTACCCGAATCTAACGAGACTGAGTAACGTCGTGCCGCAACGGCGTTCATTCTGTCGCTCGCTATCGCCGAAGCAAACCTTTTGCGAGGCGTCGCCCCGAAATTCGGCCGCCTAGTTGTCACACGCGATTCACAACGGAACTTCACTCTGTCGCGCTGGCCACAAAGGTACTCAGATGAGTAACGGCAACGGGTTGAAGGTCATGAATGTCGTCGGTGCGCGACCAAACTTCATGAAGATCGCTCCTCTCATCAGAGAGATGCGGAGGCATGCAGATATCCAACAAGCGCTCGTCCATACCGGCCAACACTACGACGCGAATTTATCCGACGTATTCTTCAGAGATCTCGCCATTCCGAAGCCCGACTTCAATCTGGCGGTGGGACCGGGCTCCAGGGACGAACAGATCGTTAGAATTAGTGACGCCTTCGAGCGCGTGCTGCTCGAACATCGGCCGGACCTGGTTATCGTAGTAGGTGACGTCAATTCGACTATTGCCTGCGGAAGGGTAGCTCGGTGGCACCGAGTTAAAGTCGCCCACGTGGAAGCTGGTCTCCGCAGCTTCGACCTCAGTATGCCGGAGGAGATCAATCGCGTGGAGACGGACAGGATTTCAGACTATCTGTTCGTGACCGAAGAGTCGGGAATGCTCAATCTCGCTGACGAGCTTGTAGAGGGTAAGAGCTATTTCGTTGGCAACGTGATGATCGACACGTTGGTCCATAGTCTGCCCGCGGCGGAAGCATCAACCGTGCTGAACGAACTCGACGTTGAAGAAGGCAACTACATGGTGGCCACGTTTCATCGCCCAAGTAATGTTGACGGCGAACGGGACCTACGCAATCTCATCGAGACCATCCGTCGAATCTGCGATCGAGTCCGACTGGTACTTCCGCTCCACCCTCGCACTCGCAACTCGCTGCAATCACACGGGCTCTTTGGATCGCTTGCCGAGATCGACAATCTGATCCTGACGGAACCACAGGGTTATGTGGATTTTCTTCGGCTCCTAAGCAAATCCAAGGGAGCAATCACCGACTCCGGCGGCATTCAGGAGGAGTCGACATACCTCGGCATCCCCTGTCTGACGATGCGAATGAATACCGAACGTCCCGTAACGTTGACTTGCGGTACGAACACGCTTGTCGGCGCCGATAGAGAGAAGCTCCTGTTTGAGATCGATCGCATTCTGACCAATCAATATCGAGTCAGCGGGGTTCCGAAGTTGTGGGATGGAAATGCGTCGCGACGAATCGTCGAAGTGTTGAAAGCGGAACTATGCACGTCATTTGTCGGGACAACGCGCATCGACAATCGTCATCCACCGCAGCCGTTCGAACTGCACTCAGTCTGACGCTGCGACGGAACTGAACCGGTTCCCCGGGGCCACTCTGGAGGCAACTCTCCCCCGAGGAAACCAGGACTTCAGCTTCTATGCACCTCGCGCGGGTGATTCCATTGACGCCACCGCACCATCAAAGGAGGTGACTTCAAAAACCACGTTCGACGTAAGACCTGATGTGAAGGTCAATTGGTTCTGGCGCGGACGTACTCTTCAACAGAAGGGCCCTGTGTCGCCGAAGATCGGCACTATCAGGTCTGAGAGCGGTGTCCCACGATCACTACCGTGTTCCACACGGAACTCGTTCAGCTACGGCTACCGAGTAGATCAGAAATACTCACCAGTATGTTCGAACACGTAGAGACCTGAACCAGACATGCCGCTCAAACGCGCCGCGGTTCGAGCAAGACGCACTCTGCTTAGACCCGCTTCGGCGCACGCGGTCCAAATCCGCATTGCAGACGAGGCCGAATTCCACAAGCGGATCGGGATCGAGTTGCTTGGACAACGCGTCTGTCGGGAGTTGGTGGAGTTCGATCTTCGGTTATCCCAGCGCGCGCTAGCAGTTAAACGAGTCGAGCTGCAGACGACGTCGCGTTCGTGACCGTCGCCTGATCAGTTCGCCGCCGCGGGCATCTGATTCATGATCGTGGCCAGGTCGAAGTACTCGTGCCACACGGTGATGCGGCCGTCGTGCACTTCGTACACGCCGGTGACAGGCAATTCGATCCAGCCCGTTGGCATGAGGTGACGGTCGAGACGTTCCAGAAACACAACCGGACCGTTGACCACTTCGCGCTTGATGATGAATTGTTGTTCCACGATGGGTGCGAAGAACGGCTCAAGCACCGCGCGCACGCCGGCCGGCCCTTGGAAAGTGCCCATCGGCCCGTTCGTGTACTCGCAGTTCTCGGCCACGTACTTGAGGCCCGTGTCGAAATCCTTCTGCTCCATCGCGGTGTTGAACGCCTTGACGACTTCGAGCGGAGATTTGGCGGCATTGGTCACGGAGGTGTCCTGTCGGCGGTGAATGGGGCCAACAGCTTCGTGTCGATTCCGCGTTCGCTCAACTACCAACGAAGTAATGAAAGCGCGACCGCAGGCATCTGACGCGGATCAATGCCACCGAGGAGGAGGCTTCGCGTCCTCTTCGAGCTATTTTGAAAAAAACGAGCTCACCGCTCGCGCGACTTCCCGCGGCGCGCCTTTGTCGGGTCCGAAGTGATCGAGGCTTGGGAATTCTCGGACTTCACATGACGGTAGTGTTTCTGAAAGTGCCGCAATCGCCTGTCCAACCCATTTGTGCCGCGTTTTGCCGCCGAACATCAGCAGGACACTGGCAGTCACCTGCCGATAATTCCTGTAGCTACCATCGTTCCGCGCGACTTCCTGATGTTCCAGCAGATTTGCCGCCAGCAGGCCATACATTTTCTGTCGTTCATGCTTGCGCAGGAGCATGGGCAACATGAGCTTCATCAGCCAATGGGGCATGTTCCGGGACTGCTCTGGACCAGCGCCAATAGAAAACGTGACGAGCGCATCGAGGTGTTTCTCGCCCGCCAGACTCTTTTCGTAGGCGGGCATCCACGCCGTCGCGATGGACCCGTCAACGGATACCCCAGGTTCGTAAACCGCGAGCTTCGCGAAGGCCGGATTGTTTCGGGCCGCTTCTAACGCGATGAGTCCGCCGTAGCTATGCCCGACCAGGAACGTAGCCTTCGTGTCGCGCTGCAGTGCAGCGACGTCCTCACATTCTTTGGCGATGCCGTAGCCATCACCTTGCGGTCCGCTTAGGCCACGCCCACGCCGCTCGATGGTGTGAACCGTATGACTCTCGCCGAGCGCCTCGACGAAGGACGCATAGTCGGCAGCCGTCGACAGCACACCGGGAACGACGATAGCGGCCGGACCACTACCCACCGTGAAGTAACTCACGACTGTGCCGTCCGCGGACGTGGCGAATCGAGATGCAGACGCGCCTTCGTCTCCACGTTGTTTCGTCATCACATTCATCATCGCACCTCTGTGTGTCCGTTAGCTATTTGGCACCGAAAGGACGGAAATCAGGAAAACAGCGTACGTCGTACGTCAACTAAATTACAGATAAATTGACCATTTCATTGGATTGGTGTACTAGTACACGGATGTCTAGTAAGCAGATCGCGCAAGACCTTCGCCACCGCATTTCTTCCGGCGAATTGAAAGCGGGCGATCGAGTCCCGTCGGCGCGACAGATCACGAAGGACTGGGGTGTAGCGATCGCGACTGCCAGCAAGGCGCTCGCGATGCTGCGTGACGAGGGACTCGTACGCACTGTGCCAGGGATTGGCACGGTGGTGGTTCCGGGCTTGTCACTCGAACACATCGTACGCGCGGCGCTCGAGATCGCGGACACTGAAGGCTTGGCCGCAGCTTCGATGCGCCGAATTGCGCATGAGCTTGGCGTCGCGACGATGTCACTGTACCGCTATGTACCAGGTAAGGACGAATTGGTGCATCTCATTATCGAAGCGGCGCTCGCGAATGAGCCACTACCCAGTAGTGCCGCCAATGGTTGGCGGGCTGCGCTAGAAGTGTCGGCACGATTGCAGTGGAAGGGTTACCGGAAGCATCCGTGGCTCGCGAACGCCATGTCGATCACGCGCCCCCAATTGCTGCCGGGCGCCATGGCTCACACTGAATGGATCTTGCAGGCGTTACGCGGTCTCGCGGCGTCGTTGGAACTGTCATTGGTAGTAGCGGTGACGCTGGTCGGCTACGTACGCGGCGTTGCCGTGAATATCGAGGCGGAGTCGCAGGCCGAACAGGATACTGGCTTGAGCACCGCGGCGTACCTCGCGGCTCAGGAAGCCGGGTTCCGCTCAATACTCGATGGTGGTGCTTTCCCGATGCTCGCGCGTGTGAGCACCCAGCCAGACATCGATCTCAGCCTAGACACACTTTTCGAGTTCGGGCTGGCGCGCCTGCTCGACGGATTTGCGGTGGTCTTACGATGACGGTCACCAAGGCCAGCAATGCTCTGAGGTACCTGACGAGGTGGCTTGCCATCGGACCGTCGATATAGACAACCGAACGGCATCGTCAGCGATCACCGCTTGATAAGCCGACACTCGCACCTCTATCGCGTTGTGGTGAGCAGTGTGGGCAGACCATCGTGCACGGATCCTGATCAGTCCAGAGGCGAGAACCGGCGCGCCCAGACCGCTGCCGTCTTCTCGCGAACTGATGCGTGCCGAAATCTCTCAACGGTCTTGGCCACCCTAAGCGGGGGAAACGCCAAACTAAATTCAAATGAGATTGCAGGGCGATGCGATCGTTCGATCTAGCTCAATAAGCCTTTATCCAATCGCCACATCAGGGTTTTGGTGTCGCACCTGCGTAGATCCGTTGGAAATCTCCGCGTGCAGGGATTTTGCGGGGATCGACTATGCATGGTCATGCATTGACAGGCATCTGGCTGCAACGGACACCCGGCAACTAGTTGATTTAGCTAACGCCACTCGCTTTATTGCGGATTGAAAATCCGCGTGTCGGCAGTTCAATTCTGCCCCTGGCCACCATGCATATCAGTGATTTACGACAATCGCCAACAGCTCGACTACGGCGCGGTGCCCATTTGGTGCCCAGATCGCGAATCCGGGTCGCCCAACGCCTGGACGCCTGAAGGGCCGTTGAACAACGGGTCAGTTCCGATTTCGATAGATCGAATTAGCGGACGGTTCAGGATCACGGTGACCTCGATGGCAGGCGACGTTCCCTCGACTGGCGTTTGCACACTCACGAAAGACAGGAAGTTCTGATGGAGCACGTTGCCAACAATTGACACGTGGTCGCATTCTTTGCGGGGCATCCACAAAGGTAAAACGGCAATGCGCAAACAGACGATGTCATTCGCATTCGGAATCGCATTAGGCGCGTCGAGTTGGTTGGCATACTCGTCATTCACCGCCAATGGAGTAGAAGTGCGCTTCATGCCCTCCACACCGGGAGCCACCAGCGGCCAACTGATCGCCAATATCGACGGTAGATGGGTCCGCCTATCCGCGGTCGGAGGACAGTTGCTTCCGGCCCAATAGCTCCGTCGCGCCGTCAGATGTCTGCACGAATCAAGTTGCACCCGAGTGTCAGACCTGATCTGTACCGGCGACGGTGTCGCAACGGAGGGTCAGAAGAACGCGCCGCCAACGAACCCGCAACGCCGCGCCGTCCGCCTGCCGTTGCGACGATCAACGGTGTTCGGATTGAGATTACAGAGGCGATGCGGAAATCGGACGTCAGCGGGTCGACGTTCTACAGGCGGCGCCGGATCGGATGTCGGTTTCCCGCACTGCATCCACACCGCGTGGCCAATTGAGACACCCCAACAGCCGCGCTCTCGTCAGGGGGCGCAACCGGCATCGACCAGTCAGGCGAGAGGAAATACCAAGCTCGTTCTCGCTCGAAGAATCGGATCGTTCGGAACCACTCACGAAGGTGTTTGGAACCCATGACTGTGTGCGTGCGCGCGATAGACGCACAGTTTGGGCGCCCCCCGCTCGCGGGTTGGGACGTTGTCGTCTGAAAAACGGCGATTTGTTTCTGCGGATTTGAGACGTACATCACAAAACCGTTCTCGTTGCGACTCTCCTACGGGTCATTACGGGCCAACTTACATACGATGGCGGCGCGCCAAAGGAAAGTGGCGCGATATTCTTGGAAATGTGCACATGGAATGGCTTGCTGGTGTGGTGCTAGTTCTGTTCGCGCTTGCACGCCTGACTTCCACAAGGCAAACGGCGCGCACTGCACCGGAGTACGCGACTGACCTTACACGTTGGTACCGAGCATGGGCGGGTGACAGTTCACTTCACCCCGCCACCGCAGTGGAACTCCGTCAGATGCTCGAAGCGTACCGGCGCGGTCGCCGCCCCGGCCGGTTGAGTAGTCTGCCTGACACGAAGCCAGCATTTCGCGCACTCAACGACCCTCAGCGCACCAGCGCATCGCGTTTTCAGGCCGGGGACGTCGCTGTTGGATAGCAGACGGTCGCAGGTCACTGGGACCGGGACGCACACTACTGGCATGCGCTACTTCATCTGCGAGCGCGACGGCATCGAGTATCCGTTCGACCGCAATGTCTATCGCGCCTATTTCTTGCTGCTCACTGCTCAACCACCGATGCATTCAGACGGCACGGCTCGGCCGACGCCCCAAGACAGGCGCCCCTGAATGATGGTCAAGGTCTGTCGGCCATTCGAAAAGGTCGTCCCCTCCGGCCCCACTGACGACAGGTCGATCGCGGCCGCGTCGTTGACTGATACCGAGGCGTATTCGCCGAGGAGACGCACCGCCAGACGCGTGCCGTCCTCGCATTTGTAGTTGCTGACGGGATAGGGGTCGCCCGCACCAATCGAGGCGGCAGACGCGGGATGTTCGAAGGTTGCGAACATCAGGACACTCGTTGCTGCGATCGATAGTTTTCTCAACATAGTGGTTCTCCAAGCTCACCCGCCAACGTAGATGCGACGGACACACATTTCATCCGTGGCGATTGATTAGAGCGGTTCCCCATAACCGGTGCGAGCTAAATGTTCGTCCTGTAGAACCTCACGGCTGGATGGAGCATTCTTGACCGCGAAGAGGGGCTGGTAGCACGACAGCATCAATTGCATGAACAGCAGCTGACCACCGAAGACCTAAAGTCACACGTAGCGGTTGGTGATCAAACACGCAGCTCACCAACAGCTGAACTACGGCGCGGGTGCACATTCCACCACAGTCAACGCCCAACCAACCGGTAGCGATGCGCCATGGGTGGGGCGTTAAATCGTCAAGCAGCCCAAGGCTCCAAAAAGCCCCAAAGGGCCAGCTGAAAGCCGAGCGCGCAAAAGACAACGCTGGATGCTGAGAACCAAAGTTTGCGCCAGAACGCCCAACCCTCGGCGCCTCTCCAGACCAATGGCAGAGCAATCAGAACGCCAGCGCTGAGGAGCGAAGCAAACAGAGCCGCGCTGGACGCAATCAACAACGGTGCACCCGGCCAATCAAAAACGAGGCGGGCCTCGTTTTCGGCGGCGCTGGCGAAAACGGCAACGGCGCCGAGAGCAATCAGCCAGGCGGTGGCGGCTAAGAGCTGCGCTACGTTCAGTCGCCGTTGCAGGCGTGTGCCGGGTAACGCTCTGCGGGATCGGATCGCCGGTTGAATCAGTGTGATGGCGGCCGCCGCGATGGCGAGCAGTACGACAAGCAGGAGCACGCTGCGCTGATAGAGCGCCCCCACGCGGCCCAATGCATCGGTTTCTCCGTGCGGGTGAAATGCCACGGCTTCGCCGTCACGGAATACGAAATCAGCCGTCTGCGGGCTGTTGACCGCCTGGAAGTGACCGGGATGTTCGGTTGGCGTCCATGTTTCGATGTCTCCCCCGCCCTGCATGACGAGGTATCCGTCAGGCGTGACGTCAGCCGATGTCTGGCGAGTCATCAGCCAGACGAATTTCTCGAGCCCTGAAAAGGGACGGCGATTCGTCATGTAGGTGCCCACGTAAACAGCAGCTTCGGACGCGAGGGCCGGCGAACCGCTTCGAGGTGGCTCGGGAGGAGCCGCATAAAAGTGTCCAACGATCAGCTGAGGGAGCTCTTTCGTGAGTTGCAGCCCCGTGTCGGTGTTCGCCGAAATGAAGATGCCAAGGCCAAGCGCGGGAACGGTGAGGAGTTTTGAACGAAACCAAAGCGTGCCGCCGTCGTGCCCAAATCCCATGAAGCCGCCAGGCAACTGTGTCTGGAAAAAGCCATGGTTGACTTCCCCGCCACCCGGCACCGGAAGTGGAATCGGCGTACGAAAGGCCGACGCCGTGGCCGGGCTATAAATGCGTGCGCCCTCCAGTTCGCCATCGCCCAATATCATGAGCATGTAACGGGTCATGTCGCCTGCAGTGGACGAACCGCCGCCCGCGGGCCCCACCTGGTGCAACCACTCGGTCGGCTGAACTTCCGGTTGGGTACCTGTCCATCGATAGGCGGTTGAGACATCGGCGGCGAGCGCGGGCGACATCGGCGCAGGCAGATCGGCGCGCTGCGGGTAAGGCTCGCGGAAGGTGGTGTGACTCATGCCGAGCGGTGTGAGGATGCCCCGCTCGATCACGTCCTGAAAACTGACGCCTGCCAGGTAGGAAACGGCTTCACCCGCGAGCATCACGCCAACGTTGGAATAAGCGGGCGTCGTGCCGGGCTCGAACACGCGCTTTGGCTGGATGAGTTTGAGCTCCGCGGGCAAAGAGTGAATTTGCGCGGGCGTTTCGGCGAACATGTGATCGAGGATGCGGTCCTCAAAGCCAGGGGTATGGCTCATCACGTCGCGAATCTCCACGGGCCGCCACCCCGGCATAGCGGGGATCGCCAGATCTGCCGGAAGGTAGTCGTTGATGGGCCCATCCAATCGCATGCGACCCGCCTCTACTTCCTTCATCACGGCAATCCAGGTGAAGGTTTTTGAGATGGAGCCGATGCGAAACAGGGTGCGGTCGGGATCGACCAGCCGGCCATGCCCGGCGAAGCCGTAGCCCTTCTTCAGCATCACCTGGCCGTTTTGAACGATGGAGACCGTGACTCCGACGATGTGATCGCGCGCCATCGCCGTGCCGACGACCCCATCCACGAACGGCTCGAGTTCGGTGGACGGAATCGGCATCCCTGGTGCAAGCCGAGGTCCAAGTGCTCCAGTCTGCGACTGCTGTGTGGACGATTGGAGTGCGGGTGCTTGAGCCAGTGCAGTGCCGAACGCCAAACAGGTAATGATCGCCGCGACGAAGTGAGTGCGCATAAATTCTCATTCTAGCCAGGCTAGAACCATCAATTACAAGCGGGTAGCTACACCGGAACGATTCGAAGAGCGCCAACGATACCGCGGGTCGTCAGCGAGTCGGCAGTTCAATTCTGCCCCTGGCCACCACGTATTTTCAGTTACTTACGATCAATCGCAACTTAGTTGCGTCGTTGGGATGTGCCGTAAACGTGCCATCGGGCCTAGATAATGCGCCCCCAATTCGAACGGCAACCCGTTTTAAGTGGTCACCGGCCAAATGCGCATAGCGCAACACCATCTCATACGACGCCCAGCCGCCGAGCTCCATCAGCTCCTGCAAGCTGGTACCCCTCTGGACGCGCCAAGACGCCTAGGTATCGCGCAGGTCATCCTGCTGAAGGCATTGGGCGAAGAGTATCCGCGTTACGGCTATCTGATGCTGCAGGGCATGCTGCGCACCGAAGGTGTGGTCGAGAACCCGAAGCGGACCTACCAGCTGTACCGCGAACTGGGTTTACAAGTGCGGACGAAGCGACGTCGCAAGCTCAATCGGCCACTCGTACCAATGGCGGTCCCATCGCAGCCGAACAAACGCTAGGTCGATGCGACGCCGTCCGATGTGTTCTCTTCGCCATGAGTCAATTCCCCGCGCACCGATCAACGCGACAATCGGCATACTTCCAAAAATCGCTTGCAGCAAGGTTCCTCCTCCCGGCGACCAAACACTGAATACCCTTTGCAGTCAGTCCGCTAGCGGCGGATCACGGCAGTCGAACATAGAACCCCTGGCGGGGTGTCTCTCCATCCTAGCTCGTAGCGGATAACCTCGCCGTCGGCTGACGTGAGCACCATGTTCTCGTTGCCGTCGTACTTGATCGTGAACGATCGTTCGCGAAGTAGCGTGTACCAGGCGAAGCGCGTCGAGGCGACATCGTAGCGATAGTCCGGATAGATCGGGCCATTCAAGTAAGTGCACCGTAGTTCGAACGGAGTGGCCACCTGCTCTGACCAGCCGCCGGGAAGTACTGCCAGCGTGCCGATCGCCTGGATGGGTAGCGCGAGCGCGGCAGCGAACGAGCAGATGGATGCAGCGCGCATGATATTTCCCCCTCAGGCCGATCTCCGGTGGTGAGAAACCGCTAGGCGTTTGTTTCGATCACGCTGGGTTACGCTGGATCACGAAATCAGTTCATTGAAAATCCGAGCTGACCTGCGGAAGGAGTTTTCCGCACGTCACCTTCTCTGGTTCAACGAAGGGAAACGGGGCTCACGATTCAGACGTTCGCGCAGTTCGCCACCTTAGCGCCATCGTTGGCAAATGACGACGCCGAATCACATGAGACAGACCATCTTACTTGGCAATCCGCGAATGACGCGCCTGCGCGAAAATCGGTCGCGACCCATCAAGCGCCTGGCCGCCCATCCGGTTGAAAGCGTTTCTATTCTTTGGCTGCTTTATCGGAAGCCAAGGGCTTGGCGGCTGGCGTCACGGATAGCGCGACGGCTTCTGTATACGTCGCCTCGATTTGATCGCCGACGGCGATGCGCTTGAACTGCTCCGGGTCGCGCACCTTCATGTGGACCGTCCGCTGGGGCCCTTTGACCGTGATGGTCTGCGTCGACGCGTCCACCGCGATGACATCGCCAACGACCGTAACCTGGCGGCCCGCTGCACCCGCCGGCGCTTCTCCGGGTTTGGCCGGAATCATCGCCGTTACGTCGGTCTTCTCGACCTTCATGCCACCGCCCTTCTTCAGTTCGAGCGCGAGTGATTCGGTGTAAGAGACGCTCACGGTATCGCCGACCTTCAGCTGATCGAAGCTCTTCAGGCCCGGGCCAGCGTCGATCGTCACCTCGTCGCCGTTCTGCCGCTTGATATCAAAGGTCCGCTTGGCTTTGTCGATTGCGGTGATCACCGCGCTCCCCTCGACGACCTGCGCCATCTCGACCTTACCGGGTGCGCTCATCGTCGTGGTGGCGCTTTCGATCTCCGCCGCGCTGGCCTGTATCAGCGCGAAGGTTGGAATGACGGCTACGAGAAGAACTGAGATGCGCATGGGGTTGCTCCGCGTGGTCGAGGGTGGCGTGTCACGTTACAAGATCCGTTCTCCCGCGACCATCGGTCGTGCCCCCGTTGATCCTGGCTTCCTGCAGACTGAAGTCGATTTCCTACCGTCGGTAGGCAATGACACCAACTAGAGAGAGTCGCGCTCGGCCAAGGCGATCTCCAGAATCTGAAGTGGGCGTTCGGGGTTCTTTCCATCGACGAGAGCACAGGCAGCCGTGACGCCGGTATAGGCGATCACCCAGCTAAGGAGCCTCGGGAGCGGCAGGTTGGCCAACGCCGAAACAATGCGAGCGCGGCGACCAAAGCGGCTTGGAGCCTCGGCACAGTCCCATGGATAGCAGAACAGATTGGCGTAGTCGTAGCCTCTGTCGCCGAACAGGCCCTTCGGGTCGATCACGAGCCAGCCCCGCTCACTATCCAGAACATTGCCGTGATGCATGTCGCCATGAAGGACGACCGGCGGTTCGGGTGTGGCGAAGAGTTCAGCGGCCGCCTTGGCCGCGAGGGCGTAGGGGCCGCCGATACGAGCAGCGGCCGGACCGAGCGGGGAGAACCACTCCTCCAGCAGAACGACCGTGCCGGGCGGTGGTGTGGCGCGAGGAGCGTGAAGGCGTGCCAGCACATCGCAGATCGCGGTCGTCGCAGCGTCGTCTTCGGCTCCGCGGGCCATGGTCGTGAGATCGCGGGGGCCGGTCAGTCGCTCGAGCAGCAAGGCCTCACCGTCGAGGGCCAACACGCTGGCTGCGCCCTGGCCGTGCCACCACTGCATGATGTGCGCGCCAGCCATCTCCTCGGGAGCAAAGCTGATCTTGAGGATGGCGCGCACGCCACCTTGCGTGACAGGCAGCAGCCAGGCGTTGGGACTGGAGAAAGCTTCTCCGTCTGCCGTCAAAGCCCAGCGCGCGAGCCAAGGAGCGAAATCAGGCGAGGCCATACTCATTCTCGACCGATGACGACCTCACGATAACTCACGCTGGCGCACGCAATCAGTTCTTTGAACATCCACGTGTCGGCACTGTGCGACGACCGGTTCGACTCTGCCCCTGGCCACCATGCAAGTCATTCTTCGCGACAAATAGCCAACAGCCGAACTACGGCGCGGGTACGCTCTGTGCCGCGCGCAAGGGACTGCACCCAAAGTCTCCCGAGCCAGCCGCGCAATGGTGTCATCCCACACGAGGAACCTGGCACATACTGCAACAAGCAGATCATCATCTCGGGACATTTTCATGACCATCTATGGCACCACCGACAAACACTTCGAACCCGTCCGTGAAGCATTTGCGAACGCTCAAGCTAACGACCCAGGCGGCGCGCAACTCTGCATCTATCGCCACGGCAAGGTCGTAGTCGATCTCTGGACGGGCCGCGACATCGCGAACGATCGCCCCTACACGGAGGACACGCTGACGGTCCTGATGTCGTGCACCAAAGGTGCCGTCGCCATCTGCGCGAGCATGCTGGCAGAGCGGGGGCTGCTCGACGTCGAAGCGCCTGTCGCCAAGTACTGGCCGGAGTTCGCCGCCAACGGCAAAACAAACGTAACCGTCGCACACTGCCTCAGTCACAGCGCCGGATTACCGACGTTTCCAATCGCCTCGGGCATCACAGCACGAGACTTTGTCGATTGGGACAAATGCACTCGCGCGCTTGCGAACGCAACGCCGCTGTGGGAACCCGGCGCACATGCTTCGTATCACGCTGTCACTTACGGCTTCCTCGTGGGCGAAGTGGTCCGCCGCATTGCCGGAAGGAGCTTCGGAGCCTTCTTTGCTGACGAGATTGCTAAGCCGCTGGGGCTGGATTTCTGGATTGGTTTGCCCGACGCCCAACAGCGCCGCGTCGCGCCGCACATTCCGCAAAAGAGCGCGGACTTTCGCTCGCTGCTGGCCGGCGCCGGAGTCAACGTAAATGATCCGACGATGGTTGAAATTCTCGCGGGCTTCGACGCCATCACAGAAGCCGTGGATTTCTTCAATACACCGGTCGGGCGCGCCGCCGAACTGCCGGCCGGCAATGGCGTGGCAACCGCACGATCGCTCGCAAAGATGTATGCCGCCTGCATCGGCGAGATCGATGGTGTGCGCCTGCTGAACAAGAACACGCTGGCGCGCGCGATGCAGCCGCGAACGAAGGATCTGGCCCCGCTGCCACCGCTCGCACATCTGCCGACTCCGCCCGGAGAAGGCTTCGGTCTTGGCTTCGCGCTGGGCAATCCGATAACCCAGATGCTCGGACCTGGATCGTTCGGCCACGACGGTGCCGGAGGACGACTCGGCTTCGCGCACCCCGAGAGTGGAGTGGCCGCGGGTTATGCGTGCAACAGCATGCTGTGGGACAACTTCACGCCTGATCCGCGCTGGTCCTGGGTGGTTCCGTTACGGGAAATCGTGGCAAACCGCTGAGGAACCGTTCCGTTGGTTTGACCTGTTGAGTTGTCGAGCGTCACCGCTGAGTCGCCGCCATCACGCCGTCGCGCCCTGCGGCGGAGATGAGAATCGACAGCACAACGGCTACCAGCAGCAATGCCGGAACGTCCCCCACGAGATGCCCCATGTGCATGTGTCCGTCGCCGCCGAACGATTGCACGGCCATGATCGCGGCGTGAACAACGCTCGATACGATCGTGAACCAGATCAGGCTCCGGTTCTCCAACGGAGCGCGCGCGGCGTTGATCAGGAACAGACCCAGCGTCGCGTATACACCGACGATCATCATGAAGTACTCGGATTCGTACGGTGCGCCGACATGCCACGCCCAGCCGGACGGCCACACGATTGCGAGTGGATAGACGAAGAGAAAAATTGCGCCGAACAACGCGAGCGCGAACCGAAGCAGGTTGTACGAAGTCATGGTGGATTCCTATTGAAGCCCTCAGGCCGTTGTCGACAATCTGCCGCAACCACGTGGTAGCGGTCGTGGGAATAATCGTGGAATCGCCACAAAACTCAACGCTGGTCGCGCCAACACACTCCGCGGATACCTCGGCCGCGTTGGGACGCAGTGCCAACGTGCTCACACCGCTCGAACTTCGGCGAGCCGCTTGACTGCGAAGTCGTCGACACCGCTCGGGTCCCAGCAAACCGCGGCCTCCCATGCGGACGACGCCTGCGCGGCGACGTCGTGCGTACCGTCGTCGAGACCGGCAGCGTTGTAGGGCAACACCAGGTCGAGGTCGGGAACGTCGACGTGCGACTCGTCCCAGTCGATCAGCGCGACCCGATCCGCGGTGATGCGGATGTTGCGTGGGTTGGTGTCGCCGTGAACGACGCATGTCTGCCGTCCCACGAGCCGCGCCCACGCTGCCCGACATCGAGCAACGCCCTCAGCCGGCATCGCGCCGAGGTCGATCCTCGTGCCGGTCTGCACATGTAGAAGGTCGGTGGACGATCGCCAGCCCGGACGTTGTGGCCAGCCGCTGGTCAATCGATGCAGCTGACGGAGCGTGTCGGCTACGCGACGCCAGTCGGCCTGCGTCTCCGGCGGCCCGCCCTCCACATACGTCATCAGCACCAGCCCGCCGACGAACAACCGGCCGTCTGTCGTGGGTATCGGCACCGGCACGGTCAAGCCTTCACGGTCGAGGTGTTGAAGAAGCTCTGTCTCCCACGCGAGATCAGCGTCGCTCCTCCTACCGAGACGGCCCACCGCGAGGTCCCCGTTGACGCGCACGCTCCACACGTCGTTCGCAACTCCGCCCGTGAGCCGTTCCATACGGACGACATCGTCACCCCACTGCTCGAGCGCTTCCCATCCCACTCACCACGTCCTCGCTGGTTCGAAGGTGGGGAACATAAGTCAGAGGAGACCGAACATAAACGACCCGTTGGCGAATCTGAGTATCCCGCCTTGCGATACTTAGGTGATCACCGCCGCTACCTCGCGCCATAACCGGTCACCAATTCCTTCTCTTTTTCCTGAGAAGCCGCTAAAAGTGATCCCCGCGCGAAAGAACGGACGAGTTTTTCTAAGTGCTGTTTTACCTTGCTCAACGGTCCGGTGCGACGGTAGCCGCGCGACTGAATCAGGCCGTTGGCCTTCACCGTTGAACGCACCGCAACAAATCGTCTCCTTCGGCGAAGCCACTCGCTTGTGGCTCAAGATCGGCTTCCTGAGCTTCGGCGGGCCGGCCGGGCAGATTGCGCTGATGCACAAGCTGATCGTCGACGAGAAGCGCTGGATCGGCGATGAGCGTTTTCTGCACGCACTCAACTACTGCACGCTCCTGCCGGGGCCGGAAGCGCAACAGCTCGCGACGTACATCGGCTGGTTGCTGCACGGCACGCGCGGCGGACTGACGGCGGGTGTGCTATTCATCGTGCCGGGCGCGCTCGCCATCCTCGCGCTCTCGATCATCTATATGACACTCGGTCACGTGCCGCTCATCGCCGGGATCTTTCTCGGCCTTAAAGCCGCCGTGATGGCGCTGGTCGTGGAGGCCGTGTTGCGCGTCGGGCGCCGCGCGTTGCGCAGCGGCGTCGCTCGCGC
>JBGSNQ010000008.1:0-18782 GCA_041739525.1 Pseudomonadales bacterium | reverse complement strand
TCACCGGCATGGGCGCACCGCACTGGCGTCCCGAAGCGCGCGGGCTGGTTTGCGGTCTGTCGCTCGACACGAGCCGCGACGACCTGATCGCCGCAACGCTTGCGAGCGTCGCATATCAGTCGGCTGATCTTCTGAGTGCGCTCGCTGCCGACGGTGCACCGGTTACGCGTCTGCGGGTCGACGGCGGCATGGTGGCCAACGACTGGCTGTGCCAGTGTCTGGCAGACATCGCGGGCGTGCGCGTAGAGCGTCCGCAGATCACCGAAACCACGGCGCTCGGTGCGGGAATGCTGGCGACCGTTGGCGGCGGTCTCGTCGGGTCGCTCGGCGATGCCGCAGGACTGTGGCAACTGGAACGTGGATTCGAGCCTGCGATGAGCGTCGCGCTGCGCGAAAAACTGCTGAACGGTTGGGCAAATGCGGTTTCAAAGGCTCTGGGAAGGGCGAGCGTTTGAATGCGTTGCGCAGCGCGTTCCTGCGTTACAAAGCCCCCACAAGACGTTTTGCGTGCGATACATCGGTGAAACGGGTGTCACTTAGAATGTGTCCCAGTTCGGGTGCAGACCTGTAAATGGCCGCAACATTTCAACATCACGTCGCGCACGCGCTGACACGCCTGCGACGGTCGCTACTGACCGGCGCCGGAGTCGCCGCGTTCATCGTGCTGTGGTGGGGCGGGTCGACCTCGGGCCGCCTCGACGTCACTGACATGGCCCTCGCGCTAGCCGCGTTGGTATTTGGCGCAGGTCTCGTGCTGCTTGCGTTGTCGATCGTGGCCGATTTCAGGCTGCGCGACACGACGGCGTCGTTGGGGCTGCCGCTTACTCTCTGGGCCAGTCTCGGATGTGTCGCAACGGCGACGTTCGGAAACGCACCGCTGCGGCTTGCCTTGTTGGCAGTTACGTTGCTCGGTTTGACCTTCGCCGCGCTGCATCTCGGCCGGTCGAGGTTGCGTCTGATCGCGGTGTCGACGTGGGCGACGGCGACCCTCGGTTTCGTGTTGCACGTTCGCCAGGGTCAAAGCGCAGTTCTGCCGGACGAGTTTCTCGTCTGGTCCTGTTACTCGGCGCTTCTCGTCATCGCGCTGTTCGTGGCTGATCAGATTGCCGGGTTGCGCGAGGAACTCACTGGACGCACTGAAGACCTGGAGCGCGCATTGACCCGCGTTCGCGACATGGCAATGCGCGATGATCTAACGGGCCTGTACAACCGCCGACAGTTGATGGAATACCTGTATCGGCAGAAAGCACTGGCAGATCGCGGCACGCTGGCATTCGCGCTTTGCTACGTAGATCTCGACCACTTCAAGCGCGTGAACGATCTCTTCGGCCACAAACAGGGCGACGAAGTGTTGCGCGCGTTTGCCGACATCGCGCGCAAGGTGGTGCGCGAGGAGGACTTCGTCGCGCGCATTGGCGGCGAGGAATTCGTGATGGTGCTCACGAACGCGACGCTCGCAGACGCGGTACAGGTTTCGAACCGCCTGCGACGCCAGACACAGTTGATGACGATCGATCCGAAGGCGCCGGACTTTGCGGTGACCGCTTCTGTGGGCGTTGCTGCGTATCGTGCACGCGAAGCTGTCGAGCAATTGATGAGCCGGGCGGACACGGCGATGTACGCAGCGAAAACTCAGGGAAGGAACCGTGTCGTGGTTGCGCCTGAGACTGAGACACGGGCCATATCACCTGCCGCCGGCAGGTGACCCACGCCCCTTAAATCAGTTAGGCTCTCAACGCCGCATTCCGCCGCGCATTCAGCGCGTCGAAGCCGGAGAAGAAAGGACGTGGACCGGCGTACTCACGCGCGACAACCCATTTCGATCGGTGCGCTCGTACACCCCCAGAAGGGGCGCTCGTGGTTGTGCACGATTCGGGATTTCTGCCAGGGCGGCATGTTGCTTGTCGGTACCGGCGGTTCGCGTTCGCTGGTATCCACCGGCGCCGAGCCTCGCGCCGGCGATCCGCTGAACGTACATTTCTCTGTTCCGACACCGCAAGGCGACCAACACTTCCGGATGCAGGCGCTGATCTCTCGCGTGCTCGATTCCGGCAGTGGCATGGGCATTCGATTCCCGACACCGCTGCAGCCTAAAGCGTTCGAAGTGCTGATGGACTTCGCGGTGGCTTCGGGAATGGTCACCAACAGCGCGGCCGATCTCGCACGCGGCCGTAAACCGGAGCCGGAGTCGTCCGCCACGCCGCAGACCGAAGGGTCCGCGGAAATTCCGGAAACGTTCCTGCGCGATCGTCGCATTCGCGATCGAGACGCGGAGCAGATCAAAGAGCAACTACGAAGGATCGCCACGCGCGGCGTCAATCGCATTTCGAAACTGTTTTTCGAGAAGTGCGATCGCGATCTGTTGTTGAAGGCGCGCGATGCCGGAACGAACGCGGTTCAGATGATGTACTTCGAAGCGCTCGATCAGCTGGAGAAACAGCGCGACTCGATTCGTACAAAATTCGGGCGCTCGGTGGTCGCACAGATCGATCAGATATCGGATCTCGAGGCGGTGCTTGAAAAGCGCCGGCGGCGCGAAACAGGTAGCAGCGTGAAGCTGCAACTCGTCGATACCGGTGAGTTCGAAGAGTGGCTGGCGGTCGCGGAAGTCATCTCCAAAACCGAGAATCGATTTACAGACCTCCTTTTCGAAGTCCGCTCGCGGTTGGGAATGATCGCCAAACCGTGGGGACACAAGGACGTCGTGCCAATCGGTCCGGCCGCGCTGACATGGGCGTTCGACGACGCGCTTGCCGGTATCGATGTACGACGCCAAGTGCGCCAGGACATCTACAAGGAGTTCGAAACCGTCCTGCACACTGTCCTTGCGAACATGTATCCGGCCGTCAGCAAGATGCTGGAAGAGAGCGGTGCATTCCCGTCCTTGGAAGAGCTGCGCGAAGCGATGCAACGGACGATGCGTCGCGGTTCCGCGAGGGCCCGGCCTGAACCGACGCAGAACTATCAAGAGCTCGAAGGTCCGGTGCGTGAAGCGGCAATGGCCGCCGACGGAATTTCGACCGCACCGCGCACGTCGTACAACCCGTTCGCGCCGAACAAAGAAGGCGGTACCGCGGAGGTGTACAAAGCCGCCCGTGAACTGCTGAACCTGGGTCGTCGCGCGCGGCGCAGCCAGGGCGCGCCGGAGGAGGTTCAGTTCGCCCCGCCGAATGCGGCGCCGGATCAGCGGTATGACCCGAACGACATTCTGCAGGCAATCTCGCAGATCGAGTCCGAACTGGGCGATGCTCCGGTTACCGACAGCCGGCTCAAGCCGCGCCTGATGGAAGTGCTGAAGGCACGTCACGGCGGGAAGAAGGCGTTCGGCGAAGACCTGTACGACACCTTGGATGTGATGGAGAACCTGGTCGACTCGATCGAGCAGGACAAGCTCCTCACCGAAGGTATTCGCGGCTGGGTGAAACGGTTGGAGATCACCCTCAACAAGCTGGCGACCAAAGATCCCGAATTCCTCGATCACGATGCGGAGCGTCCGCACTCTGCGGTCGAGGTGTTGAACCAACTGGCACGATTGGGCAACGCACAAGACGTCCGGGTGGGTATCGATCGCGAAGTCGGTAGCCGCGTAGACGAATTGTTGGAACGCATCGTCAAAGACTACGACCGCAATCCGGAAGTATTCGAAGACGTACTGGAAGAACTCGGACCGTTGGTGGAACGGCAGGCGAAGGCGTATCGCGGCAACGTTGAACGCACGGTTCGCGCCAGCGAAGGCCAGCAGAAGCTCGCGCGAGCGCGCCGCGCCGTAGCGCGCCAGTTGGAGCCTCGCCTCGCAGACAAAGACGTTCCCGAACTGTTCCTGCGGTTGATGAATCCGGGTTGGCGCAATCTGCTGGTGCACACGCACCTGCGGCACGGCCCGAACAGCAACGAATGGCGCGACGCGGCGGCCACCGCCGAGGAAGTGCTGGCGCAACTGACCGGCGAGTCCAAGCCGGGCGGCGCCGGATTCGTCGAGCCTGAGACGCTACTGAAGCGCGTTGTCGCCGGGTTGAACAGCATTTCGTTCGAGCCGGGCAAACGCACGCCGCTGGTGATGGGTCTGTCCGACGCACTGGTAGGCGACACGACCGGTGCCAAAGCCAAAGTCAAAGTCACCAAGATCGGCGCCAACGAGACTGAGAAGGCGCTCGGCCTCGAAGGCCTGCTGCCCGACGCGTCTCCGAATATCGAAACCGACGACGAGGACATTCGCAAGAACTGGAGCCGCGCGCTCGACAGGGCGCGACGCATGAGCGTCGGTGAATGGTTGGCGATGTCCGACGAACAAGGGCGCCCGTTGATCCTGTCGGTTGCGTTCATCGGCGACGACTACGCATTCTTCGTGCTGGTGAATCGCAAGGGCGTGAAGTCGCGCGAAATTCCGCTGAAGGAAATGGCCGACGGCTTGCACCAGGGACGCGTCACGCTGCTCGACGATTTCGACCTACCGCTGATGGAGCGTGCATCGCAGCGCATGTTGCAGAACATGCACAATCAGCTGACGTTCCAGGCGGCGCACGACGACCTAACGAAACTGTTGAACCGCAAAGAGTTCGAGCGCAATCTCGCAGCCGCCATTGAAAATGCGAAGGCAACGAGCACACAACACGTGTTGTTCTACCTCGATCTCGACCAGTTCAAGATCGTCAACAACAGCAGCGGCCATACGGCCGGCGACGAATTGTTGAAAATGGTCGGCCAACGTCTGGTCGATGGTCTCAAAGATCTGCCCGCGAAAGTTGCGCGGCTGGGCGGCGACGAGTTCGGTGTGCTGATCACCGATATCGAAAATGAACCGTCGCGTGAAATCGCCGAGCGGTTGCTGAAGCTGGTGCGTGAGCAGCGCTTCGATTGGGAAGATCGGCACTATTCGCTGTCGGTGAGCATCGGAGTCGTGTTCATCGACGAAGGCACGCCCGACGCTGACGCCGCAATGCGTTCCGCCGACGAAGCGTGTTACGCGGCGAAGGATGCGGGTCGGAACCGCGTGCAGGAATACGAGCTTGGCGACGCACGCATGATGCGGCGGCGCGGTGTCATGGAATGGGTGACGCAGCTCGACAAGGCAATCGACGACGGCCGTCTGATACTCAATTGTCAGCGGATCGCGCCTGTTCCCCTTGCCGCGAATGGGGCGACGAGCCACTACGAAATTCTATTGACCATGCGCGACGAACTCGGCGACCTCATGCCTCCGAGCGAGTTCATTCTGGCGGCTGAAACATACAACCGCGTCACCATGGTCGACCGATGGGTGGTCGAAAACGTTCTGAAATGGATGGCCGATCACCGCAGCTCACTCGACAATTTCGGCGGTTTTGCCATTAACGTATCGGGCCACTCCGTCAACGACGAGTCGTTCGCCGACTTCGCGTTGGAGCAGTTCTCGCGGATGCAGGCGCCGACCAGCAAGGTCTGTTTCGAAATCACGGAAACCGCGGCGATTGCCAACCTCGATAACGCGCGCGATTTCATGAATCGAATGAAGATCATCGGCTGCCGGTTCTCGCTCGACGACTTCGGCACCGGTCTATCGTCGTATTCGTATCTACGGAACTTGCCGGTCGACTACGTGAAGATCGACGGCGTGTTCGTAAAAGACCTGAACAACAACCCCAGCGATTATGCAGTGGTACGTTCGATCAACGAGATCGGCCACTATCTGGGGAAGAAGACGATCGCGGAATATGTGGAGAACGATGCGATTCTGACGCAGCTGCGCGAGATTGGCGTCGACTATGCCCAGGGATACGGCATCGAAAAGCCGGGGTTGCTTTCGAACCTGCGACTGAACTGAAGCGTTAGCTTCGCGGCGCGCTCAAGAACTCGAGCAATGCCTTTTGTGAGTGCAGCCGGTTGCCGGCTTCTGCCCACACGACGGATCTAGCGTCGTCCAGTATGTCGTCGCTGACCTCTTCACCACGATGTGCCGGCAGGCAATGCATGAGCAACACGTCGCGTGCGGCCAGATCGAGTAACTTCCTGTCGACCTGATATCCGGCGAATCGTTTGCGACGTTCGCTGACCTCGGACTCGTGCCCCATCGACGACCACACGTCGGTCACGACCAGATCGGCACCGCGAACAGCTTCCTGCGGAGTATCGACCAGCGTCACGCGATTCGTACTGGTAAGCAGGTTCGGTGAGGGCTCGAACCCCTTAGGGCAGGCGATCTGCAGATCGAAGCCGAACTGGTGTGACGCGTCGATGTACGAGTTGCACATGTTGTAGCCGTCGCCGACGAAGGCGACTGTAGCGTCCTGGATGGAACCGCGCCTTTCGACGAAGGTCTGTACATCGGCCAGCAGCTGGCAAGGGTGAGCGCGCGCGCTCATCGCATTGATGACGGGCACCGACGCTGCGCTGGCAAACGTCTCGACGTCCTGATGATCGCGCGTACGAAGCATGATCATGTCGACCATTTCGGACAGTACACGCGCGGTATCTTCGATTGGTTCGCCGCGCCCCAGTTGAGTGTCGTTGGGGCTCAGGAATATGGCATGACCGCCGAGTTGTTGCATGCCTGCTTCGAAGGCGACGCGCGTTCTCGTCGACTTCAAATCGAAAACCATCGCCAGCGTTCGACCTCTGAGCGGCTCGTAGATCGTGCCGACCCGGCGCATCTGCTTGAGTTCGATGGCCCGATTGATGAGCCGCGAGAGTTCCTCAGGGCTGAAATCGAGCAGCGTGAGGAAGTGCCTCGTCACGCCGCACCCGGTACCGGATCCTTTATCAGCGCGACGATACGGTCGACGATTTCGTCGGCCTGTTCGTTCGAGAGAATCAGCGGCGGCAACAGGCGGATCACCCGCTCATGCGTGACGTTTATCAGGAGACCGGCAGCAAGTGCTGCCTTCACCAGATGCGGCTGCGGGGCGTCGAGTTCGATCCCTAACATCAACCCTTTGCCGCGCACGTCGACGACGTGATTGTCGCCGGCGAGCACCCGCTTGAATCTGTTCAGCATCCGATCGCCCAGTTCGGCGGCGCGGTCCATCAGCCCGTCTTTCTCGAGTGCATCGATTACGGCGTGCGCGGCTGCGCACGCGAGCGGATTGCCGCCGAATGTCGAACCGTGGTTGCCGGGCTTCAAGGTTTCAGCCGCGATTCCGCGCGCAAGACACGCACCGATCGGCAGGCCATTGGCGAGGCCTTTCGCGAGCGTTACGACGTCCGGCAGGATTCCTAGATGCTGATACGCGAAATAGCGCCCGGTGCGACCGTTGCCCGTCTGCACTTCATCGAGCATCAGCAGCCAACCCTTCGCATCGCAGATCCGACGCAAGGCCGGCAGATAGTCGTCGTCAGGAACGACGATGCCGCCTTCACCGAGTACCGGTTCAACGAGAATCGCCACGACTTCGTTGTTGTTCTCCGCGATCGTCTCGATGGCTTTGACATCGTTGTAGGGCGCGCGCACGAAACCGGAGAGCAGCGGTTCAAAGCCGGCCTGAACCTTGCGATTGCCGGTGGCTGTCAGCGTTGCCATGGTTCGGCCGTGGAAGGAACCTTCCATGGCGATCACGTGCGGCTTGTTGATGTCGCGATTGTGGCCGTAGAGCCGCGCGATCTTGATGGCCGCTTCGTTTGCTTCCGCGCCTGAATTGCAGAAGAACACGCGGTCCATACCGGCGAGCGCCGTGATGCGATCGGCCAGCGATTCCTGCAGCGTAATGCGATACAGATTCGACGTGTGCATCAGCGAGTTCGCCTGACGCGTGATGGCGGCGGCGACGCCGGGGTGTGCGTGACCGAGCCCGGTAACCGCGAGCCCGGCGAGTGCGTCGAGATATTTGTTACCCTGCTCGTCGTACAGGTACGCACCGTTGCCGTGGCTGAACGCCACCGGCAGTCGCGCATAGGTATCCATGAGTGCTGCCATGAACAAGACCCTCGTCGGTTTCGCTCCCCGCGACGAGAGCGATTTCAGCAGGCTCCTAAACGACAAAAGGCAGCAAGTGCTGCCCCTGGAAAGGGCGCAATGGTAGTCGACTGATATGGCCAGTTCAACCTTCGACGGCATCGCATTGCCGCTGTTCGGCAGCCGCGTGCAAGCGGTCTGCGACGAGATGGGCGTTGCACTTCGGCGCGCCGCCTTCTCACCGAACATCAAGGACCGGCTCGACTTCAGCTGCGCGCTGTTCGACGCCGTCGGCGCGCTGTTCGGACAGGCCGCACACATTCCCGTGCACCTCGGCAGCATGGCCTACGCGATGGCCGACGTCGTCAGCCGGTTCGAATGGCGCGACGGCGACCTGGTGTTGCTGAACGACCCCTTTCTTGGAGGCACACATCTACCCGACGTAACGGCGGTGTGCCCAATCTTCTACGATGGCGCGCTGATCGGATTCGCCGCGTGCCGCGCGCATCACGCAAACATCGGATCGGATCGGCCCGGGTCGATGCCGGTGTCTACAACGCTCGCGGAGGAGGGCATCGTGATCTCGCCGTTGCTCGCACAGCGCGACGACGTATTCACCGAGCCCGCTCGGGTTTTGTTCGACGCATTGGCGGGTCGCACACACACATCTGCAGAGGATTATCTCGGCGACGAGCGTCTCGGCGACTTCTTCGCGCAGATGAGCGCATGCCGTCTCGGAGTGCGACGCGTTGAAGCGCTGGTCCGACAGATGACTGTTGCGGCGTTCGGTTCTGCGGTACAGGAACTGAACGACTATGCAGACCGGTTGGCGCGGGGCGCGATCGCGGCGATTCCCGACGGCGAGTACGTGTTCGAAGACTGGATGGACAACGATGGCGCCGGTACAAGCGATGTCGCGATACGCGTGCGGCTTCGCGTCGAAGGAGAGCACTGCACCACCGACTTCACTGGAACGTCGGCACAGGTGCGCGGAAACATCAATTGCCCGTTATCGGTCACCGCTGCCGCGGTGCTTTACGTGTTTCGTTGTCTCATGCCGGTACACACACCGGCCGTAAGCGGTGCATTTCGTTGCGTCGACATCATTGCGCAGCCCGCCAGCCTCGTCGATGCGCAATATCCGTCGGCAGTGGCGGCTGGCAATGTCGAGACATCGATGCGTATCGTCGATGTCCTGTTGGGCGCGCTTGCCGAGGCGCTACCGGATCGCATTCCGGCCGCAAGCCAGGGAACGATGAACAACCTTGCTATGGGGCGACATGGCGACGTGTCGCGGTGGGACTACTACGAGACGATCGGCGGCGGCACCGGCGCGCATCCGAGTGGTGCCGGCGTTTCGGCGGTGCACTCACACATGACGAACACACTGAACACTCCCGTGGAGAGTCTCGAGACGCACTATCCGCTGCGCGTGACCCGATACGAGGTACGGCGCAATTCCGGCGGAAGCGGACGCTTTCCGGGTGGTGACGGTATCGTGCGCGAGCTGATGTTTCTCGAACCCGCCGAGGTCACGTTGCTCACCGAGCGCCGCACGCGAGCACCGTGGGGCCTTGCGGGGGGAAGCGACGGCGAGCGCGGCTCGAATAGGTTGAACGGCGTCGAACTGCCAGCGAAGGTGGCGCTCGATGTTCACAAGGGCGATATCTTGACCATCGCCACGCCCGGCGGCGGTGGCTGGGGTCTCCCTGACGGCTCTACTGCGCCGCCAGAACGGCGTGCCTGAAACGCTGCAGTCCTTCGTCGAGCGTGGCGCGCGGGCATCCGAAATTGAAACGTACGAAACCGGGTCCGTGGAACTGCGCGCCGTCTGAGAGCCCGAGGCCGTGGGCCTCGAAGTAGCGGGCCGGATGGTCGAGTTGCAGACCGCGCACGTCGATCCATGCGAGGTAGGTGCCCTCGACGTGCGTCATCGAGACGTTCGGCAGCTGCGCTACGCATTGTTCGAGCGTGTCGCGGTTTGCAGTCAGATAGGCGCGTAGCCGATCCAGCCAATCCGACGGGTCCTCGTAGGCCGCTAACGCCGCCGTGTAGGCGAGCGCGCCGATGCTTGGCACGAGCCCGGCACGCGCGTCGCTGAAGCGGCGGCGCAACGCCGCGTCGGGAATCACCGCGAACGCACAGCACAGACCCGGCGTGTTGTAGCTCTTCGTCGGCGCCATCAGCGTAATCGTCCGCGCCGCGATGTCCGCGGACAACGTTGCGATGGGAATGTGCGGCCGGTCATCGAGACGCAAGTCGCAGTGAATTTCATCCGAACAGATCAGTAGATCGTGCCGCTCGCAGAAACGCGCCAACGCCACGAGTTCGTCGTGTCGATAGATGCGCCCGGTCGGATTCTGCGGATTGCAGAACATGAACAGACGCGTCCGATTGTCGATGGCTTCACTCATCGCCCCGAGGTCCATCTCCCAACGCGGGCCGTTCAGCACCAACGGCACTTCGATGCGATTGCGTCCGCTGTTCCCGGGCACTGAGAGGAACGGGTAGTACACGGGCACGTTCATCATCACGGAATCGCCGGGAGCTCCGATGGCGCGGCTCGCGAGGTTCATGCCGGTAACCACACCGGGCAACCAGACCAGCCAATCCGGATTCACCGCCCAATCGAATTGCGCGTCGAGCCAGGCAACCGCAGCGTGCACCAGTTCGGGAGGCGTTTCGCTGTAGCCGAAGATGCCGTGCTCGACTCGTCGCTGCAGGGCTTCACGGACGAAGGGAGGTGCGCGGAAATCCATGTCGGCAACCCAGAACGGCAACACGTCAGTGCCCCTGTATTTGCCCCATTTCGAGCTGTCCGTGCCGCGCCGTTCGACGACGTTATCGAATTCGTTCATGAGCGGTGTGGGTATTGGTTATTGGAGCGGAGCTGACAACGTGGCATACAATGCTCCGCGTTTGTGTTCATGAGGTAAAGCGTACGTGGACGTATTGGACAGCATCAAAGAGCAGATCAGCAGCAACGCGATCATCCTGTACATGAAGGGTTCACCGCAGGCGCCGCAATGCGGTTTCTCCGCGCAAACCGTGCAGTGCTTGATGGCCTGCGGCGAGCGATTCGCCTATGTCGACATACTGAGCAACCCTGAAATTCGTGCGAATCTTCCGGCTTACGCGAACTGGCCGACGTTCCCGCAACTGTGGGTCGAAGGCGAACTCGTTGGCGGTTGCGACATCGTCACCGAGATGTATCAGTCGGGTGAGCTGAAGACGTTGATCGTCGCTGCAGCAGAGCGGGCCAAGGCGGCAACGCCGGCAACCGCGGACAAATAGCCCGCTACTCGCGCGGCGGCCAGCCGCCCATATCCTGCCAACGGTTGACGATCGCGCAGAACAGCGCGGCCGTCACGTCTGCGTCATAACGCGCCGAATGCGCTTCGTTGCTGTCGTAAGCGATTCCGGCACGACCGCATGCCTGGCTCAGCACCGTTTGCCCGAAGGCGACCGCCGCCAGCGAAGCGGTGTCGATGAACGAGAATGGGTGAAACGGATTGCGCTTGATGTCGTTCCGGTTCGCACCCGACATGATGAACTGATGGTCGAAGGCCGCGTTGTGGGCGACCACGATGGCGCGGCTGCAGCCCCCGTGCTTTACCGCCTTGCGGACTTCTCGAAAGAACTCCTGGAACACTTCCGGCTCGGCCCGCGCTTTTCGCGCCGGGTTGTAGGGATCGATGCCGATGAAGCGCAGTGATGCCGGATCCATGTTGGTTCCGGGCAATGGCGCCACCTGGTAGTGCAGCAATTGGGTGCGCGTCAGGCGCTCGCCGTCGTAGTTCAGTAGAACTGCGGCGAGTTCCAGAATCGCATCGCCGCTCGGGTTGAAACCTCCGGTTTCCAAATCGATGACAACCGGCAGAAAGCCGCGAAAGCGTTCTGCAATCTGGGTTCTTTCGGACACTGCTCTCTCCACATGAGCGGGTACCTTACCACGCCCCGAGCCTTGGTCTGCGGCGGGTAAAGATTCGGTGCGGGCTGCCGATAGCCATCGAAAGGCACAGGAGTTCCCGTGGCGCGAAGCATTGCCTCGACGGCTCTCGTTTGGGTGTGGTGGTGCGCGACCGTGGTTGCGGCACCGCTCGAATTCGGCGCGGCGCCCGCGGATGCCGCATGGCAATTCGTAGGCAGCCGCACGGAATGCAAGCTGTCTCACGAAATCCCGAACTTCGGTGAGGCGCGCTTCGTGCAGCAGGCGGGCGGCGGCCTGCAATTCGACATGTCCGCCTGGCGTGTCGATCTCGGCGGCGCGTTGGGCGTGACGAGCTTCTCGCCGCCGTGGCTTGCCTCGCGTGCGCCTGAGCAATCGCTGGGTCGCGTGGAGCGATCCGGACCACATCAGATCGTCGTCGACGCGTCTCTCGCCGAATCGATGCTGCGCGCCCTGTATCGCGGCGAGCAGCCCCGCTTTGCGTCGCAGGACGTCAGCGTTTCGCTGTCTGCGGTCAGCTTCAGGCCGGTTTACGACTCTTATGCACGCTGCGTTGCGCAACTGCTGCCGGCATCGTTCAAGCAGCTCGAGCGCAGCACCATCGCGTTCGCGCCGGGTCGCGCGGTCCTGAACGATGCGGCTAAGGCGCGCCTCGATATGATTGCCCAGTACGTGCAGGCCGACCGGACCGTGGCGCACATATTCGTCGAGGGATACAGCGACCGCTCTGGCCGCGAGCGGAAGAACCGCATCCTGTCCGAGCAGCGCGCGAAGGCGGTGACGAGCTATTTGATCGGCGCGGGTTGCAACTCGGAGTCCATCGAATATCGCTTCCACGGTTCGCGCTTTCCAATTGCATCGAACGACACGGAGGCCGGTCGCGAACAGAACCGCCGTGCGACAGTGCGATTGGAGCGCGGCCCGATCAAGCTGGCGAAGCGTTGAACGGTCAGCTCTTGCTGTCTGGGTCTTTGCTTGGAAGGAGCGGCAGTTCGCCGCCCGATTCCGCGCCAATCAGGCCGACCTTCGAATAGATCGTGAGCTTTTCTCGCGTGTCGCTGATGTCCATGTTGCGCATGGTCAGTTGCCCGATTCGATCCTGTGGCGTGAACACGCCCGCACCTTTTTCCATCGTCAGGCGTTCCGGGTGATACGTGAGGTTCGGACTGACGGTGTCCAGCAACGAATAGTCGTTGCCGCGACGCAGCTGTAACGTCACCTCGCCGGTGACCGCGCGCGCTACCCAGCGTTGCGCGGTTTCTCTCAACATCATGCACTGAGGGTCGAACCAACGACCCTGATACAGCAGGCGGCCCACCCGGCGGCCGTTGTTGCGGTATTGTTCGATCGTGTCCTCGTTGTGGATGCCGGTAACCAGGCGCTCATACGCGACATGCAGCAGCGCCATCCCCGGTGCTTCGTAAATGCCCCGGCTCTTCGCCTCGATGATGCGATTCTCGATCTGATCGCACATTCCGAGACCGTGCCGCCCGCCGATCTCGTTAGCGCGTGTGAAAAGATCGAGCGCGGTCGCGAACGTTTCGCCATTCAGCGCAACCGGCTGACCCTCGTCGAAGCGTACCGTCACGGTTTCGGGCTTCACGGCAACGTCGTCGCGCCAGAACGCCACGCCCATGATCGGCTGCACGATGTCGATGCCCTTGTTCAGATACTCGAGATCCTTGGCTTCGTGCGTTGCGCCGAGAATGTTGGAGTCGGTCGAGTATGCTTTTTCGATGCTCATCTTGTACTGGAAGCCATGCGCCGACATGTACTGCGACATCTCGGTGCGTCCGCCGAGTTCATCGATGAACTGCTGGTCGAGCCACGGCTTGTAGATCTGCAGCTGTGGATTGGCGAGTAATCCGTAGCGATAGAAGCGCTCGATGTCGTTGCCTTTGTAGGTGCTGCCGTCGCCCCAGATGTTCACGTCGTCTTCACGCATCGCCACCACCAGCATCGTGCCGGTAACCGCGCGACCGAGGGGTGTGGTGTTGAAGTACGTTGCGCCGCCGGTAGAGATGTGAAATGCACCGCATTGAATAGCCGCGATGCCTTCGGCAACCAGTTGAGGGCGGCACTCGATCAGCCGCGCCGTTTCTGCACCGTAGGCTAGCGCTTTGCGGGGTATCTCCTCGTAGTCGGCTTCGTCGGGTTGCCCGAGGTTTGCCGTGTACGTGCACGGAATGGCCCCCTTCGAGCGCATCCAATGCACCGCGGCGCTCGTGTCGAGTCCTCCGGAAAACGCGATGCCGACACGTTTGCCGACCGGCAGTCGCTGCAGGATGTTCGCGGCCATGGGGACCTCCGAAAAAGAGACGCGCATATTAGTGGGTATGTTGCGTGTCGTCAGCGCCGCACCCGCACTGTGACACTCGGAACGATTCGGGGTCGGCGGTCAGTAACCGCCGACCAACGGCTTTTGCGATGCGAACCTAATCACGCTAGATGTTGGCGGTCGCGCCTATTATGAGAACGACGTGGCTGGATTCGTTCCGCCAAAAGTCGTTTGGGCTTCCTCCCGGTGTCGCGGTTCACGCCCATCGGGCACTTGTGCCGGCAAGCGCCGGCCTCAAAGTTCGGAGTGATCGATGGGTGGTCGCTTTCAGGTGTTGTTCAGCGGTGAAGTGGCGGAAGGCGCCGTGGAATCCGCTGTTCGACAGAACCTCGTCCGCCGGCTTGGCCTCGATGAGCGCAAGGTGTCGCAGCTGTTCAGCGGTCGAACCGTGGTCGTTCGCAGCGACCTCACACGCGACGCAGCGGATGCACTGCAGGCGGAGCTCGCCGGCCTCGGAGCGATCGCACGGATCAAGGACATCTCGCCCGACGAGAAAGCCAAGTTCAAGATCGATAAGCACGTCGACCAGACACTGAAGGACATTACCGCTGCGCATCACGAATGTCCGCGTTGTGGTCACATGCAACTCGAGTCGGAGTTCTGTGCGCGGTGCGGAATCGACATCGCGACGGCGGCGAAGCAGAAGCGCAAGGAAGATCTGCTGATCGAGAAGAAGATCAAAGGACTGAAGGTGGGCCAGAAGCCCGGCGCCGTTGACGCACAAGAGCGACCAGGCGCGCCGCAAGAAGCAGCCGATGGAATCGAGCCGATCAAACGTCGTCCCGCGCGATCGGTGGCGACACAAAGAGCCGGATCACCTGCGATGGCGCCGCGCGGCGCGTCGATGCGGCCCCATTCGAGAGGCGAGACGATGTCGCGCGAGTCGCCACGAAAGGATTCAGCTGCGAGAGAACCTGCGCGGCGCGAGGTGCCGGAGAAGGGCGTTGGCAACCCGTTCGGTAGCGGCGGTTTCTGGCGCAACGTTTTGAAGCTGGGTCGCAAAGACGAACGTAGTCAGTAGAATGCCGGCCACTGCTGTTCCGGCCGCGCCGCATTGTCATCGTTAGGTTCCCTTCTCTCACCTCGTTCGAACGACGCGCCGATCGGCGTATTCGATTCCGGCGTGGGCGGCCTCACCGTGTTGAAGGCGCTCGAGTCGGCGTTGCCGTTCGAGCGGTTCATCTATCTGGGCGATACCGCGCGGCTGCCGTATGGCACCAAGAGCGCCGGCACCGTGCAGAGATATGCGGTGCAAGCGGCCCGCGCGCTCGTCGACCGGGGCGTGAAGGCACTCGTGATCGCGTGCAACACCGCTTCGGCCGTCGCGCTCGACGCGCTGCGTGATGCGTATTCACCGTTGCCTGTATTCGGCGTGGTCGACCCCGGCGCCGAAGCAGCGGTTCGAGTTTCGCGCCGCGGACGCATTGCTGTGATCGGCACCGAAGGTACCGTTCGCGGCGGCGCGTATCAGCGCGCCATCCTGTCGCGCCGTGCCGACGCGCGCGTGCTGGCGCGACCGTGTCCGCTGCTCGTGACGTTGGCGGAAGAGGGCTGGGTGTCTGGTGACGTACCGGAGCGCGTCGTCGAAGCGTATCTGGGTGAGTGGTTGCGCGAAGAGTCACACCCGGATTGTCTGCTGCTCGGCTGCACGCACTTCCCGATCCTGGCGCCGGTCATCCAGCGCGTCGGCGGTCCCGCGCTCACGCTGGTCGATTCCGCGGCAACGACTGCAGCGGCCGTTACTTTGACGCTGGCGTCCTCTGGACTCGCGCGAATGAGTCGAGACGACGCAGTGCCAAGACAACTGCTGGCGACCGACGGGCGCGAACGCTTCGCGCGTGTTGGTCGGCACTTCCTCGGTGAGGCGCTGACGGCAGAGGACGTCGAACTGGTCGACCTGTAAGTGCTGGAACTCCCGGGATCGAATCAACGCTCTGCTAACGCTCGTACTCGGTCTTGTGCGGATACTCGCAGAGATCTTCGATCGGACATGCACCGCAGTGCGGTTTGCGCGCCGTGCACACATAACGACCGTGCAGGATCAGCCAGTGATGGGCCGCGTCTTTGAACTCCTCGGGCACGAGTCTCACCAACCGATCTTCGACTTCGCGAACCGTCTTGCCGCGCGCTATGCGCGTGCGATTGGCGACCCGGAACACGTGTGTGTCTACCGCGATGGTCGGTTCGCCGAAAGCCGTGTTGAGGACTACATTCGCGGTCTTGCGGCCGACGCCAGGTAGAGCCTCGAGCGCCGCGCGGTCGCGCGGCACCTCGCCGCCGTGCAGATCGATCAGAGCCTGGCACGTCTTGATGACGTTGCGCGCTTTGGTGTTGTAGAGGCCGATATTCCGAATGTATGGCGTGAGACCCTCGACACCCAGCGCGAGCACCTTTGCCGGTGTGTTGGCGACCGGGTAGAGCTTCTTAGTGGCGATGTTGACGCTGACGTCCGTCGCTTGTGCCGACAGGATTACGGCGATCAAAAGCTCGAACGGCGATGCGTATTCGAGTTCGGTTTCGGGAGTTGGTGTTGTGTCGCGCAACCGCTCGAAGATGAGATGTCGTTTTTCTGCGTTCATACGCGCTGCACCAGCGCGTTCTTTGCGGCGAGCAGCAGAGCTGCGACGAAGAAAACGCACACTGGAAGAAGCGCCGGCGGCCAATCGCCCGGCGCGGTTTTTCGAATCAGACCGACCAGAAGCAGGACCGCTAAAAATCCGACACCGGCGACGATGCTGTGGATCAGCGCCGCGCGGATTGTGTTCTGCCGTGCGGTACGTTCCGCCTGTGCCAGCACGATGCAGTTGCAGAGGACGACCTGAGTGAACAACGCGACCCGCTGATGAGCCTCGAAGGCGTAGACCTGCATGAACATCATGATGCTCGACGTGCACAGGCCGATCAGTAGCGCGAATGCCGGAAGCTGCGCCTCTGCGGGGATGAAGCCGCGCAGCGCGGAAATGATCACGTTGGATGTCACCAGCACGGTGAAAACCGCAACGCCGATCGCAACGGCGTCGGCGACGTTGTTAGTCACGACGAGCAGTGGGAGTAGGCACAACAGCTGACGCCAGACCGCGTTGTCGTGCCATGCGAGCGTTTCATTCATCGAGAGCATTCGAACATATCCCCGAAGGCACGCTCTCCGCATCGGCAAGCGCGTCGTGTACACCGTTGATCACTGCGCGCGAGGTTACGCTGGCGCCGGTGATGACGTCGATCGACCCGCCATCGGCGACCAAGGCAATGTCGGCCAGAGGCCGACCGTCGAACGAGCGTATCCACGGGGATTTATTCACGTCGATCGCATCGCCGATGCCGGCGGTTTCACGATGGCTGATCGCGCGAACACCAGTTAGCGCACCTTTTGCATCTACGCCGATCAGCAACTGAATTGGGCCGGCGTATCCGCGCACGCTGCGCTGGAACACGTGATACAGCGGCGCGCCCGAAGCGGCGCAGATTACAAGCGGCGGATTCGTGTCGCCGCGCAGGCTCGCAAGCCTGCCGTCTCCGGTGACTGCGACCAACGGAGCCAACGTCACGCGCTGCTCGTTCCTTTGGATTCCTGCGCGCGTGAGTGTATCGATGCCGCCGAGTACCGCCGCAACGGCTGCGCCGAGCAGGCCGAGCCTCCATGCCGTGCTTGCGCTGCTCACGCCGCACCGGCTTTGCGTCGTGTCATCAGTCGCGCCACGACCTGGTCGATCGCCGGTGCTGCGGCGTTGCCGAGCAGAACCGCAAACGCAATGCCGTCCGGATACTCCGATCCGGTTCGGATCGCGAACAATGTCGCGCCGATGAGTACTCCGTAGTAGATGCGCCCGCGTGCGGTCGTTGGCGCGGTGACGGGGTCGGTTGCGACGAAGAACGCGGCCAGCATCGTGCCGCCGCTGAAGCAATGAAACAGCGGCGATCCGAGACTGGAAGAACTGCCGCCGTCGTAGCTGATCGCTGCTGCGAACGTGAGTGCGGCCAGCATCGCCAGCGGGATGCGCCAATCGATCACTCGCGCGGCGATCAATGCGGCGCCGCCCAACAGATACGCGCCATTCAGCCACTCCCATGCGCTGCCGCCGAGTACGCCGAAGCCACGCAGCGGCGTCCAGACATCGGCAACGGTGAGTGCACCGCGATGTTTGAACGCGTCGAGTACCGTCGCGCCAGTGACGCCGTCGATCGCCGTGCCTGTAGTGTTGGGCCATGCGGCGAGCGCGGCGGGAAACGACAGGAGCAACACGGCGTACCCCACCATTGCGGGATTGAATGGGTTCGACCCGGCGCCGCCGAACACGTGCTTGCCGATGACGAGGGCGATCAGCACGCCGACGATGACTATCCCGAGAGACACTGCCGGCGGTAGCGCCAGCGCGAGCAGCGTCGCCGTCACCATGCCGCTGCCGTCGCGTATACCGTCGGCCGGCACAATGCCGCGCAGCTTCGCAACGAACCATTCCAAAGCGACGGCAGTCAGCACGGCGACCGCGATGTTGGCGAGAACGCCGTCGCCGAATGTCGTCGCCTGAAGCGTGGCACCCGGCGCCAGAGCGGCGAGCACGAACGCCGTCGTCTGTTGCGGCGAAGCGGGCCTCGTCACTGGTCGTCCCATGAACGCCGCGCCGCCAGGCGCG
>JBGSNQ010000005.1:0-3512 GCA_041739525.1 Pseudomonadales bacterium | reverse complement strand
GCGTGAACGTCAGCAGCGCGATGCGCTCCGGCGCGACGCGCTGCAGCAGCAGAAACGCAACGCGGTGAGCGAGCGTGTTGGTCTTGCCGGTACCGGCGCCCGCCACGATCAACAACGGCCCTGCGGAAGCACCGCGAAACGCAACCTCGCCTTCGACGGTTTCGCTGCCGAACGTCGCCGCCTGCAATTGCGCGGAATTCAGGCTCTGCCCAAAGGTGGGCGCTTTATCGGCAACGGTGCTCATGCGGCCGCCCTCATTCGAAGATGATGCCGCATGGCTGTATGCAAATACAGTAACGCCGCCTAAACGGGTTCGGCGAGGAACACCGGAATCTTGCGGGTCGTCTTCGCCTGATAGTCGTTGTACGGCGGATACGCGGCAGCGCTCGCGGACCACAAACGGTCGCGCTCCTTGGCGTCCGTTACTTCGCGCGCGCGCATTTTGGTCACGCTCGTACCGTCGCGAATTTCCACTTCGGGGTGAGCGCGCAGGTTGTAGACCCACACCGGATTCTTGGGCTGCCCGCCCATCGAACCGACCAGCACGTAACCGTTGCCCACCTTCACGCGCATCAGCGGGATCTTTCGCGTGGCGCCCGTCTTGTTTCCCATGTGCGTCACGATGATGCACGGCAAGCCGGTGTCGAGCAGCGTGGTGCCTTTCGTGCCGCCGCTGCTTTCGTACAACTCGACCTGCTTGCGCACCCAGTCGAGCGTTGGAGGTATGTACTTGGCCATGTTCGGTTCCTCAGTGTTGAACCGTAGGATACTGACGCGGCAGAGCGGTGCACACCCCGCTTGTGCCAAGACCTTGTGCCCAGACCACATCACCGGAGTTAGCATCCACACATGTGCGATTCCCACGACGCCGTCGATCAAACGGACAGCAACGATCCGCGTAGCGGCTATCGACTGGTCGAACCCTGGCCAGCGTATCCGCCCGGCATGCAATTCGAGATGGGCTCCGGCGTCGCGGTCGATGCGGCGGGCACCATCTATCTGTTCACGCGCGACATCGAGCATTGGGCGGCGCATCCACTCGCGATGAAAGACAAGATGGGCAAGAGCAGCATCTCGATGTTCGATCGCAGCGGCCGCTACCTCGGCAAGTGGGGCGCCTCCGACGAACGCGGCTTCGCGCTCGGCGCGCACACCCTGTACATCGAGAAAGACGGCATGTTCTGGACGACCGACCGCGACGGTCACGCCGTGCGGAAATATCGGCCCGACGGCACCTTGCTGCTGGAACTCGGCACGTTCGGCAAATGGGGCGACGATCGCAGCCATTTCAACGGACCCACCGCAGTGGTCGTGCAGAACAACGGCAACATCGTCGTGGCGGACGGCTACTGGAACTCGCGCCTGGTGTTCTTCACGAGCGAGGGTGAGTTCATCAAATCCGTCGGTTCGTGGGGACGCGGCCCCGGCGAGTTCAATACACCGCACGCGCTGGCGCAGGACTCGCAAGGTCGCCTGCTGGTGGCAGACCTCTGCGGCGGCAACTTTCACGACTACATGACCGTGCCCGGCCAGATCGCGGCGCACCGTACGCAACCCACGCCCGGTTGCCGGCCCCGCATCCAGCGCCTCGATCCCGACGGCAACTACATCGACGAGTGGACCCACATCGCGCCCCTCAGCATTGCCGTTTACGGCAACCGCATCTATGCGAGCGACAAGATGCGCAACCTGGCGATCCTCGACGAGGACACGGGCGAAGTGCTGCAGCGCGTGGACGACATCGCGATCTACATCCATCAACTCGCCATGGATGCACACGGCGACTTGTACACCGCATCCGTTTATCCGGAACATGCAGGTAAGAAGCGCGGCGTCGAAGGTCCTTCGCATCGCCGCTGGACGCGCGGCTGAACAACAAACCATCGGTTTCGCAGGAGATTCCATGATCATCGTCGTAGCGGCCCTCGAATTTGCAAACCAGCAGGACCGCGACCGCGCCGTGGCGCTGACGGCAGACGTGCAGATGGCGACACGCGTAGAAGAGCGTGGCTGTCGCGACTATTGCTTCGCGCCCGATCCGTCGGTGCCCACACGTATTCAGGTGTACGAACTCTGGGACGACAGCGACAGCCTCGCCGCGCACTTCACACACAAGAACTACCTGAAGATGGTCGAGCTGCTCTCTTCGGCGAACATCAAATCGAGCGTCAACCAGGCGTATCTGGTGGAGCGAGGTGAGCCCGTGTACGGCCCCAACGGCGAAAAGAAAACGGCGTTCTTCGCCGATCGACGATGATGGACGCACGCGACACGATCCTTACGAACGCGCGGGTCTTCACCGCGAAAGACGAGTCCGTCATCGAATCCGGCGCCGTCTGGGTTTCGGGCAACGTCATTCGATATGCCGGCGCGCAGTCGCAGATGCCGGCCGCACCTGCCGGATGCGAACGTATCGACGCGAAAGGCAAGTTCGTAATGCCCGGCATGACGGAAACGCACGCGCACCTGTCGTTCGCAGATGCGAGTCCGTTCGCGATCGGTGCAACACCGGTGGAGGAAGCGACCATCACCGCGGTGAACAACGCGAGCCTGATGCTCGCATCCGGATTCACCTCTGCCATCAGCTTCGGTTCCACGTACAAGATCGACGTCGCGTTGCGCGACGCGATAAACGCAGGACGAATTGCCGGCCCGCGACTGCTGGCCGCCGGTCGAGACCTCGGCGCAACGGCAAGCAACGTGGATGCACCGGGCGGCCTGAGCCAGATCGAAGACGGCCCATGGCGCCTTCGTAAGGCCGTTCGCGAACAGCGCAAGCTGCGTGTGGACATAGTGAAGATCTTCATCGACGGCGAAGCCATCAACCCGATCAATCCACCGGGCGAACTGTCGTTCTGCGACGAGGAAGTGGCAGCGGTGGTCGATGAAGCACATCGGCGCAAGCTGCGCGTTGCGTGTCACGCACGCTCCGCCGCTGCGGTGAAGCAAGCCGTGCGCGCGGGCGTCGACTACATCGGCCACGCGAACTACCTCGATGACGAAGCAGTTGCGTTGCTCGCGCAGCATCGCGATCGCGTGTTCGTCGGCCCGGCGATCGCCTGGGAAATTCAGTACCTCGCACAATGCGAAAGCCTCGGCATTTCGAAAGCCACCGTACGCAAACAAGGCTATGAAGCCGAAATCGACGCGACGATTACATCGGTGGCGAAGTTGCGGGCCGCGGGTGTGCGGCTGGTGGTCGGCGGCGATTACGGCATCAGCATCGCGCCGCACGGCACGTATGCGAAAGACCTGCAGTACTTCGTCGAGCTGTTCGGCATGTCGAGCGCAGAGGCGCTGATCTGCGCGACTCGAAACGGCGGTGCAGCGTTTGCTCCGCGCGGCGGCCTCGGAACACTCGCAGAGGGTTCGCTCGCCGATCTCTTACTCGTAGACGGCGATCCGATCGCCGACATTCGCGTTCTGCAGGACCACGCGAAGCTGACGGTGATGAAGGACGGTCGCTGGGTTTAGGCCGGGCCGACGCGCGGTCGGCGCCGTTGCGACCGCGC
>JBGSNQ010000153.1:0-2157 GCA_041739525.1 Pseudomonadales bacterium | reverse complement strand
GACCGCGCCGCGGCGCGCATGTCGGCTACGGTACGAACCGTTCCGATGGCCACGTCGATGCCGACATTCGCGGCGCGAATGGCGTGTAGTCCGGGCAGACCCGCCGCCGTGCGCAGCGTGATCTCCATCAGCGTGAGGCCGGCGTCCGCAAGGCAGCGCGCGAGCGACACCGCGTCCTGCGTACGATCGAGCGCGATCACTGGAAACGCGACGGCGCGCCGCAACAGGTTCTCGAACATGCGGGTTCCGCTCGCAACTGGCATCGACGCGACACGATACCGCGCGGCGACCGCTGTTACAGTCGCACTTTGCCGCGGAGGCGTGAATGTCCGAGCGACGGTTTCTGGTCGGCACGTATACGACGCAACGCACTGCGCGAGGGCTCTACCTGTGCGCGATGGATCCATCCGGCCGCATCGATGTGATCGATGCGTGCGAAACGGCCGATCCGTCGTTCGTGGCGCTGCATCCGACGCTGCCGCTCGTATACGTGGTGAACGAAACGCCCACCGAGCGTGGCGGCGTGTCGGTGATAGCGATCGACGGAAACCGGCTGCAGCAACGTCAGCGCGTCGATTCGCGCGGCAGTCTGCCGTGTCACCTGGCGTTGCTCGACGGCGCAGGCAAATTGGCCGTCGCACACTACGGTTGCGGCACGGTCGCTGTATTCGATGTCGATGCAAACGGCGCGCTGGTTGGTGGACCACGAACGTGGCAGCACCACGGTGCATCGGTGCATCCGCGGCGGCAGGCGTCGGCGCATCCCCATTGCGTGCTCGTTGGCGCGGGCGACATGTACGTGACCGATCTCGGCCAGGATTGCGTGATGCACTACGAAGCAGAAACGCTGGAGCACGTGTCGCGTTGCTCGATACACGCGGGCGCCGGGCCGCGGCATTTGTGCCTCGATGCGGCGCTCGGCATCGGCTGGCTCGCCAACGAACTCGACAATACGGTCTCCCGGCTCGCGCTCGAAGCCGATGGAACGCTGCGCGAAGTGGATTGGATCGGCACATTGCCGGCCGATTTCAGCGGTCGCAGCGCGGTCAGCGAAATCGCGCGGCATCCGAACGGGCGATGGTTATACGTCGGTAATCGTGGTCACGATTCGATAGTGTGGTATTCGATCGGAAGCGAAGGGCAGCTCGCGTTCGCAGGCGCCGTGTCGAGCCAGGGTGGTCATCCGCGACACTTCGCGTTGACGGCGGACGGCACGATCATGCTCGTTGCGAATCGCGATTCCGACAATCTGGTCGCGTTCTCCATCGCAGCGAACGGCCGCCCGCAACCGTTGGCCGCGCCGTTCGGCGGCGTGCCGGCGCCGGTGTGTATCCGCTGGCTGTAGAGCGCCGGCTATAGCGAGAAGTTCGCCGGCGTCCGACGATCGAGCGGGCGCGTGGCATCCGATACCGTTTGCCAGTCGCGATACAGCGCTTCGTACTCGGCCTTGAGCGAGGCATCGGGCTCGTAGCGTTGCTTGATCGGCACGAGCTTGGCCGCAGCGGCGTCGTAGTCGGTGAATAAGCCTAGCGCAACCGCCGCGAACACCGCCGCGCCGCGCCCCTCAACGGCCTCGTCGGATGCTTCGATAGTGCGCCCGATCGTGTTCGCCAGGATCTCGCACCAGACACGGCTTCCGGCGCCGCTGCCGGTAAGGCGAAGCACTGCCGGCTCGCCGCACCATATGTGTATCTGATCGAAAATCGCGCGGATTGCGAACGCGCCTCCCTCGAGCACGGCACGATACGCGTTGGACCGATCGTGCGACGTGCGCAGCCCCGTGAACACCGCGCTCGCTCCGGGCCGCGATTCCGGCGCAACCTGTCCGGACAGGAACGGCAGAAAGCGCACGCCGCCCGACCCCGCGGGAACAGCGGCGGCGGCTGCGTCCATCGTCACGAAGTGGCGCGCCCTGGCCCGGTCGTTGGCGCCGAATATCAAATCGAGAAACCAGTCCGCAGCCCGACCGCCCATCACCGCATTGCCGCCGATCACGTGCCGGTCGGGCGGCAGGTCGTAGAAGCGGAAGGAACCATCGGGTATGTCGAGGCGAATCGCGCGCACCACCGCGTGCGTGCCGAGCGTAATTGCGTATGCGCCGGGGTGGCCCGCGCCGGCACCGACGTTGGCGCAGATGCCGTCGTGCGCGCCGACGAC
>JBGSNQ010000194.1:0-26522 GCA_041739525.1 Pseudomonadales bacterium | reverse complement strand
TTGCGGTGCAACCGGTGCGGGCGCAGGCGGTTGCGGCTGGGGTGGCGGCGGTGCGGCCGGACGAACGACGGCTTCTTGCGGACGTGCCGTGCGCAACGGTTCCGGCTGGTGAGATTCGATTTCTTCTGCAAGCGGCGCTTCAGCGAGTTCATAACTTGCGATGTTTGATTCCGCTTCAGCCAGATCGTCGCGAATGCGCTGCACTTCATAGTGCGGCGTTTCGAGACGGTCGGTCGGCACGATGACGAGGTGCGTGTTCGTACGACGCTCGATCTCGGCAACGTCGCGGCGTTTCTCGTTGAGCAGATACGATCCCACGCTGAGCGGTACGATCGCTCGCACGATCGAACTGCGTTCCTTGAGCGCTTCCTCTTCCATCACGCGCAGAATGCCCAAAGCAAGCGAACGCACGTCGCGAATGCGACCCTGGCCGCTGCAACGCGGGCACAGTTCGGTGGTGATCTCTTCGAGCGATGGGCGCAACCGCTGCCGCGACATCTCCATTAGACCGAAGCGTGAAATACGGCCGACCTGAACACGCGCCCGATCGGTCTCCAACACTTCTCGCATGCGGTTCTCTACCGCGCGCTGGTTCTTGACGCTGGCCATGTCGATGAAGTCGATGACAATCAGGCCACCAACGTCACGAAGGCGCAGCTGACGAGCGACTTCCTCTGCAGCCTCGAGGTTCGTATTGAGAGCGGTCTCCTCGATGTCGGCGCCTTTCGTTGCACGCGCCGAGTTGATGTCGATCGACACGAGCGCTTCGGTCGGGTCGATGACCAGACTGCCACCCGACGGAAGGCGCACCGCACGCTGAAACGCCGACTCGATCTGCGACTCGATCTGATAACGCGAGAACAACGGAATGTTGTCGCCGTAGAACTTGATGCGGTCTTTGAAGTTTGGCATCACCTGATCGATGAACGCGTGCGCTTCGTTGTAAGCCTCACGCTGGTCGATCAACACTTCACCGATATCGGTGCGCAGGTTGTCGCGTATCGCGCGCAGGATGACGTTGTTTTCCTGGTAGAGGAGGGCGGGCGTCTTTTCCTGGTCTGCTGCTTTCTGGATGGCGGCCCAGAGCTCCACGAGATAGTCGCAGTCGGACTGCAGTTCTTCCGGGCTGCGGCCGATTCCCGCAGTGCGCACGATCACACCCATACCTTCCGGCAAATTCAGCTGCGACAACGCATCGCGCAGCATGTCGCGGTCGTCGCCTTCGATGCGTCGCGAAATTCCACCGGCGCGAGGATTGTTTGGCATCAACACGAGGTAGCGCCCGGCGAGGCTGATGAACGTCGACAGGGCAGCGCCTTTGGTGCCACGCTCTTCTTTGTCGACCTGCACGATCATTTCCTGACCTTCTTCGATCAGGTCCTGGATGCTGCGTTTGCCTTCGGCGCCTCTCTTGGTGAAGTAGGTGCGCGAGATTTCTTTCAGGGGGAGGAAGCCGTGCCGTTCCGATCCGAACTCAACGAACGCCGCCTCGAGGCTGGGTTCGACGCGCGTGATGCGCGCTTTATAGATGGAGGATTTCTTCTGTTCGCGGCCGCGATTTTCAATGTCGAGGTCATAGATTCGCTGGCCATCGACGAGGGCGACCCGAACCTCTTCCGGCTGGGTCGCATTGATGAGCATTCTTTTCATGTCGTTCGTTCCATTGTTGGGCCGTAGCACCACAACGGGACGTTGACGATCGGAAAGCAGGCCACGCAGCGCCAAACGCTGCGGAGTTTCAGTTCAGGTGATGTGGAGCGAATCGATACGGCGAGTGGTTGCCGCGTCTTCTTGAAGCTCGAAGGTCTGAGCTATCGCTGGTACTAGTACTGATACTGATCCGCTCCGTATTTTGGCGGAGCCCCTTCTTGTTGCAACGGTGTGCGTCGATGATGAATGTCGACGCAGTCGATGTTCTTTCCTTTCGTCAACGCACTTATTGTCGATGTTCGGCGCGTTGTCGTGGCAGGGACAGATCGATGTCAATCGTCCCCGCATGATGCAGAATGCCGGGCTGAACCGAGGGCACGCTGCGTCAAACCATTTCTTCTGTTTTGCCGCCTCTCCGCTGCGCAGATGCACCGGGTGGCAAGGCGGATGGAATATAGCAGCGCATTCTAAGTACATCAATCGCCAAGGAAAGTAATTGCCGGATCCGGCTGCAGAGCGAGTGCGCGGTGTTCGTCACGTTCAGATCGGCGAAGCGTCGGGGCAGCGTATCGACAATTTTCTGCTCGGCGAGATGGACGGTGTGCCTCGTAGCCGAGTCTACGGGATGCTGAGGAAGGGCGAGGTGCGGGTGAACGGCGGACGCGTCAAACCGGACTACCGTTTGAGCATGGGCGACACAGTTCGAATTCCTCCGTGGCATGGTCCGATCGCGGGCATGCCGACGCCTCCAAACCGAAATCTGCTGGACCGGCTCGCCAAGCGTGTCATCTATCAGGACGCCAACATCATCGTGGTCGATAAGCCGGCCGGAACCGCGGTGCACGGCGGCAGCGGCATCGAGCATGGCGTCATCGAGGCATTTCGGGCGTTGCTTCCGGAGGAGCGGAACCTGGAACTCGCGCATCGCCTCGACCGCGACACCTCGGGATGCCTCTTGCTGGCCAAACACCGCACGGCGCTTCTCGAACTGCACGCGGCGTTCCGAGATGCAACCGTCGCGAAAACCTACGACGTAATCGTGCACGGCAAGTGGCCGCGCAAGCTACGCACGGTCCGCGCGCATCTCGAGAAATACGTCACGCGATCGGGTGAGCGACGCGTGCGAGTAGTTCCCGAAGGCAAGCCGGCACGAACGGAGTTCTCAATCGTGGAGTCAGTTGCCAATGCGACCTGGGTAAGGGCGCACCCGCACACGGGGCGGACACACCAGATCCGAGTGCACTGTCAGGTGTCCGATCATCCCGTGGTGGGCGACCCAAAGTACTCTTCGGAGCGGCAGTTGGCCGAATCACGCTCGACAGGCGTGCAACGTCTCTGTCTGCATGCGAGTTCGGTGTCGGTCCCGATCGCAGGCTCGATGCGCCGCTTCGATGCCCCGCTGCCTGAAGATTTCAAAGCGGCGTGGAGTTTGTTGAGTGCCGCGAATAATGCCAATGATTCTCGATAGTTAGAGTTATCCGCTGGATCGAATTGTTTTGACACCTCAAAACCACGTCCCTATGATGCGCGCCTATGTCGATCCAGGCCCGCACGGACGCGGTCTCTCCGCACGAGTTGGCTCGAAAGGGCGGGCAGTTCTCCGGTGAGATTCCGCTAGCCGCATTTCCGCGACTCAGTTCCCTCGTGCTTGGCGACGGAAGCGTCTCGGTCGAACTCGGATTTGCACGTGACGAGGAAGGACGCAGTCGTGTTCTCGGACGTGCGGTGCTCGCACCGACCCTGCAGTGCCAGCGCTGTCTGGAGCCGGTCGTCCGGCAGCTCGATGTCGCTATCGATCTGCGGGTAGTGCACACGGAGGAACAGGCCGCCGAACTGGCCGAGCAGTTCGATACGTTCGTGCTTGCAGGCGACGAAGTGTCGATCGTCGACCTGGTCGAAGACGACTTGTTGCTTGGTCTGCCAGCGCAGGTCTGTCAGGCGTACGATGCCTGCCCGAATCGACCCGAGTTGGAATTTCCCGTCGCAGATGGCGCGGGATTGGAAGAAAAGGAGCCGGCCAAACCGAATCCGTTCGGAGTTTTGGCGGGTTTGAAGAATCGAAATTGACGCACGACTGGAGCATTGAGCCATGGCGGTACAACAGAATAGAAAGAGTCGAGCACGACGCGACCAGCGGCGCTCCCACGATGCGTTGAGCAAACCGACGTTGTCGATCGATCCCACCACCGGGGAAACCCATCGCCGTCACCACGTGACAGCAGACGGTTTCTATCGCGGCAAGAAAGTTCTCGATCTGTGATGCAGCGACGGCGCATTCGCACCGTCAAAGCTCTGATCCGTTCGCTCCATCTCCCTAGCATGACCGCAGGCGCGCGCACATGACCGTCGGTTTCGTTTTTCCGGGTCAGGGTTCGCAGGAAGTCGGCATGCTGCGCGACTTCCTGGATCGCGAAGCCGTGGTGCGCGACTGTTTTGCCGAGGCAGAAGCGGCGATCGGCGTACCCCTTCGCAAGATCGCATTGGAGGGGCCCGAAGAAACGCTCGGGCGCACCGAGATTACTCAGCCGGCGCTGCTGACTGCGAGCGTCGCACTGTGGCGATGCTGGATCCAGCGCGGCGGGGCAAATCCGTCAGCAATGGCGGGACACAGTCTCGGCGAATATTCCGCGTTGGTTGCGGCGGGCGCCATCGATTTTGCTGATGCAGTTCGCCTGGTGCAGACGCGCGGTCGGTTGATGCAGGAAGCGGTTCCAGCAGGTAGCGGGGCGATGGCGGCAATTCTCGGCCTGGATGAACCCGAGGTTGCACAATGTTGCGCCGACGCGGGCGGTGTGGTGTCAGCCGCAAACATCAACGCGCCGGGACAGATCGTAATCGCCGGTACCGCCGCAGCGGTAAAGGCGGCGATCGAGCGGTGTTCGGCCGCTGGCGCGAAGCGCGCGATCAAACTCGCGGTCAGTGTGCCTTCGCATTGCGCATTGATGACGGGCGCTGCCGCCAAGTTTGCAGAGGTCCTGAAGCAGACGCCGGTTGCAGCGCCTCGAATACCGATAGTTCAGAACGTCGATGCGTCGATTAGCAACGATCCAGAACGGATCCGCGCCAATCTCGTCGCGCAGTTGTCAAAACCCGTTCGCTGGACACAATGCGTCGAAGCCATGGTGACCGGCGGCGCCACCACGTTGGTCGAGTGTGGCCCTGGCAAAGTCCTGGGTGGATTGATCAAACGAATAGATCGATCGGTGGCTTCGTTTGCAATCGGTACGACCGGTTCATTTGATGCAGCGCTCGGCGAGGTCGGTCGTGGCTGAAACGGAACGCAAGGTCGCGCTGGTAACCGGCGCGAGTCGAGGTATCGGCCGCGCCATTCTGGAGCGGTTGGCGCGCGACGGTATGTTCGTGATCGGCACCGCCACCACCGAACAAGGCGCTGCGTCGATCGCAACACATCTAAAGGAAGCGGGGCTCGACGGACGGGCGTTCGTCGTACGAGTCGACGACAAAACCTCTGTCGAGTCACTGCTCGAGAGTCTCAAGTCAGAGTCGCTCACGCCGTTGGTTTTGGTCAACAATGCAGGCGTCACGCGCGACAATCTCTTGCTGCGAATGAGCGACGACGAATGGAACGACGTACTCAACACCAATGTGTCGTCGCTGTTCCGCTTGTGTAAACCGCTGCTCCGCGGCATGACCCGCGCGCGTTGGGGTCGAATCGTCAACTTGAGTTCGGTGGTCGGTCGAATGGGAAATCCCGGACAGTCCAACTACGTCGCGTCGAAAGCCGCGATCGAGGGGTTCACACGAGCCCTCGCGCAGGAAGTGGGCTCACGCAACATCACTGTCAACGCGGTTGCACCAGGATTCATCGCCACCGACATGACGTTGGCGCTGACGGAAGAACAGAAACAGGCAATGTTGTCGCGCGTTCCGTTGGGGCGCATGGGCAACGTCGAAGAAATTGCGCACGTCGTTGCGTTCCTTGCGAGCGATGCGGCAGCGTATATCACAGGGGAAACGATCCACATCAACGGTGGGCTCTACATGGCTTGAGCGTGTTGATGCGGGTATCCGCCCTCTATAAACTACGCGCTGCCCTGCTGCAGCGCATTCGAACATTCGGGAGAAGGCTTAAACATGAGCAGTGTTGAAGAACGCGTAAAAAAACTGATCTGTGAGCAGTTAGGCGTTAAGGAAGATGAAGTTAAGGACGAAGCGTCCTTTGTAGAAGATCTTGGCGCCGACTCCCTCGACACCGTTGAGTTGGTGATGGCGCTCGAAGAAGAATTCGAAACGGAAATCCCCGATGAGGAAGCCGAGAAGATAACGACGGTCAAGGACGCCATCGATTACATTCTGGCTCACCAGTAGATTTCCACTTTAGCTTCACTTGTCACGCTCGAGAAAGCCGCATCTACTAGCGTAGTGCGGCTTCACCCATCTTCACGTCACCACCGCTTCCTGCCGCCGAGTCTGGAGATCCGCTGAATGAGCAAGCGACGCGTTGTCGTCACCGGCGTCGGTATGTTGACTCCGATTGGCAACACGGCGAACGATTCGTGGACGAACGCATTGGCGGGCGTAAGCGGTGCAGCTCCGATCCTGACGTTCGACACTACCGATCACGGTGTGAAGTTCAGCTCGTCAGTCAAAGGATTCGACGCGACGCAGTACATGGATCGAAAAGAAGCGCGTCGTGTCGATCCGTTCATTCAGTACGGAATGGCGGCTGCAGTGCAGGCGATCGCCGACGCCGGTATTGAACCGAACCCACCGGATGGCGACCGTTACGGCGTCGCGATTGGTTCCGGAATCGGCGGCATACTGACGATTGAAGATACTCACTCGGTTCTGCTGGAAAGCGGACCGCGACGCGTGTCGCCATTCTTCGTGCCCGCCAGCGTCATCAACATGATTTCCGGCAACGTATCGATCCGATTCGGGTTTCGCGGGCCGAACATTGCCATCGTGACGGCGTGCACCACCGGTACGCACAACATCGGCTTCAGCATGCGCATGATCCAGTACGGCGAGGCGGACGTGATGATCGCCGGCGGTGCCGAGATGGCCACATCCCCGGTAACGCTCGCTGCCTTCGGGTCGATGAAGGCGCTGTCCACTCGCAACGACAATCCCGCCGCCGCGAGTCGGCCGTGGGACCGTGATCGCGACGGATTCGTACTCGGCGACGGCGCCGGTGTGTTGGTCCTCGAAGAATACGAGCGCGCCAAAGCGCGCGGTGCTCAGATCTACTGCGAAGTGGTCGGCTTTGGTATGAGCGGCGACGCGCACCACATCACCGCGCCACCCGACGATGGTGCGGGGGCAGTTGCAGCGATGCGCAACGCGCTGAACGACGCGAAGATGGCGAGAGACGGCGTGCAGTACATCAATGCGCACGGCACTTCCACGCCACAAGGCGACATCGCGGAAACGCGTGCAATCAAGACCCTGTTCGGTGCCGATACGCGCGTTGCCGTGCATTCGACCAAGTCGATGATCGGACATCTGCTCGGCGCAGCCGGCGCAGTCGAGGCGATCTTCACGGCACTCGCAATTCGCCATCAGGTTTCACCGCCGACGATCAATCTCGACAATCCGAGCGACGAGTGCGATCTCGACTACGTACCGAACGTTGCGCGCGACATCGCAATCGACGGCGCCCTGTCCAACTCGTTCGGGTTTGGCGGTACCAACGGCACATTGATCTTCCGCAAGGTCTGACGTGGCGCGGGCGATACGCGCCCTCGTCGATGGACTCCCCGTCGAAACCCTCCCGATCGACGATCGAGGACCTCAATACGGTCACGGTATGTTCGAGACCTGTCGCGTCGTCGACGGTCGAATTCCTCTTTGGGAGTTTCATCGCGCGCGCCTGAATGCCACAGCGCTTCGGCTGCGAATTCCGCTCGACCTCGCGTGTGTGGAAGCGGATGCAAATCAGCTTGCCGCCGAGCACACAGATGCGGTGTTGAAGATACTGATCACCGCGGGCGGCGACGAGAGAGGCTATCGCAGCGACGGGCTTTCCGCCCGCCGCGTCGAGCAACGTCCGGGCATTGAATTGCCAATGAAAATACGCGATGTCGCCGTAGAAGAGATCGACGTTGCAGACGAGTGTTTTCTGACCAACGCCGTAGTCGGCGTTTGGCCGGTGGCGCGCATTCTCGATCGAGACCGCGCGAGGTTCCGACCCGGTAGAATCGCGCAGAGCATCATCGACGCACTGGAGGCGCGTTTTGGGTTCCCTCGTTCGCGGTAGCGTCATCTTCGTCATCGTGTTGTTGCTGATCGGTGGCGCCGGTCTTGCGTACGTCGTTCATTGGGCGTCGCAGCCGATGCCTGTATCGGAATCCGTTCTGGTCGAATTGACGCCTGGCCAATCGTTCTCCGGCTTCGCGACTGAACTCGAATCCGCGGGCGCCATTGGGCACGCCGGAATGTTCACCATGTACGCGCGCTGGAAAGGTCTTGCCAACCGAGTTCAAGCGGGGGAGTACCGAATCGCCGTCGGTGAAACACCTCAATCGCTGCTCGCCGACCTAGTGAGCGGTGCTGTCGCGACGTATGACGTGCGCATCATCGAGGGCTTCACGATCATGCGCGTGGTTGAACAACTTGCAGAGACACCCAAGCTGGTCAACGATCTCGGCGACGTTACCGCTGAAACGCTGATGCCGAAACTCCAACTCGGCACCGGTCATGCAGAGGGGCGTTTCTTTCCCGACACTTACGGCTACAAGAAGGGTACGCGTGTTTCCGATCTGCTGTTGCGAGCAAACGAACGCATGAACTCCGTACTTGTACGCGCGTGGGCCGAACGCGCGCCGGGTCTACCGTACACCACGCCCGACCAGGCGCTGATCATGGCATCCATCATCGAGAAAGAGACCGGACGTGAATCCGAACGCGGCAAGATCAGCCGCGTTTTCGTCTCTCGCCTGCAACGCGCGATGCGCCTGCAAACCGACCCGACTGTCATCTACGGGTTGGGCAGCGCATTCGACGGCAACCTCACGCGCGCGCAGGTAGACACCGATGGGCCATACAACACCTACCGAATGACCGGCCTGCCACCGACTCCAATCGCGCTGCCGGGGCTCGCGTCAATCGAAGCGGCGCTGCATCCGGATGATGGGAACTTCCTGTACTTTGTCGCCCGAGGCGACGGCAGCAGCGAGTTCAGCGCAACGTTGGATGAGCACCTCGCGGCGGTGCGCCGTTACCAACTCGGTGGGAGAGACCTGTGACGCGCGGCAAGTTCATCACCTTCGAAGGCACAGAAGGTGTCGGGAAGACAACTAACATGGACTTTGTTGCTCAAACGCTTGCCGCACGGGGAATCAAATTGGTTCGAACGCGCGAGCCCGGGGGCACGCCCATGGCGGAGCGCGTTCGAGCGATTCTGTTAGATCCGCAATCGGAACCGATTGACCCTGAGGCGGAACTCCTACTCGTGTTCGCCGCACGTGCACAACATCTGGCTCGCGTCATCAGACCCGCGCTCGATTCTGGATCGTGGGTACTTTGCGATCGATTCACCGATGCGACGTACGCCTATCAAGGCGGCGGCCGCGGACTACCGATCGCGCGCATCGCGGCCCTTGAGCGCGAAGTTCAGGGAACGCTGCAACCCGATCTGACGATCTATCTCGACCTGCCCATTGCAACGGGCCTTGCAAGAATCGACGAACCACAGCGCGACCGTTTCGAACGGGAGCAACTCGCGTTCTTCGAACGCGTGCGGCACGCGTACCTCGATCGGGCAAAGCAGCATCCTCGGTTCAGCACAGTAGATGCAGGTCGACCGCTCGCGGAGGTTCAGCAGAGCATTGCCGCGGTGTTGAATCGGTTCATCGACAGCGCAACGTGATGCGTTTGCCACCCTGGCTGGAAGAGCCGTACGCCGACCTCGCGGCCGCGATCGATAGCGGACGTCTTCCGCATGCGTTGTTGATTCATGGTCCCGGGGGTTGGGGTGAGCAGATATTGGCTGAGGCACTAGCGCTGCGGTTGATCGATCGCGCTTCGAACAACACGCCGGCGGCCGGTGTCGCACATCCGGACTTCCGATGGATCGTCCCTGAAGGCGCAGGTGAACAGATTGGTATCGACGCGGTTCGTGCAGTCGCCGACTTCATCGTACGAACGCCGCAGATCGCACCTCGTAAAGTCGCCGTCATCACCAATGCCGATGCGCTGAATCCACACGCAGCGAACGCGTTGTTGAAGACGTTGGAGGAACCGCCGCCCGACAGCTATCTGGTGTTGGTCAGCGACTCGCTACGCGATTTGCTACCGACGCTGCGTAGCCGATGCAGACTGCTGGCCGTACGACCACCGGCCGACGCCACTGCGCTCTCGTGGATCCGAGCGCAGATGCCAACCGCCGATGCCGATCGCACTTCAGCATTGTGTTTCGAATACGGCGGTGCGCCTTATCGCGTGATCGCAGCGCTCGAACGTGAGGAGCAGCCGATCGCCGAGACGCTCTGCGCCGTCGCGCGCGGCGAAGCCAATCCGCTGAACGTCGCGGAAGGTTGGGCGAAAGACATGCCCGCGGAACTGGTGGAGCGATGGATGCGATATCTCGCAAGCGTGGTAGGGCTGCGGCGCATTTCGGTGAGCGAAAGCGGCCACTCCGGGGCGCTCGCACGAGCACTCGACAAGGCAACGGATGAAGCCCTGCTGACGATGTGGGACCAACTCGCGCGCGACCGTCTTCTGTTGCGCGGAACCACCAATCCGAACGCCCGTCTGCTTTTCGAATCGCGGTTGATTGCGTGGAAGGATCTCGCGGTTGCGAGTGTGACTTCGATCACGTCCGGGTCAATTGACAAGCCTGACTGAGAACACGATCATCCGCGCGCTTCGGCCTCGGTGTACATTTATCCGGTCTCGACCGGACTCAAGACGCAATGGAAGCCAAACGCGGTACTAGAAACGGAATTCTCTCGCTGGCAATCAAGGACAAGGCCGTCCTTTATGCCGCGTACATGCCGTTCATCCGTAACGGCGGTCTATTCATCCCGACGAAGAAGGAATACGAGCTCGGCGACGAGGTCTTCATGCTGCTGAATCTGATGGATGAAGCAGAGAAGATTCCGGTCGCCGGCAAAGTCGTGTGGATGACACCTAAGGGCGCGCAGGGCAACCGAGCTGCCGGAATCGGCGTGCAGTTCAACGATCAGGACGACGTCGCGCGCACGAAAATCGAGACGTACCTCGCCGGCGCACTGCAATCCGACCGCCACACGCACACTATGTAAGTGTGCTGGTCGATTCTCACTGCCATCTGAATTATCTCGACGATGCTGACGCCAGCCTCGCGGCCGCGCGTAGCGTGGGTGTTAGCGAGTTCCTGTGCATCGGTGTAAATGCCGACACCCAACGTGCCGTGACCGAGATTGCGGAGCGGCATACCGACGTTTGGGCCAGCGCCGGGCTGCATCCGGAAAGCGCCGGTGAGAAGCGCTCACTCGAGTGGGTACGCGAAGCCGCGTTCCATGAGCGAGTCGTTGGCATCGGCGAAACGGGCCTCGACTACTTCAAGATCGATTCCGATGATGTTCGGTGGAACCAGCGCAACAGCTTCGCTGCACATCTGGACATCGCACGTGAAGCCTCGCTGCCTGTCATCGTTCACACGCGCGCGGCGGAAGCCGATACGCTCGAACTCTTGCGCCTGCACAAGGGCACCATCGGGGTGCTGCATTGCTTCACGGAGTCCTGGGACCTCGCCCGCGGCGCGCTGGATCTCGGCTGGTACGTGTCCATGTCGGGTATCGTCACGTTCAGAAACGCGCAGAACGTTCGAGACGTCGCCGTCCGCGTACCAGAAGATCGTCTGCTCGTGGAAACCGATTGTCCGTGGCTTGCACCGGTTCCGCATCGGGGCAAGACGAACGAACCGGCGTTCGTCACGCACACGGCGCAGTTTCTAGCAATGCTGCGCGGACAGACGATCGAAGCCTTCGCGGAGCGAACGACGGCCAACTTCCACCGCTTGTTCGCGCGAACGAGTCAGGAGCGGACGAACTCCTCTTCATAGAGGCGGTAGTGTGTCTCGACCATCCCCATCGCGTGATACGTCGCTTGCGCGCCCGTGTTCTCTCGCTCGACGTAGAGACGTAGCCCGCAACATTCCCGGTCAGCGCGCGCCGCATCGCGAACGTGTTCGTGCAATGCCGTGTAGACACCTTTCCTGCGATGCTCCGGCGTCACGAAAACGCTCTGAATCCACCAGAAGCGGCCGTTGCGCCAATCGCTCCACTCGAACGTCAGCATCAACGCACCCGCCGCATTGCCGTTCGTATCGTCGGCGATCAGGTAATAGCCGTCTGCGGGTCGATCGAACAGCGCCGCGATGCCCGCCTTCAAGCCTTCGAGGTCGAGCGGTTTGTCTTCGCTTTCCTGCGCCATCGCATGGTTGAAGCGAACCAGCAGGTCGATGTCGGCTCTCGTGGCGGGGCGAATGCGGTAGGTCACGCGAGCAGCTTCCGTTTCAGAAAATCGAGAGTGGTTTGATAACGATGGATCGACACGTCGCGTTCCTGCATTGCGTGCTTCGCGCCCGGGTACAACATCAGTTCGAAGGGGAAGGTGCGCTGCTGCAGCGCCTTCATCAGCGCGCTGGTATTCGCGAACAGCACGTTGTCGTCGGCCATACCGTGCATGAGTAACAGCGCACCGCTGATCGCGTCCACGCAAGTCAGCACGGAACTGCTGCTGTATCCGGCGGCGTTGAGCTGCGGCGTCGATAGGTATCGTTCGGTGTAGTGGGTGTCGTACAGGCGCCAGTCCGTTACCGGTGCGGTGCTTATGCCGCAACGGATCTGGCCGCCATTGCGCGCCATCAGCATCAGCGTCATGAAACCGCCATAGCTGTGGCCGATCACTCCAATACGGTCCGGGTCCGCCCAGGGCTGGCGCCTGATGAACTCGATGCCGGCGAGTTGGTCGTCTACTTCAACGTCACCTAGATGTCCGCAGATCGGATCCTCAAACGACTTTGCACGATTGCCGCCGCCGCGATTATCGAGCTCGAAAACCGCGATACCCAGTTGTGCGAACAGTTGGTTCGAAAGCGGTGCCCACTCGTTGCGGACTCGCTGCACGCCGGGACCGCCGTAGACGTTGATCAATACGGGCAAACGGCCTTTGGAGCCGCGATTGCGCGGCAAGGTGAGTCGGTACCACAGCGTTTGGCCATCCGTGGCCGCGATGGTGCCGAAAGTCGGTTCGGCGTGATCCGATACGTGCGTGTAGTAGGGATGCCCCTCTACGAGGGCGTTGGCTGCGAGCCCGCGCGCGGGCACTTCCGATGCGGCAGAACGAAGTTCGAGACACGCGGGCTGCGAGGTGCTCGAGTATCGGTCGACGAACCAGGTGCCGGTTGGATCGATCACGGCTTCGTGCCAGCCGGGCACCTTCGTCATGACTTCGGGCTGGTTGGTGCCATCGAGCGCAACTCGCAGCAGATGCTGCTCGGTTGGCCGGTCGATCCAGCCGAGCACGAACGCGTGTGTTGAATCGACGTGTACCAACTCGTTGACTCGGCCGGATCCTCGCGTCAGTTGTAGCGCTTTGCCGTCGGCATCGTAGCGATACAACTGCGATGTGCCGTCGCGCTCAGACGTCCACAAGAAGCGGTCGGCACCGAGGAAGCGAAAATTGCTGTGCAGGTTGATCCAGGCCGGCTGCCGTTCAGTCAATAGCTCGCTCGGCGCGCCGCCGTCGAAAGGAAAGGCGGTAACGGTCAGCGTTCGCTGGTCCCGGCTTTGAACCTGCACGACCACGCGATCGGTCGCGACGTTCACGCGCGCAAGGTAATCGTCGGGCTGATGCCGATACTCCAGCCACCGCACCGAACGCGAATTCAGATCCAATACACCGAGATCGACGCGCGCATTGGCGGCGCCGGCGTATGGATAGCGTTGCGCAACCGCTACCAGTTCGTTTGCGGTGAATTCGTACCGGTGCGTCTCCGGAATCGACGTGTCATCAACGCGTGCGAACACGATGCGCGCGTCGTCCGCCGACCACCAGTGGCCCTCGAAGCGATGCATCTCTTCCTGTGCAACGAACTCGGCGAGTCCATTGGTTACGCGGTCGGAAGCGTCATGTGTCAGTCGTTCTTCGTGTTCGAGTGAGAGGTCGTACAGGTAGAGATCACCGGCGCGAACGTAGCTCAGGTAGCGACCGCCCGGTGAAACCGTCAGATCGGTCTGCCGAACGCCATCTGCCGTGAGTGCGCGCAACGAGCCGGCTTCGCGGTCGAACAGATACACGGTGCCGTCGATCATCCCGCAAATTCGATTGCCGTCCGGAAGCCATCGATAGCTCGACAAGCCGCCGCTGAATTGACGGCGTCGCTCTCGTTCCGCTTTTTCCGCTGCGGTCATTTCACCCGTCGCATGTATGCGGCTCGAGTCGATCAGGCGGCTCGCGTTTCCGCTCGAGATTTCGTGCACGTACAGGTCGAGCCGTTCACGATCTTCCGGCGGATTCGCGAGATAGGTGACGAAGCGGCCATCGGGAGAAAACCTGACGTGGCTGGGTACGCTGCCATTGAGGGACGGGCTGCTGAACAGCCGCTCGACCGTCAGTCGCGTCACTTCGCGTCTGCCGCGGCGAAGGCGTCGCGCGTGAGGTTGACGACGCCGTTCGACGTGACGAAGACGTTGTCCTCGATGCGGATGCCACCGAATTTCATGTACCGCGCCACAACGGACCAGTTCACACGCTTGCCCGCAGGCTTCGATCGCAACTCTTCGAGCAGCATCGGGATGAAGTACAGACCCGGTTCGATCGTGAAGATCTGATCCGCGGCGATGTCGCGAGTCAGGCGCAATGCAGCGTACCGATCGGGCGGCGGCCGCATGCCGCCGTCGGGTGAAACCATGTGGCCGGCCACATCGTGTGTCTGCAGGCCGATCAGATGGCCAAGGCCGTGCGGGATGAATGCGTCGGTGATGCGCGACTCGAATGCTTCGGTGCCGGAACAATTGACCAGTTCGAACTCTGCCAACAGATCACCAATGGCGCGATGCATCGTCTCGTGGAGCGCGAGATAGTTAAGCCCCGGCTTGATGGAGGCGATCAGTGCCCGTTGTCGCGTGTCGAGTGCGGTAACCAATGCAGCGAAGTCGCTGCGTTCGTCCGCCGCATAGGTACGCGTGATATCGCTCGCATAGCCCCAGTATCGTCCGCCGGCATCGATCAGGAAGCTTGCCCGCTCGCGCGGTGCTTCACGGTCGTAATGCTGATAGTGCAAGACGCCCGCATGTTCGTTCTGCGCAACGATGTTCGAGTACGGAAGCTCCGTCTCGTTCTGTTTCGAAGCAAGCAGAAACGCCTGATGGATGTCGTATTCGCTGGCGCTGGACCGATACGCGGCCAGTGCTGCGCGGTGTCCCCGTACACCGATTTCGGTTGCACGCCTCATGCAATCGATTTCGAAGGGCGTCTTGTACGCGCGACCGTAGTGCAGCCGATTCAACAACTGCTGAGGATTCACTTCGGCAACGGCTAAGTTCGTACGATCCGTGCTCGAGTCGCCGATCAGCGCTGTACGATTCTCCGTACGCAGTGCACGCGAGGCGCCGTCGACGAGTGCATCGAGCGAATCGAACAGTTGCACATCGATCGCGCCGGACGTGTCGGGCGGCGTCGGCGGTTGATGCCAGTAATCACGCTGCTGATGAAACAGCAGTGTCGGCTTGCGTCCGGGACGAATCAGCAGCAACGCGTGCTCGCATCCACCCGCGTCGACCCATTGCGCGAAGTGCGGATTGGCGCGGAACGTCGGCGCCTGATCGTCGAGGAAATAATTCTGGCGGCTACCTGCCGAAATCACCGCGGCGTCGAAACGGTTCGATGCGAGCGCCGCTTCCCAGCGTTGTTGGATGGCAGCGACGTGTTCAACGTATTTGCTCATGGCGCGCGATTCTAGTGTTCGCTCGGAGTGAATGCACTGACCCGCACGTGCCTGATATACAATCCGCCCTTCACACGGGATGGTCATGGGAGGATTCATGCAGTCATTTGCCTATGCTGCGCCGGAAACGGTTCAGCAGGCGCTCGACGTATTGGCTGAGCATCAAGGGGCAGGGCGCCGCGTGCAGGTGATGGCCGGCGGTACGGACCTGATGGTGCAGATGCGGCTGATCGATGGGTCGCCGCGCACGATTGTCGATATCAAGAAGCTCGCCGAAACGAACCGGCTCGACATCGGCGCCAAGGAAATCTACATCGGTGCCGCCATTCCCGGTGCGGTGCTGACGGCGTCGAAGCCGCTGGTCGCGTGCCTTCCCGGCCTGGTCGAGGCGGTCGACCTGATCGGCTCGAGCCAGATTCAGGGTCGTGCATCGCTGGGCGGCAACCTCTGCAACGCATCGCCGGCGGGCGACACGATTTCGGCTCTCGTAGCCAGCGCAGGTGTCTGTGTGATCGCATCGAAGGGCGGTCAGCGCGAGATGCCGGTGGAGTCCTTTGTGGTCGGTGTCGGCAAGAACGCGCTCAAGCCGGGCGAGTTTTTGCTCGGCATCAAGTTCCAGCGTCCCGCAAAAGGTACCGCAGATGCGTACCTGCGCTTCATTCCCCGCACGGAAATGGACATCGCGGTCGCGGGCGCCGGTGTCAGCGTCACGCTCGATGCGAACGGTACGTGTACCGCCGCGCGTGTTGCGATTGCTGCAGTTGCGCCGACCGTGATCGCGGTACCGGCAGCTGCCGATGCGCTGATCGGCTCGAAACTCGATGCCGCCGCGCTCGACAAGGCAGGCAAAGCCTGTAGCGCTGCCGCCTCGCCGATATCCGACAAACGCGGCACCGCCGACTATCGACGCACAGTGGTCGGGGTGTTGTGCCGGCGAGCCACCGCCATTGCCGCTGGACGTGCCAAGGAGACCCGTTGATGAGCAAAACGCGTGTAGAAACGAAGATCAACGGCGAGCAGATGGAATTTCTCTGCGAACCACAGCAGTCGATGCTCGATGTGCTGCGGGACACTCTGCGCCTCACTGGAACCAAGGAAGGCTGTGCGACCGGCGACTGCGGCGCCTGTTCGGTGTTGTTGGACAGCCGACTGATCTGTTCGTGTCTGATGCTCGCGGTCGAGAGCAACGGGCGGCAGATCACCACCATCGAAGGCATCTCGCGCGGCGAGACGCTGCATCCGATCCAGCAGAAGTTCCTGCAACACGCCGCACTGCAGTGCGGCATCTGCACGCCTGGCTTCGTCGTAGCAGCGAAAGCACTGCTGGACGAGAACCCGAATCCGACGGAGGAAGAGATCCGCTATCACCTGGCGGGGAATCTCTGCCGTTGCACCGGTTACGACAAGATCATCCGCGCGGTTCAAGACGCCGCGCAGACAATGCGAGGAGAGGCATCTTGAGCGAAGCGAGAGATTACAAAGTCATCGGCACGCGCGTCATCCGTCCCGACGGCGTGGACAAAGTCACCGGGCGCGCGAACTTCGGCGCCGATTTCAGCCTACCCGGCATGTTGTACGGCAAGGTGCTGCGCAGTCCGCACGCGCACGCGCGGATCAAGAAGATCGACACCGCCGCTGCAAGCAAGATCGAAGGCGTGTATGCCATTGCAACCGGCGCCGACTTTCCCAAGGTGGGTCACGAAGAGATCACGGGCGGTGAGGGCGCGGGCGACTTCGCCGACCTCGCCACCAACGTAATGGCGCGCGACAAAGTCGTGTATCACGGCCATGCCGTTGCAGCCGTGGCCGCGATATCGTCGGCGATCGCCGACGCAGCGCTTGCCGCGATCAAGGTCGAGTACGAGGTGTTGACGCCCGTAATGGACCTCGACGCCGCGATGGCCGACAACGCGACACTGATCGACGAACGACTGTTCACCGCCGGCTTGCCGCAAAAACCAACGAAACCGAGCAACGTCGCGGCGTACATGGAATTCAAGCGTGGCGATATCGCGCAGGGTTTCGCGGAAGCCGACGTGGTGGTCGAAGGCACCTATCGCACGCCGACCGTGCATCAGGGCTACATCGAGCCGCACGCCTGTGTCGCGTCGATCAACCAGGGAGGACAGGCGACCATCTGGTGCTGCACGCAAGGCCACTTCGACGTGCGCTCGATGACGTCGAAAGTGCTCGGCTTGAACGTGGCCGACATCCGCGTGATTCCAAGCGAAATCGGCGGCGGATTCGGCGGCAAAACGACGGTCTATCTCGAACCCGTTGCGATGGTGTTGTCGAAGAAGTCCGGCCGTCCCGTGAAGATGACCATGACTCGCGACGAAGTGTTTCGCGCGTCGGGTCCCGCATCGGCGACGAAGTGCACCATCAAGATCGGTGCGAAGAAAGACGGCACGTTCACCGCGATGTCGGCTTGGCTCGCATACGAGGCGGGCGGCTACAAAGGTTCGTCGATGGCCCCCGGCGCAATGTGCGTCTTCGCGCCGTACGTCGTGCCGCATTTCCTGATCCAGGGTTACGACGTACTGGTTAACAAACCGAAGGTGGCGGCGTATCGCGCACCCGGCGCGCCGCAGTCGATGTACGCGTGCGAGAGTCTGATCGACGACCTGGCCCGTCAGCTGAAGATCGACCCGATCGAGCTGCGCCTCAAGAATGCCGTTAGCGCAGGCAGCCAGGCGGCGTACGGGCCGAAGTTCAACGCGATCGGCTTCAAGGAGTGCCTTGAAGCGGCGAAGAAACATCCCAACTACAGCGCGAAGCTGGGGCCGAACGAGGGTCGCGGCCTCGCGGCCGGCTTCTGGTTCAACGCCGGCATGCAGTCGAGCGCCGAGGTGCATATCAACGAAAACGGCACCGTCACAGTCGTAGAAGGCAGCCCGGACATCGGCGGATCGCGCGCCTCGATGGCGCTGATGGCCGCCGAAGAGCTGGGTGTGCCGTACGAGCAGGTCCGCGTGCTCGTCGCCGATACCGAGAGCGCCGGCTACAACAATGTCACCGGCGGCAGCCGGGTGACGTTTGCAACCGGCATGGCGGTGATTCAGGCGTCCCGCGACATCATCGCGCAGTGCAAGCAGCGCGCGGCCGCCACATGGGGCATCGAAGAAGAACTGGTGGAGTGGCAGGACGGTCAGGCCATTCCGAAGCCGGGCGTGAACGCCGACGTGAAACCGCTCTCGCTGGCGCAGATCGCAGCGAACTCGGGACGCACAGGCGGCCCGTTGCTCGGTCGTGCTTCGCTGAACGCGCGGGGCCCAGGCCCGGGATTCTCGATCAACATGGCCGACGTGCGCGTTGATCCCGAAACCGGCAAGGTCGACGTGCTGCGCTTCACGGCGATTCAGGATGCCGGCAAGGCCATCCATCCCGCATACGTCGAGGGCCAGATGCAGGGCGGCGCGGTGCAGGGCATCGGTTGGGCGCTCAACGAGGAATACATCTACGACGCGAAAGGCGTGATGCAGAACGCGGGCTTTCTCGACTACCGCATGCCGGTTGCATCGGACCTGCCGATGATCGATACGTGGATCATCGAGGTGGCCAATCCGAGCCATCCGTATGGCGTGCGCGGAGTCGGTGAAGTGCCGATCGTGGCGCCGCTCGCGGCCGTGGCGAACGCCGTGCGTGCCGCGACCGGAATCCGGATTCCCGATCTGCCGTTGTCGCCGCCGCGGATTCTCGCCGCACTGGAGGCCGCGAAAGCCTGAGGCGCACGCGGCCGTGGCCAAGGTGTTCTTCCCGGATCACCTGATGCAACTCACCGCCGGTGTCAGGGAGCTCGAGGTTCGCGCCGAGAGCTTCCGCGACCTGGTGGCGAAGCTCGAGCAACTCTATCCGGGAATATCCAAGGTGCTGATCGGCAAAGTGGCGGTCGCGATCGACGGCGACATCATTCACGATCCGTTTCTCGATCCGGTCGGACCAGACTCGGAAGTGTATTTCCTGCATCGCATCGAGGGCGGCTGAGTCGGTTCGTTAGGGATCATTCGACGCACGTGCTTTTATTGACAAAATACATGGGGGCGGCGTGGCGCGTATAGCAATCATCGGTGCGGGCAGCCTGGTGTTCTCCAGCCGGCTGACCGCCGACATTCTCTCGTACCCGCATCTGCGCGACGCACACTTCGCCTTGGTCGACGTCGATCGCGAACGTCTCGCATACGCCGGACGAATCGTGGAGCGCATCTGTCGCGACGGCGGTTATGCGCAAGCCAACTACTCGCTGCATCACGATCGCGCGGAAGCCTTGAAGGGCGCGGACTACGTGATCATCAGCGTTTTGGTAGGCGGTTACGAAGCAATCGAGCGCGAAATCGACATACCGAAACGCTACGGCGTGGATCAGGCGATCGGCGATACGCTGACGCCCGGCGGCATCATGCGCTGTCTGCGCACCCTTCCGCAGCTGTTAGACATCGGCCGCGATGTGATGACGCACTGTCCGGACGCGTGGGTGCTGAACTACACGAATCCGATGGCGATGTTGTGCTGGGGCATGAAAGAAGCGTTGCCTGACATACGTCTGGTAGGGCTGTGTCACTCCGTGCAGCACACCACAGCGCAGTGGGCACATCGTCTGAAGGTGCCGCTGGAAGAAGTGGAGTTCGAGTGTGCCGGCTTGAATCATCAAGCTTGGATATTTCGCTTCAATCACCAAGGACGCGACTTGCTGCCGGCGATCCGCGAGCTCGCTGTCGATCCTCGGCTGTGGCGTAAGGACACGTCGCGGATGGAGTACATCAAGCACTTCGGATTTCCGGTAACGGAGGCAAGCGGCCACAACTCCGAGTATTCGGCGTGGTTCCGCAAGCGCCCGGATCTGATCGAAGCGTACTGCCCCGGCGGCAGCTGGAACGGCGGTTCGGGTTTCATCAAAGAGCTGTACAACCGTCCCGACTGGCGCGAGGTCATGGAGAAGATGGCGGACGGTACTGAACCGGTGTCGCTAGAGCGCAGTAACGAATACGGCAGCCAGATCATCAGCGCGCTGGCCGGCGGCGTTCCGGTGAAGATCTACGGCAACGTGATGAACGAAGGCCACATCGCCAACCTGCCCGACGGCGTTTGTGTAGAGGTACCGTGTTCGGTCGACGGTAGCGGCATCGAAGCGCAAGCCGTCGGAAGCATCCCTGCGCATCTGGCCGCCATCAACCAGACGCAGATCAATGTACAACGTCTCGCAGTAAAGGCGGCACTCGAATCGGACCCTGAGTGCGTCTTCCAGGCAATGGCGCTCGATCCCCTCACGGCAGCCGTTGGAACGCTCGATGAGATTCGGGCGATGACCGCCGAATTGATGGCGGCTCATTCGGAGTGGCTACCTGCATTCAGCAATCGCGGGCTCGCTGCAAAACCGCGACTGGTCGGCCATGCCTGAACTGGTCAACCTCGGCTCGTTCTGTATCGACTACGTGTATTCGGTGCCGTCGATCGTTCGAGCAGGCGAAACGCTGCTCGGAACGGCACCAGTGCGACACGCGGGCGGCAAAGGCTTGAACCAATCGATTGCAGCCGCGCGCGCCGGCGCGCAAGTGGCGCACTTTGGCTGCGTCGGCATCGACGGTACCTGGCTGACAGATCTGCTGGCGAACGCCGGCGTGAATATCGACGGCGTGCGGTGTTGCGAAACTCAGCCCACCGGACACGCGATGATTCAGGTCGGCCCCCATGGCGAGAACGCCATCGTCATCGTCGCCGGCGCGAATCATCAGATTCAACCCGACGACGTAGCGCGTGCGATTGCGCGTGTGGGTCGCGACGGTTGGCTGCTGATGCAGAACGAGATCAACGACATCGGCGATGTACTTGCCGAAGCGAGACGCGCCGAGATTCGGGTTGCGCTCAACATTGCTCCAGTAGACGGGCGCGAAGCGGGATATGGAATCGACGCGGTAGATTTGCTGCTGCTGAACGAACTCGAGGCCGCCGCACTCGCTCATGAAGCCGACCCGCATCGCGCGCTGGAACGCCTCACGCGCGAACGTCCGAACCAGCACGTCGTCGTCACGCTGGGTGCGCACGGAGTGCTGTATGGCCGTGGACACGAACGGATCTGGCTGCCGGCATTCGCGGTGGACCCGGTGGATGAGACCGGCGCCGGCGATGCCTTCATCGGACATCTGATGGCCGCGTGGTTCGAGAACATTCCCGTACGCGACCGGTTGCTGCACGCGAGTGCAGCCGGTGCACTGGCCGTTTGTTCGCCCGGCGCCGCGCAGGCAATTCCCGACGCCGCCGCGGTGCAGTCGTTTCTCGCCGAACATCAGTGATCGACTCGTCAGTGAATGACTGGGGCATGACCGACTGGGCCGGCTTGTTTCGTGAACATTTCGACGCAACGCCGCGGCTGTTCTGGGCACCGGGGCGGGTCAATCTCATCGGCGATCACATTGATTACTGCGGCGGCACCGTATTGCCGATGCCGATCCAATACGGCACATCGGTGGCTGTACATCTGACCCACACGGGCACGGTTCGAGCGATCAGCACGAACTTCCTGGAGCGAATCGAATTTCGACCCGATCGGCCTGCGACTTTGCCGCGTGGTTCATGGGGCCGCTTCGTCGAAGGCGCCATTGCGGTTCTGGCAGAGGAAGGTGTGGCGATAGGCGGCGCCGACATTCTCGTCGGTGGCGACATTCCGGGCAGCGGGCTGTCGAGTTCGGCCTCGCTCACCGTCGGGCTGATGTATGCGATGTCGCAGGCGGCAAACACACCGTTACAGCCGTTGCGTCTCGCGCTGGCGGCGCAGCGCGTAGAACACCAATTCGTCGGCGTGCAGTGCGGCTTGATGGACCAGGCGGCAATAACGCTCGCCCGAGCAGGCGCTGCACTTCTGTTCGATTGTGCCGAGCATCGGTTCAGCACCATCGCGGTCGATGACGCCACGGTGCGATTCGTCGTAGTCGATACGGGTCGCGCGCGACAACTGGTCGACTCGGCTTACAACGCGCGGCTGAACGAAACTCGCGAAGCAGCCGCAGCACTGGGTGTCGAACATCGCCTGCTCGCAAGAGTCGAGCCCGCTGTGTTCGAGGCGCGCCAGGAACGCATTCAAGACCCAGTCGCTTTGCAGCGCGCGCGTCACGTCGTTTCCGAAAACGCGCGCGTCGGCCGCGCAGCCGCTGCGATGAAGCTGCACGATTGGCCGGCACTCGGCAATGCGCTGTCGGAGAGTCACGCATCGCTGCGGGACGATTACCAAGTGAGTTGTGCGGAGCTCGACGTTATCGCGGATGCGTTGGCAGCCCAACCGGGTTGCTACGGCGCGCGAATGACGGGTGCTGGATTTGGCGGCAGCGTCGTTGCATTGATCGACACCGCGCGCGTTGAGTCGGCTTTGGCCGTATCCATCGCTGCGTACGCGCGGCGCTTCGGCAATACCCCGCGCGCATTCGTGGCCGAGTCGCTTGGCGGCGTGAGATCGGCCGATGGCTGAGCGTCGGCACAATCCACTGACGGGCGATTGGGTGATCGTTTCGCCCGGTCGTGCCAATAGGCCCTGGCAGGGCAGCGAGGAGCGTACGGATGCGCCCGCTCTGAATCGTTGGGAGCACGACTGCTATTTGTGCCCGCGCAACACGCGTTCGAGCGGAGTGGTGAATCCAGACTATCGCGGCACGTTTGCGTTCGATAACGACTTTCCCGCGCTAGATGCCAGCGTGGCTCACATTGGTAACGACTCGCTGTTGAAGGCCGAGTCTATTACCGGCAGGTGTCGCGTGCTGTGCTTCTCCGAGAACCACGCTGCGACGCTCGCGTCGCTGTCTGCACGCGAAATCGAAGGTGTGGTGGAACTCTGGCGCGCCGAAACACGGCAGTTGCACGAGCAGCATGCCTGGGTGCAGGTGTTCGAGAACAAGGGCGCGCTGATGGGCTGTTCCAGCCCGCATCCTCATGGTCAGGTGTGGGCCACCTCAGCCGTGCCGACGCTTGCTGCGCGGGAAGACGATGCCCAGCGCAGCTATTCGCAGCGTGACGGAGCCTCGCCGATTCTGCTGCTCGACTATGCGCAAAGGGAGCTGACGCTCGAAGTACGGGTGGTGGTGCGCACCGAGCGATGGGTCGCCGTCGTTCCGTATTGGGCCGCGTGGCCGTTCGAAACACTCCTGCTGCCGCTTGTACACCGCTGCAGCTTCGATGATCTGGACTCGGTCGACGTTGCCGATCTTGCGCGCCTGCTCGCGCTACTACTGCCGGCTTATGACAGGTTATTCGACCTGTCGTTTCCATACTCGATGGGTTGGCATGGCCGCGGTCGCGCCCACGGCGAGCACTGGCAACTGCATGCGCACGTATACCCGCCGCTGTTGCGTTCGGCCTCGGTACGCAAGTTCATGGTCGGTTTCGAAATGTTGGCGGAGGCACAGCGCGATCTGTCACCGGAGGAGGCCGCCGCGCGGCTGCGCCGGCTCGTTAGACCTTGAAGTCGATCCGCAGCACGTCGGATAGCTCGGCGATCGCCTGATTTTCCGACGTGACCTTTATCGTCGTCATGCCGAGTTCCTTCGCGGGCTTCAGGTTGATTCCGAGGTCGTCGAGGAACACTGCCTGGGTTGGCTTGATCCGCAGCCGTTCGCACGCACGCAGATAAAACGCCGGATTTGGTTTGCGGATGCCCTCTTTGCTCGACTCGAGAACGAGATCGAACAACTGCATCACGCGTTGCATCTGGTTCGCGCGTTCACTGGTGCGGGCCATTCCGGGGCCCTCACCGGACTTCACGTTGTTCGTCAAACACGCAACCTTGAAGCGTTGTTTGCACGTAGTTAAGACCTGAACCATCCGAGGACGCAGATCGCCTGAAAGCAGATCGATGACCGACTGCCCTCGGATCGGATGCCCGGCCGCGCGGCTCTCCAACTCGAACGCCTCGTCGAACTGTGCGAGCGAAATGGCGCTCGACTCGAGTCGGGCCCAGGCGTTGTGTTCGGGGTTCGTGGCATTGATGCCACGGATGAAGTCCTTCGGTATGCCGTTTTCGGCTTCGAACCGGTTGAACGCATCGAACGGACTGGTGGTGAGTACGCCGCCGAAATCCCAGAGGACCGCTTGAATCATCGAAATTCGCCTCGCATCAGAAACTGAAGTAGCCGCCGTCGATCAGGAACGTGTCGGCGGTGTGATATGCGCTCGCGTCGCTCATGATGTACACGGCGATGGCCGCGAAATCCTCCGGTCTTCCCCAACGCCGCGCGGGAATCCGCTTCATCACGCTGTCGACGAACTTGCCGTATCCAAACGCCGGGGCCGTCATGGCTGTTTCGATCCATCCCGGCAGAATCGTGTGTGCAGTTACGCCGTAGCGCGCGTACTCGACGGCGAGCGCTTTGATCATCGATATGAGCGCACCCTTCGTGGCGGCATAGTGTTCGCCGCGGGCTTGCCCCGATATGGCCGCAAGGCTTGCGGTCGCCACGAGACGTCCGCCCGGATCGCCGGCTTCGCCGCGCTCGCGCATGTGGCCCGCAGCATGTCGAAACGTGTGAAACGTACCGTCGAGATTCACCGACATCACGCGTCGCCACTCGTCGAACGGCATCTGCTCGAAAGCCTGACCGCGCCCCCCGATACCAGCGTTGGCGAAACAGCCGTCGACGCGACCGTGGGTTTCGAGGGTGGCCGAAAACGCCGCGGCAACGGCATCTCCATCCGCGACGTCGCACACCTGTGCCGAAACGCGGGTGCCGTATCCGGTGAGCATTTCGATTGCGGCGTCGTTCTTGTCGCGATTCGTTCCCCAGATGCATACATCGCCGCCAGCCTGCGAGATGCCTTCAGCCATGCCCAGGCCGATGCCGCCGTTGCCGCCGGTAATCAATGCGACCTTCCCAGTCAGATCGAAGGGTGCAAATGCCATGTGATCCTCTGCTTCAGTATCGCTGGTCGACCAGGAACGCGTTGATCTGTCGCGCGAGTTCTGCGGGTTGATCGAAGTCTACGAGGTGCCCAGCGGATGCAACCGTATGCGTTACAACGGGTCCGCCGAGGCGCGTTGCGAAGCGCTGTTGGTATGACGCGGGCATGACCCGATCGTTCGCGCCGTTCACCAGCAAAGTGGGCTGGCGAACGCGGTAGAGTCGCTTCGCGATGCCGGTATTTCCCATTGGAAACAGGAATCGTGCGGCCGCTTCCATCGCCCGCGTCAGGTAGATACCCCACTCGACGGGGTCTTCACCGGCAGGCATTTCCCACAGCTGCTTCCAACGCTCAGGGTTTTGGCACAGCAAGGATGGCAGAACCTCGGGGCCAGGACGCTGCGCCCAGATATCGGTAGTCGGATCGGCGTCGTCGTACATGCCGAACGGCGCGACCAGCACGAGCCGGCGCACCCGCTCACGTGCGAGGCCGGCTACCTCAGCGGCCAGTGGTGCGGTAACCGAACTCGCGACCAGGTCAACCGATGGCTCGCCAATCGCTTCCAGCAATTCGAGCGCGGCAACGACCCACTCGTGATAATCGTCGAGATGGCGGAAATCCGCGGAGCCAGGAAACCCCGGCAGCGATGGCGCGATCACGCGATGCGTAGTGGACAACGCGTCGAGAAACGGCGACCACTTCGGCAAGCCGCCGATGCCGGCAAAAAACACGACCGGTGATTCGGTGCCGGCTTGAAGCAAGCGACACGGATGGCCGGCGACGACGACCGAGGACGACTTCACCAACGCCATCAAGCCACCGCTCTCGGCACCGCACGCTGTTGCAGCGGCTTCGGCCACCAGCGGTCTTCGTATTGATCGTCGAAGAGATCGCGCAGTTGCGGCAGCACGCGTTCGGCGTACAGCTTGGTGTTGTAGCGAACGAGGTCGTGTTCCATGTTGCCGAACTGCAACAGCAGCATCAGATGGCCGACGTTCAGATTGACGCACACCTCGCGCAGCTTCTCTGCGACCTCGTCCGGACTGCCGATGATGACGTAACCGGCATCGACGATGTCGTCCCACGTGCGCGCCGATGC
>JBGSNQ010000164.1:0-53967 GCA_041739525.1 Pseudomonadales bacterium | reverse complement strand
AATCATGTTCTGCAGGTCTTCCGCGTTACGGATACCGAAGTCTTCGAGCATCTGACCGGTGAACGCCGTAATCGAAATCGACGTGTCGCTGATACTCGCCTCTTTACGTTCGGCGGTTACCACGACCTCCTCGATCTGACGCCTTTCAGCAGGCGAAGCCGTTGCGGCTGCCGGTGCATCCGCGGCCGAAACAGCCTGTGCCATGAATGCCGCCGAAAGAAGCATGGGTAGCCCCGCGGAGCACGGCCTCAACCAACTTCTCAACGACGATGCCGACCGGGCGAAAGCTACTGAACGAACGGAACTGCTTTGTTCGGCATTGGCGCAAACGCCAATGCGCTCCTCAGAGCGGAATGCCATTGATGATCTCCCCGTTTGAATGGACCCACTCGAACTGCGCCGTGGGCGAAAGGACCCTCCCAGATCCTTCTCGAACGTTTATATGCGGGGCCCTTCGCATTGTCAACGCAACTGTCTGACGGCTTCTCTTATGCGCGTCGCGTCGGCGCCGAAACGAATCAAACGCCATACGCTCGGGTCTATGATGCGGCGTTCATACATTCAAACGGAGAGGTTCATCGTGTTGGCAGTCATCGCAAAACTGAAGGTCGTGGCCGGGAAAGAAGCGGAATTCGAGAAGGTCATGTTGGGGTTGGCGAAGGAAGTGCGCGCCAACGAACCAGGCAACAAAATGTATACGCTCACCAAGAGCGACGCCGGTGAATATCTGATGCTGGAGCTATACGACGATGAGGCGGCTTTGGCCGTGCACGGCCAAACCGCGCATTTCAAGGCTGCTGGCCCGAAGTTCGCCGGACTGATGGCGGGGCGCCCCGAGATTCAGCAGCTGAAAGTGATCGGCTGAACAAAGGAAAGGGGGCTTTCGCCCCCCTTCTCAGTCGTCAGTTCGACTACGCCCTTACTTGTAGGCGCCGAATTTGTAGATGACTTCCAGGCCGTAGGTGCGAGGGTTCGTCAACGTGCCGCCGCGCCGATAGTTCTGCGACTCGTCGCTGGCTTCGACCTGCCGAATACCGATGTCGTCGAACATGTTGTTGCAGAACGCTGCAACCGTCCAGTTGCTATCCGCCGACAGCCACGTCAACCGCGCATCCGCCCGCGTGTAGTAATCGGCCTTGTCGATGTCCAGTTGGAACTGCGAGAAAGAGACTTTGTCGATGTAGGAATAACCGATCAGCCCAGTCAACGTTCCGCGATCGCCTGGAACCGGCCACGCATACTGCGCGTACGCATCCGCTTTGTACTTCGGTACGCGCAACATCTGGTTGCCTTTGATGTTGAGCGGTATCGCGAGCGGGTCGAACAAACTCTCAGGACGCGATGGATTCGTCGTGTCGATGATGTCGAAGTCTTCGGTGTACTCGCTGTGCGTATAGCTTCCCGCTATACCCAACGTGATCCGTTGATTCACCAGCCAGAGAACATCGGTATCCCACCCGTACAGTTGCGCCTTCGGAACTGCGAACACGCTGGTCGACGATCCGCCCAATGCCGACGGGCTCGCCGCAAACGTGTGCACATTCTCGTAGTCGTAGAAGTAAATGGCGGAGTTGACCTGCATCGTGCCGTCGAGAAGCTCGCCTTTGTAGCCGATCTCGTACGCCATCAGTTCCTCCGGTTCGTACTTCGCATTCTGGCTGAAGAACACCAGGTTGAAACCGCCCGCGCGATGGCCGGTCGTTACCGAGAAGTACAACAGGTCCTTGTCGTTCGGCGTCCAGTCGAGGTTGATCCGACCCGTAACCGCATCGTCTTTTCGATACAACTGCCGCCACAACGACTCCGAGACCGGCAGACCGGCGGTGCGCAGATTGTTGTAGTCGAGGATCTGACCGTTGGCATCCATCGCACCGATCGCCACGTTCATGGCGGTCAGCTGCGCGGATGGCAGATCGCCGCCGGCAAATCCGAGGTTTTCGACGTAGGTGAAGAGGTTCTCTTCACCGTGCAACTGGTCACGCGCCCAGCGAGCGCCTAACGTCAACGCAAAGTGCTCGCTGAGCGTGTACACGCTTTGCGTGTACACGGCGAACGCTTCGCGCTCGCTGCGCGTCTGATATTCGAGGTTCGTGCCGTACGTGATGGGTCCATGCGCGACGCGATCGCCGGTATCCGCCGACCATTGTCCTGCGCAGAGCTGGAACGGGTTGTTGTTGAAGGCCACCGGGAAGCAGAACGCGTTGTTCAATCCGGGCAAGCCGGAAGGCACGCCGGCCCGTGCTGCGAGGCCCGATTGCTTCGCAGTGAACATGTCGACCTTCGGTACGAAGCCCATGAATGCGGCCGCACCTGCGCCGGGGGCAGTCGCCGCGATCGGTGCCGCCGCCCCGTAGTCGAAGTTCGAAACGAACTTGCTTTGGCCCGGCGCACAGCACACCACCGGCGTGCCGGGGTTTGCGTCGTTCGAGTTGTAGAAGTCGCCGCGCTGGGTGATCGCCGCTTTGTAGTAGAACAAGCCGGTGGTGGTCGTCAGGCTGTCCGTCCAGTCGTTGAAGAACTGCAGTTCGTGAGAGATGTACTCCGTTTCCTGGCTGACATAGAACTGACGGTCACCGGAGAACGTCACCGGTGTGCCCGCCACGTCTTGCGGCGTGAACGTACTGGTGTTGCTCGTCAGTTCGGTGTCGGAGGTGCGGTCGTAGAAATAGTCGGTGTAGCCGAAGATGTACTTGATCGAGAACGTATCGTTCACGGTCCAGCGGATGTCGGTCGAGTTCGCCTGCTGATCGAAGTACTCGTCCTGATGACCGCTCGTGTCGGTCTGTACGTCGCCACCGCTGATCTTGCCGTTACCCAGCATCTTCTGCCGCGCGAGGCTCGTGCCGAAGGCCTGGTTGTTGATCTGGTTCGCGCCGACGATGCCGAAGTCGACTCCAGGCGTGACGCGTTGAGCGGTTACTGCCGCACCGGTTACCGGATCGGTAAAGTTGTAGACGGTGGTACCGCCGGGCTGAAAGCCCGCGTTGGCAGTGGCACCGGTGACGGTACACGCGGGATTCGTTCGATCGACCAGGCTCGGGCACACGACCCCCGTGTCCACCTCGCGATAGCCCATCGCAAACGACGACGTATTGCGTTTATTGCCGGTAACCGGATCTACCCCGCCGCCGTTTTCATTGAGGTTGACGATACCGGCTGCGTCCGCACCACCCATCCGGCGACGATAGCTGCGTTCGTTGCCGCGCGTGTTGAACTCGAGGTTGTCGGTAGGCGTCCAGCGCAGCGACAACGCGTAGTTCTCGTCGCCATAGTTGTCGGGATTCTGGTTGCCCGATTTGTCGTCGATGTAGCCATCGCGAGTTCTTTTCGTGCCGACGATGCGTGCCTGAAGGATGTTCTCGATCAACGGACCGGACAGAACGCCGTACTGTTCGATCAAATCGTAGTTGCCAGCCACCACGCGCGCGACGCCTTCGAATTCATTCGACGGCAGTCGGTTGATGAAGTTGACGGCGCCGCCGATCGCGTTGCGGCCGTACAGAGTGCCTTGCGGGCCGCGGAGTACTTCGATCCGCTCGATGTCGAACAGGCCGCCTTCCGTCGATGCGATGCCGAAGTCTTCCGAGTAGACGCCGTTCAGATAAGTCGCAATGCCGGGGTCGCCGCCCAACGACCGGAAGTTCCGTCCAATGCCTCGGATCGCCATGTCGTAAGGCTCGATGACCGCCGCTGGAATGTACTTCTGCAAGTCTTCCTGGTTGCGGATACCGAAGTCTTCGAGCATCTGGCCGGTAAACGCAGTAATCGAAATGGACGTGTCGCTCACCGTCGATTCTTTGCGTTCCGCGGTAACGACCACCTCTTCGATCTGCCGTCGGTCGGACGCTGCCGGTGTCGACGTTGCATCTGCAGCGGATACTGTCTGCGCCATGAAGGCCGCAGACAGCAATGCCGGCAGTCCAAAGGCCCCCGCCTTCGACCAACGTCGCCATCTAGCCGATTTGTTTACCGCAAGAAGTTCGGCACGAACGTGCCCGTTGATCCCCGTGTCGGCGCAAACGCCCGCACGCCCGAATGAGCGGAATGCCATGCGATGATCTCCCCAATTTGAATGACATCCACATGCTCCCAACACATGTGGCCGAAGACCCCTCCCAGAGCCTTCCTCATCCGTTTATATGCGGCGACCCTGGCAAAGTCAACGAACTCAGCGCATGCGGGCGCGCGCGCTGCGGCTGCGCGTATCGATATCGAACAACGCGGCGAGCTGCTCGGTCATCGCTCCACCCAACTGCTCCGCGTCGGTGATCGTGACGGCGCGCTTGTAGTGGTGTGTCACGTCGTGACCGATGCCGATCGCGATCAATTCGACCGGCGATTGGTTTTCGATGACGTCGATCGCGTATTTCAGATGCTGCTCGAGATAGTTGCTGGGGTTCACGAGCAGTGTCGAGTTATCCACCGGCAATCCGTCGGAGATCACCATCAGCACCTTGCGTTGTTCCTGGCGCACCACAATGCGGTTGTGGGCCCAGATCAGCGCTTCGCCGTCGATGTTCTCCTTCAACAGCTCCTCTCGCATCATCAAGCCGAGATTGCGACGCGCGCGGCGCCACGGATCGTCTGCAGCTTTGTAGACGATGTGCCGGAGGTCGTTGAGGCGCCCCGGGTTCGACGGCTTACCAGCCTGAATCCAGCGTTCCCGCGATTGACCGCCGCGCCAGGCGCGCGTCGTGAATCCGAGAATCTCGACTTTCACCGAACAGCGCTCGAGCGTTCTCCCGAGAATATCGGCACACATCGCTGCGATCGTGATCGAACGTCCGCGCATCGAGCCCGAGCTGTCAATAAGCATCGTGACGACGGTATCGCGGAACTTGACCTCTTTCTCCTGCTTGTACGCCAACGGATTCATTGGGTCGGCGACGACGATCGCGAGGCGCGACGCGTCCAGAATCCCTTCCTCGAGATCGAATTCCCACGAACGGTTCTGCTTCGCCATCAACCGGCGCTGCAAGCGATTCGCGAGCTTCGACGTGGCGTGCTGCAGCGACACGAGTTGTTGATCGAGCATCGCGCGCAGTCGCGTCAGTTCCTCCGCGTCGCACAGTTCCTCTGCGCGTACCATCTCGTCGAATTCGGTGGTGAACGCCTGGTAATTCACGTCCATCCGAATGCGGCCGGATTCGTCGCGCGTGATGTTCGGTGCTTCATCGGGGTCGGATTCGGCACCGAGATCCGACAGATCCATGTCGGCTTCCATCTGCATGGTCGAGGTTTCGCCTTCGGCGTCCTCGTCGGCCATCGAGTCGTCGTCCAGCACCACGTCTTCGGGACTCGCATCGGAATCCGAATCGGAAGACTCGTCGACCGTCTCGGAATCCTGATCGTTCTCCTCGAGTTCCGGCGGATCGTCGAACTCCGCGGCGAGTCCAAGATCGGTGAGGATCGAGCGCGACACTTTCGCGAAGCGATCCTGGTCGAGCAGACATTCGCGCAACGCCTCGATGTCGCCGCCCGCGCGCGACTCGACGAACTCACGCCAGTGTTTTACGACGTTTTCGGCCGACGGTGGCAGCTTACGACCGGTCAGGTGCTCGCGCACGAGCAATCCAACGGCAACGCTAAGGGGTGCTTCGGTTTCGGTGGTGATCGTATCGAATGCCGCTTCCTGACACTGCGACTCGAGCGACGCATCAAGGTTCTGCGCAACGCCTTCCATACGCAACGAACCTATCGACGCAATCCGCGCGTCTTCGACCCAGCGGAACATTTCCTCCGCCGGACCTTCGCGCGGCGCGCGACGTTTGTAGACGGCCGCATCGTGATAACGGAGCCGCAGGGCGAACTCGTCACCCACGCCGCGGATCACGTTGATTTGCGCGTCGGTCGATCCGATCGAAGGCAGGGGCACTCGAATGCGATTTCCGGACGCCGCGGGTGTGCCGTGACCGAACGTGATGTCCAGTTCGTCGTTTTCCGCGAGCGCGCGCATGGTCGCAATCGTCGCGCGCTTGAACGGTTCTAGCGGATTGTCCTTGTCGTTCGCGGACATGGGTGCTCGATCACCTCGACTCTAGCGGGCAACTACGAGGCTTTCAGCGTGATGCCGCGCGTGGCATCACCGAGATCTTCTCCCATGCAACGCTGGTAATACTCGGCGACGATCGGACGCTCAAGTTCGTCGCACTTGTTCAGGAACGACACACGGAACGCAAAGCCCAGATCGTTGAAGATCTCGGCGTTTTCGGCCCACGTGATGACCGTTCGCGGCGACATCACCACCGACAGATCGCCATTGATGAAGCCGCGGCGGCTGAGGTCGGCCACCGACACCATGTTCGAGATCTGCCGTCGACCTTTGTCGCTTTTCCAGTTCGGCTCTTTACTGAGCACGATCTCGACCTCCGCATCGTGCGGCAGATAGTTCAGCGTGGTAACGATGTTCCAGCGGTCCATCTGACCCTGGTTGATCTGCTGCGTGCCGTGGTACAGACCGGTCGTATCGCCCAGACCGATCGTGTTCGTGGTGGAGAACAGGCGGAATGCCGGGTGCGGGCTGATGACCTTGTTCTGATCCAGCAAGGTCAGTTTGCCTTCAACTTCGAGCACCCGCTGAATGACGAACATGACGTCTGGCCGACCTGCGTCGTATTCATCGAACACGAGTGCTGTCGGGTGCTGCAAAGCCCACGGCAGCATGCCTTCCTTGAACTCGGTCACCTGCTGGCCGTTCTTCACCACGATCGCGTCTTTACCAACGAGATCGATACGGCTGATGTGGCTGTCGAGGTTCACGCGGATGCAGGGCCAGTTGAGGCGTGCAGCAACCTGCTCGATGTGCGTCGACTTACCGGTGCCGTGGTAGCCCTGGATCATCACGCGGCGGTTGAAGGCAAAACCCGCCAGAATCGCCAGCGTCGTTTCCGGATTGAAGCGATACGACGGATCGATCTCCGGCACATACGCGGTGCGCTCGCGAAACGCGGGGCATTGCATGTCCTGATCGAGACCGAAGACTTCCCGGACGTTGACTTTCGTGTCGGGTACCATGTCCGGCGACAAGCCGGAGTCGTGCGATTTCATAGGTTCTTCCACTGCTTCAGACTGCAACTTCCTGCTCTTGATCGAGGGGTCTCGACGAGCGAATCGCATATTTAACCACTAACTTCCCGGATAGACACGACATGGCTACTCTCTTCCTCGTTCGTCATGGCCGCGCGGCGGCCGCCTTCGACAGCCACCCGGATCCGGGTCTCGACGAACTGGGTCGCACGCAGGCGACTCACACCGCGTCGATTCTCGCGCCGCTCGGTCCGCTCGCGATCTATTCGAGTCCACTGGCGCGGGCGCGAGAGACTGCACTGCCGTTGTCGCAACGCTGGGGCGTGGACGCAGTCATCGAACATCGGGTCGCGGAGATTCCTTCGCCCACTGCCGACCTCGCGCAGCGCGGTGAGTGGTTGCGCAGCATCATGCAGGGCCGCTGGCGCACGTTACCCTTCGATCTGCAGCAATGGCGGAAGGGGCTCATCGACCGCCTGATCGACATCAATGAAGACAGCGTCGTGTTCTGCCACTACGTAGCGATCAACGTGGCTGTGGGCGCCGCCACATCGGACGACCGACTGGTGTGCTTCCGCCCCGACAACGGTTCGATCACCCGCATTGCCAGCGGCGACGGCCGCCTGCGCCTGATCGAACTCGGCCGCGAAAGCGAGACTCTGGTGAACTGACCCGGACACCGGTCAACCAAGTCGACACCGTATGAGGGCCGCTCACGTTCCGGATGAGCCTCTTGGTTTTGCCGATCGGATCGCCCGCCCCACACTGATTGCTCGCAATCCCTCGACGGCTTCAGCGAGCATCCGATGCGTACGTCTCTCGAAATCGTTCCTCGTAGCACGGTAGACCTCGACGCTGCGCTTGTACTGATCGCAGCACGCTATCCGCGCATCGATACCGTCAACATTCCCGATCGCTCGAACTGCGATCTGCGCAGCATCGACGCAGTGCATCACATACGCGGCCGCATCGCGCATCGCATCCCGCACCTGCGCGCATGCGACTTCGATGAATCGACTGCGGACGCGTTGATCGAAGCCATCGCCGCCCGCGGCATCGACGAAGTGATCGTGATCGCGGGCGATAAAGCCGACGCGGCCCAGGGATTCGAGCCAACGGCGCTGATCCGGGTCCTGGCGCACCACCTACCGCGGTTATCGGTATACGCCGCGCTCGATCCACATCGTTATACCGACGATGCGTCGCTCGCGCGCAACATCGCGCAAAAGCGCGAAGCAGGCGCCTGCGGATTCTTCACGCAACCGCTGTTCGATCTGCGCGACATCGAACGCTGTGCCGTGCTGTTGGCCGACGCGATCACGTTCTGGGGTCTCAGTCCGGTGATATCCGATCGCAGCCAGCGCTATTGGCAGCGGGTCAACCGCGTCCGCTTTCCACCGGAGTTCACGCCGACGCTGCATTGGAATCAGAGTTTTGCGTTGCGCTTTTTGTCGGAGATCGCCGATCGCGGCGGCCATGCGTATCTGATGCCGATCAAAGTCGATATAGAAAGCTATCTCGCGCCGCTCGCCACGCGCTTCGCGTAGCCCTTCCGCGCAACCAGTCTACGAGGCTGTTGCGAGCCAATCGACGCCTGCAACGCCAGCAAGCCGCAACGCAACGTACTCGAGTGTCTCCCACGGATCGCCGGGCGCCGCGCCCTTCACCTGTTGATCGATGCGCGCGGCCTGCGCGATCAGGTTTTCTATGTCGCGCTTGCGCAGTCGCTTTGCAGCAGAGCGCATTGCCCGCTCCTTCGCCTGCGGCATGCCGCGAACGTCGTCGTTCAGGAAGCGCCTCAGCTGGACCGTTAGCGAACCGAGCACCGCCAGCACCGCCACCCCTTCCGCGCGCAGCACCCAGACAATGTGCCGTACCCGGCGCGCTTCTCCTTCGAGCGCTGCATCCACCAGGTCGAATGCGTCGTAGTGCGCGGCATCGGCAACCGCACTGGTCAGGGCCGCGAGCGTGATCGGTTGCGGCAGGCCGGAAAGGGCGAGCTTCTCGATCTCCTGCGCCGCGGCCAACAGATTACCTTCGACGCTGTTGGCCAGATAACTCAACGCATCGCTGCTGATCTCGAGCCCAGCTCGCCGCGCCCGCTGCGAAAGCCAACCCGGTAGTTCCTTCGGGCCGATCGGCCATACCAGCACGACGGCACCGGCCGACTCGATCTTCTTGAACCATGCGGCACCGCGCTGACGTGTATCGAGCCGCTCCGTGCGCAGCAACAAAATGGTGTCTTGCGGCGGGCTCGCGAGATACGCGAGCAACGTCTCTACCGCGTCTTTATCGAAGTGCTTTGCCGGTACTCGCACATCGAGCAACCGACGCTGTGCGAACAGCGACATCGTGTTCGCCTGTTCGGTCAACTCGTGCCACCTGAACCCGGCTTCCACCTGCATCAGGACTCGCTCGTCGAAGCCGTTCGCGCGTGTGGCTGCGATCACCTGATCGCACGCTTCCTGCACCAGGAGTGTCTCGTCTCCCGAAACGAGATACACCGGCTTCAATCCACGTTCGAGATCGCGCGGCAGATCCTGAGGTCGCAGCGGCATCAGAGCGGCGCGGCTTTCAACTGCCGACCGGCGGCACCGACGCTGCGCATGATCTGCTGCACAACGTCGCCCCTGAGTTCGGTGTCCATGAGCCGCTGTTGCTGATTGCTGCCGACGAGGTTGTTGGTGTCGACGAGGTAGGTGCGTGTCGCGCGTGCCCAGCGTTCGGGCACCAGCTGTCTCTCCTCGGCACCAACGATCTTGAAACGAACCGCGAGCTCGAGCTGCGATTCCGCAGTGGTGGCTCTATCGGTATACGACAACGTGCGCGTCGCTTGCGTCTGCTGCATCAGATCGATGACAACCGCCGCATTCGCGGCCGAGTCGAGCATCTCCACGCCCGATTGACGCAGCGCGCGTTCGAGATCGGCCGTGATTTCGACACCCTCACCGCCAATGAGATACGCGGAAGGAATCGACGTTTCGACGCTTGCGCCACGCAGGTGATAGCCACATCCGACAAGCAGCATTCCTGCGAGCAGCAGCGACGCGCGAATCATCCGACCACCAGATTCAACAACTTGCCGGGAACGTAGATCTGTTTTCGAACGGTCTTGCCGTCCACGTGTCGCGCGACATTCTCGAGTTGCATCGCCTGCGACCTGACGTCTGCTTCGCCAGCGCCAACGGCGACGACGAGGCGCGCGCGCAACTTACCGTTCACCTGTACGGCGATTTCCACCGATTTCTCCGCGGCCTTCGATGCATCGAATTCGGGCCAACGCGCGCTATCGAACAACCCACCGTTGTGACCGAGCCGCTGATAGAGCTCTTCGGCGACGTGCGGCGCAAACGGCGCGAGCATCACCACTAACGGTTCCACTTCGGCGCGACGCGCGGTGCGTCCACCGTGGCGCACCACGTTGAGGTATTCCATCAACGCAGCAATTGCCGTGTTGTAACCGAGTTCCGGAACCTGCTCGGTAACCTGACGGATCGTCTGATGCAGCTTCTTCTCGACATTCGCGTCGGGCGCGCCATCCTGCGCCTCCAACACACTCTGCCAGAGCCGCGTCAGGAATCCGTGCGGGCCGGCAATGCCTTGATCGCGATAGTCACCGCCCTGTTCGAACGGGCCGAGGAACATGAGGTACAAGCGCACGGTGTCGGCGCCATATTTCTCGATCAGCGCGTCGGGCACGATCACGTTGCCGCGGCTCTTCGACATCTTCGCGCCTTCGTTGATGATGAGACCGTGCGCGCGAAACTTCGCGAACGGTTCTTCGAAGTGGATCAGACCTAGATCCTTGAGCGCCATCGTGACGAAACGCGAGTACATGAGGTGCAACACCGCGTGCTCGTTGCCGCCGATGTAGGTATGCACCGGCAACCACTTGCGCGTGATCTCGGGGTCGAAGGCAACGTCGTCGCGATCACTGCTCGGATAGCGCAAGAAATACCATGCACTGTCGAGGAACGTGTCCGAAACGTCGGTTTCACGCCGTGCAGGACCGCCACACTCCGGACAGGTCGTTTCGTACCACTCGCGCACGCGCGCCAGCGGACTGATACCCGAATCGTCGGGTTTGAAATCCTCGACGCGCGGCAGGATGACCGGAAGATCGGCTTCGGGCACCGGCACCGCGCCGTGCTTTTCGCAATAGATGATCGGGATCGGCGGACCCCAATAGCGCTGCCGCGAAACGCACCAATCGTGCAATCGATAGTTCACCTTCGATTCGGCGACACCGCGTTGCGCCAACCAGTCCACGATGGCGCGCTTGCCGTCGGCAACGCTATTCCCGTCGAAGCGACCCGAGTTCACCAACGAACCGTCGCCCGCATACGCCTCCGGCAGCGGCGAGGCGGCAGTGTCACCGGCCCCTGCAATCACCCGCACGATCGACAGTCCGAAGCGCTGCGCGAACTCGAAGTCGCGCTCGTCGTGGCCCGGCACCGCCATGATTGCGCCCGTGCCGTAGTCCATCAGAACGTAATCCGCGATCCAGATCGGAATGCGCGCGTCGTTCACGGGATTGATGCAGTAGCCACCCGTGAATACGCCGGTCTTTTCCTTCTCGACCTTTCTTCGATCGACTACGTCGCGCTTCGACACTTCGTCGCGGTAGCGATCGACTTCGACGCGCTGCGCGGCGGTGGTTACTGCATCGACGAGCGGATGTTCAGGCGCGAGCACCATATAAGTGGCACCGAACAACGTATCCGGACGGGTCGTGAATACGCGCACGGAGGCCGGCGATCCGGCCACCGCAAAATCGACCTCTGCGCCGTCGCTACGGCCGATCCAGTTGGCTTGCGACTTCCGGGTGGTATCGGACCAGTCGAGGCCCTCGATGTTGTCGAGCAAACGACCTGCGTACTGGCTGATTTTGAAGTACCACTGCGGCAGGCGCCGTTGTTCCACCATCGAGTCGCAGCGTTCGCACAAACCGGCGATGACCTGCTCGTTGGCGAGCACCGTCTTGCAGGACGGACACCAGTTCACCGCGCCGTCGCGGCGTTCGACCAATCCGCCCCGATACAACTGCAGGAAAATCCACTGCGTCCACTTGTAGTACTCGGGCGCGGTCGTATCAACGGTGTGGTTCCAGTCGAACATGCCGCCGACGCGCTTCAACTGACGGGTGAAGTTCGCGACGTTGCGCGGAATCAGGTCGTTCGGATTCGTCTGCACCTTGAGTGCATAGTTTTCCGAGTGAATGCCGAACGCGTCGAAGCCGATCGGTTCGAACACCGTTTTGCCGCGCAAGCGCCAATAGCGGCCGTGCACGTCGGCGCCCGTGAACGCGTAGATGTTGCCGATGTGCAGCCCTTCCGCGGACGGATACGGGAACATCATCAGATTGAAAAACGGTTCCTTTGCGGCGCGGATCTGCGCTTCGGTAAAGGTGTTGGTACCGCGACGTACCCACTCCGCCTGCCATTTGTTTTCAATGGCTTGCGCGTCGTAACGGTCGGCGTTGCTGCTCATGATGCGTGCGTGTTGGAAACCGCGCACGGTAATCGACTGGCCCTCAAACGACAACACGGCGCGTCGCGGACGGCGCGTCGCAGACGGCGCCTCTGCGTGGCGCGACGAAGCCGACGCGCCTGCGCACGTTCGCCGCTACCTGCGACGGCGGCGGAAATACAACGAAATCCCGAGCCCGATCACCAACGCTGCAAGTATCGGCGCGTCACCCGCAGCGCCGTATGGCGTTACTCCCGACATGCCGCTGAACGTTCCGTCGAGCACCACCGGTTCGAACTGCGGTGCCTGCGCGATCACTACCCCGGTGGGCGCAACGATCGCGGTCAGTCCGTTGTTGGTCGAGCGCAGTACGTAGCGGCCGTTCTCCAATGCACGCATACGCACCATCTGCAGATGCTGATGCGGGCCGATGGAATGCCCGAACCAGGAGTCGTTCGAGATCGTCACGATGACATCGGCATCGCGCGCGTCGCGACGCACCAGATTCGGGTAGACCACCTCATAACAAATCGCGGTGGCAAGCCTCCAGTGTCCCGCCTGCAACAACGGCTGCGACAACGGACCCGATTCGGCGTGCGACATCGGCAGGTCGAAGAACTCGATCGCACCGCGCAACAGACCTTCGAGAGGAACGTATTCGCCGAACGGCACGAGGCGGCGCTTTACGTAGTGTCCGCTACCGTTACCGACGACCGCCGCCATGTTCCGAAATGCAGCGCTTCCGTCCGGCAAGCGTTCGTAGCCCGGCACACCGAACACCAGCGCTGCACCGCTACTCTGCGCGCGCATCGCCATCGCCTCGATGAATGGCGCGGCTTGCTGCTCGAACAACGTGATCGAGGCTTCGGGCCAGATCACCAGGTCGCGTTGCCAGTAAGGTTCCGACAGCGTGGTGTAACGCTCCAGAATCGGCGCGACGCTTTCCGGCCGCCATTTGACGTCTTGCGGAATGTCGCCTTGCACGAGCGCAACGGTGCCCGGCGTGGCGGGCTCCACCCAACGCACGTAGCCGAGGCCGACCCCCACGATCCATGGAACGAGCGCAACCAATCCCGCGATCGTCAGCCCCCGACGCGTCGCATGCCGCGCGATCCCGGCAACCGCAATCGTTGCGCTGAGCGCCGCAACGAGGCTGACGGAGAGCACACCGCCAACGGGCGCCCAATGGCGCAAGGGATTGTCGAGTTGCGCGTAGCCGAGGAACAGCCATGGAAAGCCGGTGAGAAACCACGTCAGCACCCACTCGAGGGCAACCCAGCACGCGCTGAAGCCAATCGCGTTCACCCAGCGATTCGGCCCTCGAACCCAACGCGCGTATGCGAACGTGAACGCCGCGGGAAACCAGGCCATCGCGACCACGAAGAGCGCCACCAGCGAACCTGCGAGCCACACCGGCGCCGGCCCATAGTCGTGGATGCTGACGTATATCCACGACGCGCCGACCCCGTATTTGCCAACGCCGAACGCCCAGCCGAGCACCGCTGCGCGCGAGGGCTTCGTTTCGTCGAGCACGCGAAACAACACCGCGACCGAAACGAACGACAGCGGCCACAGGTCGAACGGCGCCAGTGCAAACGGTAACGCTGCGCCGGCGAGCGCGGCGAGCCAGAACGTGCGGGCTCGGCTGTTGGACAGCACTAGAAACAGCTGCTCAGTGATCCCGGCCGACGGGCGATACGCGCATCAGCCGGATTCGCCGGCTGTCGGCGTTCAGGACCTCGAACATCAGTTCGCCCATCGCAATCGACTCGTCGCGTTTCGGCAAGTGGCCGAAGTGCCGCATCAGCAACCCGCCGATGGTGTCGAACTCCGAGTCGTCGAAGTCGGTTCCGAAGCGTTCGTTGAAATCTGCGATCGGCGTCGTCGCCTTAACGGTGTAGTTGTCGCCGCCGAGTTCCTTGATGTCGGTCTTGTCGTCGATGTCGTGTTCGTCTTCGATGTCGCCGACGATCTGCTCGAGTACGTCCTCGATCGTCACAGCGCCGCTGACGTGACCGTACTCGTCGATGACGATGGCCATGTGATTACGATTGGCCCGAAAATCCTGCAGCAGCACGTTGAGCCGTTTGCTCTCGGGAATCACCGCAGCCGGGCGCATGCAATCCTTGATGTCGAAGTCGTCCCACTCGTCTTTCAACAACAGCGGCAGCACGTCTTTCGCATGCAGGATGCCGCGCAGGTCGTCGACATCGTCGCCGATCACCGGGAAACGCGAATGCTGTGTCTCGATCAAGATGGGCAGGAACTGCCGTGGCGTTGCGTCAGCCTTTACGCATACGAGCTGCGAACGCGGAATCATCACGTCGCGCGCGTGCATGTCGGCGATGGCGATCGCGCCGAACAGGATGTTCAGCACGTCGACGTCGATCAGGTCGCGATCGGCGGCGTATCGCAGCGTTTCCATCAACTCCGCACGAGAAGTGGGCTCGCCCGAGAACATGTCCGCAACGCGCTCTATCCAGCGGCGCCCGGAGCCTTCGTCATCCAGTTCGGAATCACTCATGCGATGGGTCGATACGGATCGTCGATGCCAAGGCCCTTCAGTATGGCGACTTCGGTGCGTTCCATCACCTGCGCCTCCGCGTCGGTCTCGTGGTCGTACCCGCATAGGTGCAGCACGCCATGCACCACCAGGTGCGCGAAGTGGTTTGTCGGCGACTTGTGTTGCTGCTCCGCCTCTAACGCAACGATCGGCGCGCATATGACGACGTCGCCCAGCAAACGCTCGTCACCGTCGGGCGCGACCAGATCGGCGGCAAACGACAGCACGTTGGTTGGACCTTGCTTGCGACGGTAGCGGGAGTTGAGTTCGGTCATTTCGTCGACGTCGACGACGCGGATGCACAGATTGCCCGACTCACTGATACCGTCGAGCGCCGCGCGCGCCCAGCGGCGCAGCAACGAAGGCATCGGCTGCGCAGCTACGCTCGCGTTCTGAATCTCAACTCGGGTCTTGGCCGTCATCGCTACGGGAGTCGCCACTCCGCGAGCCTCGCTCGGGTCGCGATGAGGCATGCTCGTCGTGGCGCGCGTACGCTTCGACGATCCGCTGCACCAACGGATGGCGCACGACGTCTTTCGACGTGAAGTGCGTGAACGACAGTCCTTCGACGCCATCGAGCACGCCCATGCAGTGGATCAGGCCGGAGCGACTGCCGCGCGGCAGGTCGATCTGCGTGATGTCGCCGGTGATCACCGCGGTGGATCCGAAACCGATGCGCGTCAGGAACATCTTCATCTGTTCGATGGTCGTGTTCTGACTCTCGTCGAGAATGATGAATGCGTTGTTCAGCGTGCGGCCGCGCATGAACGCCAGCGGCGCCACTTCGATGACGTTGCGCTCGATGTATTTGTGCACGCGCTCAACGCCCATCATTTCGTACAGCGCGTCGTACAGCGGGCGAAGATAGGGATCGATCTTCTGCGCGAGGTCGCCGGGTAGGAAGCCGAGTTTCTCGCCTGCTTCCACCGCGGGGCGCACCAGCAGAATCCGGCTCACGCGTTCCTGTTCGAGCGCCGCGACGGCGCACGCCACCGCCAGATACGTCTTTCCCGTTCCGGCCGGGCCGATGCCGAAATTCGCGTCGTGCTGCTGAATCGCTCGCACGTAGTTCGTCTGATTCGCACCGCGCGGCTTGATCGTTTTGCGGCGCGTGTGGATGAGCAGACCGCCGTCGTCGCCGCCCTGAATCAGCGCTTCAACGCCTGCGTCCTGCAGATAGACATGGATCGCCTCCGACTCCAGCGGCTTGTCGTCGACGATGTCTTCGTACAGCGCCTTGAGGAGTACCTCGGACGCTTCTACCCGCTGTGCAGGACCTGAAAGCTGAAATTCGTTGCCGCGATTGCGAATCCGCACACCCATGCGACGTTCGATCAACTTGAGGTTCTGGTCGAACGGCCCACACAGGGAAGCGAGGCGGCGGGAGTCGTTGGGTTCGAGCGTTACGCTGCTGGTCAGCGCGACGACGCGATTAGGCTGGTCCGTCAAACTACGATGCGATTCGGCATAGGGCACGTAGCATTTATCGACCGGCCCTGCCTGTCAATTGGCATTGCGCTGTCAAATGAAGTTTCCGTTCACGACACCGCGCAGCGTATTCGTCATCGCCTCGGTGATGGTGAGGTCCACCAACTGCCCCCGCATCTCGGGCCGCCCACCACTGAAATTGACCACCCGATTGTTCTCCGTGCGCCCCTGCATCTGACCCGGGTCCTTTTTCGCCAGCCCGGTGACCAGCACGCGCTGCGTCGTACCCACCATCGCCTGGCTGATCGCATCGCCCTGCTTACGAACCAACGCCTGCAGCGTCGTAAGCCGCTGTCGCTTCACTTCCGGCGGCGTCGAATCGGGCAGGTTCGCCGCCGGCGTTCCGGGCCGCGCGCTGTATTCGAACGTGAACGACATGTCGAAGCGGAGTTCCTCCACCAATCGCAACGTCGCTTCGAAGTCCTTCTCGGTTTCACCGGGAAATCCGACGATGAAGTCGGACGTGAGCGAAACGTCGGGCCGTGCCGCACGTACGCGCCGAATCTTGTCTTTGTATTCGAGAATGGTATGCCCACGCTTCATCATCGCAAGCACTCGGTCCGAGCCCGATTGCACGGGCAAGTGCACGTGGCTCACCAGTTTCGGAACGGTCTCGTACGCCTCAATGAGACTGTTGGAGAACTCTACGGGGTGCGACGTCGTGTAGCGAAGCCGCTCGATACCCGGCACATCTGCGGCGTAGTGCAACAGTTCGGCGAGATCGGCGTGATCGCCATCGATCTCGCCGCGGTACGCGTTGACGTTCTGGCCGAGGAAGGTGATCTCCCGAACGCCCTGCCGCGCGAGTTGCACCACCTCGCGCATTACGTCCGCAACCGGCCTGCTCACTTCCGGTCCGCGTGTATATGGCACCACGCAGAACGAACAGTATTTGCTGCAGCCTTCCATGACCGAGATCAGGCCAACTGGACCGCCAACCTTCGGAACAGGTAGCGAATCGAACTTCTCGATTGTCGGAAACGAAACGTCGACCACCTGCACGGCGCTCGGCGAGATGCGTTGCGCGCGCGCCGCGTCCAGCAGCGCCGGCAACCGGTGCAACGTCTGCGGACCGAACACGACGTCGACGTACGGTGCACGCCTTTGGATCGCATCGCCTTCCTGGCTCGCGACGCAACCGCCCACGCCGATGAGCAGCGAAGGCTTCGCGAGCTTCAACGGTTTCCAGCGGCCGAGCTGCGAGAAGACCTTTTCCTGCGCCTTTTCGCGCACCGAACACGTATTCAGCAGCAGCACGTCGGCTTCCTCTGCCGAATGCACGACCTCGAGTCCGTGACTCTCGCGCAACAGATCGAGCATCCGAGCCGAGTCGTACTCGTTCATCTGACAACCTTGTGTCTCGATGAAAACCTTTCCCGGCATTTTTCTGTGCGTCAATCGAATAAAACGGGGCGCGAATCATAACCGCACTTGAATTCCGGGGTCATACCTTTATATAAGGCGGAACGTTCATCTATCGCAGCAGCACCACGCAGAAGGTATGGGCATGGCCGATCAGCAGCACATCTACAAGATCCTGTTCCACAACCAGGGACAGATCTACGAGGTCTATGCACGCGCGATCTATCAGAGCGATCTCTACGGATTCATCGAGGTCGAGGACTACATCTTCGGCGACAAGACCAAAGTCGTGATCGACCCCGGCCAGGACCGGCTGCGCACCGAGTTCGATGGTGTGCAGCGCAGCTTCATCCCGATGCACGCAATCATCCGCATCGACGAAGTGGAGAAGGAAGGCGTCGCGAAGATCAGCGACGGCAAAGGCGGCACCAACATCGCCCACTTCCCGATGCCGATTCCCCGCAACGAAGGGAAGCCTTGATCGCATAGTGGGATGGAGCTCTGATTCGCGGCGAGCGCCACCATCCCAACGCATTCATCGGTAGTGAGTACACCAACGCGCTAAAGCGCGTTGGTGCGGAACGCGCGCAGCGCGTTCATCCCCTCTAACGAACGAGCGGAGGCGCGACCTCGATATCTGGAAGGTGACGGCTGATCGGTGCGGCGGGGCATAAGCGGCCATGGATGGCCGCGCCTGAGCGACCAGGGACGGCTAGAGCGCCCCCGCAGCATCGATCAGCCGTCACCCACCCGCTCCTAGACTTCGCGCCTCCGATCAGTAGCCCTCCTCCAGCAATGGGAATGCCGACAGCACGTGCGGTGTAACGATCGGCGTTGCCGGTTCGAGATACGAAGGGTTCAATTCCTCTACGCTGCGAACGCCCAACAACGCCATGTTGGTGCGAATCTCCACTTCGAGCAGTTCTAGCGCGCGCGTTACCACGGCTGCACCGCCCGCCGCCATCGCGAGTGCTTCAAGCCGCCCCACACCAACCGCCGTTGCACCGCGTGCGAGCGCTTTGATGACGTCGGTGCCGCGCATGAATCCGCCGTCGACGACGATCGGCACGCGCCCATCCACTGCGGCTGCAACTTCAGGCAGCGCATCGATGCAGCCGCGCCCGTGGTCGAGCTGACGTCCGCCGTGATTCGACACGTACACGACGTCTACACCGTGTTCCACTGCGCGGCGTGCGTCGTCCGACGTATTGATGCCCTTCAACCACAACGGAATGCGGAACTTCTTCTTTATGTGCGCGACCGTTTCCCACGTCATCGCGGCCTGATGCATGAAGTCGCCGCTGCCGGCCTGCCGTCCCGACGCCGGCACGTAGAACTTCGAGATGTCGCGCTCGCGCCGGCTGTATACGGCCGTGTCCACGGTGAGACAGAAGCCGGCGTATCCCGCGGCGATCGCGCGTTCGATGTGATCGTCCATCCAGCCGCGATCACCCATCAGGTAAAGCTGGAATACCTTCGGTGCGGATCCCACGCGCGCAACCGTCTCGAAGTTCGGTAAACACACCGAACTCAGAATCATCAGGGTGCCGAATGCATCGGCCGCTTCTGCAACCGCCGCGCCGCCGCCCGCGTCGAAAACCTGAATCGACCCGATCGGCGGTAATACGACCGGAATGCGCAAGCGATGGCCGCCGAGGTTCGTGCTCGCATTCACCGAAGTCACGTCGTTCAGCACGCGCGGCCGAAACGCGAGCGAATCGATCGCCATTCGATTGCGCTTCAACGACGTTTCGGTATCCGCACCACCGATCAGATAGTCCCAGTTGTTGCGCGACAGATTGGCACGTGCCGCCTTAACGATGTCGTGCAGCGTTCGAAGTTGAGTCATGAGTTGTTCCCCGCGAGGCGGCGATGGTAGCGCAGCACTGCGCGCTTGCGACATTGCTTGTACAAGACAGCGCCTGTGCACTGAGTCCGTAAAGTGAAAGAATCGGCGACGCTTTTTTTGAGGACGCTGCATGAACCGACGTCGCGATGGCTGGTTGTCGTTGCTCGTGCTCATCACGGCCATCGTCGGCGGTGCGAGCGGCGGCATCGCACGCGCCGCTGACCCGAGCATTCCACCGGTGCTCGAGCCGTGGCGCGGCTGGGTGCTCGACCGCCACCCCGAACTTCAGTGTCCACCCCGCTTCGACAACGGTCAGGTTCGCCCGTGCGTGTGGATGAGCACGCTGAACCTCGATCTCGGCCACACCGGCGGTCGCTTCACGATCGACGTCGAAGTGTTCAGCGAAGCGGACGTCACGTTGCCAGGCGGCCCCGATCAATGGCCTCGCGACGTGCGCTCGAACTCGGCGCCCGCCATCGTCACGCGGCTCGATGACAGACCGCGGCTACATCTCGATCCGGGCCGCTACAGCCTGAACGGCAGCTTCGACTGGAGCGAAATGCCCGACGCCATTTCGTTGCCGCGCCAGCGCGGCATTTTGCGGCTGACTATCGACGGCGCGCCGGTTGAGCAACCGCTGATCGACGGCGAACGGCTGTGGCTCGGCAAAGCGCCAGGGGCCGCGAACGAAGTGCCCAACGATTCCTTGACGGCGCACGTTTATCGACGCATCGACGACGGCGTGCCGATGTTGCTGACGACTTTCGTCGATCTGTCGGTGGCTGGCAGCCATCGAATAGTAACGCTGGGACGTGCGATGCCGGAGGGGTTCGAAACGGTCGCAATCAAGAGCAATCTGCCCGCACGCCTCGAGGCTAACGGGCACCTCAAGGTGCAAGTCGAACCGGGGGAGTGGCAGGTCGAACTGACCGGTCGCGCGCTGGGTACGCCGACAGCGTTCCACGCAACGCCTGAAACGGACAACTGGCCGAAGGAAGAGATCTGGGGATTCAACGCCGACCGCACACTTCGTGTCGTCGATGTCGAAGGTGCCACGCCGATCGACCTCAGCCAGACGAACGCGCCGTTCAGCGATTTGCCCGCGTATGTCGTCACCGCCGAAAGCGACTTCAAGCTGGTTGAGCAATTTCGCGGCGATCCCAGTCCGTCGCCCAACGACTTTTCGCTGGATCGCAGCATCTGGCTGTCGTTCGACGGGTCGAGCTACACCGTGCAGGACACACTCAACGGCACGCTTGCATTGCCGAGCCGCCTCTCAGCGAATTTCGTACCCGGCCGTATGACGGTCGATGACGCGCCGCAGCTGATCACGCGTCTCGGCGACGCGAAGCCCGGCGTGGAACTGCCGAGCGGATCGCACACCATTGCTTCCGTCAGCGAGATGCCTCGATCCGGGCTCGAAACCGCCGTGGGCTGGGAGACGGACGTGGCTTCGCTTTCGGGACAACTGAATCTCCCGCCCGGCTGGCGCCTGCTGTGGACGCACGGTGTCGATCGCGCGCCGACTGCCTGGCTGCCGTCGTGGACGCTGTGGGACATCTTCCTGGTGGTCATCAGCGTCGTGCTTGCGTTGCGGCTGCTCGGTCGCGCGGCGGCCGCGCTGGTCGCGGCAACGCTGGTGCTCGTGTATCAGGAAGCCGGCGCGCCGACGCTGGTATGGATCGTATTGTTGCTGCTGCTCGCAGTGCTGCGCATCGGACGCGGACGCTTCGGTCAGTTCGCGCGCCTCGGCTATTTCGTTGTATTCGCGTTCACCGTCGTCGGCGTTCTGGCATTCGCCATCGACAGCTTCCGGATGGCCATCTATCCGCAGCTCGAGAATGCGGGATACACGACATACGAGATGGATACGTTTGCACCTGCGCCCGCGATGGTGGAGGCACCCCTCGTCAAGCGGGCAAACGATTCGGCCCGCATGGAGGAGGTCGTCGTAACGGCCGAAAGAAAGAGCTCGAAACCCGACAAACAGTTCCTGGCGAACACTCAGGTGCAAACGGGTCCGGGTGTGCCGACATGGCGTTGGCGCACCGAACAGTTGATCTGGAACGGCCCGGTCACCGCCGCTCAACCGATGAACCTCGTGCTGTCGCCGCCGTGGCTGACGCGCAGCATCCACGTCGTCAGTCCGTTGTTGCTGTTGTTGCTGATTGCCGTCTTCGGGGGCGCCACGCTGCCGCCTGCCACGCCGTTGCCGACATGGCTCAAACGGTTCATCGCGCCGGCCGCCGTAGTGCTGTTCGTCGTCGCGGCGTTCGTTCCACCCGATGCGCGCGCCGACATTCCAGGCCCCGACATACTCGGCGAACTCGAAAAGCGATTGACCAAGCCGCCAACCTGCCTGCCCGCCTGCGCAGCCGTCGAACAGGCAACGATCAAACTGACCGGCAACGTGTTGAGCGTTCAGTTGAACGTGAACGCCGCAACCACCGTTGCGATACCGCTTCCCGCCACCACGGCACAATGGTGGCCGCTCGTGGTGCGCGACGGCGACAAACCGGCGGTGGTTTCTCGCGACGAAGCGGGACAACTGTCGATCGCGGTGAAAGAAGGCACGCATAGCATCGAGCTATCGGGCCCCGTCACGCACGTCGACCGATTCGAGTTGCCCTTTCCCATGCCTCCGGGCAGCGTCTCGCTCGAATTGAAAGGCTGGCGCGCCTACGGTGTACAGAACGGTCACTTGCGCGGCGGCACCCTGCAGTTCGAGCGCGAATCGCCCGCCGCAGCAGGACGAACCGCGGCGAGTCTGGCACCGGAACCGATCGCACCGTACTTTCGCCTGAGTCGCACGTTCGAATTCGGTCTCGAGTGGCGAATTCACACGACCTTGCGTCGCACCGCGCCGGAAACCGGCAGCATCCCCTTCGCGGTTCCGTTGGTAACGGGCGAGTCGCTGCTGAGCGGCAGCGTGCGCGTCGAGAACGGACGCATCATCGGCGTGTTGCCGGGCGACGAACAGGAGATCGAATGGGTCAGCGCGCTGGCAACCGCAGACACGTTGCAACTCACGGGTCCGCCGCTTGCGCAATGGGCCGAGCAATGGACGCTCGTGCCGTCGAACTACTGGCATGTCGACTACGATGGCTTCGCGCCGATGAAACTCGCCACGGACGACGCAGCCGGACCTCGCTTTCAACCGCTGGACGGCGAAACGCTGCAAGTGCGTTTGACACGGCCGGTGCCGATTCCAGGCGAGACGGTGACCGTGGAACGCGTCGATGTCACCGAAGTTCCGGGTGCCCGCGCGCGCCGCACCACGCTGGGTCTCGAGTTGCTGAGCAGCCAGGGCGGCAACTTCCCAGTGCGTCTTCCCGACGGCGCGAAGGTTCTGACCATTTCCATCAACGGCCGGCCGCAACCGATACCGACATCCGCCGGCGCGCTGCCGTTGCCGATCGTACCGGGCAAACAGCACATCGATATCGCATGGGAAACCCCGACCGCTGTCACCGGAATGATCCGTACGAGCGCGATCGAACTGCCGGGCCGCGCCTACAACATCGCATTGAACCTGACCCTTCCCGGCGATCGCTGGCCGCTGTTCGTCGGTGGGCCGCGCCTCGGTCCGGCAGTCCTGTACTGGGGCGTGATGCTGGTAGTGCTCGGTGTTGCGCTGATGCTGTCGCGTATACCCGGCATGCCGCTCTCGATGAGTGACGGCGTGTTGCTCGGTTTCGGTATGAGCCTCGCCAACCTGCCGAGCACCGTGCTGGTCGGTGCATGGCTATTGGTGCTTCTGGCGCGCTTGCGATACGCCGAGCGCCTGCAACACGCGACACGCAGGTCCTTCCATCTGGTGCAGATCGTGGTCGCCGGCGTTTCGGCGGCCGCGTTGATCGCGCTCGCGGCCAGCGTGCCGATGGGTCTGCTCGGGACGCCCGAGATGCACATCGCCGGCAACAACTCCTCGGCGTACGACTACCACTGGTTCCAGGATCAGGCCGCGAAGCAGCTCCCCACCGCGTATGTGCTCTCAGTGCCGATGTGGGTCTATCGCGTGGTGATGCTGGCGTGGTCACTGTGGCTCGCGTTCGCCGTCGTACGCTGGGTGAAGTGGGGCTGGCGCGCCTTCAGCGCGGGCGGAATCTGGAAACGCGACAGCGATCCACCCGCCAATTCATCTGCCGAAGCCAGCGCATCTGCCAAAGAAGTACCCGCTGATTCAGAATGGCGGCCGCAGCAAACGGAGTGAACTGATGTCGAGATTTGTCGTGATCGGCGGCGGGCATGCCGCGGGACAAGCCGTGGCGAGCCTGCGCCAGGATGGTTTCGAAGGTGAGATCGTGGTGATCGGCGACGAACCGCACGTGCCGTATCAGCGGCCGCCGTTGTCGAAGCAATACCTGTCGGGCGAACACGCACTCGACCGCGTGTATCTGCGTGCGGCCACGTTTTATCAGGAGCGCAAAATCACGCTGCACCTCGGCGTGCGTGCAACGCGAATCGATCCGCAAGCTCACACTGTCGCGCTATCTACAGGCGAAACGATTCAATACGACAAACTGCTGATTGCCACCGGCAGCCGCGCACGGCACCTCAACATTCCCGGCAGCGACCTCGCCGGCATCCATTACCTGCGTACCGTTGCGGATGTAGATGCGATCCGCGCAGGCTTCGGCGCCGGAAAGAACATCACCATCGCCGGCGGCGGCTACATCGGTCTCGAAGTGGCCTCGGTGGCCGCCACCGCGGGCCTCGCCGTCACCGTGCTCGAAATGGAAGAGCGCATCCTGAAGCGCGTGACCACGCCCGCCATGAGCGCGTTCTATCACGGCCTGCACACCGGTCGCGGCGTGAAGATCCGCACCAGTACGAAAGTGTCAGCGTTCGCCGGCAAGGATGGTCACGTCGAAGCGGTTGTCACCGAAGGTGGTGAACGTATTCCGGCGGATCTCGTAGTCGTCGGTGTCGGCATCATTCCGAACGTCGAACTCGCACAGGAGGCAGGGCTTGCGTGCGACAACGGCATCGTCGTGGACGATCACTGCCGCACGTCCGATCCCGACATCTACGCCGCCGGCGACTGCACCAATCATCCGAACAAATTGCTCGGACGCAGGTTGCGTCTCGAAAGCGTCCCTAACGCGATGGAACAGGCGCGCGTAGCCACTGCAAACATGAACGGCGGCGACGCCACCTATGCATCGATTCCGTGGTTCTGGTCCGATCAGTACGAACTGAAATTGCAGATGGTCGGCTTCTCGTCCGATGGCGACACCGCAGTGGTGCGTGGCGATCCTGCCGCCAATCAGTTCGCGACGTTCTACCTTAAGGACGGCGTGCTGGTCGCAGTAGATGCCGTGAACAGTCCGCGCGAGTTCATGGCGTGCAGGCAGATGGTCGACAAGCGGTCGAAACCGGATCCGGCGAAACTGGCGGACCCGGCGGTGCCGCTGAAAGAATTGATGTAGTCGCGCCGTCGGTGACGCTGCACGATCGCGACGTGCGAGGGATGCGAGTGGATTTGCGAGCGTAGGCTGATTTCCGCGCCGCTCGACTTGACTAGGTAAGGAACTTCCTTACATTGGGCGCAATCTCCGCGCGGCGAAAAAAATGATCAGGAGCAAGCTCACAAGCAAGGCCCAGACGACCATTCCGCAACCGGTGCGAGCAGCACTGAAACTGCGAGAGGGGGATGAGATTGCGTATGAGATCGAAGCGGGTCGTGTGATTCTCACGCGAGCCGGAGAACAACGCGACGACCCGTTTGCGACGTTTTCTGAGTGGGGTACTGATGCGGATCGAAGAGCGTATGAATCGCTTTAAGCAAGGCGACGTCGTCAAGGTTCCGTTTCCGTACACGGATCGTGCCGCACGACAGTTTCGACCCGCGTTGGTCATCTCGATCGGCGGGATCGAAGACCGACACGGATTGCTCTGGCTCGCAATGATCACGAGCGCACAAAATCGCGGTTGGATCGGCGACGTGCCGCTACAGGATCTGAAGCGCGCGCGGCTCCCGGCTGCATCAATCATCCGAACTGCCAAAGTTGCAACGATTGATGCTAGAGACGCGTTCAAGCTGGGCACTGTGAGACCGAACAACCTCGCGGCAGTGCTCAACTCGATCGGCGAAGAACTCGGATTCACCCGTCGCCCGTAGAGCCGCCGGCGTGGAGACGGAAGGCTGGCCGGTGTGGGAAGGATCTACACCACTCAAGCCGTAACGATGATCGGCGCACCGTCCGTCACGATCAGCGTCTGCTCGAACTGCGCAACGAGCTCACCCACACCGCACGCCAACGTCCAGCCGTCATCCATCTCGACTACGTCTTCGGCGTCGGTCGTGAAGAACGGTTCGATCGTCAGCACCATGCCGCGCCGTAGCACGCGGCGCTCGCGCGGATTGTGGTGCGGCACGTAGCTCGGTTCTTCGTGCAGGCTGCGGCCGACACCGTGGCTCGCGAGATTGCCGACGATGCGGTAACCGTAACGGTCGGCCACGCGCTGCACGGTATGGCCGATCACGTTCAGCGAGCGGCCGGCGCGAACCCGGCGCAGTGCTTCGGTGACGGCGTGTCGGACGGCGCGACAGATCCGTGCGCGCACCGGGTCGGACGGTTCGAGCACGAAGGATTCGCCCATGTCCGCGATGTAACCGTTCAACTCCGCAGATACGTCGATGTTCACCATGTCGCCGGCCAGTAACCGGCGTGGACCGGGAATGCCGTGTGCCGCCTGTTCGTTGACACTGATGCAGGTCGCGCCGGGAAAGTCGTACATCGCTTGCGGCGCGGAGCGGGCGCCACGCGCTTCGAACACGCGCGCGGCAATCGCGTCGAGTTCCGCGGTGGTAACGCCGGGCACGGCCGCTGCCTTCATGCGCTCGAACGCTTCGCGCACCACGCGGCCGGCCGCCAGCAACTGATCGACATCGTGTTTGGTATCGGCCGTCATTGTGCGGGGCTCCTAACCGACCGTGCACGCCAGCGTGCGGGAGATCTCGGCGAATGAGCGGCCGCTCTCGCTGCGCCACTCGTTGAACGCATCCTGCACCGCCGCCAGCGACTTCTTGCTGCTCGGCGCCTTATCGACAACCTTCTGTCGTATCAGCGCGGTCACCACGTCGGCAGAAAGCATGAACGTGTCTTTGCCGACGAAGCGCAGAAAGAACGGTCCGGAGTTTCCGCCCAGGCGCTGGCCGCGCCGTTTCAACTCGTCCCACAGTCCGACTACGTCGTCTGCGGGCCACGCCGCGAGATACTGGCCGAAGCCGCCGTGTTCCGCGCGCACCTCGCGCACGAACTGCGCGTTGCCGCGCACCGACGCGATCTTCTTGCCGTTGCGCACGATGCGTTCGTCCTCGCCAAGCCGCTCCAGATCCTCATCGGACAACATCGCGCAAACCGCGGTGTCGAATCCGTCGAAGGCCGCCTCGAAACCGGACCACTTGTTTTCGATGATCTGCCACACGAATCCCGACCGGAAAACGCACTTGGTCATCTCGGCGAGGTATCGATCGTCGGCGATGCGCTTCAGCTGCGCGGCCGACTTCGGTTTCGGCAGCAGCGCCTCCAACTCTTCTGCACCACCTTTGCGTGCTGCAGCTTTGTCGTAGATCGCGGAAAATGACTGCACCGCCCCGCCCCCGATGGTTCGAAGCGCGATGATCGACGTCGTCGACAAACCCAGTCAAGCCACGCTGCATCCGAAGCTGAAGGCGCTTTTGGACGACGCCACCCACTCGCAAAAAGGCTATGTGTACTGCACCAGTTGCGGGAACGTGATCAGCCACATCGATCATCGCATCGAGGTCGGCGGCAGCCACGATCACCATTTCACGAACCCGCATGGTTACCGCTTCCATCTGGGCTGCTATCGTGAAGCACTGGGCTGCTCGGTGAGCGGCCCTCCGAACGCCGCGGATACCTGGTTTCCCAATCACGTGTGGCGGCTCGCTCAGTGCGAGGCGTGTGCAATCCATCTCGGCTGGTTGTTCGCTCATGGCGGCGATCACTCGTTCTTCGGATTGATCACCGACCGGATTCGTACCGAAGAAAAATGACTATCGAGGACCCATGACGATCAAGATCGACCCGAACGCCTACGACGCCATTACGTTCGACTGCTACGGCACGTTGATCGATTGGGAAGAGGGCCTGATGAGCTACATCCAGCCATTGCTGGTGGCGCACGACGCGCACGCGGTGCCGAGTTTCCTGCTCGACTTCTTCGGCCGCACCGAGAGCAAATTGCAGGCCGGCCCGTATCGGGCGTATCGCAAGATCCTCGAAGGCGTACTGACTGCGTTGGGAGAGCGACTCGGCTTCCACCCCTCTGCAGATGCGTTGGCGGCATTTCCCGACAGCATCGGCGACTGGCTGCCCTTCCCGGATACCATCGAGTCGCTGAAGGCGCTCGGCTCGCGCTTCCAGCTCGTGGTCGTTTCGAACATCGACAACGACTTGTTCGACCTCACGCAAGCGCGGCTCAACGTCAACTTCGATCACGTCATTACCGCCGCGCAGGTCGGCGCGTACAAGCCCGACCAGCGCATGTTCAAAGCCGCCATCGAGCGCATCGGCGTGCCCAAGGAGCGAATCCTGCACGTGGCACAAAGCCTCTATCACGACATTGCGCCCGCAAAGGCGATGGGGTTTGACACGGTGTGGATCGACCGGCACGACGGCCACGGCAGCGGCGCTACACCTGCGTCGGATGCAGCGCCGAAATGGACGCTACGCAATCTCCGCGAACTGGTGGAAGCGCTTTCCTAAGAAGAGTTGCGCTGGTCCGACTGCTCAGGCCGCGCGCGCACCGATCGCACTCGGGTCGATCAGCACGGTTTCCAGCGGCGGACTCTCGACCTTCATCGGCAACTCAAGCGGGGGCAGTGCCGCCGCCTTCAGTTCGAGCCATCCCGCGACTATGTCGTCGCGTAGCGCACCCACATCCGGAACCGCCTCGAGGCACGCGGTCACGCCGAGGTCCACGCGGTCGATGTACGTCTGAACCGTGAGGTTCAGCGCGATAGAGTGCGCGGGGATCGACACCGGAAAGTGGCTGCGCATCGCCGCGCCGTGCAGATACATCGTGCGTGCGGGACCGCGTACGTTCGAGATCACGACGTTCACCATCGGCGCCATGAAATCGGCGAGCCGAAGTCGCTCCGCCCACAACGACGCGGTCGACATCATCGCGGGCAATCCCGGTACATGCAGGTCCTCCGGTTGCAATGCACCCGTATCAGCGACCACTCCTTTGCCGACCTGCATCGACGCCTTTATCGCAAGCATTCGTTCGACCGGATCTGCCAAGTCGGTGGCGAGCGAAGCCACCAGCATCGTCACCTGGTTGCTCATACTGGTATCACCCGGCGCACGCAGCGATACCGGAACCCCACACCGCAACGACGTTGCCGGCAGCGCATTGTGGCGAAGCAGATAACGACGCAACCCGGCCGCGCACACTGCCATCACCGCATCGTTCAATGTCGCGCCTTTCGATCGCGCTACGGCCTTCAATTCCGGCAACGGCAACGAAGCGGCCGACCACGCCCGGTAAGGACTGATCGCACAGTTGAACGGCGTGCGCGGCGCCTCGCCATAAAGCGCGCCGAGCCCGTTCTGGCCCTTCATCACTCTGTCGAACAGGCGTCCAACTGCTTTACGCTGGCTTTCGAGCCGCGACGTCCAACCGAAGCTCTGGTCGATCAAGGATCGTGCGGCGTCGAACATGAGATCCAGGGCACCCGGCTCCGGTTCAGCCGCCGCAGGCGGGGCCACCGGCGGATCCGTATCGGCATCGCGCGAGAACAGCACGTCGATGATCGCCTGCCCGGCCATGCCGTCGATGCATGCGTGGTGGTATTTGCAGAACCACGCCACCTGACCCGTCTCGAGTCCTTCGATGTAGTAGAACGCCCACAACGGTTTGTCGCGCGGCAACGGCGTTTCATGCAGACGCGCCACCATCGCTTCCAGCTGCAGCCACGTACCGGGCGCACCGAGCACGACACGCGTGACGTGGTTGTCTATCGCAAACGTCGGATCATCGACCCACACGGGTTGATCGAGCGTGAACGGCGTCGACTTCAAACGCCTGCACATGAAGGGGATCGCGCGAACGCGATCGGCGAGATAGAGCTTCAGCTCATTGAAGAAGCCATCGCGCTGCGGTACGTCGAGCAACTGCACCGAGCCGATGTTCATCGGGTTCGACGGACTCTCCATGTAGAGGAAGGATGCATCGGTGATTCCCAGCTTGTGCATCGTTGCCTCCGTCGAAGTCCATCAGCGATCCAGTTCATCAGAATCTAGTTCATCAGAACCTAGTTCATCAGAATCTAGGGGGGAGGCGGCAGGCACGACGCCTGGGGTGAGAGCACGCAAGACGTGCCGACGAGGGGGGAGAGAGTCACGTCGTGCACTGCCGCCTGTTCTAGGAAGTGCAAGGTCCGGGCCAACTCTGCTCGGCGACCCGTGCGATGCTGGAAACATCAGCGTTTTAGCGGGTTGCGCGCGGGTGCCTTGCACGGAACAACAGTTCGGCGTTACGGAATGCAGCACACGGCGCACCGAAACCGCACAGCATTGGGGCGAACGCAACGTGGTTCGCACCGGCCACGCGCATTATTCCGGCGGACACTCGCCGATTCGTGTCGCCACGTCGCGTATCGAGATCGTCTGAGTGAAACCGGCAATGGGCAGCTCGACTTCGGCGCGCGACTCGAACTGCGATTCGCTGAGCTTGGTCACTGCAAGCGCACCCGTTGTGCCGTTCGTGCAGTCCAGACGATAGAGGTAAACGGAATCTTCCTGACCATACGCAACCAGATTGCAGCCCCGTTCCTTGAAATCGTCGCGTAGCGAGCCGAACCAGTCGGCGTAGTCGGTGAGGCAGACCTTCTTCTCGAGCGCCTGACTGTTGCCGAAGCTGGTGGTCACCCGATACTCGCCGCTGTCGAACGTCGGGACGTCGGCCGCGATGCACACCATCGCAGGTACAAGCGAGAGCCAGAGAACGAATCGAACCGACTTTTTCATTGAGGCGAGCCTACGAGGTATGCGTGCATGCGAAATAGCCGGTCGCCTCAATCGACGATCGCCGGATACACCAACGTTTTCAGTTGGCCGCGGAAGTTGAACGTCGCAGACGGCATGAACTGCGTCATCAGAATGACCACCAGCTCCTCGGCGGGGTCGACCCAGAAGATGGTGCTCGCCGCGCCGCCCCATGCGTATTCGCCTTTCGAACCGATCGTGGCCGTTCGCCCTGGTCCGAGGTTGATCGAAAAGCCGAGGCCGAATCCATAACCCTCGTTAGCGGTTTCCGAGAAGCTACCGAGTGCCCAGCGCGTCAGATCGTCGTCGTTGGGCAGGTGGTTGCAGGTCATCAGCTCGATCGTCTTGCGGCCGAGAATGCGCACACCGTCGAGTTCGCCGCCGTTCACCAGCATGCGGCAGAACCGCAGGTAGTCGTGCGCCGTCGACACCAATCCGCCACCGCCCGAGAAGAACGTTCGGGGCTTGATGTAGATGCTGTTCTGCGGATCGTCTTCGCGGCGCAGCGTCTTGTTCGCGCCGCGACTGTAGTTAGCCGCAAAGCGACCGACGGCATGCTCTGGAACGGTGAACCCGGTGTCCTTCATGCCGAGCGGCTCGAAGATGCGCGTACGAAGGTAGGCGTCGAACGACATACCCGACATCACTTCGACGAGGTATCCGAGCACGTCGCTCGCCACGGAGTAGTTCCAGCGCGTGCCCGGCGAGAACTCGAGCGGCAGCTTCGCCAACGTATCGATCATGGTGCGCAACGTTGCGCCTTCGCCCGCGCCGACACCGAGTTTGCGATACGCGTGGTCGACATTGGTTCTGTTCATGAAGCCGTACGTGAGGCCGGACATATGAGTGAACAGATCTTTCACGGTCATCGCACGATCGACCGGACGCGTGACGAAGTTCGGCACCACGCCTGCCTGGTACACCGCCAGATCGCGCCACTGCGGAATGAACCGGTGCACCGGATCGTTCAGCTGAAAGTGTCCATCCTCGTATAGCATCATCAACGCAACGCTGGTGATCGGTTTCGTCATCGAATAGATGCGGAAGATCGTATCGTCGCGCATGGGCTTGTCGCGCCCGATGTCCATACGACCCAGCGGTTCGCAATACGCGAGCGAACCCTTGCGAAAAACCACCGGCAACGCCCCGGCGATCTTGCCGGGCTCGATGTAGCGCTGCATCAGGTGGTCGCTGATCCTGTCGAGAGCACGCGCAGACATACCTGCGGCGGCCGCGTCGATACGCATCGTTCTTCCCCACTCCCCGTGAACGCCACACTGTACGCAACTACTCTACGCAAGCACGCGTTTTCGATTCAACCGCGATTACATCTCCGGCGGTTCACGCTGCTGTTCATCGAATACAAAGCTGAGTAGCATCGAAACGTCATGTCGAAACCCGCCACTACGCCGAAGTCGCAACCTGCACAGTCGCCGTCGCCGTCGATGGCAACGACCATCGAGATTACGAAGGACTACCTGCACTTCTCCGCAGCGCACTTCACGATCTTCTCGGCCACCGAACGCGAGAACCTGCACGGTCACAACTTCGACGTCAGCTGCTCGCTTGATACGACTGTCGGCCCGAACGGGCTCGCGTTCGACTACAACGTGGTCAAAGACCGATTGATGGCGTTGTGCGACGAACTCGACGAACGTGTGCTGCTGCCGGCGCAATCGCCGCACCTCACGTTCACCAAAGAAGCGGGGTATCTGATCGCGTGTTTCGCCGATGAGCGTATTCCGTTCCTCGAGCGCGACGCATTGCTCCTGCCGATTCGCAACGCGACCGTCGAAGAATTCGCCCGATGGTTTGCGATCCGTCTCGGCGCCGACGCGGAGCTGCGCCGGCAACCGATCGAATCTCTGAACGTACGCGTTTCCTCCGGCCCCGGTCAGTGGGCCTCTTGCCGCTGGAGTCGCCCATGAAGTTGTTATTGATCACCGGTGCCAGTGCCGGCATCGGCCTCGCCACCGCACGGCGCTTCGCCGACGGCGGCTACGACGTGGTCAATCTCTCGCGGCGGCGCTGTCCGCTCGCGAAGGTGACGCACATCAACTGCGATCTCGCCACACCCCGCTTCCTGGACAACATCTCCGGTCAGCTCGGCCAGTTGTTGAGCGACGCGGAACGGATCGTGCTGATCCACAACGCCGCTCGCCTCGACAACGACACCGCAGTGGAAACGCCGAGCAATCGTCTGCGCGAAGTGTTCGAGGTGAATCTCGTCGCGCCGAACACGCTGAACTACTTCACGCTACCGTTCATGCACCGCGGATCTTCGGTGCTTTACGTCGGCTCGACGCTGTCGGAAAAGGCAGTACCGCACAGCTTCAGCTACGTCGTCAGCAAACATGCGATGGTCGGCATGATGCGCGCCATGTGCCAGGACCTTGTCGGCCGCGAAATTCACACCGCGTGCATCTGTCCCGGCTTCACCGACACCGAAATGTTCCGCGAGCACGTGCCGGCGGAGGCGCGCGACGAGGTGCGATCAATGTCGGCTTACGGCCGCCTGATCACACCCGAAGAGATCGCAGAGACGCTGCACTGGGCTGCGCACAACCCGGTGATCAACGGTTCGGTGCTGCACGCCAATCTGGGTCAGATCGAGCACTGACCGCCGTCGCGCCGGGCGCAATGTCGATGGTGACGTGTTCGATGCGTCCGCTGAACGCATTGTTCCCCTGCGCATAGTCGTTGGAAACTGCCGTCTCCAGGTCCTGGCCCACATCGACGCCTTCATCTGCCGAGAACAGGAACGGCTGCGTTTTCGGAATGGTCCCCTCCGCCACTTTCTGCCCATCTACATAGAGTTCGCACTTTCCGCTCGTTCCGGGCTTCGGCGCGTCGGCGATGAACGCGTACCGGATCTCGTGCTTACCGGCAGCTAACGGTTTATCAGAGGCGATGTTGGTTCGTTCCACACCGAAGAAGTTGTACTCGTGGTGCAACCGGCCGTCCTTCATGTATAGCGTCCAGCCACCGAACCTGCCGGCTTGTGCGATGATCACTCCGTGCGTGTTCGAATCGGTCAATTCAACCGGTGCTGTGATGGTGTAAGAACGGCTTTTGACATTGATGAATGCGTTCTCGTTGATGCCGATCATGCCGGGGTACATGGTCAGCGACGTGCGGTCACCCATCAGGTCCGGCCGTCCTGCAATGGCCGGGCTGAACCGCTCGGACCGCCGATCGTCGATCGGCAATACGTGGTTCTTCACCGCTTCCTTCATGAAGAGGTCCTGCAATTCCTTCAGCTTGGCCGGATTTTTGGCCGTTAGGTCATGCGCCTGACTGAAGTCGTTGGCAACGTTGTACAGCTCCCACACGTCGTTCTGGAGCGGAGGATTCTGCACCAGCAGCCACGGAATCGAGTGCCGCGTCGAGGCGGTCCAGCCGTCGTGGTATATACCGCGGTTGCCGAACATCTCGAAGTATTGGGTCGTATGCGTCTCTTTCGCCTTTGCACTGTCGAACGAGTACATCATCGAAGTGCCGTCGAACGGCCGCTGCTTCGTGCCGTTGACCGACGTCGGAAACGGAATCCCCGCAGCTTCCAGCACTGTGGGCGCCACGTCGGTAACGTAGGTGAACTGCGAGCGAAACTCGTTCTTCGCCTTGATGTGCGCAGGCCAGCGGATCACCACGCCGTTCGTAGTGCCGCCGTAGTGCGAGGCGATCTGTTTGGTCCACTGGAACGGAGTATCACCGGCCCACGCCCAACCGATCGCATAGTGCGGGAAGGTCGTCGGGTCACCCCAGTGGTCGATGTGCGGCGCGTTGATCGCGTCCGTCGCAACGATGCCGTTCAAACTCATCATCTCGTTGTACGAACCTTCCGGTCCACCTTCTGCGCTCGCGCCGTTGTCGCCGACGATATAGATGAACAGTGTGTTGTCGCGCACGCCCATCGTGTCCAGCGCGGCGATCAGGCGGCCGACCTGTTCGTCGGTGTGTTCGGCAAAGCCCGCGAACGTTTCCATCTGCCGCGCCTGCACCTGCTTCTGCTGCGGCGTCTGCGAATCCCACGACGGAATCTGCGAGGGGCGCGGCGTCAGCTCAGCGCTCTTCGGAATCACGCCCATCTTCTTCTGGCGTGCAAACGTCTCCTTCCTGAGTTCGTCCCAACCCTGATTGAACTCGCCCTTGTAGCGGTCGATGTACGCCTTCGGCACGTGGTGCGGCGCGTGCGTGGCACCGGGTGCAAAGTAGACGAAGAATGGCTTGTCGGGCGTCAGCGAGTGTTGTGCCTGCATCCAGTTGATCGCCTGGTTCGTCATGTCGACCGTAAAGTGATAGTTCGGGTCCTGTGGTATCTCGACGCGCGCGGTGCCGTCGAACACTGCCGGCGCCCACTGGTTCGTTTCACCGCCGATGAAACCGTAGAACTTGTCGAAACCCGAGTGCGTCGGCCATCGGTCGAACGGACCCGACACCGACACTTCCCACGGCGGCGTTTCGTGATATTTCCCGAACGCCGCGGTGCTGTAACCGTTCATGCGCAACATTTCTGGAAGCGGCGCGATCGACTGCGAACGGATGCCGGTGTTACCGGGGAACGCGGTCGCCAGTTCCATGATGGCCCCGGCGTTATTGACGTGGTGATTGCGCCCCGTCAGCAACGCGGTGCGCGTGGGCGAACACAGCGCGGTGGTGTGGAAGTTGTTGTAGCGGATGCCCTGCTGCGCAAGCGCATCGAGCGTCAGCATACGCGCGGGGCCGCCGAACGCGCTCGACTGGCCGAAGCCCATGTCGTCGAGCAGTACGATCACCACGTTCGGAGCACCTTGCGGTGCGTTGACTTCGAACCGCGGCGGCGGCTTGGCGTTGCGCGCGTCGAGTTCCGTATACATCGGTACTTCGGGTTCCGGAATCGGCAACACCGTTCGATCGATGTCGGCGCCGCGCGCACCAAACGCAAACGACACCGACACACAGAAGCAGGTCCACCAAAAAGTGCGTTCCATCTATCCCCCAATTGTTGCACGTGACAGGCGTCGCCGAAGATCGGAGACCCCTTCAATTAGTCGTTAGAGACGTACGCTACTTGCGCTGCAAGTAGTGTTCGTTGACGCAGTTCTGCAAGCGACCGTCACGCAAGAACGTAGCCGCTACTTCGCCGCTCTTCGCGCGCATGTCGAACACGCTCTCCGGCGTGAAGAACGCCGAGTGCGGCGTCAGCACGAGACGGTGCGCAAGCCACTGTTCGTGTGCCGAGAACGCTTTGATCAACGGATGATCCGGGTCGGCCGGTTCCGCCGGCAACACGTCGAGACCTGCGGCCTGAATCTTGTTGTCGCGCATTGCGTCGTACAACGCGTCAAGGTCGATGACTTCGCCGCGCGCGGTGTTCACCAGAATCAAACCCGGTTTGGAAGCCGCAAAGGCCTTGGCACCGACGAGCTTGCGCGTTTGATCCGACAGCGGCACGTGCACGCTAACGACATCGCTCTGGCTGAACAGATCTTCGAGCGAATGCACGCGGCGTATGCCCAACGCCAGATCGACACCGTTGCTGACGTATGGGTCGTAGAACACCACGTCCATGCCGAACGCCTTGGCACGCAGTGCAGCAGCGGTGCCGATGCGACCGATGCCCACCACACCGAACGTGCATGCCGACAAGCGTTTGCCATACGGATTCAATGCCGGCCGCCAATTGCCTTTCGGATTCGCGCGCAGTTCGAACGTGTGGAACTCGATGCCTTTCATCAACGTCAGCATCAACGCCATCGCATGATCGGCCACTTCCATCGTGCCGTAATCCGGCACGTTACAGACAGGAATGCCGAGTTCGCCCCACGCCTTCAGGTCGATGTTGTCGAAGCCGACCGCGGGCTTCACGAAGATGCGGCACTTCTCGAGCTTCGCCCGATATTGGGCGGGCACGTCCACGCCGGCCACGATGCCATCGCAGTTGCGCCACTGATCGTCTGACACGTTCTCGAACCGGTCGACGAATTCGGCGCGCACGCCTTGGCCAACGGCTTCGCTCTCGATACGCCAGTCGTCAGGCCAGCGCATGATCGGCCACAGAACACGAAACGTCATTTGCTCCCCCTCATTTGCTCCCCCTCAACCGACGATCTCGGCCAATGTGTGAATCGAATCTTCGAGCACCTCCGCATCAATGCCGCCGATGCGCAATCGCGTCGCAATCAGGTGCGTCATGCCGAGGCGGCTACGGTACTCGGATATTCGCGCCAGCACCTGCTCGGGCGTGCCGACGATGCCCCATTCCTCGACCGTTTCCGGCATACGTGTACGCATCGCGTCGTTCGCTTGCGCGCGCATCGTCGCAACTTGTGTTGCCAACGCATCACGCACTCGATCGAGCCGCGCCGCATCGCGGCTGACGAACACGGTGCGCATGATGGGCACGATGCTCGGAACGGCAGCCCCGGCTTGCGCGCAGGCTTCTGCGTGGCGTGCGTAGTTGCGAACGAGCACGTCGAACGACTCCATCGGCGAAGCGAGATACGGCAAACCGAGCGTGCCGGCCTGACTCAGCGCCTTAGGACCGAATGCCGCCACCCATATCGGCGGATGCGGTGACTGTACCGGTCGCGGCCAGAGTGAAACGTTGGCGTCGCCGCCGATCGCTTCGCCATTCCACGCGCGCCGCATGGTCGCGAGACTATCCGCAAAGATCTCGCGCTTCTCGGAACGCACGACGTTGAACGCATCGAACAACGCCGGCTGATAGCCGCGCCCTACACCGAGAATCACGCGGCCGTTCGACAACTGATCGAGCACGGCAACCTGTTCGGCGGCCTGTAACGGGTGACGCAGGGGCAACAGATACGACGTGGTCCCGAGCCGGATCGTTCGCGTTGCACCGGCGACGGCGGAGAGCAGCATCATCGGTTCGGGAATTGCGCCTTCGCCGAAATGGTTTTCGGGCAGCCAGAACGACTCGTAGCCCCACTCTTCGGCGAGTTCCGCCTGGCGCGACAGCTCATCGGCACGGCGACCGATCGGTGCGAGCCACGGGGTGAGACCGAGATGCAGAGGAACCGTCATGGCCGCGACGTTACCACAAGGCTCCCCTTGCAATTGCCGGGGCGCGCTGCAATCTACCGGTCGTCCGATTTGCTGAAATAGAGAACCGCATCCGAAATGTCTGCCGTCAGCCCGTCGCTCTCTCCCGCCGATCGACTGAACCGCGAGTGCTTCTGCATCGGCACCGACGTGACCGCGTTACGCGAGTGGCTCGACGCCGATCTTGCACACGGCGGGCTCGACCGTTCGTTGCACGAATCGCACCCGCACCTGTTCTCGTCACTGCCGGTGTTCGTGTCCCGTTCGCATGTACTCGAAATGCAGCAGGTGATTCGCGCGGTGCATGCCGTGGTCGGCACCGATGCGTACCGCAGCGAAGTGCTCGCAAAAGCGCCGACCATCGCAGTGCGACATCCGGCTGCTCACGGCGTTCTGCAAGGCTACGACTTTCATCTCGGTGCGAACGGGCCGCGCTTGATCGAGATCAACACCAACGCCGGCGGTGTGATGCTGAACGCCGAAATGGGTCGTGCGCAGCAGGCGTGTTGCCGCGAAGTGGCCGATCTGGTGAGCGGCCCCAGCGATTACTCGAGCATCGAAGAACGCCTGTTCGCGATGTTCATGGCCGATTGGCGCGCCGCGCGGGGCAACGCTCCGCTGCGCCACATCGCGATTGTCGATACGGCGCCCGCCACGCAATATCTTTACCCCGAGTTCCTGCTGTTCCAGCGGCTGTTCGAGGCACGCGGCATCCGCTCCACCATTGCGGATCCGTCAGAGCTGAAACTGCGGGACGGAGCGCTTTGGCACGAATCCGGCCCGATCGATCTCGTGTACAACCGGCTGACGGACTTCTACTTCGAACGGCCCGAGCACGCCGTTTTAGCTCGGGCGTACGAGACCGATTCGGCGGTCGTTACGCCGCATCCGCACAGCCACGCATTATTCGCCGACAAGCGCAATCTCGCCCTGCTCAGCGATGCGACAGCGTTGGCTCGTTGGCACATCGCTCCCTCGATCTCGGAACAGCTGCTGCGCAACGTTCCTCGGACGATCGTCGTGAAACCCGAAGATGCCGAAATGCTCTGGCACGATCGCAAGCAACTGTTCTTCAAACCGGCGTGCGGCTTCGGCAGCGGTGGCGCCTACCGCGGCGACAAACTGACGCGCCGGGTGTTCGCTGAAATCCTGGCAGGACAGTACGTCGCGCAGGCCCTGGTGCCACCAAGCGAACGAAACGCGCCCGACGACAACGCCACACCGATACTCAAAGTCGATCTGCGCAACTACGTCTACGACGGCGAAGTGCTGCTGATCGCCGCGCGCCTGTACCAGGGGCAGACGACCAACTTCCGCACCCCGGGCGGCGGATTCGCACCGGTGTTCTATCCAACCGACTCCGGTTCATGTGGCGCCACCACCCTCGAATCGGAGTGCGGACGCCCCGGCACGATCTAACACGTTGTTGAACTCCGCTATCGCGGAGGCCACCGCAGGTCGGCAACAGCATCCGAACCATGGCCCCAATCAATGTGGGGCGCGTTGGTTGAGAGATTGTTGATGTCGCAGGTGAACTCGGGGCCGGATCGATTTGTTCGAACGGGCTGGGTTTGACACTGAGGGGACGGTGGTGCAGATGAGCGGCGGCGTTGTTGGAGAGGTCGCGCGGGTTGGGCCGTTGCCGGGGGTCGCGATGGTAGTGGCGATGGCGATGACGGGGCAGTCGCAATGGCGGGGCAATCGCGCGATTGGACCATCGCCCCAATCAATGAGCTCATCCCGATGAACCGAGTCCGGTTCTCCAGGGCAGATCTCTCGATCCCGGTCGCCCACGGCCGCATTCACGCGACGTCATCATCGCGACCGGCGCATTGAATTGGGCGATGGTCCAAATGCGGCTGCCAGCCAACGGTACAACCGACGCGACGGCTCATGCGACGAAGGCGCTCATGGCACCGCCGTCCCCTCAGTGTCAAACCCAGCCCGCTCGAACGAATCGATCCGGCCTGGTTCACCGGTTTGCGCCTCTTCATCGTCGTGGAGCGTTGATTGATTGGGGCGATGGTGTGTGGCGGCGAACCACTGCGTGGAAAGGTGTGGCGGAAAACCGTACGAGATCTCGCACCCCACAGAGGGACGTTACCCGGCATCGGCTCTTGCACCATGGCCCCATTCTTTCATCCATGGCGCGATCAACACACAGGAAGAGACCCGAACAACTCACACTCGATTCGGTGCGATATCGCACGGGCCGTGGCGGACCACGCCATGGTGCCGGTCGGCCGCGCGGGATACGGCCGCGCGTCATGCACCGGTATCGAGAGCGCATCGTTGCCCGTGTTCCGGTCCACGTGACGATCCGACTCAAGCGAGGCATCCCGACCTTACGCCAACCGCGGTTCGTGCGACGGTTCCGTTCTTCCTTGAGCGAAGCCTGCGTCCGGCACGGCTTCCGGGTGGTGCACTACTCGATCCAACGTGATCACGTGCATCTCCTGATCGAAGCACACTCCAATCACTCGATCGCCTGTGGGATGAAGAGTGTCGGCGCTCGAATCGGCAAACTCGCCAACCGGCTGTTCCAGCGAAAGGGCAAAGTGCTCGATGGCCGCTATCACCTGCGTCCCTTACGCACACCGCTCGAGGTGCATCGCGCGCTGCGCTATGTGTTACTCAATCATCGGCATCACGCCGCGCAGCGACACAAGCCCGCACACTCGAAGAGTCAGCTCCAAGCCCAACCCGATCCCGCCAGTTCAGGCCGCTGGTTCGACGGCTGGCGTATCGCCACCGTCCCTCCGAACCCCACAGACACCTGCGAAGTCGCCCCCGCCCGAACCTGGCTCCTGCAAACTGCCTGGCGCCGGCACGGACTCATTCATCCCGCGGAGATTCCGTAAGCAGACGCCAGCGAACCGCGCGTCGGCACGCACCACGATGCGAATCGCAAACGCTCCGCACCATCTTCCTCACAACGTCCTCAACGCTTGTTCTGCGCGACCAGCATCGCCGTGAGTTGCCGCGCCATCTTCATGAAATCGTGCGGATACGGCAGGTGGGGTTCGCTGACGGCGTCGATGCGTTCGATAGTGTCGGCAGGAAGCGCTACGTCGAGTGCGGCCAGGTTGTCTTTCAACTGTTGTTCGTTCTTCGGTCCGATGATCGGCGCAACGATGCCCGGCTTTGCGAGGTTCCACGCCAGCGCCAGCGCGATCGGCGAGACGTCGAGCTTGCCCGCTTCTTCGAGCACCACCGACACGATCGCGTGATTGCGTTCGTTCAGGCCGCGTTCGCGCCAGATTTTCTGGAACGGTCCCGGTGCGGCGAAGCGTGAGCCCTGCTGCGGCTCTTCGTTCGCTTTGTATTTGCCGGTGAGCATGCCGCCGGCGAGCGGGCTCCACGGAATGACGCCGAGGCCGAACTTCTGGCACGCCGGCAGAATTTCCACTTCGATGTCGCGCGCGAGAATGCTGTATTGAGGCTGCAGGCTGATCAGCGGCTCCCAACCTCTCGCCGCGATGGTCAAGCACGCTTCGACGATCTGCGATGCGGTCCAGTTGGAGACGCCGATGTAACGCACCTTGCCCTGACGGACGAGATCGTTGAGCGTGCTGAGCGTTTCTTCCAGCGGCGTTGTGTCGTCGTAGCGATGCATCTGATACAGATCGATGTAGTCGGTGTCGAGCCGCCGCAGGCTGTCTTCGCAGGCCTTCACCACGTGCTTGCGGCTCGATCCGGAATCGAACGGTCCGCCGCCGAGCGGCGACGACGCTTTCGTTGCTATCACCACTGAATCGCGGCGGTCCTTCACGGCTTTGCCGATGATCGTTTCCGACTTGGTTGCCGAGTAGACGTTCGCGGTGTCGATGAAATTGTGGCCGGCGGCCAGATACGCGTGGGTGATCGCGATGGACGACTTCTCGTCGCAGCCGAATTGATCGTTGCCGAAATTCATCGCGCCCAGACACAGCGGCGATACCTTCAGGCCCGAACGGCCGAGCGTGCGCAAACCCTGAGCCATGATCGTTCTCCTTCGAATCTCGATGCGTGGGCGGGCGATCATACTGCGATTGAGCCCGGCGGCGCGGAGGTGCTTGCGACCGGATCGGCCGCGCTCGGAAGCGTTCTAGCTGCTATGTCGGGCGAGGAGTGAAGATCTGCCGAGCGGCCATTGAACACTCGCGCGCGTTCGACTTCTCGCGAGCCATGCAATGGTCATAACGAAAGACATCGCAACGAAGTGACATAGATACATCGACAACCCACGGCTGTCTGCGAAGGCTCGCGTGAAGCTCCAACCCAGGACGTCCGACAGTGGAATAGCCACCGCCATTGAGATGGACGCGGCGATCACACGCGGCACGGTTGGAGGTGCCACGAGCGCGGCACCCAACAAACCGCCGAGCAGCATTCCGATGTGCATGCCGGGCGCGACGGTAGTCATCAGGCGAACAGTTCCGACCACGCTTTCGTTCGCTGCGCACCAGCTCGACAGAATCACGAGAGCAAACGGGCCGAAGTCGAACGCCAGTCCGATGAGCATTCCGAGTTGAGCACCGAGCACCATGGCGGCGCCGTGGCTGAGGCCGGCTGCGCGCAAACCAAGTCGTTCGAACGCGAGCCACGCGCCGATTCCACACAGCGATGCAGTCAGGAAGATGCCGGGGATGAGCGCATACCCGGCCGAACTCGACGCCACGACGATGTTGGTCGTCACCAGCGCGGGCAATGGCAATGTTCGGCGAACAATATCGAGCGACGATCGACGCATGTCTCATGCTATCGCGGCGCGTCATCTGGCCGTATACGGGTTGCCCGCATGACGATCGCGTTGCGCGTCGAACAACTGCGACATTTTGCCGCATCCATCGCAACCGTCCGAACCCCTATCCTGCATTCCCCGCGTGACGATGGCTCGTCGGCGGGAATCGCAACACCTCCACTCCCATTGGACACCCATGAAATACATTGCGAATTGCAGACTCGACGTGCTCGTGGCGGGCGCTCTATTGACGGCCTGCGCGGCATTGGCGCGTGCGAACGAAACGCAGCACGTGTCGCTGCGCTTCGACGCCGTCGTGTCCGGCGAGGCGTTTGCCTGCGGCAAGTCGTACGACGGCATCGGCAAGACGCGGTCGCACATCACCCCGGCGGACTTGCGCTTCTACGTCTCCGACGTCGCGCTGATCGATGCGCGCGGACAGGCCGTGCCGGTGACCCTGCTGCAGGATGAGAAGTGGCAGTACCGGGACGTGGCGTTGCTCGACTTCGAGGACGGCACCGGTCCGTGCCGCAACGGCACGCCGGGGACTCACGAAGAAGTCGTCGGCAGCGTGCCGAAGGCGCACTACTCCGGTATTCGCTTTACGGTCGGCGTGCCGTTCGAACTGAATCATGTCGATCCAACCATCGCGCCATCGCCGCTCAACCTGACGGCGATGTTCTGGGTTTGGCAGTCGGGATTCCGGTTCTTCAAGCTCGACATGGCAACCGGCGGTCAGCCGCTGCCGGCGGCGACATCGCACGACGTCGCGATGGCGAAAGACGCGAATCGCCCGGCAGGCTTCCCCGTGCATCTCGGCAGTACCGAGTGCGCGTCGCCAAGTGCAACGACACCACCGCCCGCCGCATGCGCAAATCCCAACCTCGTGCATGTCGCATTCGATTCGTTCGACGTGGCGCACCACCGCGTCGTCATCGACATTGCGAAACTGTTGGCGGACACCGATGTCGACGTGAACGCGCCGAAGACGGCGCCGGGCTGCATGTCGGCGATCGGCGATGCGGACTGCACGGCAATCTTGCGCGCGTTTGGTCTGCCGGACGGCAGCGGCACGGTTGCAGGCCAGCGCGTGTTTCAGCCGAGATGAAGCGGTGGCGTTCCGCGTTGTCCTCCACGTTCTGCTCGCGGTCGTAGCGCTCGGCGTCGCGCCGGCGCGCGCCTACGACTGGGGGTTGCCGTCCTGGGTACCGGAGCCCGTCGTTCCGGCCGATAACCCGATGACGGCGGAGAAGGTGGAACTCGGCCGCTTCCTCTTTTACGACACACGCTTGTCCGCGGACGACACGGTCGCTTGCGCCACCTGTCATCAACAGGCGCGTGCGTTCACCGACGGGCGCGCGGTGCCGGTCGGCGTGCATGGCACGCCCGGCGTGCGCAACAGCATGGCCTTGGCGAACGTCGCGTATCTGCCCGTGCTCACGTGGGCGAACCCGACGCAGAAGCACCTCGAAACCCAGGTTCTGGTGCCGCTGTTCGGCAGTCATCCGATGGAGATGGGGCTCGAGGGGCAGGAGCAGGCGCTGTTCATCCGACTGCGCGCCGATCCACGTTACCGGCATCTCTTCGCGAAGGCGTTCCCGGAACTCGACGGCGAAATCAATCTGCACACGATGACCCAGGCGCTCGCGTGCTTCGAACGCAGCCTGCTGTCCTTTGGATCCGCGTACGACCGATATCGCTATGGCGGCGAGCCGACTGCGTTATCGGCGTCGGCACGGCGCGGTGAAGCGCTGTTCTTCGGTGAGGAACTCGAGTGTTCGCACTGTCACGGCGGACTGAATCTGACGGACAACGTTCAACACAAGCGCCTGCCGGACCCCGAAATCGGTTTTCACAATACCGGGCTCTACAACCTGGACGGGCGCGGCGCCTATCCCGCCGGCAATCCCGGCATCCGGGAATTCACCGGCGTGCCGTCCGACGAAGGCAAGTTCCGCACGCCGTCGCTGCGCAACGTTGCGCTGACGGCGCCGTATATGCACGACGGTTCGATCGCCACGCTCGAAGGCGTGATTCGCGATCACTACGCGACGCAAGGAAAGGCGGCGCGCGATGGCGGCGCGCCGAGTCCGCTGCGTGACGACCTGATCGTCGGCTTCGAGGTGTCCGACGAAGACGTCAACGATTTAGTCGCGTTCCTCGAATCGCTGACCGACATCGAATTCACGAAGGATGCTCGATTCGCCAGTCCATTCCAGTGAGCGTGGGTCGACGCGTGCGCATGCAAACACGATACGGAGAAGTTCGACGATGGCACGGTTACTGACCCTTCTATTACTGATCACCTGTGCGGCGTCGAATGCCGCGGCGCATGTGCGGCTGAAATCGTCCGATCCGGCCGACGGCGCTACGCTCGCGTCGGCGCCGGCACAAATCACGCTGGTGTTCTCTGCCGTCGCAACAGTCACCGCGGCGACGGTGCAGGGCGCCACCGACGACAGCGCAACGAAGCTCGATGCGATGCCGAACGAAGCGTCCACCACACATGCCGTTGCGCTGCCGCCGCTCGCACCGGGCGACTACGTCGTGACGTGGCGGGCGCTCAGCGACGATGGCCACGTGATGTCCGGAGAGGTGCGGTTCACCGTGCGTGCGGAGTCGCACGGCGAGCAATAGCGTGACGCCTGACGTTGCGGCCGTCGTTCTGAACATAGCAGTGCTGACCGCCGTGTTGCAGGCCGCGGGCGGGGTGATCTTCATGCGCGTGTTTGGAAACGATCTGGGCGGAGCCTCGACGTCGGTGCACCGCCTCGTGCGCGTCGCGGCGACCACGGGCATCGTGCTCGTGCTGGCTCGACAGGGCATCGAGGCCGCGCGATTCGCCGGCGATTTCGCGGGTATCTGGGATGTGCAACTGCAACGCCTGGCGTGGGGATCGCGCGACGGCTGGGCACATGTGGCGCAGATGATCTCGCTTGCTTCGATCATCCGCTCTCCGGTCGCGCCTGCACCAACGGTGTCGCACATCGCCGTGCTCGGTGCGGTCGCGGCGGCGGTCGTATTCGCAACCACCGGTCACGCCAGCGCTCACAACGCGCGCGAACTGCTGATGCCGGTACTTGCAATGCACACGCTCGCGGCGGCGTTCTGGTTCGGTTCGCTCGCGCCGTTGCTGATCGTAGTTCGTAATCTGCCTGCCACGATCGCCGCCCGCGTGCTGACGCGGTTCTCGCGCATCGCCCGGTGGAGTGTCGCGGTGCTCGTGATCGCCGCCGTCACGCTCGCAGTCGCGCTGAGCCCCGGCTTGCAGGTGCTGAAGCAGCCGTACGGCGTAATGCTGATCGTGAAGTCGGCCGCGTTCGTGGCACTGCTTGCGCTCGCACTATTCAACTACCGCCGCGGCTTGCCCCTCTTGCAGCGGCAGCCGCCGGCAACGACAACGCTGCAGTTCTCGATCGCTGCGGAAGTGGGCTTGATGGTCGTAGTGCTCGCCGCAACCGCGATGCTGACAACGCTCTTCTCGCCTGAAGGGTGATGTGATCCGGTGATTGGATGGCCGAGCGGGTCAGTCGAGCATGCGTACCGGCCGCGCTCGAGCCGATCCCAGTGCATGCGCCGTTTCCTGCGCGCCTGAGGTGCGTCGTTAGAGCGCGACGTCGTTTGCGACTACGCCGCGTGCGACAAATTGCCGCACGTCCGCGACAGAATCGATCGGTATACTGCTCCACGAATTTTTCCAGTGCAGTTCGAGGAGAACGGGCGTGATGTGCACTTCCAACAAGCGATCGTCGATCGCGCGGTACTTTGCCCTTTCCATGTGTTTGGCCTCGGCCTCGGTGGCGGCCCAGGAACCCAGCACCACGATCGAAACGCTGAACATCACCAGCGATCGGCTGACCCTGCCGGAGGCACGCCAGGCGATCGCGCAGATTCCGGGCGGCGCAACGCTCGTCGACATGAACAAGGTGAGCGAGCGCAACGTATCGAGCCTGGCCGATGCGCTGCGTTATGTGCCGGGCGTCTTCTCGGAAAGCCCCAACGGCTCCGAGGCCGCCTTCCTCTCGAGCCGCGGCTCCAATCTCGATGCGACCGACTACGACACGAACGGCGTGAAGATGCTGCAGGACGGCCTGCCGGTCACGACGGCCGACGGCAACAATCACAACCGCTTCATCGACCCGCTCAGTGCACGCTATGCAACGGTCGCGCGTGGTGCGAACGCGCTCACGTATGGCGCCAGCACACTCGGCGGCGCCATCGCGTTCGTTTCGCCCACCGCGCGCGACAGCGAACCTGTCGAGGTGCGGGTCAATGGCGGCAGCTACGGGCAGTTGCAGGGGCGTGCGACGGTCAGCGGCGAGTTCAGTGATCAGCTCGACGGCTTGCTGACCGTGGAAGGAAAGCAATGGGACGGTTATCGCGATCACAGCGAACAGACTCGCTATAGCGCCTACGGCAACACTGGATGGCAGGTAGCCGACGGTGTCACGACACGTTTGTACGGCACCTACATCAAGAACGAGGAGGAACTCGCCGGGTCGTTGAGTGCAGCGCAGGTGAATCAGGATCCGGACCAGGCGAACCCGGCTGCGATCGGCGGCAACTTTCAGCTGAATGTCGATACCTGGCGTGTCGCCAACACCACGACGTGGCAGATCGACGCGGACCGCAGCTTCTACGTCGGCTTTTCGTACGAAGAGCAGCAGCTCTATCACCCGATCGTCGACAAGATCATGGTCGACTTCGACGGTCCGGGTCCCAACCCGCCCGTCGAAGTATTCAGCCTGCTCATCGACACCAATCACACCAACGTCGGCGCCGCGCTGCGCTACGAGCAGCGTGTCGGCGCGCACGAGCTGCTGTTCGGCCTGAACTACGGGGACAGCTCGGTGGACGGCAATCACTACCGTAACGACGGCGGCGAACGCAACGGCGTCACAGAGGAGATCGACAACTCCGCCAGCAGCGTCGAGGGCTTTGCGATGGATCGCTGGCAGTTCGCCGACCGCTGGACGCTGATCGCCGGCGCGCAGTTCGTGGCCGCCGATCGTGACGCGAAGACGCGTGATATTGCGACCGGCGCCACCAGCAATCCGAACGACGACTACTCCACCGTGAATCCGCGCATCGGCGTGATCTACGCGCTCACTGACGACGCCACCGTGTATGCAAACGTCAGCCGCCTGTACGAGCCGCCGACCAACTTCGAGTTGGCGGACGACCTGGCGGGCAACAACCATGTGCTCGACCCGATGCAGGGCACCGTGGTGGAAATCGGCACGCGCGGTCAAGGCACCATCGGCTCTCGCAACAGCTGGGGATGGGAAGTGAACGTCTATCAGGCGTGGATCCAGGACGAGATTCTGTCGGTGGACGATCCGAACGCGCCGGGTACGAGTCTGTCGACCAACGTCGACCAGACGATTCACGCCGGTATCGAAGCGCTCGTCGACTTCCGTCTCGCGCTGGATGATTCGGGCACGCAGGCGATCGTGCCCACGCTCAGCGTCAGCCTGAACGACTTCTCGTTCGACAACGACGACGTGTACGGCAGCAATCAGCTGCCTGCCGCACCGGACTATCTCGTGCGCGGCGAAATCCTGTATCGCAACGCGAACGGCCTGTTTGCCGGCCCTACGTTCGACATGGTCGGCAAGCGCTATGCCGACTTCGTCAACAGCTACACGGTGGATTCGTACAACCTGCTCGGATTCCGCGCGGGATGGGACAGGGATACGTGGCGCGTGTGGGCGGAGGTCCACAACGTGCTCGACGAGAATTACATCGCGACGATGGGTGTGCGCAACGTGGCTGCGCCCGATGCGGAGATACTCAACCCCGGCATGCCGCGTGCTGCGTTCGTGGGTGTTGAGGCGCGGCTGTGAGCTGACACTGTCCTGACGACTGTTGGGCTACCGTCCTTGTTGCTAAGCTCCGGCAATGCTCCGACTGCCCCGACTCCGTATCGAAAACTGGCGCACCGCGATCGTCGTCGGTTGCTGCCTGTTCGTGCTTGCTCAGGCGATCAGTGTTGCGCATACGGCAGATCTGAAACTGCATGGCAGTGGTGTCAGTTGCCACGTTTGTGCCGCCATAGGCCACACGGCCCCTCCGCCGAGCAACGCGACCGCGCCGGAAGAGGCGATCGAGCTCGTTCATCGCATCGCCGCGCAGGTTGTATTCGCCTCACCCGCCCAACCGACTTTTTCGCCGCACGCCGCGCGCGCACCTCCCACACTGTTCTGATTGCCCACTGACTTCGGCGAGCGTTCACACGTTGTGGACGCTCCTCCAACGCATTCGGAACACTGTGAGGAAACGCAATGAAGGCCCGAAACATCGGTGCGCTGGCGATCGCTTGCGCGCTCGCGCCGCTGTACAACGCGCATGCAGACGATCAGACCATCGAAGAAATCACCGTGACGGCGGTCCCGCTCGGCGGAACCACCGATCAAATGGTGCGGCCCGCACAGATCGTTAGCGGAGAAGAACTCGATCGCATCCGGCGTCAAACGATCGGCGACACGTTAGAGAACCAACCCGGATTGTCGACAACAGACTTCGGCGCGGGCGCTGGAAGGCCGGTTATCCGCGGCCAGGGCGGCCCGCGCGTGCAGGTGCTGGAGAACGGAATCCCGTCGATGGACGCCTCCGACGTGAGCACCGACCACGCGGTGACGATCGACCCTGCCTACGCTGATCAGGTGGAAATACTCAAAGGGCCGGCCACGCTGCTATACGGCGGCGGTGCTTCCGCAGGAATCGTCAACGTCGTCGACCAGCGATTGCCAACCAAAGTCGTCGAGGGGCTGCACGGCGATGCCGATGCTCAATATGAAAGCAACGCTTCCGGCACCACGGGCACCGCCGTGCTCGGCTATGGCATCGGCAACCAGATGTTCAGGGCGCAGTATTCGGACCACAACGCAGACGACTACGACATCCCGAACTGGGCGAATGGCGACAACACCGGCAGCCGTCATACGCTCGCGAACAGCGACGTATGGTCGCGCACCGGTGCACTGTCCTACGGCTATATCGCCGACGCCGGCTCGATCGCGCTGTCGGCCGGGCGCTTCCAGACGCGCTATGGTCTGCCGGTCGAAGAGACCGCCTTCATCGACATGAACCAGGATCGCTACGACGTTCAGGGCATCCTCGATGCGCCGACGTCGTGGCTCGAATCCGTCAAGGTGCGCGGCGGATACAACGACTACGAGCACACCGAATTCGAAGCACCCGGCGTGCCCGGCACGGTGTTCGGCAACAAACAGGGCCAGGTGCGCGTGGAGGCGGTGCACACGCCGATCGACGAATGGCGCGGCGTGTTCGGTCTCCAATACGATCATCGCAAGTTCAGTGCGGTCGGTGAGGAGGCGTTCCTTCCGCATTCGATCACGGAAGGCCTCGGTGCGTTTCTGATCGAGCAGCGTCCATACAGTTTCGGCACGCTCGAGTTGGGCGTCCGCGTGCAGCGCGACGAGAGCGCCCCATCGCAGGGTTCGACGAAGGACTTCACGCCCGTCAGCCTCTCAGCGGGTTCGATCTTCGACATTGGCGAGACGTACCACCTGAAGCTCTACGCGACGCGGACTCAACGCGCGCCGGTCGCGGAAGAGCTGTACGCGTTCGGCCCGCATGGCGCGACGGCGACTTTCGAGCGCGGCGACGACGATCTCGACATGGAGACCGCCAACAACTTCGAGATCGGCGTCGACCACCACGGTGAACGCCTGTACTGGCAGGCCAACATCTATTACCAGCGGATCGAGGACTACATCTATCTGCAGGAGGCCGACTCCGGATTGAATGCCGACGGCAGCGGTATCCCCGTTTCGGACGGGGTCGCCGATCGCGTCGACGACCAGGGCGCGTTCGATCCGGCCGGCGAGTTGCTGCTCGTGGACTACCAACAGAAGAACGCGGAGTTCTACGGCTTCGAACTGGAGGCGACATACGCGGTGCTGACCGGACCGTTCGCGCTCGACGCCCGCGTATTCTCCGACAAGGTGATCGGCCAGCTCACCAACAATACCAATCTGCCGCGGATACCCGCCGCGCGTTACGGCTTCGGGCTCGACGCATCGCGGGGACCGATCAGCGGCAACGTCAGCCTGGTGCACACGCTGTCGCAGGACAACCTGGGCACGCTGGAAACGCCGACGAACGGCTACAGCATGCTCACGGCGGATGTCAGCTATCGGTTCGCGCTGTCCCAGGACGGCGAGCGCTCCTGCGAGTTGTACCTGCAAGGGCGCAATCTGCTCGACGAAGAAGCGCGCCGGGCAACGTCGTTTCTCAAGGACGTGGCGCCGCTGCCGGGGATATCTGCGGTGATCGGACTGCGTGTGACGATGTAAGCAGGCGACGCATGTCGGCGACACGCGTCCGGCCGTATCGCACGTTCACGCGCGCGCGATCCAGCCGCGCCACGCCATGCCGACGTAGAAAACCTCCGCTTGCTCGAATCCGGCATCGCGAAGCAGCTGTTCGTTTCGGTTGGGTGGAACCATGCACTGGTTCGCGCGAAGGTGCTCCTTGGCACCTGAAACGGTCCTGGCGTCGACACCCGAAGCCAGCGCGTACGCGCCGTAACGCTCGACGCGCTGCTCGAAGTCGGGTGCCGAACGATCGATGCACTGATCCACCAGTACAAACGGTGCTCCCGGCTTCAGCCTGCGATGCACGTTCTCGAGTGTCCGCGCCTTAGTACCATCGTCAGGAATCACGTGCAGGACGAGGATGCATGTGGCCGCATCGAACGGTCCGGGAGGGGAATCGAGTACTGTTCCTTCGATCAACGTCAGTCGATCGCCTGCCGCCGGCCCCGCAACGGTGCGGGCCATGTCGAGCATCGGTCGCGCAGGATCGACGCCGATGAACCGGCATTGCGGCAACGCGCCGGCCAGGTAACGTGTTTCGAGACCGCCACCGGCGCCGACGATGAGGAGGTTTCCCTCCTGCGGTACCCGTTCGGCCAGCAGCACGCCGATCATCTGCAACATCCCTGCGTGCCCCGGTGTAAATGCCGGTGGGCCGTCGGTGATATATCGCCGGACCCGCTCCGCGTTTTCGTACATGTCGGTTGGGGATCCCATCTCACGATCCTTTCGCTGATCGCTCTGAATCTATCGGCTACCTGCGCGAACATCTCGCGCATCATCGTGGCGCCATGTACCGTGGAATCCCATCGGTACACGATGATCGAGGTCGGCACGCGCGATCGGGCCGTCAACCACGTGTTGAGCGTCGAAGATCGCGAGATGACTCGCGTTGCGCGTTTCGTCGAAGACCGTTGCCAACAGATACCCTTCACCTTCGTCCGCGTCCTGGCTTTTCGCGATGAATACCGGCTCGGACACCGCGCAACGATCGCCGACGTGGAACGTCTGCAGGGTGCCGGTGTCGTGGTCGAATCGACCGATCGCGCGCTGAAACAAGTCACCGGTGCCCGGACCGCCGATGCACGCCACGTAGCCGTACCGATACGGCAAACCGACGCGACGTTCGTCTATGCGTGGATACTCGCAGACGACATCGCTGAGGCGCTGCGTCGTGAAGGTCTCGCTCTCGGGCCGATCGATGCTCCAGCGGGTTAGATACTGGCGCAGTGTCGTCTCATCGAGCGCCGGTCCATGCGCCGGTGGAAATGCGGGCGCCTGCTGCTGACAGACGTCGATGTAGATGCGTTTGCCCTTGTTGAACGCGTTCATCGAGTGCCACGCCATACACGCGTCGCCCGTGTACCAGCGCGTGTCCTCCGCGCGGCCGTCGCGCGGCATCACGCCCACGTGTGTGCCGAGATACGGCTCCCACGCGATCGGTGCGCCGCCGGCGCGGGCGCGCTCGATCGACAGCGTGACCGGACACACCGCGAAGATCACGTAATCGTGCGTAATGGCGAAGTCGTGCACGAGCGCGGGGAAAGGGCCTTGTACCGATTGGTGGCGGACGATGCGGCCGTGTTTGTCGGCTGCGTAGAATGCGAGTTCTCCCGTGAATGCGCGTGAGGGGAAGTTCGCGAAGAACAGCATCTCTCCGGTCACCGGATCGATCTTCGGATGTGCAGTCATGTTGCCGGGCAGCTGGTGATCGAACGTCCAGGGGCCGATCGTGGCGAGTGAGTGCGGATCGAGCTCGATCGGGCCATGGCCCTCCTCGAGCGCGAGCAGTTTTCCGCCGTGCCAGACGATGTGCGTATTGGCCACGCCGTCGCTGCGCACACCTTTTACTTCGGGATCGACGTCGCGCGGATCGCCCGACGTACTGAACAACGCGTGCCCGGCCGCGCGCTCGAGCGTCCACTGCTGCGTTCGCACCCAGCGGTTGCGATAGGCCACGCGCCCACCCTCGATGTGAAATGCGTGCACCATGCCGTCGGCCTGCAGCGGGTTGTAGTGGCCGCGCGGTGCAAACTGAGGATTCGGGCCGATCCGGTAGAGCGTGCCGTGCAACTCGCGGGGGATTTCGCCGTGCACGAACAGGTCGGCGTTGTCGCACTCCATACGGATCGGCTCGAAGCCGCCTTTGAGGAGCGGGTTGTCGGTCGGAAACGGACGTGCCATGCGATGTGCCCTCCGGTAGACCAGGTCCGGGATGCTACGGGCGAATAATCTGAAAGAGCAGTCTTGTATCGATTCTCGGGATCAGCCGCCCGCACGGTATGCTGCGATTCATGCTCGAGTAAGCGGACCCGTAGTCAGCGTCATGGACAGTACGTTTCAGAGGCGGTTCGGCCTGTCGATTCCGATCGTTCAGGCGCCGATGGCGGGAGCGCAGGGCAGCGCCCTCACGATTGCCGTCAGCAACGCTGGCGGACTGGGCTCCTTGCCCACCGCGATGTTCGGCGCCGATGCGTTGCGCGCGGAATTGAAATCGGTACGCGCCGGCACGAACCGTTCGTTCAACGTGAACTGCTTCTGCCACGCGGCACCGGTTGCAGACGCGGCGCGTGAGGCAGCCTGGCGCGGAGAACTCGCGCAGTACTACCGCGAGTTCGCAATCGACCCCGCCAGTATTCCTGAAGGAGGCGGCCGCCGTCCGTTCGATGCGGCGATGGCCGACCTGCTCGCCGAGTTCGCACCGCCGATCGTGAGTTTTCACTTCGGGCTCCCTTCCGCCGATCTGGTCGCTCGCGTAAAGCAATGCGGCGCCTCAGTTTGGTCGTCAGCAACTACGGTGGACGAGGCGCGCTGGCTCGAGGATCACGGTGCAGACGTGGTCATCGCGCAAGGAGTGGAAGCGGGTGGGCACCGCGGGATGTTCCTGAGCAGCGACATCACGACGCAGATCGGCATCTTCGCGCTGCTGCCGCAAGTGGTGCGTGCAGTAAAGGTGCCGGTGGTCGCGGCGGGTGGCATCGTCGATGCAAAAGGAGTGGCGGCGGTGCTGACGCTCGGTGCGGCGGCCGCGCAGGTGGGCAGCGCGTATCTGCTGTGCCCCGAATCGACCATCGGCG
>JBGSNQ010000161.1:0-8306 GCA_041739525.1 Pseudomonadales bacterium | reverse complement strand
CGCGCAGCGCAACGGCGCCGCTCGCGATCAGCCCCGCGGCGGCGCCCGCAACGGTTGCTTCGACGAAACGCGGGAACACGTTGTTGGTGCCGGTCGAAATCGGCAGCAGCGGTGCATCCTGCCAGCCGAGCGTGAACGCGCGATTGGTGCCGTCGCCGCCAAGCGTCAATACCGCGGCGCAGTTCGCGGCAGCGAGGGCGCGCGCACCACGAATGGTGTCGAGCGGGCTTGCGGTGTGAGGCGCTTCCACCGCGTGGCTGCACACTTCCGATCCGAATTCCGATAACGCGGCGGCTGCAATGCCGTGACTGTCGGGGACATAGGCGAAAGTGTTCGCACCTGCGCCCAACGCGCCAACGATGGCGCGTCGCACGATGGCGCACTTTTCCTGGTTGTCGAACACCGACGCGCGCGCCACCAACCGGCGCACGTCCTTGCCGGACGCCGGATTGACGGCGATCCCGATGACGCCTCCGGCCACGTGAACTTCAGACGCCGATCAGGCGGCGCGCTTCTGCGACGATCCGATCCGCGTTCGGCACGTACACCTTCTCGAGCGCCGGGCTGAACGGCACAGGCGAGAAGGGCGCGCCGACACGACCGACCGGCGCATCCAGATAATCGAACGCGAGTTCCTGAATCTGCGCCGCAATCTCGGCGCCGAAACCGCCGAAGCGCACCGCTTCGTGAACGACCAGCGCGCGATGCGTCTTTTTCACGGAGTCGATTACGGTTTTCGTGTCGAATGGCTGCACGCTGCGCGCGTCGATGATTTCCGCATCGATGCCGAGGCCCTTCAGCGTTTCGGCCGCTTTCAGCGCCTCGTGCAACATCCGGCCGAGCGTAACGATGGTGTAGTCCTTCCCGGGACGTACGACGTTCGCCACGCCGATCGGCACTTCGTACGCGCCTTCCGGTACTTCGCCCATTAACCCTAGCGACATCTTGTTCATGACGACGAACACCGGATTGTCGTCGCGTGCTGCCGCGATGATGCAGCCCTTCACGTCGTACGGTGTCGCCGGCATCACCACTTTCAGACCGGGCAGGTGCGCGATCCACGCTTCGAGACTCTGCGAGTGTTGCGCCGCGAGGTTCGCGCCGGCGCCGGACATCGTCAGCACGGTGATCGGCAACGTCGCGCTGCCGCCGAACATGAAGCGCATCTTCGCCATCTGGTTCGCGACTTCGTCCATGCACTCGCCGAGGAAGTCCATGAACATGATGTCGACAATGGGCCGCAGTCCGGTGGCGGCGGCACCGACACCGAGACCGATGATGCCTTTCTCGGAAATCGGCGTGTCGATGACGCGATCGCCGCCGAACTCTTTGAACAATCCGCGGTAGTAACCGTAGACGCTGCCGGCCTGGCCGACGTCTTCGCCGGCGACGAACGCGGTGTCCTGCTCGAGCAGTACCTCACGCACGCCTTCGGTGATCGCGCTGACGTACGGCAGTTTGCGCGAGCCGGTGTCCGTTTTTGCTTGTGCTTGTCCCATGGCGATTCCTTACGATCCGGTGGCGTAAACGTCGTCGAGCAGACTCGCTGCATCGGGGAATGGACTGTTTTCGGCGAACTTGATGCCGTCCTTCACCTGCTGCTGCACCTCGTCGTGTACCGCGGCGGCTTTCTTCTCCGACAGAACGCCTTGTTCGGCGAGGCGCGCCTCGAACAACGTGATCGGGTCACGCAACATCCATTGCCGCACTTCGTCGTCCGTGCGGTACGTCAGCCCCATGCCACGGATGCCGACGTGGTCGTAGAAACGGTACGTTTTGCATTCGAGCAGAGTAGGACCCGCCCCTTTACGCGCCCGTTCGACTGCTTCGCCCGCGGCTTCGTACACCGCGATCGCGTCCATGCCGTCTACCACTACGCCGGGCATGCCATAGCCCGCGGCGCGATCTGCTACGTCGACGATGGCCTGGTGATTCGCCTGCGGCGTGAACTCGCCGTAGCCGTTGTTCTCGCACACCAGAATCGCCGGCAACTTGTATAGCGCCGCCATGTTGGCGGCTTCGTGGAACGAACCTTCGTTCGATGCACCGTCGCCGAAGAACGCGACCGCCACGTTTTTCGTTTTCTTGAATTTCTGGGAGAACGCCGCGCCGATCGCAATCGGCGGACCACCACCGACGATGCCGTTCGCGCCGAGCATCCCGAGCTCCATGTTGCAGATGTGCATGCTGCCGCCCTTGCCTTTGCAATAGCCGGTGGCACGGCCGAACAGTTCGGCGAACATACGATCGAACTCGCCGCCTTTCGCGATGAGGTGACCGTGGCCGCGGTGCGTGCTGGTGATCTGGTCGTCGCTCGACAGATGCACCATTACGCCAGCGGCGACCGCTTCCTGCCCTACATAGAGGTGCAGGGCACCCGGAATTTTGCCGGCTTCCATCAGCTTTCCGGCCTCTTCTTCGAAGATGCGGATGCGGACCATGCGGCGGTGGATATCGAGCAGGACTTTGTTGTTCGGCTGTTTCGCCAAAACCGTCTCCCCTGATTGTTTTGGTTTGGGTGCGCAATCTTATTCGGGTTCGTCGGTCGCGCGCCACCGTTGAAGCACTCATCGAAGACCCACCGAGCCCACACTTCCCTCGTCAACGGTCGCGGGCTACTCTCGCTCGCGAATTCCTCTTAGTCATATGCGCTCGAAGACGAATGCCCGCAAGTTCCGTTCAGCCGATCCGACCCGCTGCCAGCGTCATCCTCGCGCGCCCAGCGTCCGAAAGAAAAGCCGATCCCGGCTTCGAAATTCTGATGTTGCGCCGCACCGCGCAAGCGGCTTTTGCCGGAGGGATGTACGTGTTTCCCGGCGGTCGTGTGGACGGTGACGATCATCTGCACGTGTACGACGCTTTGCGGCGTGGGCCCGACGATGCGCAAGCCCCGCAACAGTCTGCGCTCGGTGCCGAGTGGCGCGGCTTCTGGATCGCAGGCATCCGCGAGAGTTTCGAAGAGGCGGGCGTGCTGCTCGCATACGATCGCAACGGTGCGCTGCTCGAACTGCACGACGAGAGCCTGCGACAACGCTTCGACGCGTATCGTCACGCGTTACATCGTGGTGAGCTTTCGCTCGACGAGCTCTGCAAACGGGAAGGGCTGATGCTGGCCCTCGACAGAATGCACTTTCTGAATCGCTGGATTACGCCGGAAGGGCGGCCGCGCCGGTTCGATACGCGCTTCTTCATCGCGGAGGCGCCGGCCAGGCAGCACGGACGGCACGACGAATACGAGACCGTGGATTCGCTGTGGATCAGCCCGGCCGATGCGTTGTCGCGCAACGACAGCGGCGATTTCGGTCTGATGTCGGTAACGCGCCGCCAGCTCGAGATACTGGCGGGTTTTGGAACGATGAGAGCGCTGCACGATCTGATGCGTACGGAGCGCGAATTCATGACGCATCGGCCGTTTTTGTCGGCCGCCGCGCTGGATAGCGAAGGCTGAAGGCTGACGAGGGAATTGGTTCAGGATGAGACGAGTGACCTGTGAGGAGATGAACACATGATGAAGCTGACGATGACCCTGGCTCTCATGCTCGCGGTTGCGCCGCCCGTGTTCGCGGCCGGCAGCGGCCCGATGTCGGGTGGCGGCGATACCGGCGGCATGACGTCCGCGCCGCGCATGACACCGCAGCAGATGGCAGTTCGAAGCTATAACGCCGGTCTGAAGCACAAAGAGCGCGCGCAGGACTACGAAGCCAAAGCGGCGACGGCAAAAGACGACAAGGACAAACAGAAGCAGCTGTCGAAGGCGAAGGGCCAGTACGAAGACGCCATCGACGACTATCGCAAGGCGATCGGTTACGACAACTATGCGTATCAGGCCATGAACGAACTTGGTTTCGCGTTCCGAAAAGTCGGCAAGTACGAGGATGCGGTGAAGGCGTACAACGCGGCGCTTGCCGTGAAATCCGACTTCGCGCCGGCGATCGAGTATCGCGGTGAAGCGTATCTCGCATTGTCGCAGTTCAAGCAGGTACAGGACGCATATCTCGCCCTGGTGCGCGCCGATCAGGATCAGGCTGCGGCGTTGATGCGTGCGATGGAGGCGTGGCTCAACACACCTCAGGAGAATCCGACGCCCGACGCGAAAGCGTTCAGCGACTGGGTGGTGGAACGCAAAGCCGTGGCGGAAAACACGGTGTCGTTGTCGACCAACAACGTACGCGCCTGGAATTGATCTGCCGCCCGACCCGCGCCCCTTAGTCTGGTCGACAGCAAGGGCGCTGCTCGTAGGTTGCCTGTTGGGCCTCTCCGGAAGCGCCGCGGCCGACGAGTACACTTGGCGATTACCCGCGGGATTGCGACCCCCGCCCGTGCCCGCGGACAACCCGATGACCGTTGAAAAAGTCGCGTTCGGTGAGCGGCTGTTCTTCGATGCGCGGCTTTCGGTTACAGGCACATACAGTTGCGCCAACTGTCATCTGCCGGAGCTCGCGTTCACCGACCGCAGACCAACCGCGATCGGTGCCACCGGCGAAAGTCACACTCGCAATACCCCAACGTTGATCAACGTCGCATACGCCGCGACGTTCAGTTGGGCCGACCCCTCATTGACGTCGTTGGAGCAGCAGCATCGCGTGCCGATGTTCAATCATGGACCGGTGGAACTGGGGCTCGATCAGGTATTGCCGCAGCGGTTGCAGGATCTGGGCTCGGACGAACTGATCGCGCGCCTGCATCGGGAGGCATTTCCCGATGCCGATGCCGAGATCACGCTGACGCAGGTCGTGCAGGCAATCGCGAGTTACGTGCGTACGCTGATTTCGGCCGACTCGGCCTTCGACCGCTACCTGTATTGGGGTGAAGAGACTATGCCGGCTGATGCCAAGCGCGGCATGAAGCTGTTCTTTTCCGAGCGGACGAACTGCTCGCTCTGCCACGCGAGCTTCAATCTTTCGGGTCCTGTGCGACAACAGGGCGTGGTCGATCCGAGGCCTGCGTTCCACAACACCGGCCTCTACAACATCGGCGGCACCGGGCGATATCCCGATCCCGGACTCGAGGCCCACACGCGCAACGACGCCGACATGGGCGCGTTCCGCGCGCCGACGTTGCGCAACGTTGCAGTCACCGCGCCGTACATGCACGACGGCAGCATTGCGACGCTTGCCGAGGTGATCGACTTTTACGACGCAGGTGGACGCAACATAGAAGCAGGTCCGAATGCCGGCGACGGTCGCGTCAATCCGTTCAAACGCAAAGAGATCCACGCGCTGCATCTCACCGACCAGGAGAAGCTCGATCTCGTTGCGTTTCTGCAAAGCCTCACCGACAGGAAGTATCTCGACCGGTAAGGCTCTAGACTCTCGGAACGGTGACGGAGAGGCGGACATGAGCCTGAGCGAGCCGCAAGAACATCTCGTGGAGCGAATCATCGCTGTGCTGCGTGGTGAACCGTCGGTCGCGGCACTCGCGCTGGGCGGATCGTTCGCGCGCGGTCACGCAACCGCCGCATCCGATATCGACCTCGTGCTGTTCTACGACGAATCGAATCCACCGCCGCCGGCGCGGCTGAACGAAGTCGTATCGCGATTGAAACCCGACGCGACACCGGCGTTCACACAAATGGGGGAGTGGGGTCCCTGGGTGAATGGCGGTGCGTGGCTGCGCTTTTCCGGTCAGCGGGTCGACGTGCTGTATCGAAATCTTCAGCAGTGTGGTCGCGTTTTGGACGATTGCGCCAAGGGGCAGTGGGAACTCCATTGGGCGCAGCAGCCGCCGTATGGCTACTTCAGCCCGACGTTCATCGAAGAACTCGACATCTGCATGCCTTTGTTCGAGCGCGGTTCGATGCTGACCGATCTGCGCGCGCGGGCGCTCGTTTACCCCAACGCGCTGCGCCTGCGCATCGTGCAGGACTTTCTATGGGGCATCGAATTCAACCTCAACGCGTTTGCACCGAAGTACGCGGCCGCGGGCGATGCGTATGGCTTCGCCGGCTGTGCATCGCGCATCTGCTTCCAGCTCGTGCAGGTGATGTACGCGCTGAATTCCTGTTGGCCGCCGCCGGATCGAGTGGCGCTACACCGCACCGCATCACTGGCGATACTGCCGCTGAACTTCCCCGACCGCGTGCAACGCGTGCTCGCCCACCTCGGCAGCAACGCAACGGTGCAGACAGACGTCGCGGAGCAGCTGCACGAGTTGTGGGAAGAGACCGTGCGCCTCAGTAGCGGTGTCTACACGCCGAGATCGTTGCCCGCGTAGCGCTCACCACGTATCGACGCACGGCCGCTTCTTGCCGGTTCGCGGCGGTGGCGGCGGTGGCGGCGGCGAAGCCTTGAGCCCCGCGACCACCCAACGGCGCGACTCCATCGGATCGATCACGTCGTCGATCTCGAAGTGCGATGCCACGTTCACGCCTTTACCGCGCTCGTACATTCGTTCGACCATTTCTTCGTACGTCTTCGTACGCTCCGCAGGATCTTCGATCGCCGCAAGTTCGTTGCGATAGCCGAGCTTCACCGCGCCCTCGAGCCCCATGCCCCCGAACTCGCCCGTTGGCCACGACACGGCGAAGAACGGCGCCTTGAAGCTGCCGCCTGCCATCGCCTGCGCGCCGAGGCCGTACGACTTTCGCAATACGATGGTGAAGAACGGCACCGTGATGGACGAACCGGTGACGAACATGCGCGACGCATGCCGCACCAGTGCAGTCTTCTCGATCTCGGGGCCAACCATGATGCCCGGGCAGTCGCAGAGGAACAGCAACGGGATGTCGAACGCATCGCATAGCTGCATGAAGCGTGTCGCTTTGTCGGCGCCGGGGCTGTCGATCGCGCCTGCGAGGTGAGTAGGGTTGTTCGCGATTATCCCAATCGGCCGGCCTTCGATACGAACGAACGCCGTTACGATGCCGTGGCCGAAGCCGCGGCGTATTTCGAGCATCGAATCGGTATCGGCCAGCGTTTCGATCACTTTGCGCACGTCGTACACGCGCAGGCGATTTTCGGGAATGGCGGAGCGCAGCAGACGCTGATCGGCGCAGGTCCATTCCTTCACGGGACCCTGGAAGTAGCTGAGGTACTTCTTCGCAACGGCGACGGCCTCGACCTCGTCCTTCACGGCGATATCGACCGTGCCGTTCGGCACCTGCACACTCATCGGGCCCACCTCTTCGGGGCGGAACACGCCAAGCCCGCCGCCTTCGATCATCGCCGGCCCCCCAACGCCGATGTTGGAGCCTTCGGTCGCGATCACGACATCGCAGCAACCCAGCAAAACGGCATTGCCGGCGAAACAGCGCCCCGACGTGATGCCGATCAACGGCACCAGTCCCGACAACGCGCCGAAGTACTGAAACGCCATCACGTCGAGCCCGGCGACGCCGAGCCCATCCGTGTCGCCGGGTCGTCCGCCGCCGCCTTCGGTGAAGAACACGACGGGCAGACGGGAATGCTGTGCGATCTCGAACAGCCGGTCTTTCTTGCGGTGGTTCTGCGCGCCCTGCGTTCCGGCGAGCACGGTGTAGTCGTAGGACAGCACCGCGCAGCGGGCATGCGCTTCGTCGAACAGGTGGCCGTTCACGCTGCCGACGCCCGCCACCATGCCATCGGCCGGTGTCTTCTCGATCAAATCCTGAATCGACCGACGACGGCGTTGAGCGGCGACCACCAGCGGGCCGTATTCGATGAACGACCCGGCGTCGACGAGATCGTCGATGTTCTCGCGTGTGGTGCGATGCCCGGTCTTGCGCCGGCGCGCTACGGCATCGGGGCGACGCTCGTCCAGGCCGATGGCGTGTCGGTCCAGCGCTTCGGCGAGGTCCGGGCGTACGGCGGCGAGATCGACCGCAGCGGCGCTCTCATCGTGATGTCCGGAATCGTCGACCGCGTCGAGCAACACCAGCAGACGTCCCTCGAACACCGCATCGCCAGTCGATACTCCCAACGACTGAACCGTGCCGCTTGCAGGAGCCGCGATCACGTGCTCCATCTTCAACGCTTCCATGACGAGCAACTGCTGACCTTTCCGGACGCGAGCACCGATCTCCACGTCGATTGCGATGATCGTGCCTTGCAACGGCGCGCGTAGAGCGACGCTCCCCTCCGGCACGTCGGCTTCCTCGACCGGCGCCGGCGATACCGCCGTTTCAGCCTTGCCGTGTGTGAGCACTGCGAGCGGATCGCGGTTGTCCACGCGTGCGCCTGCCAATCCCGTTGCACGACTGTCGCCGCCGGGTAACGCTGCCAACGTGATTGCGGCAGCGCTGCGGGCGAGCGCGCCGGCCTGATGTTCGACGAAGCGCGTGGAGACACGGTTTGCGATCACGTCTTCGTGCGCCAGCAGCGCGCGCAGAA
>JBGSNQ010000140.1:0-13753 GCA_041739525.1 Pseudomonadales bacterium | reverse complement strand
GGGCTTGTTGCGCCGGACACGCTCGAGCCATCCATGGGCGCACGCGTTTGGCCATCCATGGCCAAACACGGTCCGGCGCAACAAGCCCCCACCTCCACCTAACGTCGGCGCGTCCACCGTTTAGTTGGAAGTAGCGCCGATAGCGGGCGAATCGTTGCCTTTTGGTGTTGTTTGAAGACATCACCGAAAACTCCAACGTTTCGACGGCCATCTCTAGCTAGTTACTCGAAGTCGAGCGTTCGAATTCTATGAACGGCGAGTGGCGGGGTTCGGTGCGTTGGACCGTGTTTGGCCAGGGATGGCCAAACACGAGCGCCCATGGATGGCTCGAGCGTGTCCAGCGGACCGAACCCTCGCCACTCGACCCCGCATCGAAGGCGAAAGCCGGCCGACACCCTAATCGTGCACAGCCTGATCAGGAGGCGGTGCAACACGCGGTACTCCTTTCAACAGCAGCAGCAGCGGTATCGCGATCAGCGTGACGAGTGTCATGGCGCGAAAGTCGTCGGCGTAGCCGAGCATCATGGCTTCGCGCACCACGGTGCCGTCTAGCAGCGCGAGGCCGCCGGGCGTGTGCGGGTTCATGTGTTCGGAGATTGCGGGATTCTGCATCGCATCGCTGAAGGGCGTGACGTGTTCAACGAGCCATGCGCGATTGGTCTGCACGTATTGCGCGAGCATACCGGTTAGCACCGATACGCCGATGCTGCTGCCAAGGTTGCGCGACAGCGCGAAGATGCCGGAGCCTTCGGTGCGGTATTGCGGCGGCAACGTGGAGAACGCCAGCACGCTGACGGGCGTGAACAGAAATCCCATGCCGATGCCCTGTACCACACCGGTCCAGATCAAGAGGCTCAAACTGACGTTCGTGGTGAACTCCGACATCTCCCATAGCGATGCTGCCGAGATCAGCAACCCGAGCAGCAGCAGCAGACGCGCGTCTACTCTGTTCACCAACCTGCCGACGATGAACATCGACAACATCGTGCCGAGTCCCCGCGGTGCGAGCACGTAGCCGGTGGTGAGCACCGGATAGCCGAGCAGCCGCTGCAGAAAGGGCGGCATCAACGCCATTGTCGCGAGCATGTTGATCCCGGCCACGAACATGAAAATCATGCCGGCCGAAAAGTTGCGGTCTTTGAACATCGCCGGCTCGATGAACGGCCGGTCTTTCGTCAGCACGTGCACGACGAACATGTAGAGGCAGACGGCTGCGACGATGCCCTCGATGACGATCTCCATCGACTGGAACCACAGCTGCGAATTGCCGCGGTCGAGCATCAGTTGCATCGAGCCAATGGCGACGCTGAGCAGCGCGAAGCCGCCGAGGTCGAAGGGTCTCGTGCGGTCGCGAGTTGGTGGATCCTTGATGGTGGCCTGAATACCGAGCAGGGCGATCGCGCCGAGCGGCACGTTGATGAAAAACACCCAACGCCAGTTGTAGTACTCCGTGAGGTACGCGCCGAGACTCGGACCGAGGATCGGTCCGAGCATCACGCCCATTCCGAACATCGCCATCGCGCCGCCGGTCTGGCTGGGTGGAAACGTGTCGAGCATGGTCGCTTGCGCAAGCGGAACCAGCGGCGCGCCAAAGCAACCTTGCAGGAAGCGGAACAGCACCATCTGTTCGATCGACGTCGCAAGGCCGCACGCCATCGACGTCAGGATGAATCCAGATACGGCGATCAGGTACAGCTGCTTGCGACCGAGCCGGTCGCCGAGATATCCCGCCATCGGCGTCATGATCGCCGCTGCGACGATGTATGAAGTGAGCACCCACGCGACCTGATCCTGCGTTGCGGAGAAGGTGCCCTGCATATCGGGCAGCGCGACCGCGGCGATCGTCGAATCGAGCGCCTGCAGAATCGTCGCGAGCATGATCGTCGCGGAGATGATGGCGCGTAACGTGCCGGATTCGAGCTGACTCATCGTACTGACTGATCTTCAGTCGCGAGGCGACCGTGATTTCTAGCCGGGCAACAGATCCCGGAACGTTCGGGTATGACCGGTGTCGACCGTCACCGTCGCGCTCATGCCGGAGCGAAGCGGCGGGTCGTCGGCGCCGTGATGCAGCGTGATGCGCACCGCCACGCGTTGAACGACCTTGACCCAGTTACCGGTGGCGTTCTGCGCAGGCAACAACGCGAACTCGGAACCGGTTGCTTCGCTGACGCTCTGCACGGTTCCCTGCCATTCGAAGCCCGGGTAGGTATCGATGCGCACTTCTACGCTCTGGTTGGGGCGCAGGTACGTGAGGTCGGTCTCTTTGAAGTTCGCCTCCACCCACATGTCGCCGTCGGAGACGAGACTCATCACCGCGTTGCCGCGTTCGACGTAGGTGCCGATTTCAGGCTTCTTGCTCGCGACACCCGAGAACGGCGCGACCACGTTCGTGCGCTGCAGATCGAGCGCCGCCTGATCGCGATCGGACCGCGCCTGCTGGTAGCGCGGATGCGCCTCAACCGCGACGTCGGCGTCCCCGTTCAAGTCCACCAGAATTTTCGCGGCGCGCTGGCTCGCGAGCTCCTGCTGCTTCAACGCGGTATCGAGCGCGTGCTTTGCATCGTCTAGATCCGAGATCGAGCCGATCTTCCGATCCACGAGGCCCACCTGCCGGTCGTATGTCACGCGCGCATACGCAACGTTGTTCTGCGCGAGTTCAATTTCGGCGAGCGCCTGTTTGTATTGCAGCTTGGTGGCGGCGATGTCCTGCGCGGTCTGCGCGAGTGCAGCTTCGGCACGATCGAGCGCGAACTTGTACGGGGTTTCGTCGACGCGGAACAGCAACTGCCCGCTTTCGACGTGATCGTTCTCCCTTACTGCAACCTCGACGATCTTGCCGTTGACCTCGGCCGCGATGATCGCTTTGTCGGCCTTCACGTAGGCATTGTTCGTGTCGACAAAGCGACCTGCGTGCAGATACGCGTAGCACGAGAACAACACGACGAGTAGCGGCACTCCGAACAGCAGCAACGGCCTCGTGTAGCGACCACGTTGCACCTTCACGGCTGCAACCGGCGAAGGCGGAGCGGATGCCGGCGGCTGCGCCTGCAGTTCGGCGACCGGGGCAACCCGCCCATCGGTACCGATTTTGCGAATCTCCGACATCGCGACTACCTGACCCTGCGGGGTTTGGATCGGGCGCGCGGCGCGGCATCCAGTTCGTTCGCGGCCGCCATCTGCGACAGGTTCGCCTTGATGCGCAACAGCGACGACACCAGTTGCTCGCGTTCGGCTTCGCTCAGGCCCGCCATCAACTGGTCCTGCCGCTCGGCACTCTTGTCGAAGATCTTCTGCAGCAGCGGCTGCGACCGCGGCATCAGGTAAAGCTGTTGGGCGCGCCGGTCGCTCGGATGCGCGCGGCGTTCGATGAGACCTGCCTTCTCGAGGCGGTCGATCTGCCGCATCAACGTGATCGGTTGAACTTCGAGAATCGCAGACAGTGCGACCTGGCTGATGCCTTCGTTCCGCGACAAGTGCAGCAACACACGGGCCTGCGCGAGAGTGAGCCCTAACTCTGGCGTGGTGGTGCGGAAATTTTCCCGCAACATGCGGCTGACGTCGGAGACCAGAAACCCGAACGTCGCATTACCTTGATTGCCCTCGGCCAAAATGAGTCACCCGAATTAATTCGGGCAAATAGTAAGCTGCGCTTACTATTAGTCAAGTTGGGCATCGACGCGCGACCTATCTGTGCAACGCGGCCTCTGACGCCGCTGCCTACGACAGCTTGGCCAGGCCGTCCGTCTTACTGCCGAGCTGGCCGGGGAAGTACTCGATCAGTTCCACAATGTGGCCATCGGGATCCGGAAAGCACACCACACCCTGAACCCCGATCACTGCATCCGGGTCTCGCAGCGGCTGCGTCGGCACCAGTCCCTTTGCGATCAATGCTTCAGTGGCGCCGCGGATGTTGTGCGTGAGCAACGCCATGACCCGTGGCGCGCGTTCGGCCGCAGGCTTCGCGTCTTCGGGGTTCGTCCACTTCGGCCTCACCCATTCGATGAGGTCGATGCGCGTTTGCAGCGCATCGTCCTGCGGCAACACCAGCTGCACGGCGCGACCTTGTGCACCTTTGACCATGTTGAAGTTGCTGCCGACGTAATCGGGCCATTTCACATCGCGGTTGTCTTTGATCACTTCGAAGCCGAAGTGTGCATAGAACGCCGTCGACCGCTCGACGTTCGAGCACGGCAGGATGAAATGGAAGATGGAACGTATGTGCCAGTCGGCCATCTGAAGGTCCTCTAGTTCACCATCTTCCACGCGAGCCGTAGCCCGTACGTGCGTGGCGGATAGTAGGAGTCGAACGTGGTCGGCGTTCCGCTCGCAAGGCCGTCGTTCACGGTCATGTTGCGCAGGTTGTCTTCGTCGGTGAGGTTCTGCACGAAAGCATCGACCGTCCACTGCTGGTCGGCGCTCGTCCACATCAGACGCGCGTCGGCCGTGAAGAATGCACCTTCTTTATGCCGATCGACGTTCTGCACGCGATAGTAGACGTCGTCTTGCCAGTAGTACTGGGCGCGCGCGGTTATCGTCCCGCGATTGCCCATCGAGTAGTCGTATTGGGCGTAGGTCGAAACGGTGTACTCGGGCGCGCGGTTCAGCGTATCACCATCGAGGCTGATCGCCGGTGTGAACTGATAGTTGTCGAACTGCGCGCTCAGCCAGGTCAGGTTCACGCCGTACGTGAACTGATCGAACGGCAGCACGACCGCTTCCAGTTCCACGCCTTTGATCGTCGCATCGGCTGCGTTGTCGGTGGTGAACGAGATAGCTTGCAGGAAGTTCACCTGCAGGTCTTTGTAGTCGTTGTAAAACGCCGCGACGTTGACCTGCGCGCGATTGCTCCAGAACTGGCTCTTCAATCCCAGTTCGCCCGAGTCCACCTTCTCCGGGTCGTACGCGTCGAACTGGCCGAGCGAGTAACCGCCGCCTTTGTAGCCGTGCGACAGGTTCACGTAGCCGAGCACGTCGTCGGCGATGAACCAGTTGAGCTCCACCTTGCCAGTGCCCTCGTCCCACTGCTGCTGGTCGTTGTTCGCCAGGTTCACGCCGAATGCCGGAATCCGCTGGTACTCATCGATCTCTTTTTCGTCGCTCGTGTACCGACCGCCGACCACCACTTTGAACGGCAGACCGTTGTCACGCATGTCGTAGCCGATCTGTCCGAACGCCGCGGACGACGTCGTCTTCAGCCTGCCGCCGTTGTAGAACTGGAAGCCGAAGTTCGGTGTGCTGTCCTGGAAGAAGTAATCGCTCGAGAGGTTCTCGTTGAAATAGAAACCGCCGACGATCCACTCCCACGGACCCTCACCTGCCGATACCAGCCGGATTTCCTGTGTCACCTGATTCGTGTCCATCGTCCAGCGCTGGAACTGAACAGGGTTGCTCGACTGATCGATGTCGGCCGACTGGAACCAATCGTTGGTGATATAGCCGGTATTCGACACGAGCGTCACCGGGCCGAGAAATCCTCCATCGAAGTCCCAGGTGAGGCGCGCCCCCAGAAAGTCGTTATCGAGATTCAGAGACTCGTGATAGTCCTTGGCAACTTCACGCACGTTCCTCGGGTTTGGAACTGCACCGTCGAAGATGTTCACCGTGATGGTCCCCACCGGCGGTGGTAGCACGTAGACGGCCGGCGCGAACGGTTCGCGACGCCGCTGACTCTGATTGCCGGAATTCTGGAAGTTCTGTGCGGTCAACACGAGGTTCGCGTTGTCACTGAGATCGAATCGCAGCTTGCCGCGCACCGACGTGTAGTCCACGACGTCGCCGTTGTGGCCCGTCTTGTTGTCCTGATAGCCGTCGTTACTTTCATTGACGACCGCCAATCGCGCCGATATGTCGTCTGCGAGTGGACCGCTGACGACGAATCGTTCGCGGATGTCGTCGTAGTTGCCCGCGGTGACGTCGCCGAACATTTCGAAATCCTGCGACGGATCCGCGGTGATCACGTTGATCGATCCGCCCGTTGTGTTGCGGCCGTACAACGTGCCTTGTGGGCCGCGCAACACTTCGACGCGCTGCATGTCCCATAGGTCTCCGGGCATCGACGACGGCTGACCGATATAGACGCCGTCGAGGTGATACGACACGCCTGGATCGAAACCGGCAACCAGCTGGTCGGATCCGATACCGCGTATGTAAGCGTACGTCACCGGCGACTGCGAGTTCGGACTGATGACGAGGTTCGGCACCGACCATTGCAGATCAGTGATGTCGTGGATGCCGCGCAGTTGCAACTGCTCCGCATCGAATGCAGTCAACGCAATCGACGTTTCCTGCGCCGAAGTCTCGCGTTTTCGGCAGTGACGATGATCTCTTCGATCGCCGGGCTATCGGCAGCAAACGACGGTGCAGAAGACAAACCGGCTGAGACAACAGACAACATCGCGACGCCGCAGAAGCGGCCACGTGTATTCGACATCGAACTATCCCCCGAAAGACAACCCCAAAAAGACCCCGTAACCCCTGAGCGCACGAGCAAAATATAACGAGCGTTATATTACTTCGTCGTTCAGCTCGTCAAGCGCTCGCGCTTGGTCGCATACAACCGTTCGAGATAGCGATCCAGCAGATTCGTCAGACGTTTCGCGGACATGCCGCGCGACGACATCAGGTGTTGAACGCCAAGCCCGTCGATGAACGCGACCAGCGATTGCACCTCCACTTTCACGTCGGTCGACTTCGCGAGTTCTCCATCGCTGACGGATTCCTCGAGCGCACGAGCGAGTCGACCAGTCCACTCGCGATATCTGCGTTTCTCTTCCGTGCGCATGTCCGCGTTGTCTTCCGAGTGGTACCAGAGCGCGAGCCAGAGGCGCCAGTTCGCATTGCGCTCCTTATCGAGCGGCAGTGCTTCGACGATGATCTCGCGCAGCGCCTTGCGGCCGCGTTGTCGCTGATGTGCGGCCACCATTCGGTGGCGCACCACTTCACCGGAATAGTCCAGCGCCAGACGGATCAGTTCGTCCTTGTCGCCGAAGTAGTGCACCAGCGCGCCTGTTGTGTAACCGGCTTTACGTGCAACGGCGCGCACGGTGGTATTCGCCAACCCGTTTTCGGTGATGGTCTCGTACGCGGCCTTGATGAAGTCGCGGCGTCGCGCATCGTGGTCGACTACCTTCGGCACTACGAGTTCGTCAGGCAGGATTTGTCAGGCGAAGTGCGGGATCAGCTCCCGCCCGATGCAACGCAACGTCGACAATACCTGCGCGTGCGGCACTTCTCCCATCTGCACGAGACACATCAGGCGGTCCACACCGATGTCGCGGAAACGCTCCATCTTCTTCCTGCATGTGGCGACGTCGCCGATGATCACCGAATCGAGATTGCGTATCACCTCGAAAATCTCTTCGTTCGAAATTTCCTCGCCGGCGAACTCTCGCTTCAGCAACGCAACTACGGGGTTCGGATCGTCGACCGAGTTTGGATCGGGTCTTTCGGCAGCTGCCAGTGGTGCGTTCGACGTCGGCCGCGAGCGCGGGTCGGTGTTGCCACGGATGTTCGTGTAGAAGATGTCGCGCGGCACGTTGAAGACGCGTGGCGCGGAACTTACGTACCACAACGCCGAGCGCGGCGCGCCGCTCGCAATCGCCGCGCGCATCGAATCCGCGACGTGCACGAACGTGAACACGCCGACGCTTTCGTTGATGAAGCGCCCAGCGGGTTTACCGAGCTGCGCGATCGCCTTGCGATAACCCTTGATCATGCCGTCGAGCGCGTCCACCGGCGCAAACAATGTGGTGCCGAGCACGCCGACACCGAGCTGACCGGCGCGTTCGAACGACGGCGGACTCGAGCACGTATGCCACAACGGCGGATGCGGGCGCTGTACCGGCTTCGGCAGCACCGTTCGCGCGTCCACCTTCCAGCGCGGGCTGTCCCACGAGAACGTGGTGTCGCTCCACGCGCGCGGCAGCATCTGCGTGGCTTCGACGAGATCTTCCGCCGCCTGCTGCTCGGAGATGCCGAACGTCTCCCACTCCTTGCCGCCGGACTTCGCGAGCCCCACCTCGAGCCGTCCCCCGCTGATGTGGTCGAGCATCGCGGCGCGCTCCGCGGCCCGCAACGGATGATTGATCTTGAACGGCACCAGCACGCCGGCGTGCCCGACCCGCAGCCGTTTCGTGTTGAGCGCGATTGCTTCGAGCATCAGTTCCGGGCACGAGCTGTAGCTGAAGTCGGGAGTGCAGTGGTGTTCCACCTCCCACCAACAATCGAACCCGGCCTCGTCGGCCACACGTGCCTGTTCGATCGATTCTTCGAACAGCTTGGCGAAGCCGCCATTGGCATCGCAGTCGCGCTTTTGAATCTCGGAAAAGACGTCGAGCTTCATGCCGCCTCCGTTTTGTGTAACACGCGTTATAATACAAGCCGCGATTCAACTCAACGGTCTGCGGTTTGACCGCACGCAACCGATGGCCCAGTGTATTCGCGAACTTTTTCGGTGGATGTCGCGTGGCGTCGCGTCGTGGTTGGTCTGTGTGGCTTCTCTCGCTCGTGCCGAACGTCAGGTTCGGGCGGTGGATCACCGCGTTGGTATTGTTCACGGGCCTGTACGGTTCGTTCCGAATGGCGCGCGTGTTTCAGGAAGCGGACGAAGCGGCGCAGGCAGCGGCAGTCTTCTTCAGCATCATCATTGCGTACATCGTGCCGGTGTATCACCTGATCACCGAGCACACACTGGCGGCGTTCGGCGAACTCGCGCCGGAGCTGAAGGCAGAGCCCGATCAAATCGACAGCTGGCGCGACAGGATCGCCCACAAGTCCCCTCTGTGGACATGGTCGATGCTCGCAGTCGGCGCCACGGCCGGCATAGCTCACAACATTCTGCTAGCCGGTTCGCCAGCGCTACTGTTGCAGCGCCTGCAGTCGTTACCCGCCGCTGCGACGGTGCTCGGCGCCGAGCTCGTGTGGATCGTGATGATGTACGTGGTGGCCGCGTTGCTCGACAACGCGCGTTTGTTCAATCGCCTGTCTGCGTACACCCAAATAACCCTGATCGATACCAGCCCTCTGACGGCGTTCGCCAGGGTGGCCGTTGCATCGACGCTCGCATTGATCGGCGCGCAAGCGGCTTTTCCGGTGCTATGGGTCGCGCCCTCCAACAATGCGGTTGCGATGATCCCCGGGCTTCTCGCAACCGCCACTCCGATGTTTTTCCTGTTCGCGTTTCCGATCTGGCCCGTTCACCGGGCGCTCGCCGCCGCGAAATCGAGGGAACTGAAACGGATCAACGAGCAGCTCCGCTCAATGCAGAGCGTCGTCGACGTGACGCCTCGGGTTGTGTCGCTGAACGATCTTTTGATCTACCGCCGTGAAATCACCCAGGTCAATGAGTGGCCATTCAACGCAGGCGTTGCAACACGACTCGTGCTGTATCTCGTGATACCACCGCTGACATGGATCGCGGCGGGATTGATCGACGTGATGATCGAACGGTTGGTCTGACGCGCGCGATCCAATCGTCAGGCGACCCTTTAGGATGGCCGCTTGTCGAACCAGGGTTGCGCGGCTTCCAGTTGCGCCGCGAGTTGCAACAGGAGCAGGTCCTCGCCGAATGCGCCGGCGAACTGCACACCGATCGGCAGACCCTCCGCGTTCCAATGCAGCGGCAACGAGATGGCCGGTTGTCCGGTGGCGTTCTGCAGATTGGTGAAACCCCAGAACCGCGAAAATCGATCGCCGAACGTATTCACGTCCAGATTCATGGTATCGAGCCAACCGATCGACACCGGCGGCGCCACCAGCGTGGGTGTCAGCATCACGTCGTAGTTCTGATGGAAGCGAGCGACGGCGCGGCCGGTCTGATGGATCGTCTGCATCGCGGCCGCGTAGCGCGGCGCCGCGATGCTGCGGCCGTATTCGAGCGTGGCGCGTGTGTTTGCTTCGACATCGTCCGCCGCGAGTTTGCGACCCAGCGCCGCCAGCCTCGTATCGACGGAGTTCGCGACGTTGGCGGAAACCACCACGCCGGTCGCCATTCGAAAGTTCAACCGGTCGAACTGCGGCGATGCTTCTTCCACGGTGTGACCGAGCGACTCGCACAACGCAGCTGCGCGTCGCACGGCCTCGATGCAGTCGGGGTGAGTCGGAACGCCAGTGAGCGGCGTGGTATCGAACGCGATCCGCAGGCGCCCTGGCGCGGCAGCGTGTTGCGCAAGGTACGAACCCTCGAACGCCGGTGCGTGATAGGGATCGCCGGCAGCGGCACCGTGCGTCGCATCGAGAAACGCCGCGCTGTCGCGGACCGTGCGCGATACGACGTGTCCGATCGACATGCCGCCCCAGCCCTCACCGACATCCGGTCCGAGCGGCGTCCGCGCGCGAGTGGGTTTCAGTCCGACGAGCCCGCAACATGACGCCGGGATGCGAATCGAGCCGCCGCCGTCGGTGGCGTGCGCCACTGGAACGATCCCGGCCGCAACCACCGCACCGGCACCGCCGCTCGAACCGCCGGTGGTCTTCTGCAGGTTCCAGGGATTGCGACAGACGCCGAGCAACACGGATTCGGTGGTGACGTTCAATCCGAATTCAGGCGTGCTGGTGCGGCCAAACAGCAGCAGCCCGGCGGCCCGGTAACGGGACACCAGTTCGGAATCGTGGTCGGGTACGAAGTCGGCGAACAGCCGACTGCCGGAGGAGCATCGCATGCCCTTCTGGTACGTGATGTCCTTGATCAGGAATGGCACGCCGGCTAACGCGGTATCGGGCAGCGGTTTGAGCGCCCGCGCGCGCGCTTCGTCGTACGACTTCGCGATAATCGCGTTCAAACGCGGATTGGCTGCCTCCGCCCTGGCAATGGCCTCATCGAGCACCTCGACCGCGCTGACCTCTCGCGATCGAATCAGGCGCGCCAGGTCCAGCGCGTCGTATCGGTCGTAGTCCTTGATGCTCATCCGAGGCCGGTGCGGCGGCTACTTCTTCGCTTTGGAGCTGCTCGGACCCAGAACCAGTTGTTTGCGGTTGCCGAGGCCATCCTGGCCGCTTACGCCGGAGGGGATCCGCTGGATTTTCTTTCCGGATTTCAGAAAGGCGGCGACGTCCTTTTCAATCTGTTTGCGTGCTTCAGGGGAAGACGGGGTCTTCGGCTTGATCGCCATTGCTGTTCTCGTCGATGGAATGACGCAGCAGTATATCGGGGTTCGGGCCCAAAATGCCCGTTTTCAGCGCCCAAACCCACCCGGCGTCTGCGATTAGTGCGCCATTTCCCAGGTAAATCGCTGTCAGTGGCGTCGCACCTCGGAGGACGGTCCGAAACTCGAGGCACAGCAGGCGTTCCTCGACGCCGCATGCGTCACCTACCGACAGGGTCGCAAAGAAGCGCTCAAGCCGTATAGAGCGTCACCGGCGTCCATTCGCTGTCGAATTCCTGCGTGTCGCGCCAGACGCGACGCGTCTCGTCCCGCATCAACCGTTCGGCGACACGCACCACTTCGAGGTCGTTGGTGAACTCGAACGCCGTCGCCATCCGTGCATCGAAGTCGATGATCGACACGCCGGGGCGATGTTCGCCCTTCAAGGTGCCCGCGTTCAGCAACGTCAGTTGTTCGAAGTTCACTATCACGCGGTAGTGCAGGTGACCGTTGAGTACAAAGCGCGTGTCATCGCGTTCAATCAGCGAATCAAGTTCGGGGCTGCGCTCGATCGGCATGCGTGCCGTGCCCGGCCAGACCTTGCGCATGTCGTTCTCTCCGACGCCATGACAGAGCAGTGCCGAACCCAGTGCCGTTTCAATCTCGCGCGTCGCCGGCAGCGATGCCAGGTACTCGCGGCTGAATGGTGCAAGCTCCGAGAGACGATGCGCGAACGGCACGTTCCGCATGCGGTTCGCGAGGATCCATCGATCGTGGTTTCCCGCAACTGTGACGACGTTTGCCCCAGCCAGCAGCGTGCAGCAGGCATCGGGATCGCCGTCTCCATCTACGACATCGCCCGTGCAACAGATGAGATCGACGCCTTCACGAACAAGGTGCGCGAGCGCAGCGTCCAGCCGGTAATGCTCAGCATGAACGTCGCCGATCAATCCAAGACGTCGAATGGGGGTACTCACGAGTCAATCCGGTCTTCGACCAAAAGGAGTCTACGCGAGTCCTTCAGTTGATTCGCGGCGACATCGCCGGCGCGCTTCGCGCCCGCAGCGACCACTCCGCGTGCTCGGAGGCCGCCATCAGTGCCGCAGCTTGTCCCGGCCAATCGTCGCGCTCGACGCGGCCGTGGAAGGTGGGCAGATGAGCTTCGATCCAAACGATTTCAGCCGCCGAAAGTCCCGCCAGCTGACTGAACTGATAGATGCCGAGTTTGTTCAGGCCGCGCTCGAAACCGTCGCCGATGCCGCGAATCTGCTGCAGTTCATCGACGTGCTCCGGCGGTAGTTCGAACAGGCCGTTCGGTTTCGACATCGCGGGACGCGCTACCGGCACGGCTTCCACTTCGGGTGCGCGCTGCGAAGCAGACTTCAAATCGCGCACTTGCGCGGCCAGCCGCTCCTCCGTCTGTCGCGCGTCGTCGAGTTGCTGCTTCAACACCAGCATCGACTTGCCGTTCAGCTCGTTCGTCTTCGCCGCCGCGGCGATGTCGCGATCGCGCTCCTCGAGGGCTTTCGCAAGTTCACGGTTGCGCTCGATCTGCGCAACGAGGCGTTGCTCGATGTGCTCGTCGCGACGATCCGCCGATTCGGCTGGTGCTGCGGCTGCAGGCGGCGCCGGCTGATCGGAGAACTTGCGCTCGAGCGTTGCGATCTTCTCACCGCGCTGGCGCAGCGTTGCCTGAAGGGATTCGGTCTGAGCGACGAGCGCCTGAATCTGGTTGTTCATGGCCTCGATTCGCTCGCCGCGTTCGAACAACGCGCTATCGCGTTGCTTCAGCAGCGATTCGAGCGGCGCTACGCGCGTGTGCAACGTACGAACTTCCTCGCGCAGTTCGACGAGCTCGATCGCCTGCTCCTCGGTGTCTTGCGCGACGCGCTCTTTCTCTTCGAGTTGCGCTGCGCGTGAGCGTTGCTCGCTGGCCTCGAGCTCGCCGTTAAGCGCTGCGATCTGCTGCTCGAGTTCGGCATGGGTTTGACGCGCCATCGCGAGCTGACTTTCGAGCTCCGTCCGAGCTGCCTCCAGCTTCTTCACGCTCGCAGCAGCAGCTGCGTGGCGCTGCCGTTCGACTTCCATGCGTTGCTCGAGTTGCGCCGCCTGCGCGCGCGCGTCGACGAGCTGCTTCTCGAGCGCCGACGTTTTTTCGCCTGCTTCCGCGAGGCGCTTGTCCACCTGCCCGCGTTGCTCGTGAGCCGCGGCAACTTGCTTCTGCAGTTGCACGTGCTGTTCGGCGGCACGGGTCATCTGCTGCTCGTGCGCCGATTGCTGTTCCTGCGATAGCTGCTGCAAGCGAACGATTGTCTGTTCGAGTCCACTACCGCGCGTTTGCAGCTCTGCTTCCAAGGTTGCGTGACGTTTGGCTTCCTCAGCGGCGGCTCGCACCTGCCGCTCGAATTGCGCCTGAATCGAAGCCAATTCGCTTTCGAGTGCCTGCGAGCGCGACGACTGCGCATCGCGATCTGCCTGCACTCGTTCGAGGTTCAGTTGATGAGCGTCGAGTTCTTCGCGGCCCAGTCGCAAAGCGGTCGCGAGCTTCGTCGCGTGGTGCGCGCTCGCCGCTTCGAGCTGTTGTGCCATCGTGGCGAGTTGGTCGGAGAGGTTCGCGGCGCGCGCCTCCGTTTCCTGCAGCTGCGCCGTGCGCTCCGCGAGTTCCGCAT
>JBGSNQ010000139.1:0-4491 GCA_041739525.1 Pseudomonadales bacterium | reverse complement strand
GTGTGTGTCCGTCGCCTGCTCCCAGCGCTTCCGCGCGTTCCAGCGCAGCGAGGGCCGGTGCATGCGCCGCCTTCTCGGAACCGCCGGCGTACTGTGGCTGCAACATGTAAGCCTCCGCGAGACCGGCGTACGCACGACCGAAACTACCGTCGCGCGCGATCGCCTGCTGGAACAGGTCGATCGCTTGCGTCAGGTTTGCGGCGCCTCGCTGGCGCATGCGGTGATTCGCGCGCAGGAACAGCAGGTACGCTTCGATGTCCGCTGTTGGTGCAGCCGTGAACGGTGTATTGGAAGCAGACGTACCAACGAGGCGCGCGGCAACGGCGGTTGCGATCTGGTTCTGTACGTCGAAGATTTCGGAAAGGGGCCGGTCGTAGCTATCCGACCATTCCTTCGAACCGCTGTTTGCATCCACCAGTTGCGCAGTGACGCGCACACGGTTGCCGTCGCGCTGCACGCTGCCCTGCAGCACCGAACCGGCGCTGAGCTTGCGCCCGACCTTGCGGAGGTTCTCACCGCGCTTGCGGAAACCGAAGCTCGACGTTTTCGCCACCACCCGCACACCGTCTACGCCCCTGAGCGTGTACATGATCTCTTCGGCGATCCCATCGCCGAAGTACTCGTCATCTGAGTTACCAGACGGATTCACGAAGGGGAGAACGGCAACGTGCAGGCGGTCGAGCGGTTCAGACGGCGGCGATCGGGGGAACAGCAGTATCGCCGCGACCACCACGACGAGCGCCGCCAACGCAGCCGCGATCAGCAGCCGACGCCGTCGCGCCGTTCCGTTGTTGCCGTACTGTTCGCCCGTGAAGCCCATCGCATTGCCGGCCCGGTCACTCCGCGTGCAAACATAACGATTTACTCGACCCTTAACATCCCTTGCGCTGCGAGCGAATACGACGACACTACCAAGCAGGAGCGCGCTTGCAGACGGGGGAGATACGAAACATGGCGATGCCCGGGCCACTGCCCATCAATCTCAAACTCGCGTTCGGTATCGGCCAGGCCGCCGAGGGTCTGAAGAACGGCGCGTTCGGTACATTCCTGCTCTTCTACTACAACCAGGTGCTCGGCTTGCCGGGTACGCTCGCAGGTATTGCTGTTGGCACGGCGCTGATCGTCGACGCATTCACCGATCCATTGTGCGGTTCGGTGTCCGATCACTGGCAATCACGCTGGGGTCGCCGTCATCCGTTCATGTACGCATCGATCGTGCCGCTGGCGATCACGTTCTACTTCCTGTTCAACCCGCTCGTCACGAGCGAGTTCGGCCTGTTTCTCTGGCTGATTGCGTTCAGCAATCTGTCACGCACGGCAATGACGCTGTATCACGTACCGCATCTCGCGCTCGGCGCCGAGATGACCGACGACTTCGCCGAGCGTTCTTCTGTGGTCGGTTACCGACAGTTCTTCGCCACGTTCGGTGCACTTGCCTCCACCGTGATCGGCTTCTGGATCTTCTTCGTGCCGACGGCGGAGTTCCGCAACGGACAGCTCAACGAAGGCGCGTATGCGCCGTTTGCAGCGACGCTGGCGGTGCTGATGATGCTCACGATTTTCTGGTCCGCGTACGGTACGCGCGCGGTGATTCCGTATCTGCCGAAGGCACCGCCGCAAGCGCCGATCAGCGTGATGGGCATCCTGCGTCGAACGCTCACCGACCTCGCGGCAGCCATGCGCTGCGGCTCGTTCCGCTGGCTGTTCGGAGGGGTGCTGATCGTCTTCGTGATGGTCGGTGTCGACGGTGCGCTGAACATCTACATTTACACGTACTTCTGGGAGTTCAACCACAACGAGATCATCGCACTCGCGCCCGCATATCCCATCGGCGTACTGCTGGGTGCGCTCTTCGCGCCGAAGATCCTCGGCCGCTTCGGCAAACGTTTCGGCGTGATGTTCGGCACTACATCGTGGGCGGCGTGGCAGATCATTCCGATCGTGGCGCGCTTCATGGGCTGGTTCCCGGAGAACGGCGACACTCTGCTGGTTCCACTGCTGGTGGCGATACGCGTGATCCAGGGCGCGTCGACCGTACAAGCGAATGTCGCGTTCGGCTCGATGGTGGCCGACACTGTGGACGAACACGAGTTGAACACGGGCAAACGCCAGGAGGGCATCTTCTTCGCATCGAGTTCGTTCGCTGCGAAAGCCGCGTCGGGCATGGGCAACATCATCGCGGGCTTCGCGCTGGATCTGATCAGCTGGCCGCGTGGTACGCAGGTGAAGACCGCTGCCGACGTACCGGCCGACATCGTCGCGGAGCTCGGTATGTTGTACGGACCCTACGTGGCGGGCTGCGGCATTTTTTCGGTGCTGTGTTATACGCGCTACAAGCTGACGCGCGAGCGGCACGCGGAAATACTTGCGGAGTTGTACGCCCGACGCGGCAGTTCGCCGTTGAAGGCAGCCAGTTGATCGATTGTCCAGAAAGTGGAGGAAAAACGATTTGACTACGTTCGCAGACCCCCTCAAGCGTGCCAAACAGATCTCGCCTGCAAAGATCGCGTTGATCGACGGCGACACCGAAATCAGTTACGCGACTTTGTGGAACCGTTGTACGAGCCTGGCGCGTGGCCTGCGCTCGCTGGGCCTGCGCAGCGGCGATCGGGTGGCGATCCTCGCTCAGAATTCGCACCGCTACATCGAGACGTACGTCGGTGTGCCTGCGGGTGGTCTGGTCGTCGTGCCGCTCAATACGCGCCACGCCAATCCCGAATTGCGTTACGCGCTGTCCGACTCGGGCGCCACGGTGCTGATCACGGACCGCGATCCGGCACCGTTCTCCGATCTCGTGAAGCACGTCATCGCGCTGCCGCACGACTACGAAGCGCTGCTCGACGCAAACGCAGCTTCGGCGTTCGATGAAGCGGTGACGGAGAACGATCTGGCGGGGCTGTTCTATACCGGCGGCACGACCGGCGCGTCGAAGGGGGTCATGCTCAGCCACCGCAATCTGATCGCCAATACCTACCATTGGTTGGCAGCGGTCCCGCAGTACGCCGAAGACCGGGTGTTGATCATGGCACCGCTGTTTCACGCGGCCGGTTCCAACGGCGTACTCGCCAGCATCTGGACCGGTGGCTGCCAGATCACACTCGCGGCATTCGAACCCAAGTCGGCGCTCGACGTGATCGAAGCGCAGCGTGTGACGTGCACGCTCGGCGTGCCAACGATGCTGGCCGCGCTCGCGGAAGAGCAGCTTGCACGCCCGCGCAACACCGCGAGCCTGCGCGCCATTGCTCACGGCGGTTCGCCGATCGCAACGGAAGTCATCCGCCGGACGCACCAGGCATTCCCCTCAGCCGAACTGGTGGAGGTCTACGGTGCGACCGAACTGTCGCCGCTGTGCACCGCGCTGCAACACGAAGAGCGACTGATCGACAGCCCACTGGCGCGCTCCTGCGGGCGGGGCATGCCGGGCTGCGACGTGCGTATCCTCGATACCGACGGCCGCGAACTGCCGCGCCGCGAGGTCGGCGAGGTGGTCGTGCGTGGTCCCAACGTCATGCAGGGCTACTGGAACAAAGCGGAGCAGACGGCCGCGGTGCTGCGTAACGGCGCGTATTGGACCGGCGATCTCGGCTACATGGACGAAGACGGTTATGTCTTCCTGGTCGATCGCAGCAAAGACATGATCGTCACCGGTGGCGAGAACGTGTACTGCACCGAAGTAGAGGACGTTCTGTACCGACACGCCGCGGTGCTCGAAGCGGCCGTGTTCGGTGTGCCCGACACGAAATGGGGCGAAGCGGTGCATGCCGTGGTCGTGCCGCGCGCGGAATACGGAAACGTCGATCCGGCCGAGATCATCGCCTTCTGTCGTGAGCAGGTTGCGGGCTACAAGGTCCCGAAGGGCATCGACATCCGGCACGAGCCGTTGCCGAAATCAGGTCCCGGCAAGGTGCTGAAGCGGGAGTTGCGTGCGCCGTTCTGGGCCGGACGCGAGCGCGGCGTCAACTGAGAACGTCGCGCTCGGCGTGGCAAGCCGAGTTCGGCTGGCCCCGTCCGCGCGCTTCGAATACGCTCAGACCCAATTGGGCTCGAGGTTGTCTCGTGAATAGGCTGCCGACGCGCATGTTCGGACTGTTTCTGCTGACGGTTTCGCTATCCGTCGCGAGTTGCCAGGCGTTCGTCCACTCACTGCCGCGCATGGATGAAACGCCTGCAGCCGACCAACGCGACATTCAGAACAATCCGCGCCACGACCTGCATGGCAACGTATGACTGAGCTGCTGCGCAAAGGCCTCGCGTGGGCGCCCGTTCTCAAGTCGGCTGCTCTGTTCGTGCTGCCGCTGCCGCTGACCATCGCCGTGTTGCTCGCACTCATCTCCGGCGACATGACGCAGTTGTTGACGACCAGCGGCGCGCTCGCATCGCTGTGGTCCGCCGGCGTGTTGTCGTGGCGGGCGCTGGTGGGTGAGGCGCGCTATCTGCTCGGCGAACGCACCGACCCGCCGGCGTTGCCGCTGAAGCTGATCAGCAACGCGC
>JBGSNQ010000125.1:0-58778 GCA_041739525.1 Pseudomonadales bacterium | reverse complement strand
CCCGCAGCTTTGCGATGTAGTCGACGACGTCGGCGCGGCTCGCGTCAACCACGCCGTTTTCATGCATGAGTGCCTGGTATTGCTGCTGCTCGAGTGGAATGCCGCGCGGCAGCGGTGCGACATGCCAGTGCACGTGCGCGTTCGCGGCCTGGCTCCCGAGGCTCAGCACGTAAATGCGTTCCGGTGCGAGTACGAGGCGCATCGCCTCGGCCACGCGGTACAGAAACCGTTGCAGCTCCAGATACTCGTCTTCGCTGAAGTCGCCGGTCACCTGCTCGAGGTGCGCCTTCGGCGCAACGATCGTATAGCCGAACAGCGTTGGGTATCTGTTGAGGAACGCAATCGCAGTGTCGGTCTCGGCGATGGTGTCGTGCGCGTAATCGGGGTTCCCGCTCAGATACTCGCAAACGAAACAGCGACCCGACGTACTGCGGCTGACGTACGCACCGACATCGAACGGCACTCGCTCGGCAGTCAATGCCGTGATTCCAGCGTGTGCTCGATGCGGCGGTCCGGTATCAGCCACATCAGCGCAACGGCCACGTACAGCAGTCCGGAAATCCACACTGAGACGAACGCCGTCGCAATCGCGATGACGTATGCCACCAGCGAGAGCTTGCCTTTTATGTCACGGCCAACCGCGGCGGCCAGCAGCGAATCGCCCTTCTCCGCCTTCACGATCACGGTCTGCAAAATCGTGTACGCGACCGCGGCCATCAGCAGAACGAACCCGTAAAGTGCGATCGGCGCCGGTGCGAAGTGGTTCTCGCCCATCCAGCCGGTTACGAACGGAATCAGCGACAGCCAGAACAATAGGTGCAGGTTCGCCCACAAGACGGCGCCGCTGATGTACCGCGTGGCATGCAGCATGTGGTGGTGGTTGTTCCAGTAGATGCCGACGTAGATGAAGCTCAGCACGTAGCTCAACAGCACCGGTATCAACGGCAACAGTACCGCGGGCTCTGCGCCGTGCGGCACTTTCATCTCCAGCACCATGATCGTGATGATGATCGCGATTACACCGTCGCTGAACGCTTCGATCCTGCCCTTACCCATCCTTACGCTTTCCCACCTTCACGGCGCCTTGTAGAACTCGACATAGAAACGCACTGTCCCGATCGGCTCGACCCGGTGCCGCACTTCCGGCACGACAATGCCGACGCGATCTTGCGACAGCTCGATGTCGGTGTTCAACGCGTCGACGCGGTATCGCAACCTGCCCTCGAGAACGACCACCTTCGCCCACACGCCGACTTTCGTCGAATGGTCGCGGCGCAGCCCGTCAGGCACTGAACCTTCATCGAACTCCGGCGTGCGTTTGTACGCCGCGAACCCCTCCGGTATCTCGAACCGGTCACAACGCACGCAGTCGAGCTGCGACCCGAGCATGCCGTTGCGCCCCTGTTCGGTCGTTACCCACTCACGCACGACAAACGGCGGCTTGTGCCGCACGTGCTGGCGGTGACCGCAGTCGAGCAGCGCGGTCCAGTCGCCGTGTGCGTCAGTGTCGAATGAGACGATCGGGCGTTGCATGGTCGAAAGGAATGGCCATGGGATGCGGCGCGACGATGTTGCACCTAACAGCGCCTCGCGAACAGCCGATACGAGCGACGTACCCGCTAACGGTTTACGCTGCGGCCATGGGGCGACCCGACGACACCGACCTTGCAACCGCACGCGTAGTCGCGGAATTGCAGCGGCACGAACTGCTGCTGCAGGCAGGGCGGGAGTTCGCAAGCGTGGCCAACATCGTCGCAGGCGAAACCATCAGCGGTTCGTGGTGGGCGCATCCGCAATCGAATCTGATCTATTGGGTGTGCCAGGACCTCGAACAGCACCCGAGCGTTGCCGAGGCGCGCCTGCTCGCCGGCAAAGTCACACAGCTGTGGCAAACCGTGTGGGGCGATGTAGCCGCGGTAGCGCTAGGCCGCGCTGCATGGCAAACGGACGGACTCTCTGCCGCGGCGCGACGCATGTTGAAGCGCGTCGACCATAGCCCGGTCGATACGAGCACGCTCGAATGGCACGACCCATCCGAAAAGCTCGGCGACGTCTGCCGCATTTTGGAACGACGCATGCTCGTGAAGTCCGAAGAAGTGCACACCACTTCCGGGCGCCACGCCAAGGTGTTGTCGTCGTGGGACGCGTGGTGGTCCGAGCGCACCACCGGTGCGCTACCCAGTTTGGAAACAGCGCGCAACCGCCTCGAAACGCTCGTCGGTGCCGACGCGCAGCGCCTGCTGCCGTGGGGGGCACGCCTCAGCGGACGAGCTTCGAAATGATCTTCTTGAGTTTCGGCGTGCCGTTCAGCGCCTGACGCATCGCGTCGAATTCCTTCTCGTCGAGGATCATCGGTGAGCGCTGAAAGCCACCGCGGTGATCGTAGAAGCAGAACCGCACCTCGTATTGCCCCTTCGCTTCGCCGTCGGTGAACTTCAGCAGCTGCAGACACGGCCGGTGGTACTCGGTAGTGATCATCGCTTCTTCCTCGACGATGCCGCTGCCCCAGTGCAGGTTGAACGTCTTCACCTTCGGCGCTCTTGGAACCTTGGGTTTTGGAGCCTTCGGCGCTACCGCCTCCGCCTTGATCTGAACAGTCGGACTCTTTGCTGGCTTTGCCATCGACGCTGCCCTCTTCGCTTGGGAAGCAGATCATATCGAACGGGATTCGATGGGTGCGCCCCGACAAGTACGGTAGCGCGCGTGATCATTGGCTGTGTCTTCGACACAGTGCCGGCTCACGCAGCCGGCTTCGTCGCCTTGTATTGCTGCGCGAGACGATTGATGTCGGCGGTCTCGAGTATATGCCGCTCGCATCCACGCCCCGCCGCTTCGATCATCGCGTGCGCGAGGTCGACGGTGGTCGTCACATAGCTCGGCACCAACAGATGCATCAGGGGGTACAACGGGCCGCCGATGTTGTACACGAGCTGGTACAGGGCGGTTTTGGATCGTACGCCCTTCATGGGTTGGATATAACCGGGCCGGAACATGAATGCCGCGTGAAAGCCCATCCCGAGCAGCGCCTTCTCCGTTTGCCCTTTGACGCGCGCCCACATCACCCGACCGCGCCCGCTTCCGTCGGTGCCGGCGCCCGACACATAGCAGAACGTCGCATGCGGACTCTCCGCGAGGATCTCTTTCGCAGCCGCCAGCGTGAAATCGAAAGTGATACGGCGATAGTCGGCCTCGGTCATGCCGGCAGACGAGACGCCGAGGCAGAACAGACACGCGTCTACCCCCGCAAATTCTGCGCAGATCGGCACGTAATCGAGATAGTCGTCGTGTACGAGTTCGCGCAACTTCGGATGGACGACACCGCTGACATGCCGCACCACCGAAACGACCGACTCGATGCGCGGATCGTCGAGACATTCGAGCAGCACTCCCGACCCGATCATTCCGGTCGCACCGAACAGCACTACGCGCATCCACACCTCCGAGGGTTGGCCGGCACGATCCGGCTACAGGAACATGCTATCGCGTCGCATCGCTTCACCACCCGACTTCTCCTTGACCGCGGCACGGTCGATGGCGCATGTTCGCGTCGCAGTCAGTGTTTCATGCATGATGATCAGCGGTCGATACAGAACGAAAGCCAACCCGCGCGCACACCCAATTGCTGACGCTGCCCGTCGTTACCCGCATCGACACACCTATTGCGCCGAGCTTCCTCACCCGCAGCCGCCCGATGCTTGACCGTGCCGCCATTGCGCTGTTGCGACCGGGGCTCAATTGGGCGGCGCGCGGCGTTGCGCGAACCGGCATCGGCGCGGACCAGGTCACGATCGCCGGCTTCGCAGTGGGCATCGGTGGTGCGGCGGCGATCGCCTCTTCGCACTCAGGTTTGGGTCTGGCCCTGCTGCTCGTGAGCCGACTCGCCGACGGCCTGGACGGTGCAGTCGCCCGGCTGACCACACCGACCGACCGCGGCGCATTTCTCGACATCGCACTCGACTTCATCTTCTATGCGAGCGTGCCCCTGGCCTTTGCGCTCGCCGATCCCAATGCCAATGCGTTGCCCGCCGCGGTTCTGCTCGCCGCCTTCATCGGCACCGGCAGCAGCTTTCTGGCGTTCGCCGCGCTTGCTGCGCAACGCGGGCTTACGAACCCGGTGCTGCCCGACAAGGGCATCTACTTTCTCGGCGGCCTGACCGAAGCGACCGAGACGCTGATCTGCTTCGTGCTGATGTGCCTGTGGCCACAGCACTTTGCGATATGGGCGTATGGCTTTGCGGCAATGTGTGCGGTGACGATCGCCACCCGGCTCGCCGCGGGCTGGCGTGCCCTCGAATCATAGAGCCTCACCCCACAAGGCCTGACCAATGTCCTTACGCAAGCTGTTGCTGATCGCCGCCGTTGTCGCACTCGTCGTAGCGTTCTTCGCGTTCGACCTGGATCGCTACTTCGCTCTCGACTCGATCAAGGCGCGACAGGCTGAGTTCGGCGCGCTCTACGCTGCGCGCCCGCTGTTCGTGATCGGCGCTTATGCACTGATTTATGTCGTCGTCTTCGCGCTCGCGCTACCCGTGGGTGCGGTCATGACGCTGATCGGCGGAGCACTCTTCGGCACGGTCATCGGCACCGTCGTCGTGTCGTTCGCCTCTTCGATCGGTGCGACGTTCGCTTTCCTTGCTGCGCGCTACCTGCTTGCAGACAGCGTGCGCAAACGCTTCGGCTCGCGGCTGGCGGAGGTGGATCGCGGCGTCGCCGCGGAAGGCGCGTTCTACCTGTTCACCCTGCGGCTGATCCCGGTGATTCCGCCGGCCGCCATCAACCTGCTGTTCGGGTTGACGAAGATGCGGCCGTGGACCTTCTACTGGGTCAGCCAGCTGGGCATGTTGCTGGGCACGATCGTCTACGTGAACGCCGGCACCCAGCTCGCGCAGCTCGAATCTCTCTCGGGCATCCTGTCGCCGGCGCTGATCGGTTCGTTCGTGCTGCTCGGACTGCTGCCGCTGATCACCCGCCGCATCGTCGTCGGCATACGTTCGCGCAAGGTCTACGCGCGCTGGGCGGCGGTGAAGCCGAAACGCTTCGATCGTAATCTCGTCGTCATCGGCGCCGGCGCGGCAGGGCTGATCGCGAGCTACATCGCCGCGGTCGTGAAAGCCAAGGTCACCCTCGTCGAGAGCCACAAGATGGGCGGCGACTGTCTGAACTATGGCTGCGTGCCGAGTAAGGCGCTGATCAAGACCGCGACGCTGGTGGCGCAAATGAACCAGGGTTCCAACTACGGCATCGCCGCGACGCGGGCGAGTTTTCGTTTCGGCGACGTCATGGACCGCATTGCACGGATCATCCGCGAGATCGAGCCGCACGACTCGCCGGAGCGCTACCGCGCGTTGGGCGTCGATGTGGTGCAGGGTTATGCGCGCATCGTCGACCCCTGGCGGGTGCAGATCACCGATCACGCGGGCGCAACGCACACGCTCACTACGAAGAACATCGTCGTCGCAACCGGCGCCGCGCCATTCGTGCCGCCGCTCCCCGGGCTCGACGAAGTCGGTTATCTGACGAGCGATACGCTCTGGGGCTTGCGCGAGTTGCCCGAGCGGCTCGTGGTGCTCGGCGGCGGACCGATCGGGTGCGAACTCGCGCAGTGCTTCGCTCGGCTCGGTTCCCTCGTGACGGTGATCGAAATGCTGCCGCGTCTGATGGTGCGCGAAGACGCAGAAGTCGGTGCGCTCGTGCGCGAAGCGCTCGAAAGTGACGGCGCGACCGTGCTCTGCGGCCACACGGCGCTGCGCTGCGAACAGGAACAGGGTGCGAAATTCCTGGTCATCGAGGCGGACGGCGTGCAGCAGCGCATCAGCTTCGATGTGCTGCTCTGCGCTGTGGGGCGCAACGCGCGGCTCACCGGCTATGGGCTCGAAGAACTCGGCATTCCCGCCGGACGTACCATCGAGACCAACGAATATCTGCAGACCATCTACCCGAACATCCTCGCCTGCGGCGACGTGGCCGGGCCGTTCCAGTTCACCCACACGGCGAGCCACCAGGCCTGGTATGCGTCGGTGAACGCACTCTTCGGCGGCTTGAGGAAGTTCCGCGCCGACTACTCGGTGATTCCCTGGTGCACCTTCACAAGCCCCGAGGTGGCACGCGTCGGTTTGAACGAGCAGGAGGCGAACGACCGGCAGATCGCCTACGAAGTGACCCGCTACGACATCGGCGAACTCGACCGCGCCATCGCCGACAGCGCGGCTCACGGTTTCGTAAAGGTGCTCACCGTTCCCGGCAAGGACCGCATCCTCGGCGTCACCATCGTGGGTGCGAGTGCGGGCGACATGATCGCCGAGTACGTGCTCGCGATGAGGCACCGCCTCGGGCTCAACAAGATCAGCGGCACGATCCACATCTATCCCACGCTTGCCGAAGCGAACAAGGCCGTGGCGGGTGAATGGCGACGCACCCACCAGCCGCACAAGCTGCTCGAGTGGGTGGCGAAGTACCATGCCTGGCAACGTGGCTGACGCGATGAAGCGACGGCTCACGCAGTGCTGGCGCAGCTACTTCGGCAGGGCTTCGTAGAAGCGCCGGATCCGCTGCGCATTCGCGCCGTTGTCGCCCTGGCCGTCGCGCGATTTGCTGCGCATATCCACTATCGAGCCGCCGGCGGCGTCAGCACGTACCCGCACAACGATGTCGTCGACGAACCGGAACAGCTTCGTGGTGTCGTTGGCGACGACGGTGCCGGCTACGATGTCTACCGATACAACGCTCCATTGGAGTGCGCGTGCAGTGGCTTCGACTTCGGCAAGCACGTCGGCCGGTGCGCGTGCCACATGCACTGGGCGCAGATCCTGATAGGCAGCTGTTGCTTTGATCTGATCCGCGAAACCGGCTGGAAACGCCATGTCGCGGCCGCGGCCCGACGGATCGGTTCCAAATGCAGGCGGTTCTACGAGGTCAGTGCTGATGTCGTTGATCGGCGGCACATCGGCACCGCTCCGCGCAAAACCCAGCACTCCGATCGCGGTTGCGGCCGCAACCAGCGCGAGCCACGCGAGCGGCCGTCCGCTGCGGTTGCTTGCAGCGCGCGTCGTGTAGAACGCCACAAGGGCGAGCGCTCCTGCGGCCAGGCCGCACAACAGGCTGAGTCCAAATATCAGGAAGCCGCTCAACGGCGGCACTGCTCCGAAGTGTGCGAGCCCGGCGCCGATGCCGGGACCCAAGAGCCCTATCGCGCCGAGGACGCCTGCGATGAGTGCGAACTTCGAACGTTGCATTGGGGTCTCCAGACTTAAAGTGCATAGGCCGTCGTGAATGCTATCACGACGACGCTCTACCGGATGCGCACTATCGTCACCCCTTCATCGCCTTGTTGGCACTCATCGGCTCGAGCGCGATACCGTAGCCACGGCGCACCTCGTCGCTCCCATCAGAGCGGTTTGACCGGCACCCACAACTCGCACTCGAACACGCCGGTCTTCGAATCGACCTTCGAGCCGCCGGGGTAGTACTCGATGGTGGGCCGCGAATCCATCTGCATTGCGCTCGACGGCAACCAGTCGCGAAACACCTCCATCCACGCGGCACCGATCGACGCCGGTGTGCCCTTGAAGCTGCGCACCGCATAGCGGCCACCAGGAAGTACGGTGATGCCCGCGGGCGGTTTTGCAACGAAGCCGTCGGGCACCTCGATACAGGCGTCGTAACGCAGCTTTTCCGGCGGCGTCGACATCGGATCGTCGAGGCCGATCCCGTAACGTGGTTGTTCGGACAGTCCATTGGCCGCCATCCACGGAAACACGGTATCGCCCCAGAACTTGCCAACGGTTGCGCCGAGGGGACCGACGTTGCGCAGGAATGCAACCCGGGTGGATGGAAAATCCACGACTTTCACTCGCATGTTGATCTCCGCGAAGTATTGATCGGAGCGGTCATGCTGCGCGCGTTCGAGAACCGGCACCTGATCCCGCTTGCGCAAGACCTGTCCGGAATTGCCCTGCCGCGGCGGCGTGTTGCGCTCTACGGTCCTGACCCGCTTCATCCGCGCCGAAGGCGACTCGGCACGCCAGGCGCTCGGCGTGCAGCCGAATCGTGCCTTGAACGCGCGCGCCAGCGATTCACCGGAACCGAAGCCGACCGAAAGCGCAACCGCGAGTACCGACGCGGTTCGATCCGCAGCGAGTTGTTCCGCCGCGCGGTCGAGCCTGCGGCCGCGCAGATAGTCGGCCGGCGTCTCGCCCATCCATGCCGCAAAAATCCGGTGGAAGTGAAACGGTGAAAAGTGCGCCACATCGGCAACCGCTTCGAGATCCAGCGTTTCGTCCAGATGTTGATCGATGTGGTCGAGCACGCGCTGCAGACGCCGCGAGTATTCCGACCGGCTGCCTTGCGGCGACAGCGCTAGCGGAGGCTGCGCGTTAGCGGCCCTGCCGAAGGCGCTCGCGGGCGGTTGCCCGGAGTATTGCGGCAGTGCGTCGGTGATGTCGTGCCACGGCGCCTTTTCCGCAACGCAGACGTGAAACGCCGGACGCAGCGAAGGCGCCTGCCGCAACGTTCCGAGCGGCACGTGCACGAATTCGCCATGGCGCACGAACGCAAACACGATGGAGCCACACATGGCGCAGAAGTTGACGCGTTCGTCGTCCGGCCGCTCGAACAACCGGATGTGCCCGGCGCCGCTGACCACGATCAGCCTGCTGCGCTCTATGGCGCCGATCGCGCTGAACGCCGAGCCTGTGGCAACACGGCACGCCACACAGTGACAGTACAGCGCGTAAGCGAACTGGTCTTCGACATCGAAGCGGATTGCGCCGCACGCACACCGACCGCTCAGCACCGTATGATCTCCGACGGGCAACTAACGACCGCGCCCGGTCGCGGCCATCACCGTTTCGTACGCAGCGCAGCGCGTCGTTCCAGGCTCGCTTTCGGCCAGTAGTCCGACGCTTTGTAGTACTCCGCCACGGCCGGGACGCTGCGCGGCAAGACCACCCACGGTTGTTTCGTGGACGTGAAGATGTGGATATCGGGCGGCACGCGACCCGCTTCGTCGAGCGTGCCCACGCGCAGGAAACGCACGGTGTCGCCCGCGCCCGCGTAGTTGCTCCACACCGCCACCTTGCATACGGGACAGCGCGAGATCTTCTGACCCTGCCCGCTGTTCGACGGCGTGACGACGACTTCCGGCTCGCCCTTCAGCAACTGCACGCGATCGGCTTCGATCATGGCGTTCAAGGCAAACGCCGTACCGGTCTCGCGCTGGCACCAGGTGCAATGACAGCAGTGCACGAACAGCGGCGCACTGGTCATTCGATAACGCACCGCACCGCACGTGCAGCCGCCGTCCAGGACTTCGTTCGTCATCGGCCCTCTCCCGCCACGATTTCCACTTCGCCTTCGATCTCGACCGGTATGCCGAACGGCAACTCTGCCATACCGACGGCGCTGCGTGCATGCGCACCGACCTCGGGCCCGAACAGTTCGAGAATCAGATCCGAAAAACCGTTGATCACGCTCGGCTGGCGCGCAAACCCCGGCGCGGAGTTGACCATGCCGAAGACGCGCACCCAACTCCGAATCCGGTCGAGATCGCCGAGCGCACGTTGCAGGCTGCCGAGTATGGACAGCGCAGTGAGTCGTGCCGCTTCGTACCCTTGTTGCTCCGTCAGATCGCTGCCCACCTTGCCGAGCGGCGTTGCAATGGAACCGTCGGGGCGTTGCGGACCGTGCCCCGATATCACCGCGCGGCTGCCGACGACGTGCACGAAGCGAAACGGCAGTACCACACCCTTGGGCGCGGTCATTTGCGGCGGGAGAATCAAGCCGAGATGCTTCAGTCTGGATTCGATTTTCGCCATCGCTACCTCGTTTGCATTGTTCAATCGAGCCTGCTGCCGAACACCCGCTTCACCGGCACGCTGTCGAGATCCACGCCGTCGAGACAACGCACGTTGACCGCCCAACCGGTGAACTCGGGTGCGCCAACGGCCGCTTCCCTCGACGTGCGTGTGCGCGGCCGCCGGAACGGCAGAATGCCGCACGTCGGACAAAAGTAATCCTCCGCTGTGAACGTGTGCCACTGGTACAGCGTGAGTTCGTTGAGCGGCGTCAGCATTCGTAGTGCTTCTTCCGGCACGCGATGATTCAGCGCGCCACGTTTTCTGCAGATCGAACAGTCGCACACGCGTACATGATCGAGATCGAGGTCGACCTCGAAGCGCGTGCGGCCGCAATGACACGAGCCGGAGTATGTCTTCAGCATGGTCAGCCCACCACTTTCATGAAAGTTCGGCACGCTCCGACGCGGACGAAGCCGCAGGCTTCGTAAAGCGCCTGTGCCGGCGCGTTGAACCCAGCCGTGCCAACGCGCGCGTAGCGCATGCCTTTGGCTTTCAAGCGTCTGAACCCTTCGTAGATAACTTCGCGGCCCACACCTTTGCCGCGCCACTCCGGCCGTGTACCTACCGGTTCGTACGATCCGACGCCGGAGACTCGATCGGCCCAACATATGCAATAAGACGCGAACGAGCCGTCGCCGGCATCCAGAACGATGTCGAGCTCCGGTTCGTACACATCGCTCGCGCGAATCTTCAGATACGTTTCGAGGCTCCAGCTGCTGCGTAGCCACGAGGCACAATGCACCGCGACTCGCGCCTCGAGATCGGCTTCGGTGACGTGACGCAGTCGCAGCAAGCCCCCGAGACGACTCGGCGGAATGCGTTCATGGAGATCGCGGCGATAGTCCGGCGTAAAATGTTCGGTGGCGCGGTAACCGTTCGCCGTGAGCAAGGCAACGCGAGCCGCGTCTTCATCGAATGCGGTGGTGGTGAAGTAGCGCAGGCCGTCAGCACGTCGCACGCGCGGATTCAGAATCTCCTCGCTCCACTCATCCATCGACTTCAAATCGACGAAGCGCGGATAAGCGGGTTCGAACTCGCATCTCCTCGCGTCACTCCACGCGAGCATGTCGGCCGCCATCGGGTGGTCGTAGCCGAGGTCGTGCCGGATATCGAACTCCATGCCCGTGTACGGTTCGAACCTGACAAAGCCCGCGAGACCTGCTGCGTCGTGCCACAAACGCACGTTCTGTTTCGGACCCGACCCGGGCATCCGCCACGCGACGTCGCTGGTCATAAGGTAAACCAGTGCCGGTGCGCGCGCGGAGGCATTCGAGGAGATGAACGCATTGAGGCGCGGAAGATCGTCGCGGGCGAAGGGATATGCGCTGAACGTCATTGCAACGGTCTCTTCAGGTTGGCGTCGCTGCCCGTTTCGCTCGCAACGTGGTGAACACGACCAACACGGCGAGAATTGTCGCGAGCACCAACGAGGAACCGATGGTGCCGAAATCGAGACCACCTTTGTCGGCCGATTTCGTCAGCAGATCACCGAAGGTCGCGCCGAACGGCCGCGTCAACACGAACGCGATCCAGAACAGCGCCACTCGATCGATTCGGGTCGTGGAATACGCGGCCGCGGTAAGCGCGATCAACCCGCCGATCAGTGCCGCGCCACCGAGGAAACCGAGACCCGAGTCATCGGCCAGATAGTCCCCAAGCGCGGTGCCGAGCGTGTTCGAAACGAGAATCGCGACCCAATAGAACAACTCCGCACGGCGCGTTTCGATGTGGCTCACCGACAGCGACTTCTGCGTGAAGCGCCACGTCGCGAGCACCACCACCAGGCACGTCACGAGAATCAACGAGCCGCGCGCGTAACCGAGCTCCAGCGTGCGGTCCATGAAATCGGATATCGTCGTACCCGCGGTGCTCGTGGTCAGAATCACGAGCCAGTACAACGCGGGATGAAACGAACGCGACAACAGCTGCGTCGTGAGCGATGCGAGAAACAGCGCGAGCAGGATGAGCGAACTGATCGCGTAGCCGACGTTCAACGTCATCGACAGCAGATCGCCCGCCGTTTCACCCAGTGTCGTCGCACAGATCTTCATGACCCAGAACGACAGATTGACCTGGGCAACCTTGTTCACGCCAATTCTCGACTCTGATGCGTCGAACTCAGACGGACCAGCGCGCCAACAACTTCACCGGACCGCGAAAGAACGGGTTCATCGGATATTCGAGTTCGCTCAGGTTCGTCAGTTCGAGCCCGGGCAAGCGACTAAACAGTACGCCGAGCGCGATTTCAGTTTCGAGACGCGCGAGTTGCGCGCCCAGGCAGAAATGTATGCCGCCGCCGAAACTCTTCGACCGAACGAACGGACGCGACACGTCGAGACGATCGGGTTCGTCGTAGACGTCCGGGTCGCGATTCGCCGATCCCAACAGACACACGATCATCTCGCCGGCGAGAATCGTCTGGCCGGCGATCTCGATGTCCGCTTGCGCAACACGCGGCAACTGCTGCACCGACGAATCGAAGCGCAGGAATTCTTCGATCGCCTGCGGCAGCAGCGAAGGGTCGGCTTTCAGCTTCGCGAGTTCGTCCGGGTGGTTGTAGAGCGCGACCAGCGCGTTGCCGATCAGGTTCACCGTGGTCTCGTGGCCGGCCATGAAGAGCAGCCGGATGTTCTGTCGAAGTTCTTCTTCGCTCAACTTGCCGTGTTCGTCTTCGGCGCGAATCAACGCCGTCGTCAGGTCGTCGGTTGGCGCGCGGCGCTTTACCTCGAACAGGCCGTTCAGATACGAATCGAACGCTGCGGTCGCTTCGCGCGCTTTCGCGCGTTGTGTTGCCTCGTCCGTTCCCGGCGCCACCACGCCGGTGCCGAACTCGATGATCGCATTCGAAAGCTGCGCGAACCGGTCGCGGTCGGCGACCGGAATGCCCAACATGTCGCTGATGATCGTCGCGGGAATCGGAAACGAAAAGTCGCGCATGATCTCGAGCTGACCGCGCCCTTCCGGCGTCGTTCGTTCGAGCGCCCGATCGAGTATCTCGTTCACCAGCGCTTCGATTTTCGGCCGCATCGCCTCGATGCGGGGTGCGCTGAAGGCCTTGGTGAGCAAGGTGCGGATGCGGGTGTGATCCGGCGGATCGATGTTGAGGATCGCGACGCGATCGGATTGTTCCTGCCGCTGCTGGATTGGCAGCCGGTGTTCGGTTCCGGGCAGCGCCTTCTTGCCGAAGCGCCGGTCCTTCAATATCGCGTCGACGTCTTCGTATCGCCCGGCGTACCAGATGCCGCGTGCGTCTTTGAACAGCCGCTGCGCGCGGGCCATCGGATAGCTCGCATACGGGTTCTGGAAATGCCGCCGCATCGCTTCGGTCTGCTGGTCCATCGTCGCGCTCCGCGTTAACTACTTGGGGTCGCTAGGATCGCCGACGCGGGCGTCGAGCGCCATTCAGCCGTGCCTTCGGCCGTTCCTTCGGGTGTTCCTTAGGCGAGTGTTCCTTCGACCGTTGCTTCGTCCGCTCCTTGTGCGCTGCCTTGAAGCTCTGCACCGCTTCCGCCACTGCGTCGATCGCCGTGATGCGTGCGAAACCGCTGCGCCACGCAAGCCCGATCTGGCGCGAGGGCGCCGGCCGGTCGAACGGAATCACCTTACATAGACGGCTGGTGTGCCGCGCCGTCACTGCCGACTCCGGAAACACCGAAATGCCGAGGCCCGACGCGACCATGTTGCGGATGGTCTCGAGCGACGAGCCTTGCGAAGGTCGCGATTCGTCACCGTCGCGCACGACGCCCGGGCACGCGTCGAGCACCTGGTCGCGAAAGCAGTGTCCGGCCCGCAGCAGCAACAGCTTTTCTCCGGTCAGATCGTCACTGCCGACCCGCTTGCGCTTCGCGAGCGGGTGATCGTTCGGCACCAGCAGATGGAACGGCTCGTCGAACAACGGCCGCGTTTCGACGCCGCTCGACGCGAACGGCAGGGCCACGATGATGGCGTCGAGCGCACCGCGCCTCAGCATCGTCTCGAGATTGGCGGTGAGACTCTCTTCGATCTCGAGCGGCATACGCGGCGCGCGCCGATGCAGCGCCGGCACGAGTTCGGGCAACAGATACGGACCGACGCTGTTGATCACGCCCAGGCGGAACACGCCGTTCAGCTGATCTTTGCTGCCATGCGCCACTTCCTTAATGGCATCGATCTCCGCGAGCGCGCGCCGCGCCTGTTCGACGATGGGCGCGCCGGCCGGCGTCACCATCACATCGTTGCGCCGCCGCTCGAAGATCTTCACTTCGAGTTCGTCCTCGAGTTTCTGCACGGCCAGGCTCAGTGCCGGCTGGCTGACGAAGCACTTCTCCGCAGCGCGACCGAAGTGCAACTCGGCCGCAACGGCAACGACATAGCGCAGTTCCTTCAACGTCAAGATCCGGCCCTCGCGAGATTCCTTTGATTAAATGGGATTTACGATCCGTATCGATCGGATGTGCGGATGCAATGATACAAATCAATAGCGATCATACGCAGTCCGGGCGACGATTTGATCAGACCAAATACGAGGGGATGCAATGACCGATACACCACACCGCGTTGCCGACATCGCGATATTCGATACGCAGACGCTCAAACATCCGTACCACGCGTATCAGCGCCTGCGCGACGACGACCCTGTGCACTTCGTGCCGAGCCTGGGCATTCACGTAGTGATGCGTTACGACCTGGTGCGCGAAGCAATCCGCGATACGGCCACGTACTCGAGCCGCTTCGACGGCTTCCTTCAGACCGGCCAGCAGATGCTGTTCGCGGCCGCGCCCGAAGCCGTGAAAGCCGAACTCATCCGCATCAATCGCGAAATGCTGCCCACGCCGCCGACGATGCTGACCCTCGACGAGCCCGACCACACGCAATACCGCTCGCTGGTAGCGAAACTGTTCACGGCGAGTGAGATCCGCAAATCCGAAGCGGCCGTGCAAGCCACCATCGACGCTGCAATCGCAAGGTTCGCTGCGCACGATGGCCCCGCCGACTTCATGCGCGGCTTCGCGTTTCCGGTGCCGCTGCAGATCATCGCCGACCGGCTCGGCATTCCTGCGCAAGACCGCGAATTCTTCGAGGACGCGGCGGCGGCCGCTGCGGCGGCGCTGCGGCTGGTGCCACAACCGCCCGACGAGATGGTGCGACGCGCGCAACTCGCGCTCGATCTGCAACGGCTCCTGGTTCGTCTGGTGGAAGACCGCCGTCGCGAGCCGCGCGACGACATGATCAGCATTCTCGCCAACAGCCAGCTCGAGGTAGCGCAACGCCCGCTTACCCACGGCGAGTGTCTGTCGGTCCTCAACCAGTTCCTCGTCGCCGGCCACGAAACTACGACGAGCACGTTCGGCTGGGGGATGCTGCTGCTGTGCCGCAATCCCGGCCTCGAAGCGCGGCTGCGCGGCAATGCGAAGTACATCAAGACGTTCGTTGAGGAAGCGCTGCGCCTCGAATCACCCGTTCAGGGATTGCCGCGGCTCGTCACCCGCGACACCGAACTCGGTGGCCGCGCCCTGAAGGCCGGCACGCTGATCATGTTGCGCTACGGCGCGGCGAACCGGGACGAACGTCAGTTCGAACGACCGGACGAAGTCGACATCGAACGCGAGAAGGCCGGTATGCAGCTGGCATTCGGCTCCGGCGTGCATCACTGCATCGGCGCCCCGCTCGCCCGGCAGGAACTGAACCTCGGCTTCGCATCGCTGCTCGACAAGTTGCACGAGATCCGTCTTGCACCGGGTTATTCCGAACCCGAAGCCGAACCGAGCTTCATCCTGCGCAACCTCCCGGCGCTGCACATCCAATTCAATCGCGCGAACTGACTCACATGCAGTAGAAACGTGGAAGAAAAAGAAAAACCGGCAAACCTGACTTTTTCCTGTCCCGTGCGCAGAGGCATCGTCTAACATCGACGAAACCACGCCACGGGGAAGGCAGTGAAACGTTCGACGCTGTTCTTTTACGGTCTCACAGACCTGCCGGTGTCGATGTCGCTGTTCCCGGTGCTGGTGTTCATTCCCAAGTTCTATACGAGCGAGATGGGTGTTCCGCTGGTACTCGCCGCGAACGTGATCCTCGCCGTGCGGATCTTCGATCTCTCCAACGATCCGTTCATGGGGTGGATCAGCGATCGTACGCACACGCGCTGGGGACGTCGGCGTCCGTGGATCGTCGCGGCCACGCCGATCCTGATGCTCGCCATCTATCAGTTGTTTCTACCGCCGGCCGGCGCCGGCACGGTACATCTCGCGGTCTGGATGCTGGTTCTGTCGATCGGAACCACGATGATGATGATTCCGTACTATTCATGGGCGGCGGAACTATCGACCGACTACAACGAGCGTTCTCGCATCACCGGCTGGCGCTCCATGATGGGCGTGGTCGGCAGCCTCATCGCGCAGCTGCTCCCCGCGGGCGCCCTGCTGATCTTCGGACTGGGCGGCAGCAAGACGGTACTTGCGGTGGTCGGTGTGGCGATGCTGGTGATCATGCCGATCTGCGTATTCCTCACCGTTACTCAGGTGTCGGAAACCAGGAACTACGTGCGTTCCGTGGTGCCGTTTCGGCAGGGTCTGCGATTGATGTGGCAGAACGGACCGTTCAAACGTCTCGTCGTGTCCTTCATGGTCAGCTCCACCGCGCTGTCCATCACGACACCGCTCTACCTCTTCTTCATCGCGTTCGTTCTGCACGCTGAGTCGCAGGCGATCTTCATGCTGATGTTTTTCTACCTGGCCAACTTCGCAGCGGTGCCGTTCTGGGTGTGGCTGTCGACAAAGATCGGCAAACACCGGGCGTATGTGGCGAGTTTCGCCCTGATCGGCGCGGCGCATCCGTTCTACATGTTGCTCGGCGACGGCGACTTCTGGTGGATGCTGCCGATCACGCTGGTCACCGGTATCTCCGCGGGCGGATTTGCCGCGTTGCCGAACTCGATGAAGGCGGACGTGATCGACCTCGATACGCTGAAGAGCGGCGAGAATCGGGCCGCAATGTTCTTCTCGGTGTGGTCGTTCACGCAGAAGTTCTCGGGCTCGATGGGCGGCTGGCTGGCGCTGACGGGACTCGCGCTGGTTGGCTTCAACGCCGCGCCCACCGCCACGAACGGCCCGGAGGAATTGTTCGGTTTGCGCGCGCTGTTCGCCGTGATTCCGTCGCTGTTCTACTTTTCCGCCGCCGCGTTGATGTGGAGTTACCCGATCACGGCGCAACGTCACGCTGAACTGCGGCGCGAACTCGAGGCACAAAGCGTCAAGGCTCCGTTGACCGCATGAAGCACACGGGCGCAATCCCGTTTGCACGTGTCCATTTGCCATCTGTATCGATCAAATTTGCAGATTGAATTATACAAATGGGTCGCGCAGGCCTAGCGTGCACCCATGTCGCGGTTGGCGCGGCAACAGGCGAAATGGACAGACCAGGAGAGAATCATGTCGACGGAAACAAAATGCCCCTTCTCGGGCGGTGAACGAAAACACGCGATGGCAAACGCGCCGCGCAACGCAGACTGGTGGCCCGATCAGCTCAATCTGAAGATCCTGCACCAGCAGTCCCAGCTTTCGAATCCGATGGACGAGAGCTTCGACTACGCCGAAGCATTCAAGAGCCTCGACCTCGACGCGGTGATCAAAGACCTGCACGCGCTGATGACCGATTCGCAGGACTGGTGGCCGGCGGACTTCGGACACTACGGTCCGCTGTTCATCCGTATGGCGTGGCACAGCGCGGGAACGTACCGCGTGGGCGACGGTCGCGGCGGCGCCGGTTCCGGTGCACAGCGGTTTGCACCGCTCAACAGCTGGCCCGACAACGGCAACCTCGACAAAGCGCGCCGCCTGCTATGGCCGATCAAACAGAAATACGGTCGCAAGATCTCGTGGGCGGATCTGATGATCCTGGCCGGCAACGTGGCGCTCGAATCGATGGGTTTCAAAACCTTCGGTTTCGCCGGTGGCCGTCCCGACATCTGGGAACCGGAAGAAGACATCTATTGGGGACCGGAAGGAAAGTGGCTGGCCGACGAGCGCTACAGCGGCGACCGCGATCTGCACAACCCGCTCGCCGCCGTTCAAATGGGTCTCATCTATGTGAACCCGGAGGGACCAAACGGCAACCCCGACCCGATCGCTGCAGCACGCGACATTCGCGAGACCTTCGCGCGTATGGCGATGAACGACGAAGAAACCGTGGCACTCATCGCGGGCGGCCACACGTTCGGTAAAACGCACGGCGCCGCCGATGCCGGCAAGTACGTCGGCCCCGAACCGGAAGGTGCTCCAATCGAAGAGCAGGGTTTCGGCTGGAAGAACAGCTACCAATCCGGTAAAGGGGCGGACGCGATCACCAGCGGCCTCGAAGTAATCTGGACGACCACGCCCACTAAGTGGAGCAACAACTTCTTCTGGAACCTGTTCGGCTACGAATGGGAACTGACGAAGAGCCCGGCCGGCGCACATCAATGGAAGCCGAAGCACGGCGCCGGCGCCAACACCGTGCCGGATGCACACGACAAGTCGAAGCGCCACACGCCGTCGATGCTGACGACCGACCTCGCGCTGCGGATGGACCCTGCGTACGAAAAGATCTCGCGCCGCTTCATGGAGAATCCGGATCAATTCGCGGACGCGTTCGCCCGCGCGTGGTTCAAGCTGACGCACCGCGACATGGGTCCGCTCTCACGCTACCTCGGTCCGCTCGTTCCGAAGGAAGAACTGGTTTGGCAGGATCCGGTTCCCGCCGTCGATCACCCGTTGATCGGCGAAGCCGAAGTTGTCGCGCTGAAAGCCAAGGTGCTCGCCTCCGGGCTGTCGATTCCGCAACTCGTCACCACGGCATGGGCGTCTGCGTCGACGTTCCGCGGCAGCGACAAACGCGGCGGTGCGAACGGTGCGCGCATTCGTCTTGCACCGCAGAAGGACTGGGAGATGAACCAGCCCGCGGAACTGGCGAAAGTGCTCGAGGTGCTCGGAGCCATCCAGCGGGATTTCAACGGTGCTTCTAGCGGCTCTGCCGGCAAGAAGGTCTCATTGGCGGACCTGATCGTTCTCGCGGGTTGCGCGGCCGTCGAAGCCGCTGCGAAGAAGGCCGGCCACGACGTGAAAGTGCCGTTCACGCCGGGGCGCACCGATGCGTCGCAAGAACAAACAGACGTTGCCGCATTCACGGTGATGGAGCCGGCGGCAGATGCGTTCCGCAACTATCTGCGCAAAGGTCATGAAGGCTCGGCCTCGGAGCTGATGGTGGACCGCGCGAATCTGCTGACGCTGACGGCGCCGGAGATGACGGTGTTGTTGGGGGGCTTGCGCGCGCTGAACGCGAACGTCGGCGGAAGCCAGCACGGCGTGTTCACGAAACGTCCCGGAACGCTGACCAACGACTACTTCGTGAATCTGCTCGACATGCGCACGAAGTGGCAGAAGTCGGAAACCGACGGTCTGCTCGAGGGGCGCGACCGCTCCACGGGCGCACTGAAGTGGACCGGCACCGTAGTCGATCTCGTGTTCGGCTCGAACTCGCAACTGCGGGCGCTGGCCGAGGTATATGCGAGCAGCGACGCGCAGCAGACGTTCGTGCGCGACTTCATAGCGGCGTGGGCAAAAGTGATGGACCTCGACCGATACGACCTCCGGTAAGGCAGCAGCACGCGGGTCATCCACGGATGACCCGCGTGTTAGCGGTGTGAAGTGTGGCTGCGACCGCGACTGCTGAAGTGGTAGCGTGGCAAGATCTGCGTTGCTAAACGATGCACTGGAAAGCAAAGGAGCCGATCTTGCAGCGGAATATTCTTCGAGTGGGGCTTCGGGCAGCGGTGGCGCTGACAGTCTCGCTCTGCTTTGCGATCCCTTCCGCGTCGGCGGCCAGCCCATCGACGAAGGTCATGTACTTCTACTGCTACGGACCTCAGACGAAGGCCGGCGATCCGCCACCCGCAAAGGTATATCTCAGCGGTGTGTCGTCGGCTGCCTATACCGAGGCGGGTGACGAAGCGTCGAGCAACGCGTTCCGCCAGTTCGTATCGGGAACATACGGCGCGGATTTCGAGCCTCGCTGCGAATACTCCGGTACCGAGCTCGCCGCAACGAGGTTGCTGAACAACCTGGCGAACCGCTACCAGGAAGACTCCGTCAAAACCGGCTGGACCTGGACAGACCCGAGCGCATCGGACCCGAGCGCAGCGGACCCGAGCGAAGCGGAGCCGAAGGAGGTCGACCCGATCGAGGCGCCGGAGGACTGATCCGCGGCAGCGTTGCCGTCATTCGACCGCGCGTTCCGCGCGCATCGTCGCGATAGCAGCCGTGTCGTATCCCAATTCGCTCAACACCTCGTCGGTATGTTCGCCGAGTGTCGGCGCACGGTGCGCGGCGCGCTTTTCCACACACGACAGCCAGATGGGACTCGCAACCAGCTCTCCCCTCCCGACCTTCAATCCATCGACCGGCACGAACAGACCCGCCGCGCGCATCTGCGCATCGTCCACCGTTTCCGCCAACGAGTTCATCACGCCGTAGACGACCAGGTTCGTGTCGAGCGCGGCTCGAGCGTCGCGAAAGTCCCTACTCTTGAACGCAGCATCCATCAGCTGCGCCAGCTCGCCCGCATGCTTGGCGCGACTTGCACGATCGACGAAGCGCGGATCGTCGATCAGGTCTTCGCGGCCCAGCGCCTTCATCACCCGCGGGAAGTCCTTCTCCTGCTGGACAGCCGCAAGAAGAATCCAGCGGCCGTCGCGCGTGACGTAGTTGTTCACCAGTGCGTTCGGCGGAGCCACGCGGTCGATGTGCTGGAACGGCGGTGCGCCCGCCAGCGCGCCGGCCATCATCGCGGAACCGGCCCACGCGCCGTTCGCCATCAGGTTGCTCGACACCTTGCAGCCCTTGCCGGAACGCTGCCGCCGATACAGCGCCAGCATCACGCCTGACAACAGCGCCAAGGCGCTGGGGTGATCGCCCATGCCGCCCAGGCTGACCGCGGGTTCTGCGTTCTTCGGCCGCACAGCATCCATCAGGCCGGTACGTGCCCAATACGCGGTCGCGTCGTAGCCGGGGTTATCCATCTCCGCGCCCGCTTCGCCGAAGCCGGTGACCTGCGCATAGATCAGGTTCGGGTACGCGTCGATCAGGTCTTCATAACGAATGCGCAAGGACGCGAGCACTCGCGGCGGGAAGTTCGTGATGACGACGTCGGCCCACGCGACCAGACGCATGAACACTTCGCGCCCGCTTTCGACGTTGAGGTTCACCACGACGCCGCGTTTCGAACGGTTGTCCTGCTGGAACAGATAGTCGAGTTCGCTCGGCGGAAACGGCAGCGACTTGTGCACATAGCGATAAGGATCGCCGATCCCCGGCGCCTCCACTTTGATCACGTCTGCGCCGAAGTCCGCCATCGTGGCGGCGCACGCGGGCCCGAAAATGAAACTCGCGACGTCGAGAACCTTTACGCCATCGAGCACGTTCTTTTCATCAGAACTTCGTGTATCAGCCAATTGCCGCCCCCCTCATCGACCAGGCAAGAGGTCCGGATGGTAGCGCACCAACACATCTCGCAGGCTCGTCCGTTGGCGCGTCCTCGCCTATCATTCGCAGCCACCCTCAATTGCCAGGACAGTGACCTCACCATGCAGATTGCCGACGACCGCGTCGTTCTCATCCACTACACGCTCACCAACGATGCGGGAGAGACGATCGATTCGTCCGCGGGCCGCGATCCGCTCGCCTATCTGCATGGTCGCGGCAACCTGATCTCGGGGCTGGAATCGAAACTCGCCGGGCGGGTCGCGGGCGACAAACTGAAGGTGCGCATTCCACCCGGCGAAGGCTACGGTCACGTCGATCCGGCGCTCACACAAACCGTTCCGCGCAGCGCGTTCCCGAAGGATGCCGAACTGAGTGTTGGCATGCGTTTCCAGACTCAGTCGGATCGGGGTCCGCAGGTGGTGGTCGTCACCGAAGTATCGGATGAGTCCGTGAGCGTCGACGGCAATCACCCGCTCGCGGGCCAGCACCTCAACTTCTCGGTCGAGATCACCGAGGTGCGCGAAGCGAGCGACGAAGAACTGTCGCACGGTCACGTTCACGGCGCGGGTGGACATCACCACTGAGACACCGCGTCACTCATCGATCCCCAACGAGACATCTATGCCGCTCAATATCCGCTTCAGCTCGGAAGACGAAACACTCCGCGGTGAAATTCGCGAATTCCTGAACACCGAGTTGACCGACGAACTCATCGAGGCAAGCCGCCGCTCGTCCGGCATGTTCGTCGACCGGCCGATCGCGCGGATCTGGCAGCAGAAGCTGAACAGCCGTGGCTGGGGTGCGGTGCACTGGCCCGTTGAATACGGCGGCACCGGCTGGTCGCCCGCACAGTTGTTCATCTTCCGCGAAGAGTGCGCGCGCGCCGGCACGCCGAGCGTGCTCAATCAAGGTGCGAACCTGCTGGCGCCCGCGTTGTTCGCATACGCGAGCGATGAACAGAAGGCGCGTTACCTGCCGAAGATACTGACCGGCGAGCACTACTGGTGTCAGGGCTATTCGGAACCGGGATCGGGCTCGGACCTCGCGAGCCTGCAGACGCGCGCGGTACGCGACGGCGACGAATACGTGGTGAACGGCACGAAGATCTGGACCACACACGCGCATTTCGCGGATCACATCTTCTGCCTTGTGCGCACGAGCAGCGAGGGTCGGCCGCAACAAGGCATTTCGTTCCTGCTGTTCGAGATGAACCAGCCCGGCGTGCGCGTGGAACGCATCATCACGCTTGCGGGCGATCACGAAGTGAATCAGGTGTTCTTCGACGACGTGCGCGTGCCGGTGGCCAATCGCATCGGCGAAGAAAATCAGGGCTGGACCGTGGCGAAGCATCTTCTGGAATACGAACGCGGCAGCGGCGGCGTTGCCGCGGGACTGAAGAATCACCTGAACGAGCTGAAGCGCGTTGCGACGCACGCAGTCGACGGTGCCACGCCATTGATCGACGAACCGGCCTTCGCGCGCAAACTGCAGGACCTCGAAATCCGTTTCCAGGCGCTGGAGTTCACCGAACTCTCTACACTCGCACGGCTCGTTTCGGGTGCGCATCCCGGCTCGGGCGCTTCATCGGCGTTCAAGATCGCGTCCGCCGATCTGCAACAGGGCATCGACACGCTGCAACTCGAAGCTGCCGCATATTACGGCCTGCCGAATCACACGCGTATTTCGCTGAACGGTTTTCACGAGCCGAGCATTGCACCGGAATACGCGGAACTCGCCACGGCGACGTATCTGACCAGCCGCGCCGCATCGATCTACGGCGGGTCGCATCAGGTGCAGCGGAACATCATCGCGAAAGCGGTGCTGGGTCTTTAACCATGGCGAACCGCTTCGACTATCGCGGCGGCGAACACGAAGCGTGGCTCGACCGCGTAGTCGAACCGATCCTGGAACCGGACCTGCCGATTATCGACGCGCACCATCATCTGTGGATCCGCAACGACGTGCCGTATCTACTGCGCGAATTCGCGGCCGACTTGCGCAGCGGTCACCGGATCGTGGCAACCGTGTTCGCCGAATGCCATTCGATGTATCGAACTGACGGCCCCGTTGAGTCGCGATCGGTCGGCGAGATGGAGTTCATTGCGGGTATCGCGGCCATGAGCGACAGCGGCGCATTCGGCTCACCGGGTGTTTGTCGCGCAGCCGTGGGCAACGTCGATCTGACGCTCGGCGCTGCGGTGGAGCCCGTGCTCGAATCGCTGTCGCTCGCATCCGGCGGACGGTTCAGAGGCATACGCGCGTCCGTGTGCTGGGACGATTCCGAATCGCTGCATCGAGCGGCGCCGCGCGCGCACTTTCTCGCGGAACCCGCGGTGCGCACCGCAATCGGCGTGTTGCCGCGCATGCAGTTGTCGCTCGACTGCTGGCTGTATCACCCGCAGATCGCCGAACTGACCGCCGTTGCCGACGCGTTCCCTAACGTCACCATCATTCTCAACCACACCGGCACGCCGATTCTCGGCGGACCGTATAGAGACCGCCTCGACGAGGTTCGTGCGCAATGGCTCGCGGCGATGACCGACCTCGCGCGTCGCGACAACGTGTACGTGAAGCTCGGTGCGCTGCCCGCCAAGTTCGCCGGGGACAACAAGGCGCGTTCGTTGCCGCCGAGTTCCGAGGACGTGGCCGACGCATGGAGGCCGTGGATCGAGCCGTGCATCGAACACTTCGGCGCGCACCGCTGCATGTTCGAATCGAACTTCCCGGTGCACAAAAACTGGTTGTCGTATCCGGTGTTGTGGAACGCATTCAAACGCATCGCGGCGAACACGTCGGCGACGGAAAAAGCAGACTTGTTTGCAAGCACTGCGACGCGCGCCTACCGGGTTGCACCAAGTTCATGAAGGAAAGGCTAGGTATGAAGGAAACGACATGAGCGCATCGACGCTGTATCTGGTGCTTGCGCTATTCGGCTTCGGGTTCGCGCTCAGCACCAATCTGAGAGCGCGGCGACTCGGCCCTTTCGCGGCGCCCTATTGGTTGTCCGCGTGGTTGACCGGCGAACTCGCGCTGCACGCCATTGCGGCTCATGTGCTGATGGCTGTCGTATTCATTGCAGCAGGCGCACTCGAGAAGGGGACCGGCGACGCGGCGCTGATCCTTTCCATCGTGAGCGTCGCCCTGCTCGTCCGCGCACATCTGCGCGGCGTCCGCGGCGGCGTGGAAGTAAGGCTCGCGCTCGTACCACTGGGACTCAGCGCGCGCGACGACATTTCTTCGCTGCACGGATTTCCACGCGCGTTCGACTTCACGAACAACAAAGTCGAGCGCGTGAAAGACATTGAGTACGGCCAATCGCTGCCCGGCGACAAAGGTCAGCGCAACCTTCTCGACGTGGTCCGCCCGAAGATCGCCAAGCCCGGCGACAAGCGCCCCGTGCTGCTGCAGATTCACGGCGGCGCGTGGGTGCTCGGCGACAAGAAGGGTCAAGGGCTGCCGTTGATGACCCACATGGCGGCCGAACACGGCTGGGTGTGCGTCGCCATCAACTATCGTCTGTCTCCGCAAGGCACGTTCCCGGACCACATCGTGGACGTGAAGCGCGCGTTCGCATGGATTCGCGCGCACATCGCCGAGTTCGGCGGCGACCCGGAATTCGTGTGTGTAACCGGCGGCTCCGCGGGTGGACATCTCGCGGCGTTGACGGCGCTTTCCGCGAATGAACCGTTGTTTCAGCCGGGTTTCGAGCACGTCGACACCACCGTGGTGGCCGCGGTGCCGTTTTACGGTGTGTACGACCTGCTCGACCGTGCGCGTATCCGCGGCTCGGCATCGATGACACCGTTTCTTGCGAAGCAGGTGTTCAAAGCCGCGCCCGATGAAAATCCGGCGTTGTGGGATGCGATGAGCCCGATCACGCGCGTCAGCGAATCGGCGCCGCCGTTCCTCGTGATTCAAGGCACGCACGACACGCTCGTATTCGTCGAAGAGGCACGCGAGTTCGTGCGCGCACTGCGCGCAAAATCCCGCGCATCGGTCGGCTATCTGGAGATGGTCGGCGCACAGCACGCGTTCGACATGTTCCATTCGCCGCGCAGCGCTCACGCGGTTCGCGCGGCAGCGGCATTTCTGGAGCTGGCGCGCGTCCGTCAAACGTCGTGAATCGTCGGCGCCGTTAAGCGGCCGGCACGTTCCGCCACTGTCGACAGGCAACCGAACACGTCGGACTCAGGTCGCGTCAGCATCAGGCGGTTCAGCGCGCAACTCGTCGAGATATTGCCGAATCCGCCGCAGCGCTGGGAGCTGCGTGCGGACCGCGGCAGGCCCGAATTCAGTCAGAAAGCGCTCCAGTTCGGGAAACAGGCTCTCGATGGCAAGCGCGCGCGCTTGCCTTCCGACTGGTGTGATCCTCACCAACTTACGCCGTCCGCTGTCGGGGTCCGCGACGACGGTTATGAATTTCTTCTCGGCGAGCCTTGCCAATGTGTTGGTCATCGCGCCTTTGGTTACCTGAAATGCGCGCGACAATCGACCGGGAGTCGCAAGATCGTCGACACGGATGAACCAGTTCAACACCGAAAACTGCGACAGGGTAAGCCCGTGCGGCAGCGCTCGCTCCATCAAGTTCGCGGAAAGCTGCGCGATGATGTTGATCTCATTGAACAACGCGAACGCGAGCTGCAGCTCGGTCTCTGCCGATGCCCCTGCAGCCGCGCTGCTCCGCCGCCTCGATTTCGGACGGGTCATACGATTCGTTTTATCATAAACAGTTTGACGTTAAACATTCTATTCGGTACGTTCCCGCCAAGCACTTGGAACAAAGCGACTATTGATGAAGATCGCAGCCCGCATCACAGGGGTTCTGCTCGCGGTGGCAATCGCCTTCTTCGGCGTCCAATGGTACGCGTCGGAACGCGGTGAAGTGGTTGTGCTTTACGCCCGTGATGCTGAAGGCAAAACCGTTGCCACGCGCCTGTGGGTTGTGGACCACGATGGCTCGCAGTGGCTTCGGACCGGCGGTGATGGTTCGGGATGGTATGACAGGCTGCGGGCGAACGAAGCGATCGAGCTCGAGCGGGACGACCGCCGTGCATACTATGCGGCCCGGCCCGAACCTGACCACAGCGACGTAATCAACCAGCTCATGGCGACGAAGTACGGCTGGGGCGATGCGTTCATCGGTTGGATGGTCGGTGGCCGAGCCGGGTCGATTCCGATCCGGCTCGTACCGCAGAACCAGACGGACGCGCGCTGATGCGGTGACGGGGCGATCGACGATAGCCCTCGTCGTTCCGAACGTTCCAAGCCGGACGCGCGCGCCCGGCTCAGTACGCCCCCTGCCGCTCGAAATAGCGCCGCGGATTGTCCACGAGCATCTGATGGATCTACTCGTCGGTAACGCCTTCGTCGCGCAACATCGGCAACACATCTTTCGAAATGTGCAGATAGTTCCAGCGGCTCATCATCGGCGGCGGCAACTCACCGGGAATCCAGTCGAGATAACACGCTGCGTCGTGACTCAGCACCATACGGTCGGCGTAACCGCGCTTGCACAACTTTGCCACGGTAGCGACGCGCTTCTCGGTAGAGAGCAGCACGTCGACGCCGAAACGGTCCATACCGATGAAGCTGCCGTTCGCCATGATCTCTTCGAGATACGACACGTCTTCCGAATCGCCGCAATGACCGATGACGACGCGCGACAGGTCGACGCCCTCCTCCTTGAAGATCTTCTGCTGCTCGAGCCCGCGCTTCGTGGCCGCATGTGTGTGGGTGGTGATAGGGACACCGGTTTCGCGATGCGCACGGGCACAACACCGCAGCACCTGCTCGACCGCGGGTGTCACTCCCGGTTCGTCGGTGGCGCACTTGATGACACCCGCCTTGATACCGGTTTCGGTGATGCCTTCTTCGATGTCGCGCACGAACATCCGCGTCATGAAGTCTTCGCCGCGCATGTTGAAGTAGTGCGGCAGTACGTCGAACGTGTAGAGCCCGGTGGCGACGATAATGTTCAGACCAATCTGGTCGGCCACGCTCTTGATGCGTGGTATGTAGCGGCCGAGGCCGAGCGCGGTGGGATCGAGAATCGTGTCGATGCCGGCCTGCTTGAGTTCGTTGAGGCGCACCACCGCGTCGGCGAGCCGCTTCTCCTCATCACCCCACTCTTCGGGGTAGTTCTGCGCAATCTCGGTGGAGATGATGAACACGTGCTCGTGCATCAGCACTTTCCCGAGCTTTTTGGTTTCGACAGGACCTTTTGCGGTTTCTACGGTCGGCATTTCAGGTTTCTCCCCGGTGTCTTGAGATCGTCAGCCAGCGCCCAACGCCTGAACAATATCGCGCATAGGCATCGCCGAATACACCGCCTCCTTTCGCGTCGGTCGATCATCTGCCAATCCGTTCGAGGTCAAAACGGAAGTGCTGGTCGCCGTCGCGCAGCTCGACGGGGGTGAAGCCGTGCCGCGTGTAGAAGGCCACGGCCGAGTGCCAGTGCGCCGAGGTTTCGAGAACCACCTGCGAGTAACCGAGCTGCATCGCGCGTTCGAGCAGCGCACGCAAAACCTCACCGCCGATGCCGGTGCGCTGCTGCGTGTTCGCCACCGACATCCTCACGATGCGCGCTACCTGCGGCGCTTCTTCGATGAGGATCCCGCAGCCGACGATCTCGTCTTCGCGTCTGGCCGCGATGATCGACGCATTCGCGTACGTGCGTTCGAACGCTTCGAGATCCGGATTCGCCGAGTGCAGGTAGTTGCCCCATCGCTGCGTCAGCCCCGCGACGATCAGCGCGCGCACCGCCGCCAACTCGTTGGCGCGCGCAAGGCCGATCGCGAGTTCGTTAGCCATATGCGCGCATTGCCCACCGCACGACCAGGAACGTCAGCGAGAGCCACACGATCACGATGACGACAGCGGCGGCCCGCGACGTCGGCCCCTCCGCCGCTTCTGCGGCTTGCGCGCGCGCCGATTGCATCACCTCGTGTGGCACGAGCTTCACCACCAGCGCGATGCCGAGTGGTATCAGTATCAGATCGTCGAGGTAGCCGAGTATCGGAATGAAATCGGGGATGAGATCGATCGGGCTGAACGCGTACGCGGCGATGCCGAGTGCCAACAGTCGCACCATTAACGGCGTACGCGGATCGCGCGCGGCGAAATACACCGTCAACGCCTGCCGCTTCAGCACGCGCGCCCTGTCTTTCAGCATGTCGAGTCTTTCAGCGTGTCGAGCAGGCCGGTCACGGCTGGCTCCCGCACGAGCGGCGTGTCAATGTTGGCCACATGCACAACCCACCGAACACATTCCTCGCTTTGGCTTTCCTTACTTTGATTTGGAGCCTCGTAATGAGCGCAACGATCATAACGCCCGCCGCGCGCGCAGCGGACGGACCGGACCCCGAGATGCTCGCGTTGGCCGAGAGCGTGGCGCGCTTCATAGCGACGCTCGACGATGCCGACATCGCGAACGTGTTCGCCGATCGCGACGTCACCATCATCGAGAACTTCGCGCCGTATCGATTCGACGGCGCCAACGCAGTGGATCGTTGGGCCGCCGGCATGCGCGCGCATCGCGAAGCGACCGCGGATCTGCACCACACGTTCGGCGCCGTGCAGGATTACAGCCGCACCGGCGACCTGGCGTTCTTCGCACTACCGACCACATGGAACGGCACGTTCCGCGGCACCCGGTTCGTGGAAACCGGCGGCTGGGCCTTCGTGCTGGTGAAGCAGCCGAACGGCTGGCGCGTGCAGAGCTACGGCTGGGCCGTCACCGGCATATCCACGCCGTAACTTTAGCCCATACAATTCGGACAGATTTCTACGAGGGGGAAAAGGGAAATGATCGATTCACAGTTCGTCGCTGCTTCACCTGAAGACGTCGGCATCGATTCGGAAAAACTCGACGCACTGCTGATGCGCGCGCGCAAGGAAGTGGATGACGGATTGTTGCCGGCCTGTCAGGTAGCCATCGCGCGACACGGCAAGATCGCCGCACTGGCGACGTTCGGCAACGCAACGGACGAGTCGCTGTTCAACGTGTTCTCTTCGACCAAAGCCATCACGTCCGCGGCCGGCTGGCTGGTGATGCAGGACGGCAACTTGCGGTTGGACGAGCGCGTTGCCGACATCGTTCCCGAGTTCGGCACGAACGGTAAAGACAAGATCACCGTTGAACAGCTGTTCACGCACACCGCCGGATTTCCGCACGCGCCGTTTCGTACCGCCGAATGGTTCGATCACAAACGCCGTATGGAACGGTTCTCGGAGTGGACGCTGAACTGGCCGGTGGGCTCGCGCTTCGAATATCACCCGACGTCGAGCATGTATGTGATTGCGGAACTCGTCGAACGTCGCAGCGACATCGCATTTCACGATTTCGTGCGCGAACGGATATCGAAGCCGTTGGGGCTCGCCGAACTGTTTCTGCCGTGCCCGGTGGAGCAGCACCATCGCATCGCGCCGGTAATGCATGTCGGTGAACCGCTCACCGAAAAAGACTATGCCGCACTCGGCATACCGATGCCGCCGGTCACCGAGGTAACCGAAGACGCGCTCACCGCGTTCAATTCGACTGAAACTCGTCTGACGCCCGTGCCGGGGGGCGGCGGCATCATGTCGGCCGCAACGCTGGCGCTCTTCTATCAGGGGCTGCTGAACGGCCGCGCACTGGGCGGGAAGGAAATCTGGCGCAGGGACACGCTCAATACGGCAACGACAGTGCGCAACACCTTCCCCGACCTGTTGGGAACGCCGGTGAACCGCGCGCTCGGTGTGGTGGTGGCCGGTGACGAACGCCGCAACGCGCGCGGGTTCGGCCACACGAACTCACCGCTCGCGTTCGGCCACGATGGCGCCGGTGGTCAGGTGGCCTGGGGCGATCCCGCGACGGGCATTTCGCTCGGCTACTGCACGAACGGACACGACCGCAACACGATTCGGCAAGCGCGCCGCGGCATCGGCCTTTCGAGCCGTGCAGCATCGTGCGCCGCTGACGGCGAATAGACTCCCGACAATTCGATTGAGGCGGCGCTTCGCTGACGTGACAACTTCGCGTTAGCGAGTCGCCGCCTTCCTGGAACGACCACTACGGGAAGAAAGGTGTTTCGCGGCGGCGAGCAGCGACACTCCCAGCAGTTCGAACTGCGCGTCGAAGTCGACGCGTTCAGGGTTCAGCTCACGGGCGATGAACACACCATCGGTACCGGCCATGGCGAGCGTTGCGAGCGACTTCACCGCGGCATCGTCCAGTTCGCCTTCGAACAGATGCGCGTACAAGGCGATCAAGCGGTTGAAGGCCTGCTCGCGCACCTGCAGGAAGAGGTTGCGCGCGGTCGGCTCCTCCGATCGTCGCTCGAGACCGAGCATCAGGCCGAGCCGCAGGAACACCGGTGCGTCGAGTAGCGCCTTTGCCGTCTGCGCGAACGACGCAATGAAAAGCTGATCGCGCGACGCACCTTTCGTCTTCGGAACCCACGCACCCATGCCCTCGAGCCAACGCTCGAAGCTGCGCTCGATCACAGCGGCGATGAGATGGTCCTTGTCTTCGAAGTGCCAGTAGATCGAACTCGCGGGTAAACCCGAACGTTCGCTGACCAGCGAAATGCTGGTGCCTTCGTAACCGCGATCGCTCGCCACTTCGGCGGCCGCTTCCAGAATCCGTTCGCGCGATTCTTCGCCGTTCACCCGTTTGCGTCTCACTGCACGCGCCATCTCGTACCCTGTTGACCTCCGCTACACACCTAGCTTACTGTAGCGATCGTTACATTAACAGGGGAGCGACGTGAATCTGGTCGAACGCGCAAAACAACTCGCGCCGGCATTCGCCGCAACGTCGGCGGAAGACGCCAGGTTGCGTCGGCTGAGCGACGACACCTGGAAACTGCTTCTCGACAACGGCTTTGTCCGTGCACTCCAACCCGCTCGTTGGGGCGGTGGCGAAGTGCCGATGATCGACTTCATCGACGCCGGCTTCGAAATTTCCCGCGCGTCACCGTCGGCGGGTTGGGTGGCGGGCGTCATCGGCGTGCATCCGTGGCAACTCGCGCTGTTCGACGACCGCGCGCAACGCGACATGTGGGGCGACGATTCGGCGACCATGCACTCGTCGTCGTACAACCCCACGGGCAAAGCGGAAGCCGTTGAAGGCGGCTATCGCGTATCGGGGCGTTGGTCGTTCTCGTCCGGTTGCGACCATTGCCGCGGCGTGAACCTCGGTGCGAACGTCGGCAAGATCGAGATCGGGGGCAAAGCGCTGCCCGACTTCCGTTCGTTCCTGCTGTTTCCCGACCAGTACCGCATCGACGACACGTGGCACGTTGCCGGCTTACGCGGCACCGGCAGCAAAGACATCGTGGTAGAGAACGCATTCGTGCCCGCGCACCGCACTCAGTCGCACCTCGCCTATGCGTTCAACCAACCGCTCGCGGGCCGTGAACAGAACGACGGCGTCTTGTATCGAATGCCGTGGTCAGTGGTTTTCAACATGGCACTCGCAACCGCCGTGGTCGGTGCGGCGCGCGGCTTCATCGACATCTGGATCGACCAGAACCTGACGCGCCGCCTCGGCCCGGCGCGCGCCGCCGACGACGCACTCACACAGCGACGCCTCGCCGAAGCGCTGTGGTACGTCGACACGACGTGGACGCAGATGCGCGCCGACACGATGGAACTCACCGAGATGGCGAAGGCACGCGAGACCGTGAGCATGGCGCAGCGTGCACAGATACGCTGGAACATGAACCGCGGTTGCGACCTGATCGGCGGCGCAATCGTCGACCTGATGCGCTCGGCAAGCGGCCGCTCGATCTTCCTCGATCACCCGCTGCAACAACGCTTCCAGGACATACAGGGCGCGCTGGGGCACGCGTTTCTCGTGCCCGATCCTATCGCGCGTCACGTGGGCGGTTCGCTGTTGAAATCTGACAACTTGGAGATGGTGCTGTGATTCAGTCATTGAGCTACGTCGGTTTCGCTTCGCCGAACACGGCCGCCTGGCCCGATTTCGCCACTTCGATCCTCGGCGCCGAAGTCGCCGAGCCGGGCGCCGACGGTGCCGTCAGGCTGCGCGTGGACGACGCGCTGGCGCGTATCTACATCCATCCGGGAGAGCGCAACGATCTTGCGTATCTCGGCTGGGCCGTCGCCGGACCATCACCCCTCGAGCAGGCCGTTAGGCACGTGGAGCGCAACGGTTTCACCGTCCACCGCGGCGATGAGGAACTTGCCAAGCAACGCGCAGTGGCCGAAGTGGTCTGGTTCACCGACCCATTCGGCTTCCGCCACGAACTCAGCTGGGGGCTCACGATGCAACCCGGCACGTTCAAGCCAGGCAGACCGATGTCGGGATTCGTCACCGGCACAGGTGGTCTCGGCCACGTCGTGTTGATGCTGCCCGACGCGGTACGCGCCGAGCAGTTTCTGATCGACGTGCTCGGCTTCAGGATGTCCGACCGCGTCGACAGCATTCGTGCACGTTTCTTCCACTGCAATCCGCGCCACCACACCCTCGCGTTCGCGTCGATTCCCGGCCTCGTCGGCATGCACCACCTGATGCTGGAAGTGAAGTCGCTCGACGACGTCGGCATCGCGCTCGATCGCTGCATCGAACAGAAGCTTCCGCTCGCGATGGGTCTCGGGCACCACACGAACGACCGCATGACCTCGTTCTACGTGCGCTCCCCCTCGGGCTTCGAAATCGAATACGGCTGGGGCGGATTGCTGGTGAACGACGATGACTGGGTGGTGCGTACGTACGATTCGGGCAGCGTGTGGGGACATAAGCGACCGGATGACGCGCCGCCACCCGGGATCATGCGGCCGTTCCAGGCATGAGGTAGCCGATCGTGGCGACGCCGCACCGCATCGATACCCACACGCACATCGTGCCGCCCGACTATGCGGCATGGCTCAAGCGCCGCAGTGCGGACGCTGGCGGCCTGCCGATTCCGGACTGGACCGTCGACCTTGCGCTCGCGTCGATGGAACAACGCTCGGTACGCACCTCGATCGTGTCGGTTTCCACGCCCGGCGTGCACTTCGGCGACGACGCGGAAGCACGCGACATGGCGCGCTCGGTCAACGAATACACGGCCGACGTCGTCAAACGAAACACCGGCCGCTTCGGCTTCTTCGCGACAGTGACGTTGCCGGATGTGGAAGGATCGCTGGCCGAGCTCGAATACGCATTCGATACGCTGCACGCCGACGGCGTCGTTCTGCTCGCGAACACACACGGCACATACCTCGGCGACGATGTTCAGAAGCCGCTCTTCGATGAACTGAATCGTCGCAACGCAGTCGTGTTCATCCACCCTGCGCAGCTGCCGGGTCCGCTCGTTCCGGGAGTGCCGGCCTACGCGGTCGACTTCCTGCTCGACACAACGCGTGCGGCCGTTCGCCTGATGACCTCAGGCACGATGGCGCGCTGCCCGAACATCAAGGTGATTCTGTCGCATGCCGGCGGCTTCGTGCCCTACGCGTCGCACCGGATCGCGATTACCACGTCCACCTCGAACGTCGCTGACGGATTGGCTCAGCTGCGCCGGTTCTACTACGACACAGCCCTATCTGGTAGCCCGGCCGCGCTGCCAAGCCTGCTCGCCACTGCCGCGCCGGACCACATCATGTTCGGCACCGACTTCCCGCACGCGCCGATGGCCCTGGGCGCTGCATTTACGTCGATGTATGAAGCGTATGAGATGAGCGAGGCGCAGCGGGCGTCGATCGATCGGGGGGCGGCGGAGAAGTTGTTTCCCAGGTTTGCGGTCGGAGCGGATCGCTAAACCTTCTCGCGCGTACCGGCGCACAGGATTGCTGGATGATCTCCACTCGAACCTGGTCAGTATCCACAATTCTGCACGGAGCAACGATGAGCACGGATCTTGATCGAGTACGTTCGGAAGCCATGCAGCTTTCCGAAATCGAACGCGCCGAGCTGGCTCGCGATCTGGTCCAGAGCCTCGATGCGCCAGAGGACACAAACACCGACAAGGCGTGGGAGCGCGAGATCTCGCGGAGGCTATCCGCCATCGACGCGGGCACAGCAGCTATGATTGATCGAGATGAATTTCGTCGACGAATTCAGGCGCGCCTGACCCGACCTTGATGCGTCGCATCCGCATTCTCGCGGAGGCCGCGGAAGAAGCCATGGAGCCGCTGCCTGGTACGAATCTGAACAGCAAGGACTCGGCCAAGCGCACATCTCACCCCACCATCTTCACCGCCTTCGCGATCCTCTCCTTCCACTCCGCCGGCCCGCTCTCGTGAACCGAATTCCCCCGCGCATCGACCGCCACCGTGACGGGCATGTCCTTCACTTCGAACTCGTATATGGCTTCCATCCCGAGATCCGCGAACGCGACGACACGCGATTTCGTGATCGCTTTCGACACGAGATACGCAGCTCCACCCACCGCCATCAGATACACCGCTTTGTGCTTCTTGATCGCTTCGATGCCGGTCGGGCCGCGCTCGGACTTACCGATCATGCCGAGCAAGCCAGTCTTCTCGAGAATCATGTCGGTAAACTTGTCCATCCGTGTCGCTGTCGTCGGGCCCGCAGGTCCCACCACTTCGTCACGCACCGGATCGACCGGGCCGACGTAGTAAATGAACTTGCCGTTGAGATCGACCCCGGGCGGAAGTCCTTCGCCTTTCGCGAACAGATCCTGAATGCGCTTATGCGCGGCATCGCGACCGGTCAGCATCTTCCCTGACAACAGCACAGTGTCGCCCGGTTGCCACGCGAGCACATCTTCGCGCGTGACGGTGTCGAGATTCACACGGCGCGCTGACGGACCTGCGTCCCACGCCACGTTCGGCCATTCGTCGAGCGACGGTTGCTCCTGCAGCGCGGCGCCCGAGCCATCGAGCACGAAATGCGCGTGCCGCGTTGCCGCGCAGTTCGGAATCATGCACACCGGCAGCGACGCCGCGTGCGTCGGAAAATCCTTGATCTTCACATCGACGACCGTCGTGAGTCCGCCCAGTCCTTGCGCGCCGATGCCGAGTTTGTTCACGGCGTCGTAAATTTCGAGTCGCAGTTCTTCCACCCGCGTTTTCGCGCCGCGCTTCTTCAGGTCGTGAATGTCGATGGGATCCATCAGCGCTTCTTTCGCCATCACCGCCGCTTTTTCCGCGGTGCCGCCGATGCCGATGCCGAGCATGCCGGGCGGACACCAGCCGGCGCCCATCGTCGGCACGGTCTTCACCACCCAGTCGACGATCGAGTCGGACGGGTTCAGCACCGCCATCTTCGACTTGTTCTCCGAACCGCCGCCCTTCGCGGCAACCTGCACGTCCACGGTGTTGCCGGGCACGAGTTCGACGTGCAGCACCGCGGGCGTGTTGTCCTTCGTGTTCTTACGCGCACCGGCGGGATCGGACACGATCGATGCGCGCAGCACGTTGTCGGGATGCAGGTACGCGCGGCGCACGCCGTCGTCGACGATTTCCTGCAACGAACGCTCCGAATCGAAGTGCACGTTCATGCCCACCTTCATGAACACGGTGACGATGCCGGTGTCCTGACAGATCGGCCGATGTCCTTCGGCGCACATCCGCGAATTCACGAGGATCTGCGCGATGGCGTCCTTCGCGGCGGGCGACTCTTCGTTGAGATAGGCCTCGTGCACCGCGCGGATGAAGTCGAGCGGGTGGTAATACGAGATGAACTGAAGGGCATCTGCGACGCTGTCGATCAGATCGGCTTCGCGAATGACGGTTTCAGGGGAACGTGCCAAGAGCGGGCTCCGACAAATTGAATGGGGCTATGGTAACCGCCGACGGCGGTTGACGGTCCGTCTGCACACCGACTCGATGCGGGCGTGGTCCAGGACGCACTCGGCTTGTGGCGGAGACACACGCACTTGGGCGAGACGGCGCTGAGCAAAGTCGCGTATCACGCACAACGCCCTCGAATGAATCGAGAATCCACGATACGACTGATTGATTTAATTGAGAATTACCTGCCACTCTTACGACGCATTCGAATGCCCCGCTACACCACCGCGAGCCGCACCGGCGACACTCCTGAGGCAATCACGCGCGCCGGAATGTCGCGCAGTACCGGTGTGCGCAGGATCAGCTTTGCAATTCCCGGCAGGTCGAACTCCTTGCCGTCGAGCGCGCGCTTGACGATGCGTTCCTGCACCGCCGCCTGCATGCGCTGAATAATCCGCGTCGGCCGCTCGCGCCGGCGTTGCACTTCGGCAAGCGCCGTCTCCGGCACTTCGCCGAGCAACAACGCATCAACCGAGGCATTCACGAGTTCCACCGCATCCGCGATGGCGTAGTTGATGCCCACGCCGAACACCGGCGACATGACGTGCGCGGCATCGCCGATCAGCATCAGTCCCGGATAGTGCCAACGCTGCAGGCGATCGGACTTCACCGACAGCAGATGCACGTCGTGCCATTGCTCGATCGTGGACGGCCGATCGCCGAGCCACGGCGCGAGATCGGTGATCGATTTGCGAAATGCGTCCATGCCCTGCGCTTTCACCGCGCTGAAGTCACCCTTGGGCAGCACGTAGCCGATCTGCCACGTATCGGGTCGGTTGAACATCACCAGCATGCGGCCATTGCCGATGTAGAACACGCCCTCCTCATAGCCGTCGCCCGCGAGCCTCGGCAACCGCAACCACGCCACGTCCATCGGCGGCGCCAGCGCCGGTGCGTCGAGTTCCAGAATCTTGCGCATACGTGAGAAGCGGCCGTCGCACGCCACCGTGAGCGGCGCACGCAGTTCATGCGAAACACCGTCCTGCATGAAGCGCACACCGACCGTGCGCTCGCCGTCGCGCAGCACGTCGACCACTTGCGCGTTCATGCGCAGGTGAAAGTTCGGATACTCCGCCGCGCGCTCGGTGAGAAAGCCGAGAAAATCGGCCTGCGGCATGATCATCACGTACGGATAACGCGTTTTCAGACGTCCGAAGTTCACCAGCGACAACGCGCCCTTCGGCGTGTGCAGCGTGATGCTGCGCATCTTCGCATGCGGCAACGTGTGCAGCGCTTCGGCAAGACCGATCTGGTCGAGCACGTCGAGCGTCGATGCATGTACCGTGTCGCCGCGGAAGTCGCGGTCGAAGTCCTTGTGCATTTCGAGCAGCGTCACGTCTACGCCGCGACGTGCCAGCAACAACGCAGCCATCACCCCCGCCGGGCCACCGCCGACGAGAATGCACTGCGTCTGGGTGATCGCCATCAGCCGATCGCCAACGAATCCCAGAAGGCGCGCTCTTCTTCCATCGGCGCTTCTTCGACGCGCGAGCGCATGTCGAGACGCATGGTGCGGCGATGCACCCGTTCGTATTCGGGCCAGTCGAACATGATGTTGCTGGGGTTGCCGTATTTGCCGAATGCCACGTACGTGTCGTGGATGATCTCCGACAGGCACCGCACCAGATGTGTGTCGCCGCAGAAGCGGGCCAGTTCGCCCACACCGGTGGTACCGAACACGAACGGCACGTCGATGGAGTGGCAGGCACCCAACTGTCCGTCCAGCGCAGGCGACTCATAGTCGAACAGATACATCCATGTTGCGGGCGTGTGCTGCGAGTGCAACTCCGCCATACGGATGGCGGGAATCCGGAACATCGAATCAGTCATGATCGCGCGCCATAGCGCAACCGGTGAGGCGTCGACACCGCGCTGCAGGCGCGCATCGCGATACACCTGGATGCCGTCGCGCACCCGATCGCCGAACGGCCGCCGCGCCAGTTTCTCGAGCCCTGCTTCGTCGAGCGAGCGCATCGCCGGATCCATGCCCGTCCACAGGCCCCACTCGTCGCGCGCAGTCCCAAGCAACAGCGGCATACCTTTCGTGAAGCTACCTGCGCCGATGGCGACAGATGCATCCTCGCGAATCACCTGGCCGTCGCGCACAGGACCGAAGCGCACGGCGCCGCCGAGCTGGCCCGCAGTTAACGCCTGCTGATGATCGAGCAGCTGCTGCGCGGACACCGAACGCAGCGCCTCGTAGCCGCCAAACTGTTCGGCAAAGCGCGCCGCCGTTGCCGCCGCCTCTTCGCGCGGGATTTGCGGCGTGAGCGCGCCGCTCATCGGAATCGCTCTATCGAAACAACCCGTCGCCGCGTCCATACCCATCATTTGCGTGATGTCCATTCCGCCGGCGCTCTGGCCGAACACGGTGACGTCCTTCGGGTTGCCTCCGAACTTGCGGATCTCCTTGCGCACCCAGCGCAACGCCGCGATCTGATCGAGCAGTCCTTCGTTGCCCGTAGCGCCCAGTTCCGGCGAATGCAGAAACCCGAACGCGCCGAGCCGGTAGTTGATGGTGACCAGCACGATGCCGCCGCGTTGCACGAAGTACTCGCCGTTGAAGCGCGGCTGCGCCGAAGAGCCGACGACGTTGCCGCCGCCGTGAATCCACACCATCACCGGGCTCTCTTCGTCGGTGACATGGCCGGTCCACACATTCAGCGTGAGACAGTTTTCGTCGATGGGACCGGCGGCGATGCCGATCATCTCGCCCATTTCTCGTAAAGCAGGGGCGCCCAGGCTGCCCTGCATCGCCGAATGGCCGAACTGCGTCATCTCGCGCTCGCCAGTCCATGGAATCGGCGGCGCCGGCGGACGCCAGCGCAGCTCGCCCACCGGCGGCGCCGCATACGGAATGCCTTTGAAGCAGTGAATGTTGTTGATCGTCGTGCCGCGGATCGTGCCGTAGCTCAACCTCACCTTGGGTCCAATCATCGCCGCCCCTCCACTGCCCGCCTCACCATAACGAAACGGCGGCGCCTCGCGATAGGGTCAATCGATTACACGCCGGGCAGCGTGTCCGTGGACGTGTTGAGCAGGATGTAGAACCCGACCCCGATCAGTAGCGTCGGCACGAGCCAACGCTCCACGCGCGGCAGGGTGCGCCGCACCCAGGCCTGCTTCGCGATGGCGCGCGAGAGGGCGAACCAGAGCATCGCGGCGCCCACGATCGTTGCCGCAAGCACCCATATCATCGCGTCGTCCGTATCCGCAAATAACGGCAACAGCACCGCGATCGTGTCTCCCCCGTTCGCAAGCGTCAGCGCCGCCACTGCACCAGCGCCTAACGCTTGTGCGGGCGCGACAGCGTCACCGCCGCCCGCCGATCTGCGCAGCGAGACCAACCGGTAAACGCCGAGCGCGATCGGTACGATGCCGAGATAGCCGATCTTGTCGACCGGCAGCGCGTCCGCAAGACGCGTCGCAATCAATCCGATCAGAACGAACACGACGATGGTGCCGACACGCTGCGGTCATGCGGGTGGCGAGACTACCTTTAACTAGGTTGGAAATTCAGCCGTCGTAGAAGAAGTTGTGGTGCAGCCCAACGAGACTGCGCTGGCGCGGTGTCTTGGCACGTTTGCGCGCTTCTGCCGACAGATGATTCACCTTGCTCGTGGTGCGGATTCGCTGCGCGATGTCGCGCCGTCCGTAGTGCGCCTGCAGGAACAATCGGCCGCTGTCCCCCGGCAACGGCGGCAGGCGTCGATGCCACACGTCCGACACGAACATCGCCACGTCGCCGGCCTTCGCGAGCAGCGGCAACACACCACGTCCTTCGCACGTCAGATCAACGTCCCAGACACGGTCATCCGGCGGCCGCTGACCGGATTTGTGGCTGCGCGGAATCACACCGGTAGGCCCGCATTCGAGCGGACAGTCTTTCAGATAAATGTGCGCGCCGATCGCAAAGATCGGATACGGAATGCGGTCGTCCCAAGGAATGCCGGGCGGTCGCGGCACGTGCGGACCTGCGTCGATGTGCCATGCCCCGCCGCCGTGCGTGTTCACCTCGCGCGGCGGATTGCGCCAGCACGTGTTCGCGATCACGTGGCAGTCTTCGCCGAGCAGCGGTTCGATCGCGTCGAGAATCGCGCGACTGCCGATCGCTTCCTGACACAACGCGCTGCGATTGAGCATCTCGTAGCGGAAGTCGTTGTCTTCTTCGGTCGGCCGGTGCGGGTTGCGACCGTCGGCCGGAAGCTTCGCGTACAACGCTTCCACTTCGGCGGTGAGTGCCGCGATCTCGGCGGCGGTCAGCACGCCGCGCACCACGGTCCAGCCCTCCTGCTCCAACTGCTGGCTCGCCGCCGGTGCGGCCTCCACCCGAACATTCATGTAGCCGCGACGCCGCGTCAGCATCGATTTCTCCCACCGTTGCGAAGGCCCCGGGATTCTACTGGACTGCATGCCGGTCTCCGCAATGCATGCATCCCCGAAACCGCCGTGTGGCGTTGTGGCGGCCATGATCGCGGGCGTACAGTTCGCTTCGATTACGCACGGAGATCCGCACTGAAATGTACCGCCCCCTGCTGCGAAATCGGTTGAAGGCTCTCATCGTGCTCGTTCTGATGTCCTCGCCGGCTCAGCGCGTTGCGGCCGACGCGGCTCCGCCACCTGGGTCCGCCGAGCCCGTCGTTCGCGTATCACAAGGCTTCTTTGCCGCCGACCTGCGTGCAGAAGTGCAGGCGAAGCTGGAAGCCGGTCGTGCATCGCTCGACCCGGCCCTGCGGACATTGCCGGGATTGCTGCACTACTACGTCGCCATTGACCCGGTGTCGAACAGCGTCGTGAACGTCAGCGTCTGGACGTCACTCGAGGCCGCACAACAGATGAACGGCCTCGAAGCGATGCGCGTACAGCGCGATGCCTTCGTCGCGCTGGGGGTGCGGTTCGAACCGATCAGGAACTACACCGGCCTCTGGTCGATCGGGCCGTAGCGGCATGGGTGCACGCAGTCTTATGGCGTAGAGCGCTCACGCGGAGGTACTCTCTCCGCAACACGCGTTTCGGAGAAGGCCGTGCCAACAGACGAAGCGGGTCGAGGACTGGGGCGGCGCGGATTTCTAACCAGCGCGATCGCGACTACGGCGACCGGCCTGCTGCCGCTGAAGGCTGCGCACGGCGCACCCGACCACGTCGGTCACGACGTCAAAGCCTTTAAGACGCTCGGACGCACCGGCCTCAAAATCTCGGACATCTCGTTCGGATCGAGCCGACTGCGCACAGGCGAAGAAGATCTCGTGAAGTACGCACTCGACCGCGGGGTGAACTACTTCGACACCGCCGAAAGCTACACCGGCGGCGATTCGGAGACCGTTCTCGGCAACGCGTTGCGCGGCAAGCGCGACAAGGTCTATGTCGTGTCGAAAGTCACCGCAAGCGCCTCGGAACGCAAAGAGTCGATGATGTCGGCGCTCGAGGGCAGCCTCAGGCGTCTTCGCACCGACTACGTCGATATCTACTTCAACCACGCCGTAAACGACATCGCGCGCCTCGACAATCCGGAGTGGCGCGAATTCACCGAGTCGGCCAAACAACAGGGAAAGATCCGCTTCGTCGGCATGTCCGGCCACGCCGGCAATCTGATCGGCTGCCTCGATCATGCGATAGATACCGACAGCGTCGATGCGATTCTCGTCGCATACAACTTCGGCCAGGATCCCAAGTTCTACGAGCGCCTCACCCGCTCGTTCGACTTCGTCGCCGTGCAACCCGATCTGCCGCGCGTGCTTGCGAAAGCCAAAGCGAAAGACGTCGGCGTCGTCACGATGAAGACGTTGATGGGTGCCCGCCTGAACGACTTGCGCCCCTATGAAACCGGTGGCGCCACGTTCGCCCAGGCAGCCTTCCGCTGGACACTCGCCAATCCGCACGTCGACGGCGTGGTGATCTCGATGACCAGTCCGGAACAGATCGACGAATACCTCGGCGCATCGGGCGCAACGAGCCTCGCGCACGGCGACTTCGAACTGCTGCGCCAGTACGCGATGCTGAACGGCGCGAGCTATTGCCGGCACGCGTGCAACACGTGTGAAGGTGCGTGCCCCTTCGGCGTGCCCATCGCCGATGTGTTGCGCACGCGTATGTATGCGACCGACTACGGCGATGTCGCTTTCGCGCGCCGCGAGTACGCCGCACTCGACGGATCCGCGGAGGCGTGCCTGTCGTGCACCGGACAGCCGTGCCAGGGCGCCTGCCCGCATGGCCTGCAGATCGAAGCGCTGTGCGGTCCCACACACCGGATTCTCTCCTGAGACATGACGACGCTCATCGCAACCGACGCGGCGCCCCCATGGCAACAGAAGCTGACAAACCTGCGCGAGTGGATCCGCGCGCGCGACGCCGTGCTGATCGCCGTATCCGGTGGCATCGACAGCACCTTTCTGTGGCGGGTGGCCCATGACGAAATCGGCGCCTGCGCCCTCGCTGTCACTGCGGTCTCCGCGTCGCTCGCATCGTGGGAGCAAACTCAGCTCGCGGCGCTTGTCGCGGAGATCGGCGGCCGCCATCGCACCGTCGAAACGAGCGAACTCGAGAACCCGAACTACGTCGCGAATCCGGCGAATCGCTGCTACTTCTGCAAAGACACGCTGTGGAACGCGCTGCGCGAAATCGCACGCGCGGAACGCATCGAAACCATCCTCGATGGATACAACCTCGACGACGTCGGCGACTATCGCCCCGGCCAGGTCGCGGGCTCCGAGCACGGCATTTCGAGCCCGTTGAAGATTTGCGGATTTCGAAAGGCGGACATCCGCGCCGCAGCGGAGTCGTTGGGGCTCAGCATCTGGGCGAAGCCGGCGATGGCCTGCCTTTCATCGCGATTCGCATACGGTGTGGCGATCAGCGCGGAAGGGCTCGCGCAGGTCGATGCAGCCGAGCGCTGGCTGCGGGAGTGCGGCTTCGCTCAGTTGCGTGTGCGCGTGCACGCCGACAAGCTGGTGCGGCTGGAGATTCCGCTCGACGACGTGCCGGCCTTCCTCGCCCATCGCGAGCGCTTCGTGGCACTGTGCAAGAAGCTGGGGTTCCTGTACGTCAGCCTCGATCTCTCCGGCCTGAAGAGCGGCAGCATGAACGCGGTACTGATGCACCCGAGCGCGCCGATCCCCCAATGAACGAAGATATCGCGCGCCTCGATCACGGCCGTCTCGAACGCCAGGGTTTCCCCGAGGTGGTGATGGCGTCGGGCAAAACACCGGACCACGTCGCGCAGATCATGGCGGAATTCGCGGCCAAGGCAGGACGCGCGTTGGCAACGCGCGCGACCGAAGCCCAGTTTGCCGCTGTCGCGGCTCTGCTGCCCAAGGCAGAGTTCGACACGCGCTCGAGGTTGATCCGGCTCGGTCGACTCGAAGCGCTCGAAGGCATGGAACGGCACGTCGTCGCGGTTGCGAGCGGCGGTACCAGCGACCTTCCCATCGCAGAGGAATGCGCCCAGACGCTGGAATGGGCAAACGTGCGCGTGGAACGCTTCTACGACATCGGCGTGGCGTATCTGGAACGCCTGCTTTCGGTAGAGGCACGGCTGCGCAGTGCGGCCGTGTGCGTCGTGGTCGCCGGCATGGAAGGCGCGCTGCCGAGTGTGCTCGGAGGGCGCGTTGCCTGCCCGATGATTGCGGTGCCGACCAGCGTCGGCTATGGCGCGAACTTCTCAGGCTTGAGCGCGCTGCTGGGCATGCTGACGAGCTGCGTGCCGGGCGTCACCGTCGTCAACATAGACAACGGATTCGGCGCCGCGGCCGCCGCCAACCGGATCCTGCGATCGATGGTGCACGCCGCGCGATGAGCCGCATCTGCCACATCGACCCCGTCTGCGGCGCCAGCGGGGACATGTTGCTCGGTGCGTTGATCGATGTCGGCGTTCCGGCGGCGACATTGCAGCAACGCATCGATCAGCTCGGATTGCCCGGCCTGCTGCTGCACGTGGAGCGAGTCCAGAAGCGCGGCATCGCCGCCGCAAAAGTGCACGTGCTAGCGCCGCGTGAACACGCACACCGCAATTTGCCCGACATCGAGCGGATCCTGATCGGAAGCGCCCTTCCCGAACGCGTGAAAGCAACCGCGCAGCAGGTGTTTCGCGTGCTCGCACAGGCCGAAGCGAAGGTACACGACGTGCCATTGGAGGCCGTGCACTTTCACGAGGTTGGCGCGCTCGACGCGATCGCCGATGTCGTGGGTGTGGTGGCCGGTTTCTGCGAGCTCCACGTGGACGAAGTGACGTGCCGCGCAATTCCCGTCAGCCACGGCACGGTGCGCTGCGAACACGGGTTGCTGCCGGTTCCTGCACCGGCCGTCCTGCATCTGATGGAGGGGCTTCCCACCGAGCCGCTCGACATCGACGGCGAGACGGTAACTCCCACGGCGGCCGCGTTGCTGCGCGTACTCGTAACCGACTGGCGTGGAATACCGCCAATGACGATCGACGCGCACGGATGCGGCGCGGGCACCAAGGACTTTCCGCGACCCAACATCGTTCGTCTGATCGTCGGCGAGGGGCGCGCCATAGTAGATTCGTCAGCGGAGCAGACGCAGACGCTGACGGTGCTCAGCACCAACATCGACGACATGAACCCGGAGTGGCTGCCGCCGTTGCTCGAACAGCTGATGAGAGCCGGCGCACTCGACGCATGGATGACGCCGATCCTCATGAAGAAGGGCCGCCCGGCACACACGCTGTCGGTTCTTTGCGAGGCCGGCGCCGCGGATCGGCTACGCTCGTCCATCTACAAGCACAGCACCAGCCTCGGTATCCGCCAGACGCAGGTCGCGCGTTTCAGCGTGGCACGGGAGATTGCGCGTGTTGCGACACGTTGGGGCGACGTCGCCGTCAAAGTGGCAACACTTCCGGGCGGCGAGCAGCGCGCCACCCCGGAGTTCGCCGACTGCAAACAGATCAGCGAGCAGCACGACGTACCCATTGCAGCCGTTTACGAAGCGGCAACGGTTGCGTGGAACGTGCGGGAACGCGACGAAGCGGCCAGGAGGGGTTGACGATGGGACTTCGCAACCCGCGCTACACGCCTTCGATCACCACACCGTTTCGATCATCGACACGCTGCGCAAGTTCTCGTCGGCCGTCACGAGCTTTGCCCCTGCCACTAACGCCGTAGCAGCGATCAACCGATCGGCGGGGTCGCCAGGAAACGGTTCATCGAAGTCGCCCGCTGCAAGGGCAATTTCGGGCGACACCGGCTGCAGATTGATCTCCGACATCGATCGAAGTGCAGCGACCCAGGACGAGAAACTCATGGCCAGTACCAATCGGCGCCGACGTACCAGTGTCGCGATTTCGAAGAGGCTGATCGTCGATACACCGACCTCGGCTTTGGCGGCGCTCGCCGTTACGAGCCGCCGCGCTTTGACAGACAGATTCCGAGGTTGGGCAAGCCACCACACCAGCACGTGCGTATCCAGCACGATCATTGGTTCGCGTCCCAATCGAGTTCAGCAAAGGTGGGTTCCAACGGTTGCTCATAACGCACCACGCTGCCCCGAAGCATTGCACGGGCGATTTCGGCCGGCTCCGGATCCACCCCGGGCGGGGACAGTTCCGCAATCACTTTCCCGCGCGAGGTCACACGTATGTGCTGTCCCGCCCTGACCTTCGCGAGATAGGCCGGCAGGTTCTGCCGCAGTTCCGTTACATTGACGTCGGGCATAGTCGACACATCTGTACACTTGATATGTACAGTATGCCCCGAACGAAACGGTCTGCAACGGTGATGGCTGAGCGGATCGTACGAATTGGCCACCATACGGCCCGATGGGCAATACTTTCTCCGACAGGGGGATGCTGACGATGGGACTCTATCGCCGCTATGTTCTGCCGAAGTTGATCAACTCGGCGTGCGCGATGCCGCAGATGATGGCGCTGCGCAAACGCTACGTGCCGCTGGCGAGAGGTCGCGTGCTGGAAATCGGCATCGGCTCCGGACTCAACCTCGAGTTCTACGGCGATGCGGCCGAATCGGTCACCGGGCTCGATCCCGCAGCGGAACTGACAGAGATGGCGCACGAACGCGCAAAGAAACTCGGCGCGCTCGTGGAGTTGCTCACCGTGTCGGGCGAAACCATTCCGGCCGACGCGGAGAGCTTCGACTCGATCGTGTGCACATGGACGCTGTGTTCGATTCCGAACGTCTATCGCGCCCTCGACGAAATGCGCCGCGTGCTGAAGAAGGACGGCCACCTGATATTCATCGAACACGGCGGCGCGCCGGATCCAGGGGTCGCTCGTGTTCAACGCGGCCTCGAACCGATCTGGAAACGCATCGGCGGCGGTTGTCATCTCACGCGGCGGCCCGACCAACTGCTCGATGCCAGCGGCTTCAGCGTCGATTCACTGGCGCAGGGTTATGAAGAAGGTCCACGCTTCGCGGCCTACATGTATCACGGCATCGCCACGCCGCGCTGAGCGGCGCGCGGTGTAGCATGCGGCCTTGTTTTCATCGAGAAGGGCTTCATCGAGAAAGGTTTCATCGGGAGGAATTCCATGCGTACGCGAATCGTTGTCCCCGTGTTGCTCTGGATGTTGGCGTTGCTAAGCGGTTGCGCCGGCTCGGCGCCTGCCAAACCGGAATCTCGCATCGATCCGTCGGCCAACATTCCGGCGTCGAAGACGTTCGGGTGGCCGCCGCCCGCGACGAATCTCGTCAGCACCGATATCGCGCAGCGCAGTTTCGACGAATCTATCCGCGCTTCGATCAACACCAACCTGGGTCGCAAAGGCTATCAACAGGTCGAAACCGAGCCCGACCTCTATGTCACCTATGAAGTGACGCCCTACGAGAAGACGAAATCCAATCCGTTCAGCGTCGGCGTCGGAATGGGCAGTTGGGGCGGCAACGTGGGCGGTGGTGTCGGTGTCGGCACGGGTGGTGGCAGCCGTACGGTTGAGGAGTCGCGCGTGACGATCACGGTGGTCGACCGAAAGACCGATAAGGAAGTGTGGCAGGGAACGATGACCGGTTCGATCTCACCGGGCGCGAGTTCGAACGACATCGGCGGTGTGGTGGCGCAAGCGCTGAGTGACTTTCCGCCGCGCCGGCCGTAAGTTCGCGACTCTAGTGGCCCGCTAGCTCGAGCTTCAACGGCAACGATCCGTTCTTCGCAGGTTCCACTTCCTGTATCTCTCCGTCGCCGATGCGCGCCGCATCGAGCGAAGCGTTGCCTTCGAGCCCTTCGCGCACCGCCGCGGCGCGTTGCGTTGCCAGTGCATCCACCGCACCGGCCGGCAGCGGTTCAGCGTCCACCAGCTTGCCGATCAGCGCATTCAGATAGGCGGTTTCGTCGAACGCGGCGGCGGCACCCGGTGCAGGTGGCTGCGTGAACTGCGCGCGCAGTGCGGCAAGGTCGATGCCCGGAATGCTTTCTTTCGCCATCGACTGCACGATTTTCAAACGACCCGCCGCATCTTCGTCGCCAACACGCGTATCGAGGCGCGCGTGCAGCGCCGTTTCACGCAGCGCCCGCCCGTCGGCTTCTGCGTTCGTCACGCCGTGAATCGTCAGATTGAGATTCGGCCGCATCACCAGCGCTTCGGCAATCTTCGACAGCTTTTCGCGCTCGGGTGGCGCGAGGTCGGCGCGGCCGGCAGCGAAGAAAATCTGGTCGAAGTCTTCCGAATCACCGAAGCCCACCAGGCGGCCGAGCAGCCGGAACGGCGCGGTAACGATCGACGTGATCAGATTGGCGAGCGCTTTCATGATGACGCCGCCGATGCGGAACGTGGGGTCGTTCACATCGCCTTCCACCGGCAGGTCTATGTCGATGTTGCCACTCGAGTCTTTCAGCAGAGAGATTGCGAGGCCGTACGGCAGATCGAGCGCGTCCGGATACGGCACCTTTTCACCGAGTTCGAAATCGCGCAACACGATCTTGTGATCGCCCTGCAACATGCCGTCGCGCAGCACGTAGTGCAGTTTCAGATCGAGTTTGCCGCTGGCCACTTTGTGTCCCGCAAAACGGATCACGTAAGGGCTTGCTCCGGGCATTTCGACGTTGACGAACTGCGCGGTGATGTCGGTGTTCTGCGTCGGGTCGAGCGCGCGCAACGCCCCCGAGACCTTCAGTTGGCCGAATTCGCCCACCTGCCCTTCGAGTGCGATCTGCGTCGGAGATTTGCTTGCGATGTCGAACGTGCCGATGGTGCCGCTCAAAGAGGAAATGGAACGTCTGAACGGAATCGGCAGACTTGCGTCCGCGAAATCGACATCCGCGTCCACGACTTTCAATCGCGCAAGCTTGAATCCCCACGGCGCTTCTTCGGCCGTGGCCGGCGCCTGTGCCGGAGGTGGCGCCGCAGTCAGCGCGGGCGCCACCTCCGGTGCCGCCCGCGTGAGCTGACTCAGGTTCAACACGCGATCCTGCGAGATGTGTATTCGCGCAAACGCGCCGACCAGTTCACCGCGCGCAATGTCGACGCGTCGGTGCGCCATCGAAACGGTCAGCCCGTTCAGGTCGAAGCGTTTCAGGCCGAGAAAGTGGTCGGCGACGCCTTCGTGTCCTACGTCGAGGTCGGTGAGCCGCAATTGGCCGTCGAAGCCGAGCAGCTCGTCGGGGTTCGACACGAGATGTCCTTCTACGCCGAGCGCACCGGAATTCAACTGAAGGTAGGTCGTTGCATTGAGATAGGGATTCACGATCGGCAAACCCAACGCATCGATTTTTGCCTTCGCATCGACGCGTACTGCGGGGAACGCGGCGACGGTGCCGTCCATGGCAATCGATCCGCCGCTGTCGACATTGAAGCTTGCGTTGAACGGCATCGCCGCGTTGTCTGCCAGCGTGAACGTATCCAGCGAGAAGTTGAGCGCGGCAATGCCGAGGTTCGCAGGCGGATTGACACCCCCGTCGGCAAATTTCAGTGTGCCGTCATTCACTTCGACCCTTGCAACCTCCACGGACCAGCTGGGCTCCGCAGGCGTCGGTGGCGCAGCCGCTCCCGGTGCGGGTTGCGTTGCAGCGGCCGCTTCGGGTGCCACGGGGGATGTTGCCACCGGCGGAGTGCTCGACCGCCACAACGTTTCCCACACGAACCGTTGCTGCGCGTCGCGGCTCGCATTCACTTCGGGTTTCACCAGCGCGACGCGCTGCGCCGAAACGCTGCGTTGCGGCCAGGCGAGATGACCATCCTCGACAACGAGTTCACCGAGGCGCGCGAGCACCTTATCTGACACAGCGGCCGCACCGCTTTCGTTGGGCCGTGTGATGCCGAGATCCCGCAACGACAGCTTCATATTCGCGAGTTCGGCGGCAATAGCGCCTTCGTTGGTCGAAACGTTGTAATCGAACGCGGTGTCGAGCACGCCGCTCACGATCGTCGCCAGCAGATCGGCCGGCAAATAGGCGGACATCTCGGGTAGCTTCTGCCCCGTCAGCGCAATGTGTCCCGATGCCGTGAATGGACGCACCGTCATCTTGCCGGTCCACTCGAGATGACCGCCCGCGCGCGTCTGCACCACCAGCTCCTGGTTGCCCTCCTGATTCGGCAACGTGTTCAGATCCGAAACCTGGACGTTCAGCGGGCCGAGTTCGGTTTCGTACAGGTAGCGTCCACTGCGATCGACGACAGCGACCCGGCCGCCGTCGATGACGGCACTGTCGATGATCAGCCGCGGCGGCGGCGATTCCGGCTCCGGCTCCGCATTCGGGTCTTCCGGAGGTATCAGCGCCTTTAGGTTCAAACGACTGTCGGCATCGCGTTCGACGCGCACGAATGGATGCACGATCCGCAATTCACTTAGCGTCAACGCCCGATTTACGATGCTCGACAGCTGCGCGTTCACGTCCACTTCGTCGAACGCGATCAGGGGCGCTTTCTTATCGTCGAACAGCGTGAATTTCTCGAGCCGCAACGTGAGCGCGAACGGATTGATGTCGACGTCGTCGAGCGTCGCATCGAGGCCGAGCAGCGAATGCACTTCGGACACAACGATGCTGCGCACGATGAGCGGCGCAATCACGAATCCGAACACTGTGTACGACGCAAGCAAGACCCACGCCCAGAATCGCTTCCGGCGGAAATCGAACCAACCGCGCTTCAGCGCATCTGCATCGAGACGGGCCACGTAAGAACTCGCGGACTGAAAGAATCGGCAGCCTAGCGTGGACGTTGCCCGAATTCACCCCTTAACCTTGGCTCCTCGCCGCCGCGATCACACAACGCATACACGAATGCACGATCAACCATTCACCGTCGGACGCTTCGAGCGGATCTACGATCCCAGTGAGGGCGAAGCGCAGAAGTGGTACATCAACGATCACACGATTGCACGTGACCACACGGGCTTGTGGCATCTGATCGGCATCACACACGAGCAGATCGACATTCCTCCACTCGAGCAATTCTTCAATGCCGATCGTTCGATCAGCGCGGATGAAATCGCCACACTGCGCAAGGAGGTGCGCGCATCCGCGGCGCTGGCGAAGCGCGAGGGTCGCCCCTGGTTCGACGCGCATGAGGAGAAGCAGCTCGCGCATGCGGTCGCTTCGTCGCTGACGGCACCGCAGTGGCGCAAACGACCGTTCGCGCTCGTCGCCGATCATACGGAGACGGTGCTGTGGGCGCCGCACGTGATTTCGCACGACGGCCTCTACTACATGTTCTACGCCGCCGGCTCTTCTCTACAGGGGTCTGCTGTGCGCGACGGCAGCTTCCGCATGCACCTCGCGACGTCGCCGGACATGCAGAGCTGGACCCGCCACCCGCAGAATCCGTTGTTCGTCGACGGCTTCGAGGCGCGCGATCCGATGGTGTTGCGCGTCGGCGACAGTTGGGTGATGTACTACACCGCCACGGAACCTCCGAGCGGCGGCAACCATGTGGTCGCCTACCGTACCAGCGTCGATCTGGCGTCGTGGAGCGAACGCGGTCTCGCATTCATCGACCCCAAGAAGGGAACCGGAGCGGGCCCCACCGAATCGCCGTTCGTCGTGCAACGCGGCGATTTCTACTACCTGTTCCTGTCGATGCGCCACGACTACATACCGGGCTACTACGCCGATACCGAAGTGTTCCGCAGCCGCGATCCGCTGCACTGGACGCTGGACGATCTCGTCGGACGCTTCGACGGCCACGCGTCGGAGGTGATTCGCGACATCGACGGACGTTGGTATGTCAGTCACTGCGGCTGGTACCAGGGCGGCGTGTATCTGGCACCATTGACCTGGCACGACGGCGAGGATTTCTAACGGCCATGCTCACTCATTCCACCCGCATCGGTACTTCTACCGTGCGTTCGCTCGGCGCAATGCTCATCGGATTGCTCGCGTGGGCGCTCGCCGGATGCGAAACGACCACGTCGAGCGGCGCGGTAGGCGTAAACCGCTCTCAGCTGATGCTGATTTCATCGGAGCAGCTCGATCAGATGGCGGCGCAGACATACACGAAGCTGTCGAACGACGCCGCTGCCAAAGGCGATTTGAATCCCGATCCTGCGATGACCAAGCGCGTGCGCGCCATCGCAGCACGCATCGAACCGCAAACGAAGGTGTTCCGGCCCGACACCGCGAGCTGGCCGTGGCAGGTCAACGTCATCAAGAGCAAAGACCTGAACGCGTTCTGCATGCCGGGCGGCCGCATCATGTTCTATTCGGGATTGATCACTCAGCTCAATCTCACCGACGACGAAATCGCCATCGTGATGGGGCATGAAATTGCGCATGCACTCCGCGAGCATTCACGCGAGCAGGCATCGCAACAGATTGCCGCACAAACCGGCCTCGGCGTGGGCGCCGCGATTCTGGGCGTCGGCGGTGCCGGTGCGGATCTCGCAGCGCAGGGTTATCAGACGCTCGTGGCGACGAAGTTCAGCCGCACGGACGAAAGCGAAGCCGATCTGATCGGGCTCGAACTCTCCGCACGCGCCGGGTACGACCCGCGCGCGGGCATCACGTTGTGGAAGAAGATGATGCAGGCAAACAGCGGCAATGCACCGCCGGAGTTTCTGAGCACGCACCCGGCGGAAGCGAATCGGGTGCAGACGATTCAGTCTATGCTCCCCACCGTGATGCCTTTGTATGAAGCAGCGCTGAAGCGCGGCGCGGCCTCATGAACGATTCTGCTCGCTACGACGTAGTGCTCTACGGCGCCACCGGATTTACAGGGTCGCAAACGGCCGAGTACTTCGACGAGCACGTCGGCAGCCAGTTGCGATGGGCGATCGCCGGGCGCAACGCGGACAAACTCGATCGTTTGCGTTCGCATCTGCACAGCGCACCCGACGTGCTCGTTGCAGACGCCGACGACACCCGTGCGATCGACGCAGTGGTTTCGAAGACCCGCGTCGTGCTGACCACCGCCGGGCCGTTCGCGCGTTATGGAGAGGAACTCGTGCGCAGTTGCGCGACGCGCGGCGTGCACTACGCGGACATCACCGGCGAAACACCCTGGGTGCGCCGGATGATCGATCGCTACGAATCGCGAGCGATGAGCAGCGGCGCGAAAATCGTACCGTTCTGCGGCTTCGACTCGGTGCCGTCCGATCTTGGCGCTCATCTGCTCGTCGAACACTTCAAGACTCAGGGCAAGACCACGCGCAGCGTGCGTGCGTTCCAGCGCGCGCAGGGCGGCGTGAACGGCGGCACCATCGCGTCGATGACGAACATGCTGGCATCGGGCGATCGCAACGTGTTCGACGATCCGCTGCTGCTGAATCCCGACGAGCATCGCCGTTCCGATGCCGCGACGCTGAACCGCGATCCCACCGTTCCACAGTTCGATCCGGACCTGGGACGTTGGGTGGCGCCGTTCTTCATGGCGCCGATCAACACGCGAGTGGTACGGCGCAGTCACGCGCTGTCGAGCCAGTGGCAACGGCCCTATGGCGACAACTTCCGCTACGAGGAATTCTGGGATCTCGGCGCTTCGGCGGGTTACGCGGGTGCAGCGCTGGCGGCGTTCGGAATGGGGTTCTTTCAATCGATCATGCGCCTACCCGGTGTAGGCAAATTCGTAGAAGCAATTGCGCCCGCGCCAGGTGATGGTCCCTCGGAAGAAACCATGGACAACGGTTTCTACGAATGCCGGCTGATCGGCATTGCCGACGACGGCACGAAGGCGTGGGCGCGCATCGCGGGTAAAGGCGATCCTGGCAATCGCGCTACCGTCATGTTCGCGTGCGAGAGTGCCATTGCACTCGCAATGCAACCGGACCAGTTGCCAGGCGGAAGCAGTCGCGCGGGATTTCTGACACCCGCCACGGCGCTCGGCGACGTTCTCGTAGTGCGACTGCGCAATGCCGGTGTTACGCTCGACTGCCCAACGACCCCATAAAGCTGCATGTTCATTTCTCACGAGCGCCTCCCGCGGTGCAGTCGCCGCACGAGTGGGCCATGAACGACTCGCGCAACTACTGGACCATAGGGCTGCTGCTCGCCATCGGCGGCGTGCTCTGCTTTTCGCTGCGACCGGTCCTGATCAAGCTTGCATACGCGTGGTTGCAGGATCCGATTACGTTGCTCGCACTGCGGATGGCGTTCGCGGCACCGTTCTTCGCCGGGGTGGCGATCTGGACGCGCCGCCACGGAGCCGTCAGCCCCATTTCGTCGCGCGACATGGTGTATGTGGTGACGCTCGGCTTGCTGAGCTACTACGCCGCGAGTTTTCTCGACTTCCTCGCGCTGCAGTACATCAGCGCAGGGCTCGGGCGGCTGGTGCTGTTTCTGTATCCAACCATCGTCGTGCTGTTATCGGCGTTGTTTCTCTCGCGCCCCATCACCTCTCGCGAGTTGATCGCGCTGGTGCTTACTTACGCCGGTCTCGCGCTGGTTCTGCTGCATAGTTTCGACGGCAACCGCGACGTGTTGTTCGGTGCGGCACTCGCGATGGCCAGTTCGCTGTGCTACGCCGTGTATCTCGTCGCCGGCAGTCAGGTGATCGCGCGAGTCGGGTCGATGCGTTTCAGCGCGTACGCGATGATCGCCGCCACGGTCGCGTGTCTGCTGCAGTTTTTCCTGCTGCGTCCGGTGGAAGCGCTGAATGCGCCCGTGCCGGTGCTCGGCTATGCCGCAACGATGGCTGTGGTCAGCACGGTGATACCGGTGTTTCTCACGGCGGAAGCGTTGCGGCGGGTCGGTGCGAACACCGTCGCCATCGTCGGCGCGTTGGGGCCGGTATCTACGATCGCACTCGGCTGGGTCGGTCTCGAAGAAGCGATGACGCCGCTGCAACTCGGCGGTGTCGGTCTCGTGCTGATCGGGGTGCTGGCCGTGAGCATCCGGCCGCGCGACTAGCCGTTCTCGTTTGGTTGTTCTCGTTGCGCATCGATTCTCGGGTTGAGCACGACCGCGCGTGGGACTAGCATCGCCGGACTTTGAGTCAGGACACCAACATGACCCGCATCTCTACCGCACTGGGGCTTGCGCTGCTCACATGGACATCGCTCGCCTGCGCCGAAGAAGCGCCGCTTCCGCCGAGCGACGGTGCTTACGAACGCGACGTGCAGATCGCCCGGAATCTCACCGAACAGAGCCGACAGGCCACGGTCGCTGCGAACCTGCCGTTGACCGAGAGCCAGGCCAACGCCTTCTGGCCGATGTACCTGAAATACCGCGAAGAAGTCACCCAGCAAAACCTGCGCCTCGGTGAACTCATCAAGAAATACTCGCGCGAGTACGACGAGATGACCGACGACGCGGCCAAGGATCTCACGCGCACTTACCTCGACATCGACAAGCGCAAACTCGAACTGAAAGAGCAGTATCTGAAGAAGTTCGAGAAGGTGTTACCGGCCGCGCTCGTTGCCCGTGCGATGCAGACTGAACAGAAGCTCGATGCGATGCAGGCGTTCACGATTGCACGTTCGATTCCGCTGGTGCCGCCCGCCGCGCACTAGCCGCGAACGTTCCGCAAAGGCAACGGGGTCAGTCCTGCGTAGGACCGTGATGCACGGCGAGCGCGATGGGGCTGCCATTGGCCATGGCGCGGATCTGGTCGGCAACCGACTGTTGTAAGGTCTCCACCACAATCGGCCACGACATCGCTTCCACGGGGAATGCCGCGCACAGCACCACCGGCTGCTCTTCGGCGAACGCGGCCCAGAGCCTGTCCGTCTCGATGGCGCCACGCGGGTGACCGTTCGTCCACAGGATGGCGGCCAATTCGCCATACATCCACACACCCGGGTATTCGCGCACGAGTCGCTCGATGGGTCGCCCCACGATCTCCTCGAACCGGGACGGATCGGGGTGTCCGTCGGCCACGCACTTCTCGAGCGTGCGTAGGCCGTCGAGGAACACGTACTGCCCACGGCGCCTCGCAGCCTCCACTTCGATGCCGCGTTTGAACAGCTGCCCTTCGAGGATCTGCCGCGTCGCGTCGGTGACGACCAGCATGGCTGCGTGACCCTGATCCAAAGCCACGGCCATTGCGCGGCCGAGTTCGTTCACCAGCGGCGCGACTGCCTCGTAGAACTCCAGCGAGATGGCGCTGGCTGTTGCGCGAGGTGCGTTCTTGTTCATGACCCAACCATTGGGAACAGAGGCAAAACCATACGCCGGAATCGAGGCACTGTACGTAGGACTACGCCTACCGCCGCTCTGTCACGGAGGCGCTTCTTGCACAAGTGGGATGTGGCGCCGTGTTTTACAAGTCGCGTACGACGGTCTGACGGAGTGCTACGAGGGCCACCGATATGCTCCCGGGTTCAGGAGACCGCGCGATGCGACATCAATACACCGATACGCCCGACGGCACGAACGCCGGCGCCTGGTGGAGACCGGGTGAAGTCGTACCGGTATGCGCGTGGTTCTTCGATCGCCGCCAGCGCCTTCTAACCGTCGCAACGCCCGCCTTCAGTGCATCGCACCGCGTGAACGACGGCGTTTCGCGGCGATCCCCGATCGACAAGACCGACATCCTGCCCCTCCTCGCACTACAGATCAGCCGCCGACGGGCTAGGTCGGAGTAGACGCGTCTTCTTGCGCCATATCAGCGGCGGTGACGGCTGATCGGTGCTTCGGGGGCGCTCGAGCCGTCCCTGGTCGCTCAATCGCGGCCATCCATGGCCGCTCATGCCCCTCAGCACCGATCAGCCGTCACCTTCCAAACCACCGAAGTCGCGCCTTCGTTTTGTTGGAGAGAAGATGAACGCGCGCTTGGCGCGCGTTCAGGCACGACACACGACTAACGACAGCAAGGTGTGTCGAGCGTCATCACGCTGTACGCGCTGCGCGACATCAAAGGCGCCGAGCGTGCGCGAGTGCTGGCGCGCGCCTGATCCCGCTCAGAACCAGTAGTCGGCCACGCACTTGCCGTCGCGTGGCAGGTCTTCGAAGCGCGCAAGGCCTTCGAAGTGATCGATCGGAAGTTTCGCCACCGTCTCGGGTTCGGACAAACGTACGTTGACGGCCAACCGGCGGCGCCCTCCCGGCTCGTCCAACTGCGACCGCCAATGCGTCACGCAGCCGCAGTGGGGACAGAAGTGGAACTCGATCATTTTGCCGCGGATGTAGATCTTGGTAGGCCCGGTCACGCGCACGCCTTCGTTCTCGAAGTCGTATATCCACAGCGCGCCGTAGCGGCGACAGATCGTGCAATTGCACGCGGTCGCACCTTCCGGAACGGCGCTGAACTGCCATTTCACGGCGCCGCAGTGACACGCGCCCTCGATCATCTCGAAGCTCCGTTTCGAATGAGGCTCATCGCAAGCCGAAGTCGAACGTTCCGTTGCCGCCGTAGAACTTGAGAATGCGCTGCGCGGTTCGCTGCACGTGCACTTCGTCGGCGCCGTCGTAGATGCGCGCAAAACGCGCGTGCCGGTACATACGCTCGAGCGGCGTGTCTTCGGTGACGCCTTTCGCGCCGTGCACCTGAATCGCGCGATCGATGACGTTGTGCAGCATCGAAGCGCCGTACACCTTGATGAGGCCGATTTCGACGCGCGCTTCATCGCCCTGATCGATCTTCTGCGCTGCGTGCAGCGTCAGCAGGCGACTCGCCTGAATCTCCGCGGCCGAATCGAAAATGAACTTCTGAATCTGCTGATGCTCGCCCAGCGTTTTGCCGAACGCGACGCGGGAGTTCGCGCGCTGACACATCAGATCGAATGCGCGCTGCGCCTGGCCGAGCCAGCGCATGCAGTGGAAGATCCGACCAGGGCCGAGGCGATCCTGCGCAATCTTGAAGCCCTGCCCTCGCGGCCCCAACAGATTTGCTCTGGGGACACGGACGTTGTCGTATGCCACTTCGTAATGACCCTCGTATTCGCCCATCACCGCCACGTCGCGGACGATGTTGTAGCCCTTCGTGTCGGTGGGGACCACGATCTGGCTGAACGCAGCGTGATCCGGCACACCGGTCTCGGTTCGGCACATCACGGTGGTGTAGGCCGCTTGCGCCGCACCCGACGTGAACCACTTGCGTCCGTTGATCACCCATTCGTTGCCGATCAGCTCGGCGCGCGTCTGCAACTGCGTTGGATCCGAACTCGCAACGCCGGGCTCGGTCATGCCGAAGCTCGGGAACACTTCGCCGGCTACGAGCGGCTTCAGGTACTTGTCGCGCCACTCGTCGCTCGCGTAGCGGTGCAACATGATCGAGTCCTGCAACGAGTGCGTGCCGAGCGCAACCGTTGCCGCGGCAGAACGGCCCACCACTTCGTTGATGAACACGTAGTCCATGAACGGCAACCCGCCGCCGCCGATTTCTTCGGGATGGCCGAGCGCCCAAAGACCTTGCGCCTTCGCCTCCTTCATCAGCTTCTGCATCGTGTCGCGCCGACCGTCGCGATCGGTTTCGAACAATTCCTTCTCTACCGGATAGATGCGCTCCTCGATGAACTTGAGGACTTTGTTGCGCAGCGGTTCGATGTGTTCTGGTATCGACAGATTCAGCATGACGCTCTCCCCTTCGAATCTGGTTTGAGCGGGTACACTAGCCCTGCATCTTCAACTATCGCAAGGCCTGGTCCATGTTGCGCACCGCCTCCATCGTTCTCGCGTTGCTGCTTGGCGGCTGCGTTCAGTACAAACCCGTCGACGTCTTCGTAATCGACCTCCAGCCCGCCGAAGGTTCCGCACTGGAGCAGCGCCTCCGCGTTGACCTGCGCATTCAGAATCCGAACGATCAAGCGATCGAAGCGCACGGCATGCAGATCCGTCTCGACGTGAACGGTGCGCGGCTTGCGCGCGGCGTCAGCGACGCGGCGTTCACCATTCCGCGACTCGGCGAAACGACCACGAGCATCGTTGCGACGACGTCGCTGTTCGATCTCGCGAAGCAGATCGTCGCGCTCTCCGGCACTCAGTCGTTCAGGTACGTGCTCGAAGGCGATATCTACGTGGACAGCATACCGGGCAGATTCGGTCGCTCGGTGTCGTTCCATAACGAAGGCGAATTCAAGCCCGGTGTAGTCAACCCCGCGGGCACTCATCCGTTACAGTAGCGTCGCGCCACATCCGGAGACGCCATGTCGAAGTCGTTCTTGCCAGTCTGCCTTCTCGCTCTCGTCCTGGTCGGCTGCAAGTCCCACGGCCCGGGGGGTAACGTCATCGTCGACATGAAGGGCGTGAATCCGGCCGCATATCAGAAAGACCTGAACGAATGCCAGACCTACGCAACGCAGGTGGATACCGCCGGTAAGGTCGGCGGCAATGCGGCCGGCGGCGCCGTAGTTGGCGGTGCAATCGGTGCAATCTTCGGCGGCCCCGAAGGCGCAGCACGCGGCGCCGGCGCCGG
>JBGSNQ010000138.1:0-4146 GCA_041739525.1 Pseudomonadales bacterium | reverse complement strand
TCAGGCCGATGCTCAGGCTGCGTCCGCGCGCGACCTGCGCATCCGGGAAGAACGTATGACGATTCGTGCGCCGTATGCCGGCCTCGTGATCGAGCGCAACGTGCGGGTCGGCGACATGGCCGGTGGCGGCAGTCCGTGGTTTCGCATCGCGAAAGACGGCCAGATCGAGTTGGCGGCCGACGTCTCAGAAAACGCGTTGTCGCGACTGCAGGTGGGCTCCACAGCGAAGGTCATCCTGGCGGACGGCACCGAAGTGGACGGGACGGTGCGTCTGGTCAGCCCGCGCGTGGACGCAAACACGAAGCTGGGCAAGGTACGCATCGAACTGCCCGTCTCCGATTCCGTCCGGGCGGGCGGTTTTGCGCGGGCCGTCTTCACGGGCGTGTCGGCCGCGAGCGTCGCCGTGCCGGAGACCGCCATTCTGTATGACGCCGACGGCGCGGCGGTGATGCTGGTCGCAGCCGACGGCACCATCTCTCGAGAGGCCGTCGTCACGGGCCAACGGGGCAGCGGCTACGTGCAGCTGGTCAGCGGGCCGCCCGTCGGATCGCGCGTAGTGGCCAAAGCGGCGGCAATGCTCGTTGCGGGAGACAAGATCGTGCCGGTTGAGGCGCCACCTCCCGTCGCTCAATCGCAATGACCGACCCGAACGAGTTTCGCCTTTCAGCCTGGGGGATCAGGAATCCGATTCCGGTAACCGTACTGTTCATCACGCTCGTGGTGATGGGCCTGTTCGCCTACTTCAAGTTACCGGTCAAGAACTTCCCGAACGTAGAGTTCCCCGCCGTCGCCGTCGTCGTGACCCGCAACGGCGCGGCGCCGGCGGAAATGGAAAGCCAGATCACCCGGCAGGTCGAGAACTCGATGGCGGGGCTGCCGAACGTTCAGAACATCGCGTCGACGATCACGCAGGGCTCTTCGACAACGGTGGTCCAGTTCTATCTGGGTACGGACTTGCAGAAGGCGCTGGACGACGTGCGCACCCGCACCGATCAGGCCCGCGCCGACCTGCCGCGTGACGTCGATCCGCCGCTCGTTCGACGTCTCGAAATCGATGACCAGCCGATCATCACCTACGCCGTGTCGGCGCCGGCCATGTCGAAGCAGGAACTGTCGTGGTTCATCGAGGACACCATTGCCCGTGCCCTGCAGGGCGCGCCCGGAGTGGCGCAGGTCAGACGTGTAGGTGGTGTAGATCGCGAGATCAACGTCATCGTGGACCCCGATCGCCTCTCGGCGCAGGGACTCACGGCGGACAACGTGAGTCAGGCATTGGCAGTGGCCAGCCTCGATGCGCCGGGTGGGCGCGTTACGGTAGGCGGTCGCGAACAGACGCTGCGAATCCTGGGTGCCGCAGTCACGGTGGAGCAGATTCGTGACATAACGATTCCGACCGGCGGCGGCCGTTCGGTGCGACTTTCCGATGTGGCGGACGTCGGCGACGGCTCCGCAGAGGTGCGCTCGTTTGCGTTTCTGAATGGCGAGCCGGTGGTCGGATTCCAGGTCAGCAAAGTCAAAGACGCGAGCGAAATTACCGTTGAAGACGGCGTTGCCGCGGTAATCGAGAAGCTGCTTGCGACCCACGAAGGCGTCTCGATCACGAAGATCCTGTCGCGCGTGGATCAGACTCGCGCCGGCTTCATCGCCACGTGGCACACGCTGCTGGAGGGCATGCTGCTGGCGGCGTTGGTGGTGTTCATCTTCCTGCGCGACTGGCGCTCGACGCTGATCACGGCGATTGCGATGCCCGTATCGCTGATCCCGACGTTCTTCTTCATGAGCATGCTGGGATTCAGCCTGAACATGGTGACGCTGCTGGGGCTGACGCTCGTGATCGGCATCCTGGTGGACGACGCCATCGTCGAGATCGAGAACATCGAGAAGCGCGTCTACCGGGGGTTGCGTCCGTACGACGCCGCCATTCAGGGTGCAGACCAGATTGCCCTCGCCGTGGTGGCGACCACCTTTGCGATCGCCGCGACGTTCTTTCCGGTGGTGTTCATGCCGGGCATCCCGGGCCAGTTCTTCCGGGAGTTCGGCGTGACGGTGACTGTTGCCGTGCTGTTCTCGCTGCTGGTGGCACGCCTGCTGACGCCGTTGATGGCGGCCTATTTCCTCGTGCCGAAGCCGGCCAAGAAACGGCCGGAGATGCCCAAGTTCTATCGGCGCGCGCTCGAGTGGGCACTCGACCATCGCTGGTGGTCGGTCGTATTGGCGACGCTGCTCTTCTTCGCCTCCATCGCCTTGGTCGTGCCGTTGCCGAAGGGTGTGCAGCCGGAGGGAAATCCGAACTTTCTCAGCGTGGCGATCGAAGCACCGCCGGGATCGACGATTGCCGACATGCGCGCCGTGGTAACACAGGTTCACGACTTGCTGGCGGCGCAGCCCGAGGCGGAATCGGTGTTCGCGCAGGTGGGTAACGGGGGTGCAAGCGGCGGTCCGGGCGGCTTCACGTCCAGTGCCGGGGTCACGCGAGGAACGGTCACATTGATCCTGAAGGAGCAGCGCGCTTCCCGCGTCAGCGAGATTCGAGACCGGATTCGGCCGAAACTGCTCGAAATTCCCGACGCGCGGCTGACGTTCGACAACGCCGAGTTCGGCTCGGCCGGTATCAACATCATTCTGACGAGCGAGACCGGCGAGGGTCTCGAAGCGGCGGGCCTCGCGTTGCAACGTGAGATGCGCTCGATACCGGGTATCGTCGACGCGCGCCCCACGACGCCGCCGAGTGGTCCCGAAATCGTCGTACGTCCAAAACCCGACGAGGCCGCGCGCCTGGGCGTGTCGGTTGCAACGATCGCCGCCGCGGCGCGTATCGCCACGGTCGGCGACATCGACGCGAATGTGGCCAAGCTGAACGAAGGCGAGCGCCGCATTCCGATCCGCGTGCGGCTGCCGAGAGACGCGCGAGCCGATCTGTCGGTGATCAAGAACATGCGCATTCCCACGGCGACGGGCGGCACGACCACGCTCGAAACCGTAGCGGACGTGTATTTTCAGGCAGGTCCCGCGCAGATCAGCCGGTTCGATCGCAGGCGCAACCTGACCATCCGCGCCGATCTCACCGGCGGCGTGCAACTGGGTGATGCGCTGAACAAGGTAGAGGCGCTGCCGGTGTTGAAGAACCCGCCGCCCGGACTCGGTCGCGCATCGCAGGGCCAGGAGCAGGCGCTGCAACAGCTGACGCTCGGTTTCGTCATCGCGTTCGTGGAAGCGATCGGTCTGGTTTACCTCGTGATGGTGTTGCTGTTCCGCAGCTTCTTCAAACCCGTGATCATCATGATGGCCCTGCCCACCGCCGTGGGTGGCGCCTTTCTGGCGTTGCTGCTCGGCGGTTCGATGCTGGGCATACCCTCGCTGATCGGCTTCCTGATGCTGATGGGACTGGCCGCGAAGAACTCGATCCTGCTGGTGGAATACGCGATCGAGCGCGAACGCGAAGGGCACAGCCAACGCGAGGCACTGCTCGAGGCATGCAGCGAACGGGCGAGACCGATCGTGATGACCAGCCTCGCCATGATGGCCGGCATGCTGCCCACGGCGCTGTCGATCGGGCAGGGCTCCGAATTCCGTCAGCCGATGGCGATTGCGGTCATCGGCGGCCTGATCACGTCGACCGTGTTGTCGCTGGTGCTGGTGCCGGTGGTTTACGAGTTCGTCGACGACTTCGAACGCTGGATACTGCCGCGCCTGTCTCGATTCGCGACGCCGCGTTCGTCCGCCGTTCACGCAGCGGAAATCGAACGCCACTGAGCCACTAAGCGGGACCAATTGGGGCGGTTCGATTTCGATGAGGGGTCGAGCGACGGGTGTTCGATGCGCTGGACACGCTCGAGCCATCCGTGGGCGCTCGCGTTTGGCCATCCATGTCCAAACACGGTCCAGCGCACCGAACCCCCGCCACTCGCCCTTCACAGAATTCGAGCGCTCGACTTCGAGTAACGAGCAAGAGGGGGCGGTCGAGACGTTGGGGGTGCCGGTGGTGTCCTAAACACCACCAAACGCAACGATTCGCGCGCCATTGGCGCTACTTCCGACTAAAGGGCGGAAACGCCGACGTCAGGTGGAGGTGGGGGCGTGTCGCGCCGGACCGTGTTTGGCCATGGATGGCCAAACGCGAGCGCCCACGGATGGCTTGAGCGTGTC
>JBGSNQ010000023.1:0-73254 GCA_041739525.1 Pseudomonadales bacterium | reverse complement strand
ACTGCACCGGAGGCAGTTCAACCCGCGCCGCTTCCGCCCCCGCGTCCAGTGCCCAACGCGCACCGACGATCAGCGGCCTGCACAGCCCGTCGAGCGCACCGCTCGCGAGGGTTTTCGCGAGTACTTCTCCGCCGATGCCGGCGGGGTCGCCGGCGCTGATGGCAATGACCGGTATCTCGGCGCTCATCGTGCGCTCCGTCCTAAATCTGTATATTCATACAGTATGGTGACATTAGCCGATCTCGTCGCGCGATTCGAACTCCACGCCGTGTGTATTCACTGCCAACGCATGGAGCGGATCGATCTGCCCGAACTGATGCTGCGCTTCCCCGCGACTCAAACCGTAGAAGAAGTGCGCGACCGAGTGCGATGTCGCAATTGCCGCCGCAGAACGCGCGACATCCGCATCGTGTATGTCGGCACCAACGGCAACGCACGCGGGTTCCACTACCGTGATCACCAACATCGCAAAGGCGCATCGCACACCGACAGCGCGCCGGCATCTCAATCGCCGAGCAGTTCGCTGCCTTCCAGCGTGAGTCCGAACCCCGATACGCCGACATAGTCGACCTCGCGTCCCGCGATGATCCGAATGCGACCAACGCCCAAGTCGCGAAGAATCTGCGCACCCACACCGATCTCGAGCCACTCGGCGCGACGCGCGTCGGCGCGGCTAGGCGCGGCGGGATTGGTCAACGTATCGAGCGGCACCCCAACGAATCCGCTGCGCAGATAAATGAACACCCCGCCGCCGAGATCCTGGATGCGCTTCAACGCCACTTCGAGTATCCGCGAGGGATGATCGTCCTGCGGCCCGAAGATGTCTTCGATCAGCTTTTCGCGGTGAATACGCACAGCCGCCACGCGATCGCCGTCGACGCGGCCGAACACCAGCGCGAGATGCTCGGCATCTTCGAATTTCGTCTTGTACGCAAACGCGCGCGCGACCCCGATCGAGGTTTTCACCGAGAACTCGCGCACCCGTTCGACCAGATGTTCGCGGCGCTGCCGATACGTGATCAGGTCGGCAATCGACGTAATCTTCAGCTTGTGCTGCGCGGCGAACTCGAGCAGTTGCGGTAGCCGCTTCACGGTGCCGTCGTCGTTGACGATCTCCGCGAGCAAGCCGACAGGCGCGAGTCCTGCCAGCTTCGCCAGATCGACACCCGCTTCGGTGTGCCCGGAGCGCACCAGCACGCCGCCGGTGCGCGAAACGAGCGGGAAGATGTGGCCCGGCCGTACGAAATCACCCGCGCCGACATTGCCGTTCGCGAGCGCCTGAATCGTGTTTGCGCGTTCTTCGGCCGAAATGCCAGTGGTCAAACCTTGGCGATAGTCGATCGATACGGTGAACGCGGTGCTCATCGGTGCATCGTTGCGCGCCACCATCGGGTCGAGGTGCAGGCGCTTTGCGTCTTCCTCGAGGATCGGCGTGCACAGAATGCCGCTGGTGTGGCGGATCATGAATGCGACTTTTTCGGGCGTCGCGCGCGACGCGGCCATGATCAGGTCCCCTTCGTTCTCCCGGTCATCGTCATCGACCACGATGACGATTTCACCGGCGGCAATCCCGGCAATGACGTCTTCGATGGGATCGAACTGCGTGGACATGAAAGGCTCCGTCGAAAAAAGTGCGCTAGATTAGCACGCCGTTCGTGCCGAGCAGACAAAACGCTGCTCATGCTGCCGATGCAGGCGGCTCATGTTGATTCAGATCGCGCCTTCCGCGCGCAACTGCGCGACTTCGTTGGGAGACAATCCCAGCAGTTCGCCGTAGACCGCTTCGTTGTCCGCACCCAGACCGCGACTCATGCGCAACGGTGGGGGAACGATGCCCTCGAAGCGCAACGGAGTACTGGGCAGCACCGCTTCGCCGAGCAAGGGATGCGAGTGTTTCGATAGCATGCCGCGCGCGAGCAGATGCGGATCGTCGAGCACGTCGACGAGATCCTGCACGGGCGCGCAGATGATGTCGTGCGCCTGCGCGATGCGGAACACTTCTGCCTTGTCGAGCGAGCTCGTCCACTCTTCCACGATCGCGTCGACCAGCTCCATGTTGGCCGCGCGTGTCGTCATGTCGGCCAGGCGCGCGTCGTTCGCGAGTTCCGGACGCTGCATCGCGTCGACCAGATTGCGCCAGTGGCCTTCGCGAATGCAGATGATGGCGACGTATCCATCGCGCGTGCGGTACACGTTGTACGGCGCGAGGCTCAATGCCGCATGCCGGTTGCCGTTGCGCGTCGGATGCTTACCGAGAAAATGCAGCGCGCCGATCTGCGAGGCAAGCGTGGGAAATACCGCATCCTGCATGGCAACGTCGACGACCAATGCCGCCCCCGTGCGCTCTCGTTGGAACAGTGCGGTGACAATCGCGCCGTATAGATGAATGCCACCGAGGAAGTCGCACAGCGCGGGGCCCGCCTTCAGCGGCGGACCTTCGCCATCGCCCGTCACCGACATCACGCCGGTCATCGCCTGCACGGTGATGTCCATCGCCAGGTAGTCGCGGTGAAGGCCGGTGCGGCCGAAACCCGTCGCGGCGGCGTAGACGAGCCGCGGATTGATCGCCTGCAGTGTGTCGCTGCCGACACCGTGCCGATCCATCGTGCCCGGCGAGAAGTTCTCGAGCAGCACGTCGGCCTTCTTTACCAGTTCGCGCAACAACTCCCTGCCACGCTCCGACTTGAGGTTCAGTGTTACGGCATCCTTGTTCGCATTCAGCATCGCGAACGGATAACTCGCGGAACTCGTTTCACCGCGTCCGCGCAGACTCTCGCCTTGCGGCGACTCGATCTTGATCACACGAGCGCCGGCCATCGCGAGGAGGAAGCCGCAGTACGGACCGTTGTAGATCTGTCCGAAGTCGAGAACGGTGATGCCTGCGAGCGGTTGCGGTTGTGGTTGTTGTGTCGCGTGTTGCGTCATGCGCCTTTTCTTATGGTCGGCAGTCGTTTGAGCAGGTCGTCGAAGGCCGCACGGATCGCCTCACGCGCACGCTCATGGCCGTAGTCGCCGACCCATTCGCGATGCTCGCGCGACATCGTGCCGCGCAACACCTGCGCGTTGTCCGATACGCGCGTGATCTCGAGCGAAATCCGTGCGTCGAACTTGCGCGGACCGGTCACCGCCATCGGATCGGTGAATCCGTCGTTTGCATAACGGCGCGCCGTATCGGGAAAGTACGCGCTGTACACCATCGTCACCAACGCGTCGGGATTCCTGTCGACCTCACGCATTCCCTTTGCAGAAAGCGCAGCGACGAGTTGTGTCCGAAACGCCGGCAACAGAAACGCCGGAACGGTGGGCATCGACAACGCATAGGTCTCTAGCCGCGCATCTTTGGGGCCGCAACAGAAATCGACGTGCTCGGATATGTCGCCGTCCGACGCGCACGCGGCCGTTATCAGCAGCAGCACCATCATCAGAAGCGGCGCCGCGCTCAGCCGTCGCATAGTCGAATACCACCTGCCTCACGTGGGATCAGTTAACGCGGCAACCACCTGGTCGACGATCTGATCCGCGAGCTGACGCATTTCCGCGTCGGTTCTGTCCTGTATCGGGTGCTGCACGAAGCAGCATCGCGCTTCGAGCCCGAGTGCCTTGCCCTGAACGGCGGCGGCTTCCTCGAACTCGCTCGAGACGATCGCCACGGACGGAATGCCGTGGATCTCGAAGTGCACTGTGTCATGCAAACTGCACGTAGTACACGAACCTCAGTCGGCGAGTGCCTCGACGACGAAGTTGCTGTTCGCCCTGATCTCCTGACGAAGCGCGTCGGGCGCCGGCTTGGTGAACGTCGGCTTGGCGTAGCGAACGATATCCACCCCCGGCGCGCGTACTTTCAGCTGTTCCTCCAGCCGGTCGAGCAGCACGTCGCCGCGCGGCTTCGAAATGTCCAGGAAAGCCACCGTTCCGGAGATTGCGCCGGAGCGCGGCGTCAGTTGCCGCGCGATCGGCGTCTTCTCGTTGGTGGGATCGAGAATGGTCGTCATCAACGTCTCCCAATTTCCCAAAATTCAGTTTCCGATAAATCAGGTTCCGAAATCAGTTCGGGTCGATCAGGCGCGAAACGGGCATCGAGCCTATCTCGCCGCCAACCCAGCCATGAAACATGCCGGAGAACTTACCGGCGTCGGACCCGGCCACAACGATGTGGATCATATCTTCCGACAGAAACTTCGGCATTACCCGCGCCAACGCTTCGTTCGACAGCGTTTTCGCCTTGTCGGCATTCATGCCTACACCCGAACGCTCGTCGCTAACGAGTTCGCGTAAGGGGCGACTGGTGATCTTCTGTATTGCGCTGCGAAGATCTGCCTTCGAATACGGACCCTCCGTCAGCAGCGTGTCGACGTGTTCCGGACACACCACCAGCAGTGTGTCGAACATCATGTGCGACTTGGGATGGTGGATCGACTCCAGACACATGCCGATGCTGCCGGCCAGCTGCGCCGGACTACGCGACGTTTGATCGACGATCAACGACGGTCCACCCGACATCGCATACGCCGTAACGACGGAATCGGTCGGCGCAAATCCGCGCTCCACGTGCAGCGGCGACCAGGGACTACGTTCCTCCCATTCCGCAAAGCACATGGTGATCTTCATCGGATTACCGAGCGTCGAGCGCTCGGTGCCGCCGGGCTTTGCACCGCCGATGTTGCGAAGGGCCAACCGCACGGCGCGGCCGATCGATGCGTTTGCGCGATTGCCCTGCCCCAGCGCGCCGAGCTTCATGTTCATGCCGATGCGGCTGCGTATCGGTCCGTTCACTACAAGCACGGGGCTCGCACCCATCGTGGTCGCCATCACGCCATGCGCATTGAATTCGTCCGTGCACACCGCTTCGAGCGCGGCGATGACCACCGGGAGGTACTCGGGTTTACAACCGGCCAGCACCGCGTTGATGGCAACTTTCTCCACCGTCGCTTCGCCCATGTTGGGCGGAACGATGGCGACGAGCGACTGCGGATCGCGACGCGTTCCCGACAACATGCGGATCACGCGTTCCGGAGTCGGCGGCACCACGGGCAGCCCGTCGGTGAAACCCTGATCGAACATGAACTCGAATTCGTCGTCGGCGGGCGCGATCTCGATCTTGCGCGCGCGCAGCGGACTGTTCTCCGCTTCGGCCTGCAGGCGGTCGGCAAAGCGCGGATCAACGGACAGCGATCCGCAACCCGGACGCCACGGCGGCAGCGCAGACCAATCGATCAATGCTGCACGCGCACCGGACATCGTTGCGAGTTCGGCGTCGAGCGCCTGCCATTCCGCCCGATCGAAACCTTCTACTCGTTTGAGCTGGTGTCCGTTCGCGTCGCCGACGAATACCGAAGGCACCATGTCGATGTCGTACGCGAACGAAACCTTGAGCCGGGAATCGTCGAGCATCGGGCACGTCAGCCCATGCCGGTCGACCAACATCGCATTGCCTTCAGTTGTCTGACCTACGAGCAGTACGTCGAGCGACGCGCCATAGCTGCGATGGAATGCCTCCAGCAACGGCACTACGAGGCCACAGGTCGGGCAATCTTCTTTCACCATCGCGATCAGCGTCGGCCTTCCGCTCGGGAACGAATGATCCACGCCGGACGCATCGCGCAACGAGAAAGCTGGCAGCAGCGGTTTGGTCACGAGTGCACTCATGCGAGGGACGTCGAATGATGACAAGATGCGCCGCGAAACGAAACTGCGAGGAAACGGTATGTCCGGCTATGCGTGGCACGATCTGGTCGGCAACATCGGCGTGGCGATGATCCTCGGCACGTATTTCGCGCTGCAGATCGAACGTCTCGACTCGAAATCGGTCGCCTACTCGGCGCTGAACGGTCTCGGCGCCGGCTCGATCACGCTCTCGCTGCTGTTCGATTTCAATCTGTCGGCGTTCGTGGTCGAAGCCGCCTGGGTGGCCGTCAGTCTCTTTGGTCTGGCGCGCGCACTGCGGCGTCGTTCGTCCAATGCATGAATAGATTCTTCAGGGGCGAACCTTGCCGCAGCGGTTCGTGCGCTCCCGTCAACACGAAACCCCGCGACTGATACAGCGCGATCGCCGCTGCGTTCGTCTCGGTGACTGACAGTTCGATCGTGGTGCAACCGAGCGAGCGCAGGTGAGCCACTACGTTATCGAACAAACGTGCACCGACACCTTGGCCCCGCAACGAAGGATCGACCCACATTGCGCCGATATGGCCCACACCGCTGTCGTCACGATTCGCCGACGCCAGACCCAGACCGATGCCGTTCCGGCGCACGATGAACATCTCGAAGTTCGCCGCTTCTGCCGCTCTCTGCGCGCCGCGCCGCCAATACTCGTCATCGTGTGCGCGGGCTGCCTCGGCCGTTGGAGAGAACGAATCGGGCGATTCCGTCAGCGCCGTGATGCGCAAGCGCTTCAGGTCCTCCCACTCGTCCGCCTTCAGAGGGACGATTTCGATCGTCACAGCTTGAACCGCGTCACCCACATGCACTGCATCGGCCGCGCATCCTTCGTGTATTCGTGATATGCGGCGACGATCGTGCCGTCGTCGAGCTGTGCAACGCTCGGATAACCGATGTGCCAGTATTGACGCACCGACGGGTCCGCGGCGCCGCCTTCGCGTATCACGAATTCGTTCGCGAGCGACCACGTGACGCCATCGTTCGAGATGCATCCGCGCACACCCCACGGGTCGCGCCGATAGCCGTACACCGCGAGCACGCGGCCGTCTTTGAGTTGAATCACGTCGGCCGGATAACCCCACAGCGGCGTTCGGATCGGACGGCTCCAGCTGGCACCGTCATCGTCCGAATAGCAGAACCACATGTTGTCGAAACGCAGCGGCCGCGCCTGCGTGCGCAGCAGGCAGACGAGTCGTCCGGACGAAAGACGCGCCATGCCCGCCTCCGCCCATTCGAGGATGTGCGCGGGGTCGTACGCAACCGTTGCCCAGTATTCCCAGTTGTTGCCGCCGTCGTCGGAGCGCAATACGAACACCCGCGGCGTCTCCCCGCCCTGCGCAAACCACTCGCGCGTGAACGTACCGTGCAAGGGCATCAGCAGACCACCGTCGGCGAGTTCGATGATGTGGCCGGCACCGGAACCGCCGACGATGTACGGACCGAGGCCGGAATCAGCCACCGGCGACGTGTTCACCGGAATCGGCGCCGACCACGTTGCACCGTCATCTTTCGAGCGACACAGCGCGTAACCCGTCTGGCGCTTAAGTCGTTCCCGCCGTCCCGGCGGCGGTCCGCCCATGATCTGGTCCGCGCCCCCTTTCAAGGCCGTTGGGGCCATGAAGCTGCACACGCGCGTGTGCATCAGGATTTCACCGGTGGAGATCTGCGCAAACGCACAGTCCCAGTTGCCGACGTGTTCGCTCAACGGCCACACGGTGCGGCGCGTCGCAGTGTTCCACGTGAGGCCGCCGTCCGACGACTTGATGAGACACGACTGGCCGCTGTCGGCGTGCACGCGGCCGCGTTCCTGGTTGTAGCCGAGCAACAACTCGCCGTTGGCGAGCTTGATCAGGCTGCCTTGATTACAGGCGTGATCGGGGTCGTGGTACGCGAGTACGTGCTGCATTTCCATCGTTGCGCAGGCCGTCTGTGGAGTAGTCGTAGGCTAGCCCGGAGCCTTTGGGAGCGTCCATCCGATCCTGTACCATCGCCGCCTTCTCACGACTCGACATGAATGATCGGAATGACGCGGCATCGCACCGGGAACGTGCGCACGTGAGCGACAAACAACCCGCGGTTCTGGGTGCACTCAGGCATCGCAACTTCACGTTGTTTCTCGTCGCACGATTCATCGCGACGCTCGCCGTCCAGATGCAGAGTGTCGCGGTCGGCTGGCAGGTGTATGCGATCACCAACGATCCACTCGATCTTGGTCTGATTGGTCTCGCCCAGTTCCTGCCGTTCATCGTGCTGGTGTTGCCAGCCGGACAGATCGCCGACCGCTACGACCGCAAGTTCATTCTCGCGACGTGCTACGTAGTGGAAGTTGCGTGCGCGGTGCTGCTGCTCGGCTTCACGATGTATGGACTCAGCACCGCGTGGCCGGTGTTTCTGGTGCTCGTTCTGTTCGGCGCCGCGCGCGCATTTGCGATGCCCACGTCGCAGGCGATCACGCCGAACCTGGTGCCGCGCGAGATCTTCGGCAACGCCGTTGCGCTCAATTCGTCGACCTTCCACGTGGCGACCATCGTCGGTCCATCGCTGGGCGGATTGATGTATGTGGCGGGACCCGCGACCGTCTACTCGGTCGTGGGCACGCTGCTGCTCGTTTCGGTGGCCTTCATGCTGGCGGTGCGGATGCCGGCGACGATCCGCAGCACCGAACCCGCTAGTTGGCACACGGTGCTCGAAGGCATGCGCTTCGTTCGCTCGCGGCCGGTCGTGCTCGGCGCGATTTCGCTCGATCTGTTCGCGGTGCTGTTCGGCGGCGCAACGGCAATGCTGCCGGTGTTCGCCAAGGACATTCTCGCAACGGGCCCGGAAGGTCTCGGCCTGCTGCGCACTGCACCGGCGATCGGCGCCGCGGCCACCGCCGCAGCGCTCGCGTTCCATCCGATCACCCGATCGGTTGGACGATGGATGTTCGGCGGCGTTGCACTATTTGGAATCGCCATCATCACATTCGGACTATCCAACAGTTTTCCACTGTCGCTGGTCGCGCTCATCACGCTGGGCGCCGGCGACATGGTGAGCGTCTATATCCGGCACATCTTGATTCAGCTCGAAACGCCGGACGAGATTCGCGGCCGTGTAAGCGCCGTCAACGCCGTGTTCATCGGCGCCTCGAACGAGCTCGGCGAATTCGAATCGGGTGTAACCGCGGTGTGGTTCGGGCTGGTGCCCTCCGTGGTGTTCGGCGGTCTCGCAACGATCGCGGTCACGGGCTTGTGGATGCGCCTGTTCCCGACGCTGCGCACGATGGACCGGTTTCCGGGCGCCGACAAAACCGGATAGCCCCCAACGGGATCGTCAGCGATCAAACGTCGACCTCCCCTTCCGCCCATGCTTTGATCAGATGGTGCGCAATGGCGATCGGCCCCGGCACGCGCAGTTCGGAACTGGTACCGGCGAGCGCGGCCCGAACCGCGTCGCGCGCGAACCAGCGCACGTCGGCCATTTCGGCGGGATCGATCGTGATCTTCGAGGTTAGTGCGCGACCGTGGCAACCGATCATCAACGACGATGGGAACGGCCACGGCTGCGACGAGTGATACCGCACGGCGCCGACGAGCACGCCCGCTTCTTCGCGAATTTCACGGCGCACCGCTTCTTCGATCGACTCGCCCTGATCGATGAACCCCGCCAGCGCCGAATACATGCCCGTGCTCGCGAGCCGGCCCTGCGACTGGCCGAGCAGACACCGGTCGCCGTCGAGAATCAGCATGATCGCCACCGGATCGGTGCGTGGGAAATGCTCGGTTTTGCACGCACCGCAGATCCGCACGTGGCCGCCGCGCGACGGTTCGCTCGGCGCGCCGCACGCACTGCAATGACGGTGGCTGCGATGCCAGCCGACCTGCGCGCGACTCTGCGCGACGATGCCGGTCTCTTCGACCGCGAGGCGCATCGCGGCGGCGCGCGCGTCTTCGAAGCGCCACGCGTCGTCGAGGTTCAGTTCGTGTACCGGATCGCCCAGCTCGGAAACGTCGATGGCGAAGTGCGCGACGCCGTCGAGCAGGCCGAGGAACACTGGCGCAACGGCAATGTCGAGGCGCGTGACGTCCGCACGACTCAACCAGCCGAGACGCAGTTCGCCGGTGTCATGCACGAGCACATTCAAACGCGCCAACGGCAGGAAGCGGCTGCCGGGATTACGTTCGGCGGTCGCGAGCCATTCTGCATCGCGACGTTGTGCGTCTGCGCGGTCGAACGGATTGCCGGCGAAGACGTGAGTGGTTTCCAACGGGATGTTCCTGTCAATGAGAAAGGTGGGACATTCTCGCAGACGTCGAAGTACCCGGCGATGACCTGGGAGCAGTTTGAGTTCACGAGCGCGATCGTCGAGTGGTTGAGCCGCTGACGATCGCGCGTCGCGATCGACAACCCGTCGATGCCGTCCCGGCTACTTCCCCGTGAAGTCGCGGCGCGCGGCGATGGCGTCCTTGAACGTTCGCGTGAGCGAACTCTGATCCGCATCGGCAAAGCCGCTCGCGCGATGCAGTGCGTTCGCGGTCGCATTGATTGCTTCCTTCACCATCGCCGTCGTCGCCGCCGGCATCTCGGCGACGCGACCGGCGAGTTCCAGCGCGCGCTCCACTGCATGGCCGCGTTCCGCCACTTCGTCGACCAAACCCCAAGCCGCCGCCTGTTGCGCTCCCATCTTTTCGCACAAGAGTACGATGCGCTTCGCGCGCGCAGGCCCAACGAGTGAGATCAGTCGCGGGAGCGCACCCCATTGCAGATTCAGCCCGATCTTCACCTCCGGAACGTAAAGATAGGCATCGCTCGCCAGTACTCGCCAATCGCAGGCGAGCGCGATGGCCACGCCCGCGCCCACGGCCAAACCCTCGATCGCTGCGACGGTGACTTGCGGTATGTCTTCCCAGGCCTGGCACAGCCGCACGCCGCGGTACGATCGTTGGCGCAATTCGACGTCGTTCTCGGGTTCAGCCCAGGTTTTCGGGTCCTTCAGATCGATGCCGGCAGAAAAGGCGTTTGCCGTCCCTGTCAACACAACTGCGCGCGTTTCAATGTCTTCGTGAAAGGCGCGCGCGACGTCGGTGAGCGCCAGAATGGTGTCCTGATCGAATGCGTTCAGATTTCCGTGGCGATCGAAGCGTACGAGCGCGACGTCGCCGCGCTTTTCTACCGTGACGTTTTGCATGTGATGGACCTTCCTGTCAGAGCAAAGCAACCAGCTTACGCGTTCTCAGTGCGGCGCGGTTCGAACCGGCTCCCGCATCGCGACACGCAGTCGTCGAATCCGACCTGCATCGTGAGTCCACCTTAGTGGAAATCCCTGGTTGGGCTAGCGGCGACCGGGATTCTGTTTGGAGACCGCTCGCGTAGCCCTGCGGTACTTCGACGGCGCGCATCCCAGCCACCTCTGGAACGAGCGTCGAAAGCTCGATGCATCGTGGAATCCGAGATCGGCAGCGAGTCCCTCGACCGTGGTGTTGCCGAGCCGGAGCATCGATGCCGCGTACTGCGATTGAACTTGATCCTTCAGTTCCTGGTAGGTAGTCGCTTGCTTGCGCAGATGCCGAATCAGGGTACGCGTGCTCAACCGCAGTTCGTTGGCGAGTTCGGCGAGCGACGGCGGAGCCAACGGGCTCTCCGTGACTCGCCTGATCACGTGCCAGACAGATTTCCGCTCGATCCCTCCGCCCGTGCGCAGCATCCGAAGCAGCTCGACAGCGAAGCGATGCAGCGTGTTTCTCATTTGCCTACCGGAGCCTGACAGCGGCGACCGACATCGGCGGCCCTCCTGATGGCAATCGCGGGCGTGGCCTGGGGTTGCTATTCGATGCGAAGCGGGACCCACGACCCTGCTCAGACGACAGCCGCGAATTTCCTGCGGTCGGTTCCCATGGCGTTAATCGTCATGCTGCTGTTTGCGCGTGACGCCTCGGTCGATCGGGACGGATTCATTCTTGCCGTCGCGTCCGGCGCATTCTCGTCTGGACTGGGTTACCTGATCTGGTACGCGGCTCTGCGAGAAATCACGACGATGACCGCGTCGGTCGTGCAATTGAGCGTGCCAGCGATAGCAAGCCTACTGGGCGTCATTCTGTTGGAGGAACGGATGTCGGACCGACTCACAATAGCCTTGGTACTGACATTGCTCGTAATCGGCCTGACGCTCCGAAGGAAATCTCCAAGGCTTCTCGCGGGCAATCTGCGCTAAGGTCTCGAAACGTGAGAACTCCCCGAGTGGGGCGAACCGCCATTTGGTGAATACGCTGACGATCAAACACTGGGACGGTCCACCACTCGAGGCGTGGCGTGCGTGGCGGCCCGAGCAGGCCGCGGCCCAGCTTGCCGGCGTCGGCATCGACTGGTGTGTGGTCGGCGGTTGGTCGATCGATCTGTGGCTCGATCACGAGACGCGTGAGCACGACGACCTGGAGATCGCGATTCTGCGCGACGACTTCGCGGCGATCCGCCAACACTTGCACGCGTTCGACTTGCACAGCGTCGGCGACGGCGAGGTGCGCAAGCTGGCGCCGCACGCAACTCCACCGGCGGACAAACACCAGAACTGGGTGCTCGACACGGCAGCGAATGCCTGGCGGATGGACATCATGCTGGAGGAAGGCGACGCCCAAACATGGGTATTTCGCCGCAACCCGTCGATCAAGGCGCCACGCACACAGATGATCGGCACGCGCAACGGCGTGCCGTTTCTGAAACCGCAAGGCGCGCTGTTGTACAAGGCAAAGGCGGCGCGTGCAAAAGATGAGGCCGACTTCGCAGCCTGCTTGCCCGCACTCGATGACGCTGCGCGCGCATGGCTTGCGAACGCACTGACGCGCGCGCATCCGGACCATCACTGGATTGCGGCGCTCTCCGGCCGTTAGCGGCCAGATGGTTTCTTGGGCGGGGTGCCTGTCGGAGTACGCGGCGGTTCGTCGTCGGAGGATTTCTCCGACGCCGGCGTTCTCGAAGATGAAATGATTCGCGCGGCACTAACGGTGGAAGTCTGGCGCGCCGCTGATGGAACAGTCCGCGCCGGACTCAGAATCGATCCCTGCTTCGCCTGAATCGTCCGCGGTGTACTAACGGTCGAGGTCGGGGGCGGCAATGGCGCGCCGACTTTGGGTGTCGATGGTGTCGCGGCAACGGCCGCGGGCGCAAACACGTCCACGCTCAAATCGAACGTGCGCAGATCGTTGCCCGACATCGAACCGATCCCAACCATCTGGCGCGCCACTTCCTCGCCTTTCTGATTGCGGATCGTGATCACCACCGAGTATTCCCACGGCGTGTTGCCCGCGGGATGACGGATCGTGCCTTCGACGTGGAGTGCGGAAAAGCGCTCGCCCGCCTGTTCAGCCGCCAGCCCGTGTTTCAGGTGATGGCGACAGACAGGACAGATGCTCGCGCTTTCGAGGATCTCGGAACGGCAGTGTGGACATCTACGACTCTTGCCCGGCGAAACCGAGCGAGTCGTACTCATGCCGCGGTGCCTTCCTTCCCGGATTTCGGACTGGATTCACCGGTCGGATCCCAACCGAATTCGACGCGCCCGCGCATGCGCGAGCCGGCCGATACGGTCAATGTGCCGGCTTTGAGGTCACCGTTCATGACACCGGTCGAAGCCAGTTCGACGGACGATGCCGCGTCGATGTTGCCCTCGAGTTCGCCGCCAACGGTGACGGTTTTCGCCTTGACGCCGCCGGTCAGCTTGGCGCCCGGTTCGATCGTCAGGTTGCCTTCGACGTGTACGTCGCCCTTGAAGTTACCGGCGATGCGTACATGACCAGCGCCCTCGATCTTGCCTTCGATCGCGAGCCCGGCCGCGATGACCGATTCTTTCTGCTCCATACGGGGTGCTCTTACCGTTGTGTCGGCTACGGGGCGGGCCGGCGGTGGGGGTGGTGCGTGACGTTCCGGCTCCCGGGCGGTCGGAGTCGGGATGTTCGGAACCGGCGCAGCGCCGGGCTTATCGTTTTCTTTCCAAAGTGCCATTCGCGTCGGCTCCTTTCGACTATGGAGGGAGCAGCGAGTGTATCAACATCGCGCGCGCTGCAAAGTCCTGCGACCCGGTGCCACGCGCCGTCGATGCAGCGGACGTTTGGATCTGTGACCTGCACCTCACTCCCCCAATGCTCTTATCAAGAAGGGCTTCTCTTAAGGAACGGGACACAGAGTTTCAAAGTGCTCCTTGAGATTCGCCAGCATTCTGGTCGGCGTTCCGACGATGCGCTGACGCGCGAGCCATGCCGGCACGCCGCCGCCGGGTTCAATGTGCATGTCGAGATCGATGTGCGTTCGGTCACCGGTCTGATCGAACTTCCAGCGACCAGATACGCCCTTCATCCGCTTCGCGCGATCATCGATCGGCAGATAGTCGGGCAAGCCTTCGATGGCGACTGAAATCGCCGCGGTCAACGACGAGTCGTCTGGCCATCCATGGCCAGACACCGCGGTCTCCGATAACCGGTAGATCATGTCGCGGTCTTTCACCGGCCACGGCATCGACGTGCGGATGTAGTAGATCTGCGTGCGCGGCGTCGGGCGGTCGAGTAACCGCGCCTCCGCCGTATCCGGAATCCACCGATCGAACGCGGCCACGTCTTCGACGAAAGCCACCAGTTGCGGCAGCGTCGCGCAGACAGTGCCGCTCGCGCGCACTTCGGGATACGTCGAGCCTTCGTAAGGGCGCGTGTACACGGCGATGCCGTGCACCTTGTCGAGTTCGGTCCAGCCGACGCTGTCGTGCGACGGCGTCGCTGCATCCGAAGGCGCTGCCGAGCAGATCGCGCAGCACATCCAAACGGCCTGGGCACACATTGCGGTCGCCACTCCGCGTGCCGCGGAACTACTCCTCGAACGGCGCATAGTCTGCACCTTGTGCCTCACCTTTGAACGCGATTATCGTTGCCCGCTTCCATTCCCCACGCATGACAACGGAACGGCGCATGAAGATCAATGCAATACGCATCGCTCAACAAGGCGGTGTCGAACAGATGCAACTCGAGTCGGTCGAACTCGCGCCGCCGAAACCGGGCGAAGTGCGCGTGCGTCACGAGTCCATCGGCGTCAACTACATCGATACCTACCATCGTTCGGGTCTATACAAGCTGCCGATGCCGAGCGGTATCGGCGTCGAAGCGGCTGGAGTCGTCGAAGAACTCGGTGCCGGCGTAGCGACGCTCGCCCTCGGCGATCGCGTCGGCTATTGCGGCGGACCCATCGGCGCCTACTCGGAAGCAGCGAATGTTCCTGCTGCGCGACTCATCAAACTACCCGCCGGTGTGAGTTGCGATGCGGCCGCCGCAATGCTGCTGAAAGGCCTCACCGTTCAATATCTGTTTCGCCAAACGTACAAGCTGAGCCGCGGCGAGACGATTCTGTTTCACGCCGCGGCCGGCGGCGTGGGCCTCATCGCCTGTCAGTGGGCGCGCCACCTCGGCGTCACGATGATCGGCACGGTCAGTTCCGCGGAAAAGGCGAAGCTCGCGACCGAGCGCGGTTGTAATCACATCATCGATTACACGAAGGAAGACGTTGCCGCGCGGGTGGTCGCATTGACCGAGGGCAAAAAAGTACCGGTCGTGTACGACGGCGTCGGCAAAGACACCTTCATCGCGTCGCTCGACAGCCTCGCGCCGCGCGGCCTGCTGGTGTCGTTCGGCAATTCCTCGGGCGCGGTCACCGGTGTGGATCTCGGAATTCTGTCGGCCAAGGGCTCGCTGTATGTCACGCGCCCTACCCTCGCGACGTACACCGCCACCCCTGAGATGCTGCAGTCCGCCGCGGCCGAGCTGTTCGACCTCGTTGCGAAAGGCGCCATCACGCCGGACATCACGCGCCATTACAAACTCGGTGATGCACAGGAAGCGCATCGCGCATTGCAGTCGCGCGGCACGGTCGGCTCGATCCTGCTGACGCCCTGATCCATGGAGATCGCACACAACACCGAGGCGATCGCCATCGTTGTCGGCATCGCGCTCGTCGCGCTGATGATGGGCGCGTTCATAGTGGGCAGAATCGCGGGCCTACGCCAACGTCTGGTCGACCCGGAGGGCGCACGTCACGTGACGGGGACCGCGGTCGAAGCATCGATCTACGCGCTGCTCGGGCTCTTGATCGCGTTTACGTTCAGCCACGCGGCCGACCGCTTCGATATGCGTCGCTCTCTGATCGCGGACGAGGCGAATGCCGTGCTCGCGGCCTATCGCGCCGCAGACTTTCTCGACGCCGCGGATCGCGAGCCGCTGCGCGAGCGCATACGCGAATACACCGATGCGCGAATCGGCTTCTATTCGGCATTGCCGAATTTCGAACGCGCCCGGGCCGCGACGAAGCACGCGCGCGAACTCGAGACCGAGACCTGGCGCGAAACCGTGGCGGCGATGCCGCGCGCGCTGCCCGGTTCGGTCTCCGCCATAGCGGGTGCGTTGACGCGGATGTTCGACGTCGCAGAAGAGCGTTACCTGATGTTGTTGGCACATCCGCCGCCGGCGATCTACGGTCTTCTGGTCGCACTCGCGCTCGTCTGTGCGGCGCTCGCGGGGCACCACTCCTCCGCCGGCGAGCGCCATCCCTGGATACTGCCGCTGACGTTCGCGGGCACGCTCGGCATCGCGATCTTCGTGATCCTCGACCTCGAATACCCGCGCGCCGGGCTGATCCGAATCGACGCAGCCGATGCGCTGCTCGAAGACGCGCGCGCGGAAATGGACTGAACACACCGGGAGAACCTGTATGGCGGATCCTTTGCGCATCGCGTGTTTGAGCCGCTGGCACGTGCACGCTGACGAGTACGCTAAGGCGGTGAACGATTCGTCGGTTGCACGCGTCATCGCGATCTGGGACGAGAATCCGAAGCGCGGCGCGAAATGGGCCGGCGAGCTCGGCGCAGAGTTCGTCGCCGATTATTCGGCGCTGCTCGCGCGACGCGACATCGACGGCGTCGTCGTCACCTCGCCGACCGACACGCACCGCGAGTTGATTGTCGGTGCCGCGCGCGCCGGCAAGCACATCTTCACGGAGAAGGTGCTCGCGACAACGCTCACCGACGCGCGCGCCATCGCAGATGCGGTACGCGCCTCGTCGATCCGATTCACGATCTCGTTCCCGCGCCGCACGATCGGTCCGTTGCTGCTTGCGAAAGCGATGGTCGACGACGGCCGCCTCGGCGAACCGACGCTGCTGCGCATTCGCATCGCGCACGACGGCGCGCTCGCGAACTGGCTGCCGGCACATTTCTTCGATCCCGTGCAATGCGGCGGCGGCGCGATGATCGACCTCGGCGCGCACGGTATGTACTTGTCGCGTTGGCTGCTCGGAAAACCGGTGCGCTGCACGTCGACGTTCAATTCGCTCACCAACCGCGCGGTCGAAGACAACGCGGTCAGCGTCATCGAATTCGAAAGCGGCGCCGTCGCGATCAACGAAACGTCGTTCGTCAGCTGGGGCGGCTCGTATAGTGTCGAACTCGACGGCACGAAGGGCGGCCTTCAGATGCTGAGCCAACGCAACGTCCGCGCGCGCTCCAACGGCGACAAAGCGTGGAAGCCGGCGGATTTGCCGCCGGACGAAGCGCTGCCGATACCGCGCTGGCTCGACTCCATTCGCGGCACCGGCCCCGCCGACTTCGGCATGGGCATCGAAGTCGCACTCGAACTCTCCGAAATGATGCATGCAGCGTACCGCTCCCATCGCGAACGCCGTTCAATCGACTTCGACGCACTGGAGAAATGACATGGCACAACGACCGAAACGCGGCGACAAAAAACTACGCTACGGATTCATCGGCGCCGGCGGCATTGCCGGCGAACACCTCACCCACCTCGCCGACCGGCGCGATGTCGAGATCGTCGCGCTGGCTGACCCCAACGATCAGATGATGGCGCGACACGCCGCCAAGTTCGGTGTCAAGCAGACGTTCAGCGACTGGAAGGAAATGCTGGCGAAAGCTCAGCTCGACGCGGTCAGCATATGCACGCCGAACAAGCTCCACGCCGAATGCGCAATCGGCGCGATGGAAGCCGGCTGCGCGGTGTTATGCGAAAAGCCGCTCGCGGGCAGCGCCGAGGAAGGCGAAGCGATGATCGCAGCGGCCGAGCGGCTCGGACGCAAACTCGTCATCGGCTTCCAGTACCGGTTCAATTCACGCACGCAGTTCCTCAAGTCCGCCGCGGACGGTGGCCAGTTCGGCAAAATCCTCTACGCGCGCGTGCAGGCGCTGCGCCGGCGCGGCATCCCGAACTGGGGCGTGTTCGGGCGCAAGGAACTTCAAGGCGGCGGCCCGCTGATCGACATCGGCGTGCACGTGCTCGAGATGTGTCACTACACGCTCGGTTCGCCGACCCCGGTCAGCGCTAGCGCGGACATGTTCACGTATATAGGCAACAAACCGTCCGATCGCGTGCAGTCGCAGTGGAAGGGATGGGACTACGAAACGTACAACGTCGAAGACCTTGCCGTAGGACGCGTGCGTTTCGCGGACGGCACCGTGATGCACATCGAAACGTGTTTCGCGGCGCACATCGAGAAGGACTTCTGGAGCTTCCAGCTGATGGGCGAGAACGGCGGCGCGACGTGGGATCCGCCGCGGATCTTCCGCGACGAAGACGGCCACATGGTCGACAAGTCGCCGGCGTGGCATGCCGACGAACGCACCGACCGGATGTTCCGGCGCAAGATGAACAACTTCGTCGACCACGTCCTATACGACACGCCAACACTCGCGCCCGGCCGCGACGGCTTGACCGTTCAGAAGATGATCGACGCGTTGTACCGCTCTGCCGAACAGGGCGGCATTGAGGTGGAAATCTAGGCTGGCTCTTTGGCCGGCAGCAGGTCTTTGAGCGATCGCGCGCGATTGGCCGATATCGTTTCACTGTCCCAGAGGTCGGCGAACTGAAACGAACGCGGACAGTGGAAGTACGCTTCGTCGATGTCGAGCACTAAACCCTGGATCAAGCCCGAGTTGCCGTCGGGCTTGTGCACCTGCGGGACGATTCCGCGCGACTTCAGTTCATCGTTCTCGACCACCCGCACGCGGCCGTTCACGCGTACGGTAACGTCCATGCCGGGGATTAGGAACAGCAGACCCGCCTTCGGATTCGACTCGAAGTTCTGATAGCTCTGGAACAGACGGTTGCCGCCGATATCGGGGATCAGCAGCGTGCGATCGTCGATCACCTTGATGAAGCCCGGCTCGCCGCCTTTCGGCGATGCATCGCAGTCGCCGTTTGCATCGCTGCTCGACAACACGGCAAACGGCGAGTGTTCGATGAACGCACGTACGTACGGCTCGAGGAAGTCTTTGACCTTCTTCGCCGCGATGGGATGTGCGCCACCGAGTTCAACCCTCAATGCATCGATACGGCTCATCGCGACCTCTGACGACCTGATCAAACGGGTCGTCATCATACCGCGCGAGCGCGCTTTTTCGAGGCTGCCCGCTTGCAGTCAGGCCGCGTGGTCGAACATACCCGCCTTCTCGTTCGCAGCGATCGCGGCGCGCTCTTGGGCGTGACGGCCCGCAAGAATTCCGCGCAACGTCGCGGTTGCCTCGTCCACCGACGTACCGGCCGCGAACTCGACCGGTGCAAACACGTCCACACCCGCCGGACCTGCCTTCGCATGCAGCGCGCCCTTCGGCCGCATCTCGCGCAATCCCGACAGATAGATGGGCACGATCGGTACACCGAGTTCGAGCGCCAGCAGTGCGACACCGGGCTTGAAGCGGCCGAGTTCGTCCTTCGTCGTGCGGGTTCCTTCCGGGAAGATGCAGACGTTGCAACCCTGCTGCAGCAGCCAGCGCGCGTATTCGAGCGACTTCGCTCCCCCGCCGCGCACGATCGGAAAATTGCCGAGCACCATCGACTGATACCAGGGCTGCAACACCAGTTTCTTCTTGCCTTTGACGAACCAGCGATCGGCCGCCGCACCGAAATAGAGATTGCGCTTCACACGCTCGGGCATCGCCTCGAACAGCACCAGGGTGTCCATGTGGCTTTGATGATTAGCGACGAAGATCGCCGGTCCATCGAGCGCCTGCAGGTTCTCGGCGCCCCGCACTGTAAGGGGGTCGCAATAGCGGTCGACCCAGCGCGTGTATGCGTACCATCGCATCACGCGACGCGCGGCCTTTGCCGCGTTGCCTATCTGCCAGCGATGCGGACCCGCATAGACGGGTTCAACTGCGGAGTGCGTTGCGGGATGTACTGCGGATGGTGCTGCGGCATATGTGGGCATGATCATTCCTCTGCGATGGGGCTCTTTCTATCCATGTGCTGAAGAGCCTGACGACGCTATGCACGGACCGCGCCAAGTCGCTGACGGCCTGACTATGCTGCGAAGCGGGATGCCGGGCTTCTTCCCGGCACCCCGGTGGTGCGATTGGACTTTCAGCAAGTCCCTTATGAGTGCAAGCGCGCGCGCCATCCCCCGGACCAGACGTCCACACACGCATCGGAACACGCGAGATTCGGCCGCCCGATGTTGGTACCGTTGGCGCGCCACGGGAACAATCCGATTCATCCATGAAGACAGTCTCCAAAGCGATTCGATACCTGGTCGCGCTTGCGCTGGTGCTGAGCGTTGCCGGAGCCACGTACCAATGGGTCGCGTCGCGCAGCGACTCCAAACGCTTCCCGATGCCGGGCGAACGCGTCGACATCGGCGGCCGCTCACTACATCTGTATTGCTCGGGGGACGGACCGGTGACGGTGCTGCTCGAAAATGGGCTGGGCGGCAACTACGCGGCGTGGCGTCTGGTGCAGAGTGAAATCGCGAAGTTCGCACGCGTCTGCAACTACGACCGTGCCGGCATGGGTTGGAGCGATCCATCAGATCGCCCGACGCAGTCGGAATTCGTGGCCGACGATCTGCATCGCCTGGTGAGTGCAGCCGGCCTGAGTGCGCCGTTCGTGCTCGTCGGTTGGTCTGCCGGCGGTGTGTTCATTCGCCGCTACCTTCACGACTATCCCGAAGGGATCATCGGCCTGGTGTTCGTCGACTCTGCGCACGAACAGCAGCGCCAACGTCTGGTCGAACCGGGCGATGCGGAACAACACCGCCGGCAGGCCGAAGACCAGTTGGACGCCTGCCGCGCCCTCGCGTGGACCGGAGTCGTACGTGCGTCGGGCGTGATGCGACAAATGACTGCACCGTTACACATGCCGGCGGATTTCGAAGACGAAGTGGTTGCGATGCAGAACCGCACGAACCACTGCGGCGGAGTCGCCCGCGAAATGCAGGGGTTCGACCACGACGTCTCGCAGACCGACCCGCCTGCGTCGATCGGCGACATCCCGTTGGTGGTCCTCACGCGCGGACGCGCGACTTCGCCGAAGGATTTTCCCACACCGGTGTCGCAAGCCTCTATCGATCAGTTCGACCAGACCTGGCTCACGCTGCAAAACGAACTCGCCGCACTGTCGACGCACTCGTCGCACCGAATTGTGAAAGACAGTGGCCACGCGATTCCGATGCAGGCACCGATGGCAGTTGTCGATGCGGTACGCGACATCGTGAACGGGGCGCATGTGAGGCGAAACAATCGATGACGGCACGGCATCTGACCACCGAACTCACGAACGCGCGCTCGAAGCTCGCCAGGTGGCAGTTTGCACAACTCTCCGTGTTCTTCGTGCTATTGCTTCTGGTGGTGCCGCTCATCCACCACGGCCTCATCGTCAAGTCCATCTCCTCACTGTTCGTTCTGAATTCGCTTCTGGTCGCGGATTCGAGCAGCCCGAACGCGCGCGCAATGCGCTGGATAGGCTGGCTGCTTTGGGGAATCGGGGCTGCCGCCAGCGTCGCCGAAGAGTTTCATCTGAGCGACCCGCTGTCGGCCGGCATGAAGTACATCGCAATCACGTCTCATGTGCTGCTCTATCTGCTCTGCGCCGGCAGCATCCTCAGCGTGGTGTTCCGTGCGGGGCGCATCACACTTGATGGGATCCTCGCCTCGGTCGTCGCGTATCAGCTGATCGGACTCTTCTTTGCGCAAATTTACACGCTGGCGATCGTGGTGGATCCGAGCAGCCTTCACCTGCCTGATGGCGTGCAGCCCAGTTCCGCCACCTTCCAGGTGGAAATGATCTACTTCAGCTTCGTCACACTGGCAACGCTCGGTTACGGCGACATACTTCCCGATTCGAATCTGACCCGCAGCGTCGCCATTCTCGAAGCCATCATCGGTCAGTTCTATGTCGCTGTGATCGTGGCGGTGCTGGTCAGTGCATTCGTCTCACAGCGCATGCAGAATCAGTCGGGTTCATCCAACGGGTCCACATAGCTCGCCGAGGGAAAATGGCTTCCGTTAAACAGGTTCGTTTCGACACGCCCCACCACGATATCGTTGGAATCCTCGAACGCGAGGGGGCGGTAGTCGTAACGGATGTGTTCGATCGCACCAAACGCGATGCGATCGAGGCGGAACTGCGGCCGTACGTCGAGCGACCCCAGGCGATGCACAGGCCGCAGGCCATGTACGACGCGTTGCAGCTCGACGAGGAGTTTCTCGCCGGCAACACCAAACGCGCGGTCGGCCTCGTCGCGAAGTCGCCGACGTTTCGCGAACAGGTGGTGCACCCGATCATTCTCGCGGCGTGCGATGCAATCCTGAAACCGAACTGTTCCAGATATCAGTTGCAGGCGACCGCCGCGTTCGTCGTGGGGCCCGGTGCGAAACGTCAGGTACTGCATCGCGAGGAGGACGGCTATCCGTTCTTCGAGGTGCCGCGGCCCGACATGGTCATTGCGTCGATGCTCGCGATTTCGGACTTCACGTTCGCCAACGGCGCCACCCGGCTGGTGCCAGGCAGCCATCGCTGGCCGAAGGGACGCGTGCCGGCGGCGGACGAAATCACCGCGGGTGAAATGCCAGCGGGTTCGTTGCTGCTGTGGATGGGCGGAACGCTGCATGGCGCCGGCCCCAACGACACGAACGAGTGGCGCTTCGGCACGTTTTCGTCTTACTCGCTCGGCTGGCTGCGTCAGGAAGAAAACCAGTACTTGAACGTGCCGCCCGAAGTCGCCCGCTTGCTGACGCCGGAATTACGGCGCATCGTCGGTTATCAGATCGTCGAACCGTCGCTCGGCTTCGCCGACACGAATCAAGATCTGCTCGCATAGGATGCGTTCGACCGTGCTGTTACGAATGATTGCATTCGCGGCGCTGCTGTTGCCTGCCGCATCCGGCGTTGAAGCGGCCGATCCGCTCGCGAAGAAGGCCGTCGAGGCGGCGCTGAACACAGCGTATGCGAACTACGCGCACCTGAACGAAGGCAAGAACGCCGACTACATTCCGGCGCTCGCAAAAGTGGATCCGAACATCTACGGCATCGTGCTGGTGACGACCGACGGCAAGGTCTATTCGGCGGGCGACATCACTTCGGAAGTGTCGATCCAGTCGATCTCCAAAGTGTTCACCATGGCGAAGGTCATCGAAGAGATGGGACCACAATCGCTGGTCGACAACATCGGCGTCGACGCAACCGGGCAGGCATTCAACTCGATCGTCGCCATCGAACAGTACAAAGGTGCGGAGATGAACCCGCTCGTCAACGCGGGCGCGATCACTACGACCAGCATGGTGAAAGGCGCGAGCTACGACGAAATCTGGAATTCCATCCTGAACTACTACAGCGACTTCGCAGGTCGTCCGCTATCCATCCTTAACGACGTGTTCGAATCGGAAGCCGCGACCAATCAGCGCAACCAGGCGATCGCTGCGTTGATGTTCGCGTATGGCCACATCAAGTCGAATCCGGAGCAGGCCACCGACCTCTACACGAAACAATGCGCGGTGGGCGTGAATGCGAAAGATCTCGCCGTGATGGCGGCGACACTTGCCGATGCAGGGCGCAACCCGCTTACGAAACGCCAGATCATGCGCGCCGAAAACGTGCCCGAAGTTCTCGCCGTTATGGCCACTGCGGGTCTCTATGACGATTCGGGAAAGTGGTTGTACACAACCGGCCTGCCCGCGAAGAGCGGCGTCGGCGGCGGCATCATCGCCGTATCGCCGGGCAAGTTCGGCATCGCGGTGATCTCCCCACCCCTCGACGCCGCCGGCAACAGCATCCGCGCGCAGAAGGCGATCGCCGACATATCAAACGCGCTGAACGGCAATCCCTACGCGGCTACGCCCAGGTAGCCGCTCAGTTCGCAACCGCGTAGTTCGTAACCGTGTAGTTCCAGCCGTTCCGTCGTTACTGTGCGGGCGGCGACGGCGGCGACACCAACGGCACCGTCTTCGCGAGGCCCGCATCGCGCAGCGCGTCGAGTTTCGTCTCGATCTGCAGCACGCGCGCCGTCTTGATCGGCGACAGCACCTTGTCGAATTTGCCCACGTACTTCGACTTCAGATCGACTTGCGCCTTTTGCACGTCGATGTAGCCGCTCGTGTACGCCTTCGCCTTGTCGTCGGTCATCGCTTCGTAGTGTTCGCTGTAGTCTTTGATCAGCGCCAGCAGCTTGTCGTTGATCTTCGAAACGTCGAACCGGTATTCGCGATACAGCGGCCAGAACTTCGCGGCCTCTGCGTCGGTCAATTGGACGTTTGCAGCTACCGTCGCCTGGCGCTGCGCTTCGGTCAGTGTACGGATCATCTGAATCTGCTGATCGACGCTCGGTTCTTCCGCAGTTGCATCCGGCGTGGCCGGTGTTGCGGCGAACGACGTCAGGGCCACCAGTGCGGCGGCAGCGCAGAAGGCTCTTCCAAGGTTCAATCGGGTCATCTTGTTATTCCATCCGTTTGAGGGCGGCAGATATTAGATGCACACGGCGCGATTGCGCCAGCCTAAGTAGTACCCCGCGTTGGTCGCGTGCGCCGTTTGACGTATGCTGGCGGCCCGCTGCACGCAATAAAAACGACTATTGAGAGGACACCATCCATGAAACTGTTCATTCGCCCCTTCGCCCTGTTCACCCTGTTGCTGCTTCCGTTCGCCGCGACCTGGGCCGATTCGAAGAACGAAACCGCCGATGCCATTGCCGTCTTCAAGGGCGCAGGTGAAAGCGGCAAGTTCTTCAACAAGGCCTACGGCTACGCCGTATTCCCGTCGATCGGCAAAGGCGGTATCGGCATCGGCGCAGCGCATGGCGACGGCAAGGTCTTTGTTGGCGGCAAGGAAGTCGGCAAGAGCTCCATGACGCAAGTCAGCGTCGGCCTGCAACTGGGTGGTCAGGTGTTCAGCCAGATCATCTTCTTCGAAGACAAGCGCGCGTTCGACGAATTCACCAGCGGCAACTTCGAGTTCGGCGCCGAAGCGAGCGCAGTGGCAATCACCGCGGCTGCATCGGCCAGCACGTCCACGGAAGGCAACACCGCCTCGGCAAGCGGCGGCAAGAACAATGCCGACACTGCCGGCGCATACCACAAGGGCTATGCGGTCTTCACCGTCGCAAAAGGCGGCCTGATGTACGCCGCAACGCTGGGCGGACAGAAGTACTCGTACAAGCCGCTGTAATTCGACTCGAGTCCGTCGAGGCGTGTACGCCTCGACGGCCTCGGCGCCTCTCTTACTCTTCCTTGCGCACGGCGCCCTCTTCCTTGCGCACGGCGCTGAGCGCGTCGTAGCGGAACACCCAGTCCATCGGATTTCCGTGCGCCCGGCTCAACGCGCGATTGCGCACCCACGCATACGGCGGCCGTAGGTGAAACAGCCTGGCGTTGCTGCGGGAACCGAGCTGTATTCGCGACGTCCGCGATCTGCGCAACGATGCGTATCGCATCAGCGCCTCAGCCGTGTCGTCGGAGTCGAACACGCATTCCACGAGCACGGCAGCGTCTTCGATGGCCATCGCCGCACCCTGCGCCATGAACGGGAGCGTTGGGTGGCAGGCGTCGCCTAACAGCGTCACGCGCCCCTCTCCCCAACTTCGCATCGGATTGCGATCGAACAAGGCCCACCGATAGCAGGCCTCGTCGTCCATGTTGGCGATCAACTCCTGTACCGTCTCGTGCCATCCGGTGAAGTCGCGCTTCAGTTCCGAAAGTTCGCCGCGTTCGGTCCACGACTCGACTTCCCATCCGCGCCGCTCGACGACACATACGCAGTTCACCAGCCGACCGGAACGGACGTAGTAGTGCACGAAGTGCTTACCCGGCCCCATCCAGACGGTGGCAACCGGCCGCACGAGGTCTTTCGGCAGGCGTTCCGCCGGAACCATTCCGCGCCACGCAACGTTGCCGGTGAATCGAGGCGACTCCGCACCGAACAGTTGCGAACGAATGGACGAATGAATGCCATCGGCGCCGATCAGCAACGCACCGGCGATCCATTCCCTGCCGATCTTCACCTCTACGCCATCGCGCGTCTGTTGGAACGAATCGCAACGCGCGTTCGGATGCAGGTGCACGTTCGGTAGTTCGCGAGCTCGACCGACGAGTACCTCCATCAGATCGGCGCGATGCACGTGGAAGTAGGGGTAGCCGTACCTTTCTACCGCCGCAGCACCGAGCGCATTTGCCGAAATCACGTTGCCGTTCTTCCAGTCGCGCATTTCGGTGCCGAGCGGCACGAATGCAACGCTTCGCAAGCGTGCTTCGAGGCCGAGGGCAAACAGCACGCGGAGGCAATTGGGGCTCAACTGGATGCCGGCGCCGATTTCGCCGAAGTGACCGGCCTGCTCGAACAGATGCACGTCGCAACCGCGTTGTCCGAATGCGAGCGCGGTCGCCAATCCGCCGATACCGCCGCCCGCGACCAGTACCGGTCGATCGCGGGCACCGACCGTCATCTTCGGATGACCCGCCGTCACGCCTCGAGCGTGAGCGGCAAGCTGCGCAGCCTCGATCCGGTGGCCGCAAAGACGGCATTCGCAACTGCCGGTGCAATCGGCGGCGTACCCGGCTCACCGATGCCGGTGGGGCTGCTCGTGCTGGGCACCACGTGCACTTCGACCACCGGAATCTCGTTCATTCGCAACAGCGGATAGTCGTGGAAGTTCGACTGCTCGACGGCGCCGTCTTTGATCGTGATCTTGCCCCTTAGTGCAGCCGTCAGGCCGAAGATTACCGCGCTCTCTACCTGCGCCTGTACCTGGTCGGGATTCACGACCAGTCCGCAGTCTGCCGCACACACGACGCGCTCGACCTTGATGTTTCCGTCGACAACGCGCACTTCCGCCACTTCGGCCACTACGCTGCCGAACGATTCGTGTACCGCGATGCCCTGATACGTACCGGCCGTGGTCTTGCCCCAGTTCGCTTTCTCGGCGGCGAGATCGAGCACCGCGAGGTGCCGCGCGTTACCTTCGAGCAATCGGCGGCGGAACTTGTACGGGTCTTCTCCAGCCTTGTGCGCCAGCTCGTCGATGAAGCTCTCTACGACGAACGCGTTCTGCGAGTGACCGACGCTGCGCCAGAAACCGAGCGGCACGCCGGGGTCGTAGAACACGTGCGCGACGTCGACGTTCGGTATGGCGTACGGTTGCTCCACCGCGCCTTCGTGCGACGACGGATCGCGCGTTTTCACGATGCTGCCGGCCACTGCCGAGAGCGAGTTCGTCATCCAGTGCGGCATCCATTCCGGCGCCACTTTGCCAAGTATCGGCAACAGCGATCGGAACATGCTTGGCGCAACGATTTTGTGCGACCAGCTCTGCGTCTGCCCCTGATCGTTCAGCGCGGCCTTCATTACGTTGTATGTCGCTGGCCGATAGAAATCGTGCCGCATATCGTCTTCGCGTGACCAAACGAGCTTCACCGGTCGCTTCACCTGCCGCGACACCAGCGCGGCTTCCGCGACGAAATCCGGAATGCCGCGACGGCCGAAGCCGCCACCCATCAACGTGGTGTGCACAGTAACTTTGTCGCGCGAGATGCCGAGCGCATCTGCCGCGAGCGCCTGCGAAACATCGGGACCCTGGTTCGGCGACCAGATCTCGCACGCCCCGTCACGGAACGACGCCGTCGTGTTCTGTGGTTCCATGGTGGCATGCGCGAGATACGGAACCTCATACACGGCTTCGTGCACCGACGCCGCGGACTTCAGCGCGGCGTCGACATTGCCGTCGCCGCGCACGGTCCGACCGTCCTGCTTCGCCATGTCCACCCATGCGGCGCGAATGCCATCGCTGTCGAGCGAGCCGAGCGGACCTTTGTCCCATGTCACGTTGACGGTGCGGGCGGCTTTCGTCGCATGCCAGTACGTGTCCGCCACGACGGCGATTGCACCGTTCAGGTCGAAGATGTCGATGACGCCGGGCGCGCTGCGCGCGGCGGTCGCATCGAACGACTGCAACGATCCGCCGAAGTGCGGATTGCGGATCAGGATCGCGACCACTGCGTCGGGTACGTCGACATCGATACCGAACACCGCAGTTCCGTTGCTCTTCTCGGCGCCGTCGAAGCGACGCAACGGTTGGCCGACGTACTTGAAATCGGCCGGCGCCTTCAGTACCGGATGCTTCGGTACCGGCAGCTTCGCTGCGTCGTTGGCGAGTTCACCGTAGCTGAACGACTCGTCCGTTCCGACGCGCAGCACGCGACCATTGTCGGCTTTGCATTGTGCCGGTGTTACGGCCCAACGAGCCGCTGCAGCCGCGACCAGCATCTCACGCGCCTGCGCGCCCGTGGTGCGCAAGACGTCCCATCGCGAACTCACCGACGAAGAGCCACCGGTGATCTGAATCGGGTCCTGAAACGTTTTGTTGACCGGCGCCAGCTCGACGACGATCCGGCGCGGATCGATCTCCAGTTCCTCGGCAAGAATCGTCGGCAGCGCAGTCATTACCCCCTGCCCCATTTCGGTCTTGTCGAGTTGAAAGATCACTTCGTCGGCCGGCGTGATCTGCAGCCAGGCATTCGACTGAAACGATCCGGCGCGCGCATTCGGCATTGCGCCGGCGCGCTGCGCGGGAGCGATGCCCAGTACGAGACCACCCGCGACCACCGCCGTGCCGGTCAGAAACGCGCGCCGATTGATGTTGATTCCGCTCATGACACGCTCCCGGCCAGCAGTGCATTCGGATCGAACATGCGCACCGCCACTTTCGATGTCTGCGCATCGTTCAGTTCGGCGGCACGGTGAATTGCCGCGCGAATGCGGTTGTAACAGCCGCAGCGGCACAGATTGCCGTCCATCGCCGCGGTGATCTCCTCATCCGTCGGATGTGGCGTATGCGCGAGCAACGCGGAAGCCGACATGATCTGACCGCTCTGGCAGTAGCCGCACTGTGGCACGTTGCCTTCGACCCACGCCTGCTGCACGGGCGTGAGCCCCTTCGCGCCGATGCCCTCGATGGTGGTGATCGCCTGCCCCTGCACGCTGCCGGCCGGCGTCTGACACGAGCGCACCGCGACACCGCCGACGTGCACCGTACACGCGCCGCACAGCCCCATGCCGCAACCGAACTTGGTGCCGATGAGTTTCAGGTTTTCACGCAGTAACCACAGCAGCGGCGTGTCGTCTTCGACGTCAACGCGCACGCTCTCGCCATTCAGCACAAACTCGATCATTGGAGAACCGTCGCCTGGTGAGAAGAGCGCAGTGGACCGTAGCAGCGCCGCCTCGTCAACTGCCGGGCCGGGTTCCGCGCCACGTCCAGTTGCGAATCTCCGGCATGTCGTCGCCGACGCGCTCGATGTACTCGCGATGGTCGATCAGTTTGTCGCGCACGAGCTGTTTGATGTGCGGCGCGAGGTGCGCGAAGCGCGACACGCGATCCACCGCATCGAACATCAGATCGAAGCGGTCGATCTGATTGCGCACCGCCATGTCGAACGGTGTCGTAGTGGTGCCTTCTTCCTTGTAACCGCGCACATGCAGGTTGTCGTGATTGGTGCGGCGATAGGCCAGGCGGTGGATCAGCCACGGATAGCCGTGGTACGCGAAGATGATCGGCCGGTCGCTGGTGAAGAACCGGTCGAAGTCGTGGTCCGACAACCCGTGCGGGTGTTCTTCGCTCGGCTGCAGGGTCATCAGGTCGATCACGTTGACCACTCGAATGCGCATGTCGGGCACGTGCTCCCACAAGAGTTGCACGGCCGCGAGCGTTTCGAGCGTGGGCACGTCGCCGGCGCACGCCATCACCACGTCGGGCTCTACATCTGCGTCATTGCTCGCCCACTCCCAGATGCCCACACCGGCAGGGCATTGCTTGCGTGCTTCGTCCATCGTCAGCCACTGCAACTCGGGCTGTTTGCCGGCGACGATCACGTTCACGCGGTTGCGGCTGCGCAGACACTCATCGATCACCCACAAGAGCGTGTTGGCGTCTGGGGGCAGGTAAACGCTGACGACGCTCGCCTTCTTGTTCGCGACGTGATCGATGAAGCCCGGGTCCTGATGCGAGAAGCCGTTGTGATCCTGACGCCACACATGCGACGTCAGCAGGTAATTCAGCGAAGCGATCGGGCGGCGCCACGGAATCGCCGCGCTCACCTTCAACCACTTTGCGTGCTGATTGAACATCGAGTCGACGATGTGGATGAACGCTTCATAACACGAGAAGAGCCCGTGCCGGCCGGTGAGCAGATAACCCTCGAGCCAACCTTCGCACGTGTGCTCGCTGAGGATCTCCATCACACGACCTTGCGGTGCAAGATTCGTATCAGTGAGGAGGATCTCCTCCATCCACACGCGCGAAGTGACTTCGAATACCGCGTCCAGCCGGTTCGACGCCGTTTCATCCGGGCCGACGATGCGGAAGTTGCTTTCCGCCGCATTCAGACTCAGTACGTCGCGCAGGTAGCGTCCCATCGCGCGCGTCGATTCGGCGATGAGCACGCCGGGCTTCGCCACCGTTACGGCATGATCGCGGATGTCGGGCAGGTTCAGGTCGCGCAGCAGCAATCCGCCGTTGGCGTACGGCGTTGCACCGAGCCGTCGCACACCGCGCGGGGCGAGTTGCGACAAGCTCGTTCGCAATGCGCCGTGTTCGTCGAACAGTTCTTCCGGCCGATAGCTCTTCAGCCACTGCTCGAGTTGCGCGAGATGCGCGGGATTTCCGGCGATGTTCGACAACGGCACCTGGTGCGAGCGCCAGTGGCCTTCGGTCTTTTCGCCATCGACCTCCTTCGGACCGGTCCAACCTTTCGGCGAGCGCAGCACGATCGCCGGCCAGCGCGGCCGAGCCGTTGCTTTACCCGCACGCGCTTCGCGCTGAATGCGGTGAATTTCATCGAGCGCCTCGCCGAGAACGGTCGCCATACGCCGATGCATCGTCGCCGGATCGGAGCCTTCGACGTAGAACGGCAGGTGCCCGTAGCCCCGCAGCAGATGATCGAGTTCCTCTGCATCCATCCGCGCAAGCAAGGTCGGATTCGCGATCTTGTAGCCGTTGAGATGCAGGATCGGCAGCACCGCGCCGTCACACCCCGGGTTCAGGAACTTGTTCGAGTGCCACGACGTTGCAAGTGGTCCGGTTTCCGCTTCGCCATCGCCGATCACGCACGTCACTATGAGATCGGGGTTGTCGAACGCGGCGCCGTACGCGTGGGAAAGCGAATAGCCGAGCTCGCCGCCTTCATGGATCGATCCAGGCGTTTCCGCCGCGACGTGGCTCGGAATGCCGCCCGGGAACGAGAACTGCCTGAACAGCTTCTTCATACCCGCGGCGTCGCGCGTGATCGATGGATAGACCTCGGAGTACGTCCCCTCCAGGTAGGCGTTGGCGACGATGCCCGGGCCGCCATGACCCGGCCCGGTGACCAACAACATCGCGAGGTCGCGCTGTTTGATCGCACGGTTCAGATGCACGTACACGAAGTTGAGACCCGGTGTGGTGCCCCAATGGCCGAGCAACCGCGGCTTGACGTGCTCGATGGCTAACGGCTTCGTCAGCAGCGGGTTGTCGAGCAGATAGATCTGACCGACGCTCAGGTAGTTGGCAGCGCGCCAGTAGGCGTCGATCGCGGCCAGTTCGTCATCGTTCAGCGCATCAGGCATGTCTGTCGTGTCCGTGCAAGGAGCGTTGGTATAAGAGCTGCGCGGTCTGCAATGCGATCACGGCTTCCTCGTCTGTGGGGATGTTCCACAAACGGACGCGACTTCGTTCGCTATCGAATCGCATCTGCCCGCCTTCGTTGCGCGACGGATCGCAGTCGATTCCAAGCCACGCGAGCGCCTCGCAGACTCGCGCTCTGATCTGCGCCTGGTGCGTGCCGATTCCGCCGGTAAACACCAGCGCATCCACTCCGCCGAGTGCCGCGACCATCGCTCCGGTTTCGATCACGACGCGATACACGAACAAATCCACCGCGAGTTGCGCCGCCGGGTCACTGCTCGCAAGTAACGTGCGCATGTCGCCGCTCGAGCCGGAAACGCCCAGCAATCCGGATTCCAGATTCAACAGATGCTCCACGGCATCGACGCTCATCCCTTCCTCGCGCAACAGATACAGCACCACCGCCGGATCGAGTGCACCGCTGCGGGTCGCCATCATCAGACCATCAGTGGGCGTGAAGCTCATCGTCGTCGCCACGCTGCGGCCGTCGTGCATCGCGCACAGGCTCGCACCACTGCCAAGATGCGCCACAACGACCCGTCGTGTCGGTTCGGTGCCGCTCATCTGCGCCAGCTTGGACGCAATGAACTCGTAGGACAGTCCGTGGAAGCCGAAACGCCGCACGCCGCGGTCGAACCAGCTCTGCGGCAGCGCGAAGCGTTGCGCGACAATCGGCATCGATGCATGGAATGCCGTATCGAACGCGGCCACGTGCGGCACGTCCGGCCGTTGCAATCGAGCAGCCTCGACAACGGCCAGGCCCAGCCTCTGATGCAGCGGCGCGAGCGTCTGCAGAGCCGCGAGCTCGGCAACCACCGCATCGTCGATGATCGCGGGTCCGGCGAATTTCGTGCCGCCGTGCACGATGCGATGGCCGACCGCCGCGATCCCGAAAGCGGCGACCCGCCGCTCGATCTCGCGCAATCCGTCACGTACACCTTCGCCATGCCTGCCGGCCGGGAGGTCCACCTGACCCTGCATCAGGCAATCGCCTGCCGTCGACGCGCGGGTCGGCCCGAATGCGGCGTACTTCAATGTCGCCGACCCGCCGTTCAATACCAGGATGCAGTCGCCCTTCACTGTGGTATTCGCGTGCCCGTGTTGGGGCGCAGGTATTCGCTCACGACCTTGCGGCGACGAGTTGCGTCAGCTCGACCATGCGATGTGCAAAACCCATCTCGTTGTCGTACCAGGCCATGACTTTGGCGAAGTTCGGGCCGATCACCTGAGTCAGCGTGGCGTCGTAGATCGACGAACGTGGATCACCGATGTAATCGGTCGACACGAGCGGTTCGTCCGAGTAGCCGAGAATGCCGCGGAGCGGACCCTCGCTTGCGAGCTTCATCGCCCGATCGATCGCATCCTTCGTCAGCGGCTGCTCGGTCTGCACCGTCAGATCGACCAGGCTCACATCCATCGTGGGCACGCGCACCGCCTGCCCGTCGATCTTTCCCTTGAGCCGCGGCAGCACGTCGCCGATGGCCTTGGCGGCACCCGTGGAGGTCGGAACCATGTTCATCGCGGCAGCGCGCGCACGGCGCAGATCGCCCTTGCGATGCGGAATGTCGAGCACCGGTTGATCGTTCGTGTACGCGTGGATCGTGGTCATCAGCGCGAAGCGGATGCCGAAACTCTCATCGAGAACCTTTGCGACCGGCGCAAGCGCATTCGTGGTGCAGGACCCGCACGAAATGATGTGGTGGTTCGCGGGATCGTAAGCGGCCTCGTTCACCCCCATCACGATCATCGTCTCGTGATCTTTCGCCGGCGCAGAAAGCACGACCTTGCGTGCACCGGCGTCGAAGTGCGGCTGCAGCTTGGTACGGTCGGTGAACACGCCCGTGCATTCCAGCACGATGTCGACCCCGAGCGCGCGCCACGGCAGCTCAGACGGGTCTTTGGCCGCGAAGGTGCTCAACACGTGCCCTTCGATCGTAAGCCTGCGCTCGCCCGCCGTGGCGCGAACTTTGGCGCGACCATGCACCGTGTCATAGTTGTAGAGATGCGCCAGCGTTTTCGCGTCAGCGAGATCGTTGATGGCGACCAGTTCGATGTCGTTCCGACGCACCTCGCTGAGCGTGCGTAATATGCAACGTCCGACGCGGCCGAAACCATTGATGGCAATCTTCGTAGACATGATCGTCCCTCGTGAGCTGCGTCAGTACGCTTCCCAGACTAGGCGTACGCACCGGTCGACGCCACCGCGCGGGCCGACAACAAGTGGGATCGAACCGGAGCGCGCATGCACGCAATGGTGCTGAAAGAGTACGGCGCGCCGCTCGAATGGACGGAACTTGCCGACCGTGAACCGGGACCCGGCGAGATCCGCGTCGACGTCGCGGCATGCGGTGTATGCCGCACCGATCTGCACGTGATCGATCGCGAATTGGCCGAACCACGCGTGCCGATCATCCCAGGGCACGAAATCGTCGGGCGAGTAGACGCAATCGGCGCGGGCGTCGAAGGACTGCGCCTCGGTGAACGCGTTGGCGTGCCGTGGCTTGGATACACGTGCAGCGTCTGCGAATTCTGCAAGACCGGCAGCGAGAATCTGTGTGATTCGCCGGGCTTCACCGGCTACACACGCGACGGCGGATATGCGACGTCGACCATCGCGGACGCACGCTATGCATTTCCGCTCGGTGAAGCGGGTACCGATGTAGCGCTCGCACCGCTGCTGTGTGCGGGATTGATCGGCTGGCGCGCGCTGGTGATCGCAGGCGAAGGAAAGCGCGTCGGCCTCTATGGCTTCGGTGCCGCCGCGCACATCCTCGCGCAGGTCGCCGCATGGCAGGGACGCTCTGTGCATGCGTTCACGCGCCCGGGCGACATCGCAGCGCAGACGTTTGCGCGTCGCCTCGGTGCGGTATGGGCAGGAGATTCCGGCGACGTTCCACCGCAACCGCTCGACGCCGCGATCATCTTCGCTGCCGTCGGCGACCTGGTGCCGATGGCGTTGCGCGCGGTGCGCAAGGGCGGTCGCGTCGTCTGTGCGGGCATTCACATGAGCGACATCCCGAGCTTCCCCTACTCGCTGCTCTGGCAGGAGCGGCATCTGGTTTCCGTGGCAAACCTGACGCGGCAGGACGCCGTGGACTTTCTGCAGATTGCGCCGCGCGCCGGCGTCGTTACGCGAACAACGACCTATCCGTTGATACGCGCGAATCAGGCACTGGACGATTTGCGCAACGGACGTTTCGAAGGCGCTGCCGTCCTGGTGCCCTGAATCGCGCGCAGGCTAGAGCGACAGCAGGTGTCTCGCCAGCAGATCCGGCGCAGAGAAGAATGGCGAGTGGTCCGTTTCCATCGTGATCACCTTCTGACACGGCAGCCGCTCCACCATCGCGCGTTGCGAAGCAATCGATACCGCCCGGTCTTTCGTACATTCGATGTACACGCGTGGAATGCGTCCCCACCGCTGCGCGGTTACGTGCATTTGTGCACCGAGCGCGGCGCCCGACTCGGGGCCAAGCGCAAGTTCGGCAAGCGCGATGTCGGCATCGGAACAATCGCCGTAAAAGATTTCCTTCAACCGGTTTGCAGCCACCGTCAACGATGCGCCGTCGGCCGACGGGACGAGCCCTGACGACACCGTTGAGCCGGCATCGCGCGACGCGGCATCACCGAACGTCTGGCCGTCGTCGAGAAGAAATGCCGCGAGATAAACGAGCTTCGCGACCGTCTCCGGTTGTTGTTCGGCGGCCGCGGAGATGACGAATCCGCCCATGCTGTGGCCGACGAGGATCACCGGCTCCTTCGCCGTGCGCATCACCTCGGCCACACGCTGCGCGTAACTCTGCATCGAAACCGCGTTGATCGGCGTCTGATCGCGGCCGTGCGCGGTAAGGTCCGGCGCCAGCACCGTGTGGCCGGCTTGCCGCAGCAGCGATACCACCTTGTACCAGCACCAGCCGCCGTGCCAGGCGCCGTGAACCAGAACGAACGTGCTCATGCATTGCTCTCCATCATTTCGATTCATGGTGAAGCGCGTCGTAAAGCGCATTGATCAGGCGGTTGCCGCGCGTATCGGTTTCGATGCCGGGTTGCATCTGGTTCATTGCGTAACCGATGCCGAGTTTCAGTGCGGGATCGGCAAAACCCACACTTCCTCCTGCCCCGGAATGGCCGTACGCGTCGCGATTCGGCCCGTACATGCGCTGTGTATTCAGAATGACCCCTCGACCGCGCCGCAGCGGCCGGCCCAATACGAGATCGTCCTGCTCGCCCACTTCTTCCCGGCACATTGCGGCGATTGTGTCTTCGTTCAGCACGCGCACGCCGTCGAGTTCGCCGCCGCGCGCGATCGCACCATAGATTCGTGCGATGCCGCGTGCGTTGGCCTGCGCGTTCGCTGCGGCAATCTCGGCGCTTCGCCATTCCGCACTGCATGCGTCCTGCCACGGGCGAATCGACGGGTTCTGCAGCGCATATCGATACAACGGCGGCATCTTCAACCCGAGCAACGCAGAAAGATCGGGCTGAATGCGAGCGTGGTTCGGTCCGACGAGATCTGCGACGCGGCCGTGTTCGGCCGTTGGCAGCCCCAGATGAACCTCCGCTTCGAGCGGCCGCGCGATTCGCTCCGCCAGAACTTCACCCAACGTTTTTCCGGTGGTGCGCAGCGAGAGTTCTCCGGGAAGATATCCCCACAGCACTGCGTGGTAACCGGCGGCGGTGCCGGGTTCCCAGAAGGGTTCTTCGGCGGCCATTCGTTTGACCATTGCCGACCAGTCGTACAGATCGGTGACCGTTACTTTTTCGCGCAAACCGCACACGCCAGATTGATGTGACAGCAGCTGTCCCACAGTCAGCCCGTTGCGGCCAGCGCGGAACTCTGGCCAGTAGGCGGCCACTGGTGCTTCGTAGCTGATCACGCCGTCCTCGACGAGCGCGGCGAAGGCAATCGAGCCGATGCCTTTCGTCGTGGAATAAACGTTCACCAGCGTGTCTTCGTGCCACGGTCGTGTGCACGCGCGGTCCTGAAAGCCGCCCCACAGATCAGCCACGGTCTTGCCGTCGACGATCGCGCAGAAGCTTGCGCCCACCTCGATGTCGTCGCTGAAGTTGCGTTCGAATACCGAGCGGACGGCTTCGAAACCGGGCGCAACCGAACCGTGCACCGGAAAATCAGTCACGAGCAGTACCTATATATGTGTCGGTGATATGTATCGGTGGGATGTGGGGCTACAGTTGCAGCGGCTTTACCTGCGCAACGCGCTGCGGCTCGGTGCGCCACACTTGCGATGCATCCACATACACTTCGACGCCATTGCCGTCGGGGTCCTGGAAATACAACGATTTGCTGACCTCGTGATCGATCGGCGTGGTCGACACACCGGCCGCTTCGAGCGTCGCGCGTGCCTCGCGCAGTTCGTCCATCGAAGCGCCGATGTTGAACGCGACGTGGTCGAGCCCGGCGCCGCGCCGAGGTTGTCCGGGGGCGTCGTCCTTGACCTCCATCACCGCGAAATCGTGATGATTGCCGAGCGAGAAGAACGCCATCTTCATTCCGCCCTGATCGAGCCGCGCGCAGATCGGCAGCCCGAGTACACCGTTGTAGAACCGTTCGGACCGGTCGCGATCCGTCACCCGCAAAACGACATGGCCCAGCGATTTGATTTTCATGTTCCGCTCACCCTCGATGCATTCCTGGCAAATATGCACCGGGGTTTAGCGGAAAGCGACTGCCCTTACACTCGCGTTTCCAAACCACCGCACGAGAGTCGAGGCAACGCCGAGATGAAGAATGCGAAAGGCACGCTGACGAAACCGGGAATGCAGAATCACGAGGGATCGGCACGATGCGGAATACACACCGCCGATAAAGGCGACGGCGACGTTGCGGTAGTGCTGCCGCAACGCGCCGCCAAAGCGAGGAGCTATCTCGAGTGGAACCTATCTAACGTCGAAGTAGAGCCGCGCGCCGATTCCGTACGCGGTGGCGTTGTCGCCGATGGAGACGTTGCCCGACACCGCGAACATGTCGGTGAAGTTGAAGACGGCGCCGAGGTACAACGCGGTATCGTCGTCTGAAACGTCCGTGTAGCTGCCACCTCCATTCACTTCGAACTCCGGAGTCAGCATCGCGCGAATGCCGGCGCGCAGCGAATAGCCGTCGTCGTCCTGCGAGTTGAAGCCATCGGCATCGACCTCGGCCCATACATACGAAAGGTCGGCCGTGAAATCGACCTTGGTGTTGAGCGGCAGGTGCATGCCCACACCAGCCGTGGCCTGCTTCAGATCGATATCAAAGCCGGACGCATCGATGTTGCCCTCGGAATACGACGCGATCAGATACAGTCTGTCGGAAACCGCGAGCGATCCATTGGCACCGAATACGTCCGCATCTTCATTGAAGTTGTCGAAGTCGACCTGCGAATAGCCGAGTTCGCCGTACGTGTAGCGAGGTCCTTCGCCGGCTGCGGCCGAACCCGCGAACAGCACCGCTGCTACGAGGCCGGCGCGGCGCGCCCATTTCTTGGCTTTCTGATCCATCTTGCTTGGTCTCCAAACGATTGAACGGGCACACGATAGCCTCGCTCAGCGGGCCGGCACACCGATTGCGCACCGGGATGAGGCGCCGCTCTCAAACGGAGCGTCGCAGCAGTTCCGTTTGCGATGATCGTCTCGCGGTCGCCGCGCAGTTAGTCTGGGCATCTCGATCTGTGAGCCAGTTCCATGAGTAACGACATCGCCCTTTGGTCCACCACGCGCCAGGCCGACGCCATCCGACGCCGCGAAATCAGCAGCCGCGGGCTGCTCGAACACACCATCATGCGGATCGAACGAATCAATCCGACGTTGAATGCGGTTGTCACAATGGACTTCGCCAACGCCCGCGCGGCTGCCGATCTCGCAGACTCCGCATTGGCGCGCGGCGACGCCGTAGGGCCGCTGCACGGCGTGCCGATCACGATCAAAGATGCGCTCGAGACCCAAGGCATTCGTTCCACCGGCGGCGCCATCGAACTGCACAACAACATTCCGACGCGCGACGCGCCGGTGGTGCGCGCGGTGAAGGCAGCCGGCGCCATCGTCATCGGCAAGACCAACCTGCCGCGCTGGTCTGGCGATGTGCAGACGTTCAACGAGATGTTCGGCACTACGGTCAATCCGTGGAATGCCGAGCGCGTCCCAGGCGGCTCGTCGGGCGGCGCCGCTGCTGCCGTGGCCGCAGGTCTGACGTCGTTCGAAATCGGCACCGACATCGGCGGCTCGATTCGAATCCCCGCCGCATTCAACGGCATCTTCGGCCACAAGCCGAGCTGGGGCATCGTGCCGAGCACCGGCTATCTCGATCATCTAGCAGGCGGCACCACCGAGGCTGACATCAACGTGCTCGGGCCGCTGGCGCGTTCCGCCGATGACCTGGAAATGCTGCTGAAAATCCTGGTGCGCAAAGACCGGCCGTTGATCGCCGATCTCGCCCCGCCGCCGGACGACGTTCGCACACTGCGCGTGGCAGCGTGGCTCGACGATTCGTTCTGCCCGATAGACGGTGAGGTGCACACTGCACTCTCCGCCGCCGTAGACCAGCTCGAAGCGTCGGGCGTATCCGTGGATCGCAGGGCGCGTCCGGACCTCGATCCCGATGCGGCATCCAGTCTCGGCTTGTGGCTGGTGTTCGAGGCGATGACGCAGTCGACGCCCAACGCGCCGGTCGAGGGGCGCGCGGCCAACAGCCATCGCGCGTGGCTCGATGCTCACGTGGCGCGCGAAGCGATACGGGCGAAGTGGGCAGACTTCTTCACGCGCTACGACGCTGTGCTGATGCCGGTGTGCTTCGTTCCGCCTTTCCCGCACCTTCAGAACGGAGAGCTCACGGAACGGACCCTGATGTGCAACGGCGCGCAGCGCATGTACATCGATCTGGTTCGCTGGACGATCCTCACCGGTATGGCGTACCTGCCGGCGACCGTGCCGCCCATCGGCCTCGGCGCTTCGAAGCTGCCGATCGGGATGCAGGTGGTCGGACCGTACGGCGGTGACTTGCGCACCATCCGCCTCGCCGGGCACATCGCCGCACAGTGCGGCGGGTATCGAGCGCCGCCGATTGCGTGAATGGTTCGACGCGGAGTGCAACGGGGACACCCGCGAGCTCGATGAGCGCATAGCGGCGCGAGTCGGTCTGCAATAACCAGGCTAAGCGCAGGGGCGACCTCGCCCGTCCGTGCAGTGCGAGATCTCGCACGACGCTCCGGTTGCTCGAAACTCTCTTCACTAGTTCGGCCCTCGACGGATCGCTCATCTGTCGCATGCGTGGCACAAGGCCATGGCGTGTCTCAGCCCGGGTGGTTCGTTCGAACTTGCCTGGTTTATCAATGACGGGATGGTGGCGTGATGAGCGCCTCGAGCGTGTGAGACGTCGCGTCGGTTGGACCGTTGCCGGTTGACAGCCGGATTTGCACCATCGCCCAAATCAATGCGAGCTGTCGGGGTTGAGAACAACCGACCGCCGCGAGCGAGGTCGCGCGGTTGTTTGCCGAACCGACGCATTTGGTCGCCGGAGCAGATTTGATTGGGGCGATGGTCTTTGCTGCCACCCACAAACCCTTTCGGCGCTCCATTCTGCGTGCATTGACGACCTTCTGGCCGTTGCGCATCGCCCCTTCCGGCCAAGGTCCAGCCCGCGCGCAGTCTCTTACACCGCGTACACCGCGGACGTCGCACTACGCCTACCTGTTAACAAACCGCTCGCGCGCCGTGGCGAACCGAATTGATTGGGGCGATGTTTGGATGGTGGCGGCGGCCGCCAGCGGCCTTCGACAAACAGGAACGACTGGTGCGTTTGCGCGAGCGCCCGTTCAGCGCCGTACTAGTGCGAGATTGGTCGGCGCCGTACCCAGCGTGACGCGGTGAACTAGTGTTCCCGCGCCGCCAATTGTTGCGTCTTGTACGCGAGCTCTTGTCGCATACGCGGCAGTTCGGCGTTGATGCGCCCTTGCTCTTCGGAGAGCCGTTGCATCAGCGCCAACAGATCTACACGAGCGGCCGGCGTCAGCGTGGGATCGAACTGCTGCGTCGTGCTCGAGACCAGCTGCGTCTTGATTTCGTCGAGCCGATACTCGCGTTGGCTGATGGCGTCTTCGAGATCTCTCACTTCGCAGCGTGCGAGATAGAGATCGCGCCCCGCGTGATACGGCGCGAGAAACGCGTCGCGCATGTCGTCGGGACAGACGTTGTCGTAGCTTTCGCCGCGCTCACCGACGTCGTAGCCGTTGTTCGGCTCGCAATACTCGCGCACACCCTTCTCCCAACCGGCCATGTACGACGCGCGATCGGGAATGACGCCGTGCTTCACGCACGCATTCTGGTGGTTCAGCAGTTGCGTGCTGCGATAGCCGTTGGCGCCGTCGCGATAACCGATGGTCTGCCAATCGCCCGCAATGCACTGGCTCTCGCTGACCGAGTTGCTCGAGCAACCCGCGAGCGTGAACAGTAGCGCCGCCATGGCCAGCGAAACACACGAGTGGAGCCGCATCGGAATCTCCTGCATCCGTTGGGACCACCCGGAATAGTAGACGCTGCGCCGGCGCGCGAACGGGCGCCAATCACAGTCCGCATGCGGCGCAGCGCCGGTTGTACGCGCCTCTCTTTAAACGGCTTAGCGGCTCCAACGACCCGGCTAAGACGACAAGGGGGCTATGACGGCATTGGTGACGCGGCAATGAAACGCTCGAACGCCGGACGGTCGGTGCAACGCGCCGAATAGCGCTCGAACGCCGGCCGCGCTTCGAGTGCTTTCGTACCCATACCCCAACCGATCTGCGACGCGAGATACACGTCCACCGCGCTGAAGCGTTCGCCCAACACGAACGGACCCGGCGTTACTGCTTTCTCGAGCGCGTTCAAGGTCGCTTCGTAGCTGCCGTAACCAAGCGACATCGGGGGCAACGTCGCGGGTCGTCCCAGCATGCGCTCCATGATCGCCGGCTCGACACATCCGGCACCGAAGAACATCCAGCGCAGATACGTCCCGCGCGCGGGATCGTCGAACGCCGGCGCGAGACCCGCTTTGGGAAACGCATCGGCGAGATACGTACAGATCGCCGCCGCTTCGGTAACGACGACGCCGCGGTGCACGATCGTCGGCACCTTGCCCATCGGGTTGATCGCCAGAAACGCAGGCGCCTGTTGTTCGTTCTTGTCGAAATTCAGCAGTTCCGTTCGATACGGTGCGCCGATTTCTTCGAGCATCCAATGCACGATGCGACCGCGCGACATCGGGTTGGTATAGAAAACGATGGTGTCTGCCATGCCGTCACTCCGAAGCAACTATGTGCTCGGATACTGCGCGCGGCGCACTCGACTGTGAAGCACGCGAACCGATCACTCCTGCCAGGTGATGGCAGCAGTCATCTCACAGTGCGCGAATTCTCACCGGTAGCTCGGCGATCCCACGAATGAAGTTGTTCGGATGACGCTTCACCTCACCCACCACTTCGATCGTGTGGAAGCGCTTCATGATCTCTTCCCACAACACGCGCAGCTGCATCTCGGCGAGCCGGTTGCCCATGCAGCGGTGCACACCGAAGCCGAACGACACGTGTGCACGCGCGTTCGCGCGATCGATGATCAGCTTGTCCGGATTCTCGAACACCGATTCGTCGCGGTTGCCAGAGAGGTACCACATGATCACCTTCTCGCCTTCGCGGATCTTCTTGCCGTTCAGTTCGGTGTCGCGCAGCGCGGTTCGGCGCATGTGAATTACCGAGGTCTGCCAGCGCACCATCTCGGCGACCATATTCGGAATCAGCGTGAGGTTCTCGCGCAACATCTGGTATTGATCCGGCGATTCGTTCAGCGCCAGCACGCCGCCGCTGATCGTATTGCGCGTAGTGTCGTTGCCACCGACGATCAGCAGCAGGATGTTGCCGAGGAATTCCTTCGGCCGCGACATCATGTCGCGCGTCGATTCGCCGTGCGCCAGCATCGAGATCAGGTCATTGCCCGGTTCTCGGTTGCCGCGCTCGATCCACAGCTGCGCAAATGTATTCGCACAATCCTGCAGGTCGCGCTGGCGTACGTCGGCGGTGATGCCGGAGTCACCCATGAGCTGCGGCGAGGCAGTAGTGATGTCGGACCAGTACACCAGCTTGTGCCGATCCTCATATGGAAAGTCGAACAGCACCGCGAGCATCCGCGCCGTGAGTTCGACGGATACTTCCTCGACCCAATTGAACGTTTCGCCAACCGGCAGCTTGTCGACGATGTCGATCACGCGTTCGCGAATCATCGGCTCGAGCTTCATGAGATTGCTCGGTGCAACCGACGGCGCGACCGTTTTGCGCTGAATGCTGTGGCGCGGCTCGTCCATCGCGATGAAGTTGTCGAGCGGCACGTCTTCGGTCGCCTGCTCGCCGATCGTGATGCCGCCCTTCTCCGACGAGTAGATCTGATGACTCGTATCCACTTCCTTGATGTCGGCGTGACGCGTCACCGACCAGTACGCACCGTTCGCGCTGTCGCGGCAGTAGTGCACCGGATCTTCCTGACGCAGCCGCGCGAAATACGGCCGCCAGCTATCGTCGCCGTAGAGCTCGGAACGGCTGACGTCGATGTCGGCGAGCGGCGTCGACCAGACGTCGGACGCTTGGGTGTTGTCTGCGAAGGCTTGGCTCATCAGAGTTCTCGACGGCTGAAACGGTGATGGGGTCGGACTGTTGCACAGAATCGCGACGGAGTCATCCGAGCGACTGCACGCCGCGAGTTCGATGGCACAATCGACGGCCACTTACCCCGATCGCATTGCCGCGGCCGCGAGGCGGCACCCGTAGCAATACATGTAGAACCTTTGAACGACATCTCGAAACTTGGCCGCGAACAGGCACAATCTGACGCGTGTCCTTCGCCAAATCGGTGACTCTATGTTGCGGAACAGCTTGCGGTACTGCTTGCGGTGCAGCTTTGGCTCCGGCCTGAAGCGCGTGCTGCTCGTCGTCGGTCTCGCAGGAATTGCGGCAGACGCCTCAGCGGCATCCCCGGCACGCGCGAGCGACTGGCTCGGACATTCCGTCATCACCCGCGACGGCAAGGAACTCGGTACGGTGCGCGACCTCGCCGTCGACGAACACTCCGGCAAAGTCGTCTACCTGGTGGTATCGGTCGGCAGTTTCCTGATCGAGAACAATCTCATCGCGGTAGCACCCGACGCGCTGGCGCCGGCGGGCACCGACGACGGCGTCTATCTGCTGCTTGCCGACCCGAGCGGACTCAAGGACGCCACGCGGTTTGCGAGCGACGGCCAATGGCCGAAGAAAGCCGATGTGATCCGCAGCGAAGCACCGACGACGGTCGCAGCGACGCAAACAGTGGAGCCCGCCGCTGCCGCGCCCCCTGCAACCGCTTCGCCTGCCACCGGCACCGCGACGATCGAGAGTCGTTCGAAAACCGCCAAGCTCTCCGCCAGCGAACGGGTGATCACGGCAACGGCACCGCCGCCAACGCCGGCCAAAACCGCAACGGCAACGACACCCACGACGACTGGCTCGCGCCCGCCGCCACTCACTCAGTTCGACCATCTCGACAAAGATGGCGACGGAGTGCTCAATCGTTCGGAATTCGCGCAGGTGATTTCGCCGAAGGACAGCTACTCGAAGATCGACACCAATGCCAACGGTGTCATCGAGCCGCAGGAATTCGACGCGTATCAGGAAGCGCATCGTCCGTCGAACTGATCGTTCATCGGGCCAACTTCGAACCGCACCACTAAGGACAGCCGATCAATCAGACAACAGGTGACGTGATCCCCACGTACGTTCGGCGCGAACGGGTCGGCCCGCTTCCCTTCTCGACGAAACTGTATCAGGCGATCGGCTCGATTCCCGACACGGTGAAGAACTGGGCGTTCAACACCTTCATCCTGCTGTACTACAACCAGATCCTCGGCGTGGATCCAACCCGGGTTTCGATCGCGCTCGCGATCGCGATCATATTCGATGCCGTAACCGATCCGTTGGTGGCCTCGCTTTCGGACAATCTGCAGACCCGGTGGGGACGCCGCCATCCGTTGATGCTGATCGGCGCGCTGCCGCTCGGGTTCGCGTTCTACTTCGTGTTCGTGCCCCCCGCCGGCCTCAGCGAGACCGGTTTGTTCTTCTGGTTGACCGGCTTCGTGCTGTTGACCCGCGTACTGATGACGTTCTTCTTCGTGCCGTGGGCTGCCATCGCGGCCGAACTCACCGACGACTACGCCGAGCGCACCAGCGTGATGTCGTTCAGGTTCGCCATCGGCTGGTTGATCGGAATTTCGTTTCCGCTGTTCGTGCTGACCGTGCTGATGCCCAGCACCGCCGAGCATCCAATCGGCCAACTCGATGGCACCCACTATCCGGCGATGGCGTTGTGCGGCGGAATTCTGCTGTCGGGCGCGGCGCTGGCGACGACGCTGCTGACGTGGCGCGAAATTCCGTATCTGCGCCAGCACGCCACTGCACCAGGTGATTTCAGCTTCTTCGGTGCGGCACGAGAGTTGTGGCGCGCGCTGCGGAACCGGCAGTTTGCGCTGGTGTTCGTGATCGTGCTGCTCTCATCTGCCATCACCGGTACCACCGCCAACATCGGCATCTACATGTCGACGTTTTTCTGGGGATTCACCACCGACGATCTACGCTGGTTCGCGCTGGCGTCGATTGGGGCTCTGATTGCGTTTCCATTGGTTGCGGCAACGCAACGTCGTTGGGACAAGAAACACGTGATGCTGGTGTGCGCCACGATCAGCCTGTTTGACGGCATCATAGTAGTGGGTTTGCGCTTCCTCGACGTGTTGCCGCAGAACGGCGATCCGATGCTGCTGGTGATTCTCGTCGGCATGGCCGTCTTCGGCGCATCGGTGGCGGTCATTCAAGGCATTATCGGCGCGTCGGTCATCGCCGACGTACTCGACGATCACGAACTGCGCACCCACTACCGACAGGAAGCAATGTTCAACGCGGCGCTGTCGTTCTCCGGCAAAGCGATTTCGAGCATTGGCATCGTATTGAGCGGCCTCATTCTCAGCATGATCGACATGCCTCGTGGTGTTGCACCGGCCGACGTTCCACCGGACACGATCATGCGCCTCGGTCTGGTGGTTGGAATCTGCATTCCGCTATTGCACCTGATCCCGCTCAGTTTGATCACCCGCTACAAAATCACTCGTGAAGCGCATGCCGAAATCCGGCGCGCACTCGACGCACGCCGCGCCACGGCGATTGCTAGCGGATTGTCAGCGGTAGATCGCTGAACGACCGTGTTTCACTTCGAGCGCGATGCGCTCGGCTTTCTTCAGCTTCTTCACGACGAGACCATAGGAGCGATCGATCATCCGTTCGATTTCGCCGCGCGGGATCGAGCCGTTGAGGATCACGGTGTTCCAGTGCGTCTTGTTCATGTGGTAACCCGGAACCACCGCCTCGAACGTATCGCGCAGGAACAGCGCTTCATCGGGATCGCACTTCAGATTCACGCGCGCGCCGTCATCACCGTCGAGCAGCAACGCGAACATTCTGTTGCGGATTTTGTACACGTACGCGTCGGGACCGAACGGAAAGTCCTCTTCCGCGTCGGGTCGTTTCAGCAGATACGCGCGGGCGTCGTCGAAGTTCATGAAGCCTCGACGGCTGCGCCGCATCCGACGAGCAGTTCGCGCAATACGGAGCGATGGCAGCGCGCTTCGTCGGCGCAATAACAGCCCACTGAAAAGTCGGACCGATGCGACAACGCCGCAAGCGTAGCGAGCAGCGCGCGATGATCCGGTGTCTTCATCTCTGCGCGATACTTCCGAACGAACGACTTCCATGCGCGTTCATCGCCTCGCTCGTCTACAACAGCGGCCCGCGCTGCCTTCAGCAGCGGCTCGCTCGGCGCGAGCATCGGCAGCCACACATCGTAGAAGTTCCGCTTCGCATGCTCGCTCTTCGGCACGCCCCGCGGCGCGCGGCGCACCGTGCCGATCCGCACACCCTCCTTCGGGCTGCGTTCGCTGCCGAGCCGGACGATGCGGATGGTCATGAACCGGATCGCGTCATGCGCCGTATTGTGTCTGCAGGTGTTCGAGGATCTCGGCGGACTCGCCCATCTCGACGCCGCAGTTGAGATCGACGAGATACGGCACGGTGATGCGGCCGGCGCGCTGCAGCAGTACCTGACGGTTCAACGTTTGCGGCGTGGACTGAACGCCGAACGCATCGCGCACACCGGGCGGCAGCCAGTCAGACGGTGAGCTGCGGCCTACCGAACGCAGCACGTACGGCAACTCGAGCTCACACAACCGTTCTCTCACCAACCGCGCAAAGGGGCTGGCCTCGAAGCTGTAGAGCTCGAGCGGCTGTGCAGGTGCTTTTGAAGGCTTCGCGTCGCGGCCCGCACCGAACCGCCACATACCGGCCAGGGCGGAAAAGAGCTGCTGCAGACCGGCCGCCTGCCAACGCAGCGGTACGGCGCCGGTGCCGTAGGTTTTGAACAGATACGCAATGATGTCCGCCGACTCGTAGAGATCGGTGCCGGTGTTCGGGTCGCGCAGGAACGGGAACTGGACCTTGCCGCCCAGTTCCATGAGTTGCGGCCGGAACCGCGTGCCGCCTTTAGGACACGGCCGCACCATCGCATCGAGATCGAGCTCGGTGAGCGCCTCGCGCACGATGCGGCAGAACGGACAACCCTCGAATTCGTAGAGTTCGAACAACAGTTTCGGACGCACGTCGCGCGGATGTGTCGAGACACCTGCCCCTAGACGCAGCGTAGTGGTGATCAGCGAACCGACGAATGCGACCGGATCGAGCGATGCGGGCGAATCAGACATGGCGGTGATGTTCTCAGCGAGCAGCGGAACGCGAACGTACCTTGCGTCGCCGGCACCCGTCCAGTTTCCGACGGTGCGATTTCGTACCGCGGTCGAACCGCGCCGTCATCTTCCTGTATTGTTCGCGAGCCTCACTCGGCACCGTCATGAACGACGGCTCACACAATCGACGACTCAAACAGTCGAGACAATCGACCCAGCATGAAGTTCACCGCAATCCGTTTGTACGCTTCGCTCACACTGCTCGCGGCCCTCGCTTCCGGCTGCTCCACTGCAACGCCCGGTATAGGGGAGGAAGCGGTTTTTCAAACGGCCGACGGCGTTGCCATCGTCGATACGTTCACGGCCGTCGCGACGATCACCGCGGTTGACGCCACCTCGCGCAAAGTGACGTTGACCGATGCAGATGGGAAGTCGAGTTCCTACAAAGCGGCATCGGGAGTAGACGTGAGCCAATTCCGCGCCGGCGAGCAGGTCGCCGTGCGGGTCATGGATGAAACGCTGCTCGAGATCAAACGCGGCGTAGCACCCGCGAGCGATTCGATTGCCACCTCGTTCGCAGCAGCGGCAGACGAAGACGGCGACACCGCCACGTTCGAAGGCGAAACGGTGGAGGTCAGCGCGAAGATCGCAGCAGTGGATACGAAGGCCCGCACCGTAACGCTGCAACTCGCCGACGGCACCACCAAGACGCTCAAGGCGCACGGTGGCGTAGATCTCAATCAGGCTGCGGTGGGTACCACGGTGGTCGTGAAATATTCAGTCGCCGTATTGGTTGCAACGGCGGATGATTGACACATGATCCCGTAGAGGTGACACCGATGTCCGAACGGCTCGCTCCCATCGCAACGAAGCTCGTGTTCGAGGATGACTACGTCAGAGTGTGGCAACAGGTGGTACCGGCGGGCGGCACCATCGAAAAGCACGCGCATACGCTCGACTACTTTCTGCTGAACGTCGCCGGTGAGGGGCCGTTCGACATCACGTTTCACGACGGCACCGGCGGCAAACTCGGTGAGCACGCGTCGTTCGCGCCGCAGCCCGGCACGTCGACCTATGTGCGCAAAGGTCACGTCGAGACCGCGCACAATCGCGGCGAGGAGTATCGCGCCGTACTGGTTGAGCTAAAGAAGCGCTGAGCTGCCCTGGCTGAATCAGACGCGTCCGCCGAGCGTCAGCACCCATAGCACCTGATCGAATTCGAGTTTGCCGGCGTCGCCGAAATCGAACTCGTCGTCCGCGTATCGCGCGCTCACACCGAACGTGAATCCGCTGCCGAGTTCGAACTCGACTCCGGCACGCGCATAGGGCACCACCGAGACGTCGCTCTTCGTATCGTCGAGATTGATCGTCACGCCGTTGCCCGGCGGATTCACCTCATCACCATCGTCGCCGTTGTCGTCGAACAACCACCCCATCGTCACCGACGGGCCGCCCGCGACATACAGCCGCATCGGTTGGAACGGTCGTACGCTGATGACGCCGCCCATGAACACGCCGACGGCGCCGAATGTGTTGTCGATTCTCACCAGCACCGCGTTGCTGTTACCCCGAAACTCGGTGCGACCATTTTTCCACGTGACGAGACCGCCGCCTTCGTAGCCGATCTGCCACGCGCCGTCGCCCCATAGCTGTTGGCCTGCGCCGCCGCCATACGGCAACGTGCCGATGTCACCGAGCGCTTCTTCTCCGCTCTGCGGATCCGACACTTTCCACGAATCCGAATCGGTATCGAGTGCGCCGATCCACGCCTGCAGATAAATCGGTGTGGGCGGTTCGGCGGCACCCACCGGCAGCGCGAACACGAGAAGAGTCAGAACGGCGAGTAGAACTTTCATGGCATCCCTTCCTTGATCCGGTGCACCTTCGCACAGATCGGCGGTAGTCCTGAAACGGCAGCGCGCGAAAGCGTGATGGACATCATCAGAACGATCGGATTCCATGACGCCAATTCGCCGAGGGACGCATCGATGACCGCTTCCGCGCTGGCACACCATTTCTACACGCAGGCCTGCAACAACGCGTGGTCGAACCACCGCCTGCTCACCGCCTGCGAACAACTGTCGCACGCCGACTTCGTGGCGACACGCACCAGTTTCTTTCCGTCGATCAAGTCGACCTTGAATCACAACCTGACGGTTGACTGGTACTACGTCGACGCCATCGAACACGGCCTGCGCGGCGAGCCGGCAACGCGCGACATCGGGCGCTTCTTCACGCCGGTGGACCCGTTCGACGACTGCACCGTGCTCGCCGCCGAACAGCGCGCCGTGGACAAACGTCTCGTGAGCGCGTGCGCGTCACTCACGGATGCCGACCTCAGCCGGCCCATAGGCGTGATGCGCCGTTCGGGCGTCGAAAACGAATCGCTTACGCGGCTTCTCGCGCATCTCTTCCAACATCAGATCCACCACCGCGGGCAAGCGCACGCGATGCTGGCCGGAACGCCTGTGGCGCCGCCGCAGCTCGACGAGTTCTTCTGCGCCAACGAAGCCCATCTGCGCGCGGCGGAACTGGCGCAGATCGGCCTTTCGGAAAGCGCGATCTGGAACAGATAAAAATACGCACCAAGAACAGAAGGATTCATTCATGGCCAGTCGACTGAAACCAAAACCGTTCACCGAACTCACCCCGGAACAGCAGGAACAGTACGAGCGGATCAAACGCGCGCGACCGCCACGCGCCGATGGTCAATTCGGCGGTCCGTTCGATCCGTGGATTCGCAGCCCTGAAGTGGCGCAGCGCGCGATGAGTCTCGGCAACTACATCTGGGAACGCACCTCGGTGGGCCGCCGCATCGTCGAACTGGCCATCATCGTTACCGGCCGTCATTGGCGCAGCAACGTCGAATGGGTAGCACACGCGCGGATGGCAAAGGAACAAGGCGTATCCGACGACACCATTCAGGCGGTGTTCGAAAAACGCATGCCGGCGAACGCGCCGGCGGATGAGAAACTAACGATAGAACTGTGTCGCGCGCTACACGAGACGCAGGACCTGCCAAAGCCGCTCTACGATCGCGCCATAGCGACGTGGGGCGAGCAGGGACTCATGGACATCATCCAGACGATCGGTTTCTACACCTTCGTGTCGATGACGCTGAACGCCTTCAACATACCCACCGGCGAAAACGACCCGACGCCATTTCCGCGTTCGGAGTAGTATCGCGCAGCCAATCAACAGGGGAATCGTAATGCGCCGTGCCATCGTGCTCTTCGTTTGTACCGCCATGTGGTCTTTGAGTGTCCTTGCCGCGTCGCCCAACGACGCAATCACGGCGCAAGTCGTCCAGTTCATCGACAGCTTCAACAAAGGCGACGTCAACGCCGCGGCTGCCACGCACACCGAGAAGGGCATCGTCATCATCGACGAAGTCGCACCGTACTTGTGGCAAGGACACGACTCGTTCAAGAACTGGCTCGACGATCTTGGCAAGCACGATAAGGCGCGCGGCATTACCGAGGGCAAAGTGACGCTGGGGACGGTCACCCGCGTCGAAGTGGAAGGCGACCATGCCTACGTCGTGTATCCATCTGCATACACGTTCAAGCAGAAAGGCGTTGCGATGAAGGAAGCCGCGCAGATGACGTTCGCGATGCGTAAGACGGAATCCGGCTGGAGGATCAACGGCTGGTCGTTCACCGGGCCGACGCCGACCCCGGGACAGTAACGCTCGACCGGAGTGCGTCAGGCGCCGATCACATTTAGCAGCGCCTGACGCCGTTCCGAGCGCACAGCATGCAGCGCGCGCTGTATCGCAGGCTGCAGATCCGCTCGCGTCGCAACACGTTCACCAAATCCGCCCGAAGCTTCCACGTACTTCTCCAGCGCCGGCATCGGCGCGAGGTCCGACAAAGAAGGACCGCTGTGTTCGCGCCACCGGCCGTTTGGATAGACCGACTGCGTCGCGCCATCCACCGCCCCCCAACGCGCGTTGTTGTACACCACCGTCAGCAGCGGCAACTCGTAACGCGCGGCAACGTGATGACACGCCGCAGGATTTGCGAACAGATATGCGCCGTCGCCGATCAGCGCCACCACCGTGCGCTCCGGCGCCGCCAGTTGTGCACCGAGCGCGGCCGGCAGCGCCCAACCGAGTCCGCCGGCAGAAGACAGGTAGAAGTACGTCTGCGGGCGGGTGCGCGCCAGTTGCGCCGGCGGCGCCCAGTACTCGTTGAAGAAGATCGCATCCCCGTCGAGCGCTTCTGCCAGAGCGGCTGCGACGGCATCGCGGGTGATCGGCGCATGCGACACCGCAGGTGCAACCGTGCCCTTTCCTCTCAGTTGCGTCGCCAGCATCGCAATGCGCCGACCGCGAACCGGGTCGATGTGTGCCACACGTTCGGCGAGTGCTTCGTCGAGTGCCGCGATGAACGCGCCCGCTCCCGACGTAATCGACAGGTCCGAACGGTGACCGCGTATCGGGTAGCGTGCAAACGTCGGATCGACGCCTGCGTGCGCAACGAACGCATCGTCGCGAGGGCGCGTTCCGCCCGGCACCCACGGCACGTCGCATTCGAGGAAGCACAACGCGTCCGCTTCGGCGAACACCGGCGCGAGCTGATAGCCGAGATGCAGCGGGTGCCCGGCCGGGAAGTTCAGGTAACGCGCCTGCTCTTCGGCATAGCCTATGCCGTATCGTTCGCAGAGCGCCACCAACGACGCCACGGTGGCGCGGTCGGCACCACTCGCGGTTGCAACGATCACTGGCATCACCGCCGTGGCAAAACGATCGGCTAGCTGCTCGACCGCAGCTCTATCCGGTGCCGGAGGCGACGCAACGGTCAACGGGCTCGACGTGGCCGCAGCAGACGGCGATGCGAGCACTTCGCGCGGCAACGTCAGGTAGATCGGACCCTTCGGTTCCGCGGTTGCAATGCCCACGGCGCGGTCGACCACGTCGTCCACCTGACGCGCATCGCGCAGCTCGTAATCCCACTTCACCAACTCGCGCACCATGCCGGCCTGATCGAACATCTCCTGGCCCCAATGGATACGCAGGTCGCGCGCACCGAGCGCGCCGGCCTCGAGAATCGGTGAGCGCCCCGCCGTCAGCAGGATCGGAATGCGGTCGCGCGCGGCGTTCATCAATCCGCAGATGGTATTCGCCGTGCCTACGCTGACGTGCACCATCACCGCCTGCGGCTTTCCCGTGACCAGATGCGCGCCGTGCGCCATGCCGATGGCGAGGTTCTCGTGCGTGGCGAGAATCGGCTGGGGAAACGGCGGTGCATTCGATTCGTGATTCCGCGCATACGCCTCGACCAGCGGTGCGAAATCGGTGCCGGCGTTGAAGAACAGCCGTTCGATGCCGCGCGCGCGCAACGCCGAGAGGTAATGCTCGGCAACCGTTTCGACATTCGCGCTCATCGATACTCCCTACGCCCACCGCTGAAATCGGATCTCAGGTTGGCGGCGGCGCGCGGCGGCGTCAACGCTGCGCATTTGGCGCGGGCCGGGCAGCAGGCTACAGTCGCGCTAAATCACCTACGGGGCCTGCGACGTGACAATGCAACAAGCCACCGGCGCCGAATCGGTGCGCTGGGATCTGAACGACCTCTATCGCGACATCGACGACCCGGCGCTCGATGCCGATCTCACGCGCCTTCTCGCGCTGGCAAAGAGCTTCTTCGACACGCATGCGGGCAAGCTGACCGATACGCTCGGCGCGGCGCTCGACGCGCAGGCCGAAATCACGTCTCTCGCCGACAAACTTTTCGTCTATCTGTATCTGCGCCGCAGCACCGACGCGACGAACGAACGCATCCAGCAACGTCTCGGCGCAGTCGGGGAAGCGTGGAGTCGTGCGAGTGCCGACTACCAGACGTTCTTCGAGCACGAACTGGTGGCCATAGACGACACGACGTACGCAGCGATCCTCGCTCGCGATGTGGTTGCGGCACGGCACCGTCCTCTGCTCGATCACATCCGCGCAAACCGCCGCTTCCTGCTGACGGAACCGGTGGAGCGCGCGTTGACGCTGCGCTCGCCGTTCGGTCCGTCCGAATGGTCCGACTACATCGACGAGATGGAAGCGGAACTGCGCTTCGACTTCGATCACCGTCCACTGACACTGCCGGAGATTCTTCACGTCGTATCGAACGATCGCGACTCCGATAAGCGCGCTGCAGCGCTGGCCGCATTCAGCAACGGCCTCACCACCCAGCGCTTCGACCGCATGATGGCGCGCGCGCTGAACGTGACGCTCGGCGCGAAGTACGTGGAAGATCGCGAGCGTGGTTATTCGAATCCGATGAGCTACGCGAACATTTCGAACCGCGTAGACGACGACACGGTCGACGCGTTGCACGCGGCCGTTGCGGAGCACGGCGCCGTTCAAGGGCAACGCTACTACCGTCTGCTTGCGGCACACCTCGGCAAAGGCACGTTGAAGTGGTCGGACCGCAATGCGCCGTTGCCATACACGTCGGAACGCGTCGTGTCGTGGGACGACTGCGTGGACACCGTGCTGTCTGCATACGAATCGTTCAGCCCGACGTTGCGCGATCTCGTCGCACGCATGCTGGAACGCAAGTGGGTAGACGCCCCGCCCTACGCCGGCAAAACCGGCGGCGCGTACAACTACGCTGTGCTGCTGCCGAACGGCGAAGCGCGTGCGTACAACTTCCTGAATTACCTCGGCTCACCGCGCGACATCATGACCGTGGCGCACGAAGCCGGGCATGGCGTGCACGGTATGCTGGCTGCAGCGAAGCAAGGCGCATTGATGTTCCGCGCACCGATGGCGTATGCGGAAACCGCATCGATCTTCGGTGAGATGACTACGTTCCGGTATCTGTTGCAGCACACCGCGAACGACGAAGACAAACTCACGTTGTTGATGGAGAAGTCCGCCGACCACATCAACACGGTCGTCAGGCAGATCTCCTTCTCGAACTTCGAACGCAAGGTGCACGAAGCGCGGCGCAACGGAAAACTCACGGTTGCCGACTTCAACACCGCGTGGATGGACGTAACGCACGCGTTCTACGGCAAACCCGGCACGCTGTTCACGTACGAGAACGTCGACAATCTCTGGAGCTACGTTGGCCACTTCCTGCGACCGTTCTACGTGTACGCATACGCGTTCGGCGAGTTGTTCACGCAGTCGCTGTTTGCGCGCCGCGACGACTTCGGCAAGGACTTCGAGCCGCTTTACCTCGACCTGCTGCGCGCGGGCGGGAGCCAGAGCGCAGTCGAGTTGATGGCACCGTTCGGTCTCGATCCGCGCGAGCCGTCGTTCTGGCGGCGCGGTATTGAAGCGAGCGTGTCGAACTGGCTGGATCAGGCGGAGGCGATCTCGGCGCGGATGGGCGTAGTCGTCAGGTGATCCGCGCGTTCATTTTCGACGCTGCTCGAACAGCCAGCGGATGATCGACTCCGACGCGTAAGTGGCCGTCCATGAATCGTGGTCGGTGCCCGGCACTTCCGTGTAACGCACGTCCGCCTTCACCGCGAGCAGCGCTTCGTGCATCAACCGCGACTCGCTGACAGGCACCGCCGGATCCGCTTCGCCGTGCACGATCCAGATCGGCAGGCTCTTCACTCCTGCGGCCATTCGTTGATACGGCGTGCCGTCGCCTGCCGGCACCGTCGAGGCGCGATTCGGACGGTCACCCACGAAGCCACAAACGACGATTGCCGCCGCAAAGCGTTCGACATGGCGGTAGGCCTGCATCCAGCTGCCGTGACCGCCCATCGACAGGCCGGTGAGGTAGACGCGCCGGGCATCGGTGTTGAACTCCCTGCATGTCCGATCGAGCGCGGCCATCGCTGCATCGCCCGGTGGCCCGCCCCAGAAGCTGTCGCGTGGCGCCTGCGGCATGACCACGATCGCCGGATAGCGCTGCGGATAGCGTCGGATCGCCGTACCTATGCCGACCTCGGTTTGCAGCAGTCCGTCGTCGCCGCGTTCGCCCGCGCCGTGCAGGAACAACACCACCGGCCACGCAACCGACGCGTCGTAGTCCGACGGCACGTACACCTGATAGGGATAGCGCGTTCCGCCGTGCTCGATGCTGCGGTCGAGAAATCCGGTCTGCATGGCGATCATTCTCCAACTGAGTTCTTACGAGTCTACTGCGCGCGTGTACCAACACGCTCGCCCGCGTAACATCGCATGCAACCAACGCTGCAAAGGGTCGCTCGCCATGCTCGAAAAAGCCGTCGTCGATGAATTCCGCCTCGCGTTGCGCGGCGATCTGCTGCAACCAGGCGATGCGGCGTACGACACCACCCGCAAGGTGTGGAACGAGATGGTCGACAAACGTCCCGCGCTGATCGTTCGCTGCAAAGGTGTGGCCGACGTGATCGCGGGTGTTCGATTCGCGCGTCGCCACGATCTGACGCTGGCCGTGCGCGGTGGCGGCCACAACGTCGCGGGCAATGCCGTGTGTGACAACGGTCTGATGCTCGATTGCTCCGGCATGAAGAGCGTGCACGTCGACCCGATCAAGCGGATTGCGCGCGCAGAACCCGGCGTTACCTGGGCCGAGATCAATCACGAGACGCAAGCCTTCGGTCTCGCCACCACCGGCGGTGTCGTGTCGCATACCGGCATCGCAGGGCTCACGTTGGGCGGCGGGCTCGGCTGGTTGGCGGGCAAACACGGCTATACCTGCGACAACCTCATCGCGGCCGACGTCGTAACAGCCGACGGCAACCTGATGCGAGCGAGCGCAGAAGAAAACCCGGATCTGCTGTGGGCGTTGCGGGGCGGCGGCGGCAACTTCGGCGTGGTCACGTCGTTCGAGTTCCAACTGCATCCGGTCGCGCCGATCGTTTACGGCGGTATGGTCGCGTGGCCGTTCGAAGCCGCGCGCGACGTGCTGAAGTTCTACGGCGAGATCTGCCGCGATTGTCCGGACGATCTCGCAATCAACGCCGGCATCATCTACACACCCGACGGCCACCACGTGGTTGCGTTGATCGCCGCGTGGCTCGGCGACATGAAGGAAGCTGAGGTCCGCCTCGCACCGATCAGAAAGTTCGCGGCGCCGATCGCCGACATGATGGGACCGATTCCCTACACGGTTCTCAACACGCTGTTCGACGCCGGCAATCCGTTCGGCGTGCACCGATACTGGAAATCCGGCTACTTCGCGGAACTCGGCGACGAACTGATCGACCGCGTCATCGAACACGCCGCGGCGACGACGTCGCCGATGAGCGCGATTCTGCTGTTCCGGGTCGACGGCGAGTGCACCCGAAAGGACCCGTCAGTAACCGCGTTCAGCCTGCGCGAACCCTGCTGGGATTTCGACGTCATCGCGCAATGGACCGATCCCGCGGGGGCAGACGGCCACATCGCGTGGGCGCGCAGGTTCTGGAACGCGGTAGAGCCTTTCAGCCGCGGCGTGTACGTCAACCACCTCGACGCCGACGATCCGCGCGCGCGCATCCGCTCAGCGTATGGTCCGAACTACGACCGGCTCGCGAAACTGAAGACGCAATACGATCCGACGAATTTCTTCCGGATGAACAACAACATTCCGCCGGCTTAGCCGACCAACCGTCACGGGGACCTTCTATGACTCGAACCGATCGCGATACGTTTCGAACCGCGCGCGAGGTGTTGGCGCGCGCGATCGCCTATTCCGATTCGATCGAACAGCGCCTCGGTCACGCCGATGTGCCCGAGCGAGCGCGCACTTCGTTGCTCCAGAGTGCATTCGCGGCGGAGCAAAGCAAGCTCACCCAGTCGCTGAATCGCTATCTGGACGAAGCACCGGGCGAGGTTCTGGACACGTTCGTCCAATACTCTGCCTCGTTACCCGATCCGCTCCCCGAACCGGCATCGTCGTTCACCCCCGAATCTCTCACGCAATGGCTGCTCGACGTCCATCAGCCGCTGCACGAGTTGTTTGCCGAGGTCGCCGACGCGGTGGTGGCAACGCCGGCGCAGAACGTGTTCGAGAACCTCACCGAGTTCACCCGCACACACGAGATGCATATCGTGCAGGCGGCAGACGGTGCCCAGGATCTCTGAATCCGAAGACGCCGACGTGTACTACGGCCAACCGGCGTGCGGAGCCGGTGCGGCGGTCGAAAGCAGCACGCCGGTTCGCGATCCGTTGGTCATGTGCTCGAAACCGCGCCATAGCGCAGCCGTGACGAACAGCGTCCTGCCGTCGGCGCCGCCGAGCATGCACGCGAAGCAGCCGCGGTCCACGTCGACGCTCTGCAGCACTTCGCCGCCCTCGCGTACGCGCACGCAGCGCTTTTTCGGCACATCGGCGTACCAGATCGCGCCTTCGGCATCGAAGCAGATGCCGTCCGGCGCGCCGTGGCCGAGATCGGCCCAGATGCGCCGATTCGAGAGGTTTGCGTCGGCGCCGATGTCGAACGCGGTGAGCCGCCTTGCAAACGATTCGGCGATCACCAGCGTGGAATTGTCAGGCGTTATTGCCATGCCGTTCGGAAAGTGGATGTCGTCCGCCAGCTGCCGGGCGATTCCCTGCGGCGTAACCATCGCGATGATGCCGGTCGCAAACGGATCGCCGGCGCGCGCGTCGAAGCCGGTACCGTTGATGTAGGTGTTGCCCCGGCCATCGACCACGATTTCGTTCCACCCCGCCTTGTTGACGTATGACGTATCCGCATACGTGCTCCACGCGCCGTTGTGCTCCCGCACCAGCAACGGCCGTTCGCTGATTGAGGCCATCACCAACCGGCCGTCCAGCAACCAGTCGATCGAGAACGGGAACGAGTCGAACGGCACACGCGCCACGATCTCGCTCTCGCCGCGTTCATCCACCGCGACGATCTCCTGCCCTACCCAGTTCGAAAACCAGAGACGTCCGTCGTGCCATCGAGGGGACTCGCCGAACGCAAGGCCGGTCATCAACGTCTTCACCAACTTCATTGCAGGCAACTCCTCGAGAAACTGAACTCTGATGGACGGCGGATACGCAGCATGACGCAGGCGGAGGGATCGAACAGACAACCCGAGATCTCGCCGTTCCGCTCTACTGAGGTAGACTCGCCCGCTTCGCCCCCGGAATCTCTCCGATGGATTCGTTCTCGCCGATACAGGCGCGACGCACACTGCTGTTTTCGCTGGTCTGCATCGGCATGGGTTTTACGGTGCTGTTCCCAGTGCTCGCCCCGCTCGGTCGCGAAATCGGTCTCACCGAAATTCAGATCACCAGCATCATCGCCGCATCATCCCTCACCGTGTTTCTGTCCAGCCCCCTCTGGGGACGCGTCAGCGACGTGTGGGGCCGCAAGCGTGTGATCATGGTTGGCCTTTTTGGCTTCAGCGCCGGCACATTGTTGTTCAATTCGGTGTTGTACGCCGGACTGTCGAAACTGCTCACCGGCACCACGCTGTTCGTTGCGCTGATCGTCGCGCGAATGATGCACGCCAGCGTGATGTCGGCGTCGATGCCTGCCTCGAACGCCTACATGGCCGACATCACCGACCCAACGACCCGCACTAAGGGGATGGGCGCGGCGGGCGCCGCCAACAACGTCGGCTCGATTCTCGGGCCGGCCGTGGCAACCTTCACGATGGCATCTCTGCTGATGCCGCTGTGGGTGATGGCTGGCGTAGCGTTCCTGAACGGGTTGTTCGTGTGGCGTTATCTGCCTGAACCGCCGCGCCACCACCAGCCCGGCGTGCGCCCCGCGCGCATGAAGTACACCGATTCGCGCATCCTGCCGTTCGTCATCGTCGGCGTGATGATGTTCACCGGCACAGCACTGGTGCAACAAACCATGGGATTCCGATTCCAGGACATCCTCGGTCTCTCGGGCCGGGAGACCGCGCAGCAATTCGGTTTCGCGATGATGTTGTCGGCGGCGTGTTCGCTCATCGCTCAGTTCGCCGTCGTGCAGCGCATCAGCGTGTCGCCGTTTACGCTGCTTCGCCTCGCCATGCCGCTGTTGATCGTCGCGTTCACGATCATGGCGCTCGCCAATACACAGCTGATGTTGTCCGTCGCGATGATGATTCTCGGCTTCGGCATGGGAATGGCCGGCCCGGGTTTCATGGCTGGTGCATCTCTCGCGGTGTCTCCGCAGGAGCAGGGCTCGGTCGCAGGCGTAGCCGGTTCGTGCGGACCGCTCGGTTTCACACTCGGTCCGCTGCTCGGCGGAGCGCTCTATCAGATCAATGGCGCGCTGCCCTACGCGGTCGCCGCCGCCATGTATCTGGTGCTGTTCGTCGCGATGCGCTGGATCGGCAGGCGCGTTGCCGTGCACGACGCGGGCGCCTGAAGAAGCAAATGGCGCGGGGTTTGTATGTCGACGTACCGACCGCGAGGCAAGTTGCGCGCATCGTCAACGCCACTGACGACGAACCGCGAGGTGGGCGTGCAAACGCGCGAAGTTGATCCAATGACCTCTGTGCTCACGTATTTTCGTGATCCCGAGGCGACCGGTTTCGATGCAGCCTGGGTTGGCATGGAGCCCACTTTCCAAAGCCGCAAGTCGGTGCAGAAATGGCGGACGATGGCCGAAGAGCCCGGCGGTGAGGACGCATACTTCCTCGACCGCTATATGCTCGAAACGCAACAGCGCATCGCCAAGACCATCAAGAGCAAATACGAGAAACACCGAGCGGCGGGAAAGCCCTACTGCATGTTCGCGAGCGTGCAGCGCGACGAGGATCTGGATCAGTGGCAGGTGCGCCGTCAGGGTTTGATATTCCACTGGTCCGACAGCGCGATGGAACCGTTCGAGGTGCGCGTTGCGCTCGATCCGGAAACGTTCGAATACAGCATCAAACCCGTGCCGGTCTGCTGGTTCTACGACGACCGCTTCGTGGCCTTCCTCCAGCATTTCATATGGAACGTGCCCCAGAAGCTCGGCCTTTCCTGTTCGATCGCACATGGCGGAGGGCAGTTCTCTCTGTCCGCAAAGACGTTCCTCACAGGCAGTCTCCTGGCCGACGATATCGCCTATAAGGCGAGCCATCCGGAACTCGCCACATGGATCATGGACTGGCCGAATCCGGACGACCGGACGTTCCGCGCAACCGCCCGACGACTCGCTGCTTTCCAGCACATTGTCACGGCCTATTGGGACGGTCGCTTTCATCCTCGTTTGAACGGCATTCTCACCGCAGAAAACGCGTACTTCGATCGGGGTTTCGGTCCGGCGGAGCGCGCGGACGCGTCGCTGATGGACGCAAAACGCGGCGGTCCGGCGGGTAGCAAGCGCGAAATGTTCCAGACGAATTTCGCATTCGGGCGAGCGATACGACTGGCGGCACAGAGCATTGATCCCGGTTACTGGCAGTCGCCCCCTAATGAAGTTGGCTACAAGCCCGACCAGGTGATGCGCTACAGCGAAGGCAATTTGAACCGGTTGCAGATCGCCGGAGAACTCCATGTGAAGAGCGGCAAGATACTCGACGCCGCGCGGGGGCCCGAGCTCGACTGTCCACTCGACTTCGAGCTACTGACCACGGAAGCGAGTTGGGAGAACCGAGCGCAGATGTGCCGCACCAGCGCGAGGGACTACGTCGAAGCACTGCTGCTCGATGTGCACCACGCGCGTTACCTGCAGGCGCACCCGCATGTCCGCATCGCAACGTCGTTGCAGCAGGATCAGATTCTCGGCGATGCGGAAGCCACGCTTACGCGCTGCGATCGCGGCGACGTACTCGATCGACTGCACGCTGAAGCACGCATCGCGAATCTGAACGCCTCGGATGGTCGCATCCGCTCAGACCGCATCGAACCGGAAGCCCTGTTCTGGGCGGCCTGGAGCGCACTTGCGGCACCCGAGAAGTACGCCATCGCTCGCGAAGCGGTGAGCGGTTTCATCGAGCGGGTCGATCAGGCCGCATCGATGGATCCCAGGTCCACCGCCGTAGCTGATCCGATGGAATGGCATCGCCATCGAATTCACCCACAGCTTTGGAAAGCGCTCGAGGCGCCCGGCACCGACTCGCGCGATCGGGTACAACGGGAGCGCAATGCCTGGCTTTCGCGCGAGCGTCACTATCGAGCACGGCGGCCGCGCTGGTCGCAGCTGAAAGACACGCCGCCGTGGCGCGCACGTCACGACAGGTAGGTTCCTCGGTGCACGTGATTCATCGCGAGCGCGGTCACGAGCGTGGTGAGCGCCACCGTCGTCGCGATTTCGCGGTCCACCGAATAGACCTGGTTCAACACGAGTGCACGGTCGGCCAGATGTCTCAGCAGGCGGCGCGTCCGTTCGGGAAAGTGCCCTGTCCAACGAAATACGTTGGCGACGAGGTCGCTTTCTAACAGCAGTATCAGGCCGTGCGCGGGTAATCGCGCAACCACAGCGGTTGCATCGTCGGCGCTCGCGTTTTCGAAGATCGACCGCAGCGCACCGTCGAGCCCCGCGGGCAGCGCCTCTTCGTCTTCGGATTCGCCTTCGTAATGGCGTGCGAGCGAGTCTTCCAGCTGACTGACGTCGTCATCACGTTCCGTCGCAACCACGATCGGGTCGCGCGTTTGCAGGATGGCCATGGTCGCGTCGCAGTATTCGAGTTTTGCGAGTGCCGTTGGAAACTGGGCATAGTCGTCGCGCCAGTTCTGGTCCGGCGTAAGCCAAACCGCAAACGTCTCGGCCCAGTCTTCGTCGGGATGCTTCTGCGCGTACCAACCCGGAAGGTGTCGTACGAAACGACCGCTGAACGGCTCGGGGCGGTATTCGTCCAGGTACGGTTGCGTCATAGCGCCAAACTGGGCAACCCAGTCGGGTTGTTCGTACAGTCTGTAGGCATAGTTCACGACGTGACCCATCTCGTGCCGCAGATAGCGCAGCAGATCGGCTCGGCCGAGGCCTTCGAGATGCCCCGTTCGTTCCGCGTGAAGCAGAGTCAGGTCCGCCCGCGCGAGATAAAACGGTATGCCGATGGCGATGGTCTCGAACGGCACGCCCCATTCATCGGACAAATAGAAGTACGGTTGCAGACGATGGATGCCCGCGTGAGCGAGCTCTCTACGGAACGCATCTACCACGGGTTCGAGATCGGTTCCTTCGAGGGTGAGTCCGAGATCTCGAATTGACGTTCCGAGCAGGCGCCCGGCTTCGAAAGACGATTCAGACTGCATTGCGTTCGTCCCCTACACGACGGCTGATGATAGGCCATCGGGCTACGGCCGATCCGTTGACGACACGGATGGATGCAATCTCCTACACGAATGCCAGAAGCAGTCCGGCCACCAGCGCCGCGGCTAGCCACGGAATCGCTCTAGTGACGAATCGCAAAACAGCCAGCGCCCGCAACATCGAGGCGCGATCGTTGACGTTCGGAAACGGCGTATCCGGTATCGCAACGCCGAGAAACCGACACAATGGCGGCCAACCTTCGCGCACATCGAATACCAGCAACCGTTCTGCGGGAACTGTCGCGCGAACTCTTGCTGTGTGCTCTTCGAAGATCTGCTGTGCGCGCCCGGCATCTTCGAAACGCCCCTCGAACACGCCGTTCCACACGATTCGTTCCGTCATCTCGAGCAACCCGTCGATGAGGCCGCTCGCACGCCGCAACCATCGCGGAAAAACGGTGCGCGACTGGAAGATCGTTTCGTGTGAGCTGCGATACCACTCGGCCTTGTCGCGCACCGAGTGCACTACCTTCGCCTGCGGAAACTCACGCAGCAACTCCGCGTAGTAGACGCATGCCGGAAAATCAACGGTGGCCTGGAACTTCTGAAACAGCGCGCGCCAATCGGGACTCTCGCCCCGCGCAACGCTCAGCCAAGTCTTCGCATGGCCGCGATGTTTGATCACTTCGACCATGTGGTAACACGGTCCGAAGCCGAGCTGTTGCAGCGCGGCCTGCAGCGACAACGTACCGGTTCTTCCGAAACCGGAGCCGATCACTTTCATGTGCAGCACAGTGGTCGTTGGATCGACGTAGGCTACCCTTGCGTCGCACCCGCGTTCCACCGTTAACTGCGCGTTCCCTTGTCGAGCCGCAGGTCGCCGAGTCGTTCGTGAAGTCCCTCATCCTTTCCCGCTATCCCGCGTTCGAATACCCGCTCTATCGCCGTTACTGGTTCGCTTCGTTCGCGTCGGTGGGCGGCACACAGCTGGTTGCGCTCGCGCAGGGTTGGCTCGTGTACAAGCTGACCGGGTCCGCACTCGACCTGGGGCTGCTCGGTGCCGCGTCTGCCGTGCCGAACATTCTGATGTCGCTGTTCGGCGGCGTGGTTGCCGATCGATTCGACAAGCGCAAGATCATTCTGATCACGTCGACGCTGACGGCCGCGTTGTTCTTTCTGCTCGCAGCACTCGACGCCAGTGGACACGTTCAGGTGTGGCACGTGATGACGATTGCGGCGCTGTCATCGCTGATATCGGGTGTGGAGTGGCCGACTCGTCAGGCACTGTTTCCACATCTGATCGAACGGCCAGGATTGATGTCTGCCGTCGCGCTGAACTCGGTGCTCTGGCAATCCACGCGCATGATCATGCCGGCGCTCGGCGGCCTGCTGCTCGCGCATTTGGGCACCGCCTCCATATTCGCGCTCTCGGGCGCCGGCTTCGTCGTGATGTTCTTCGTGATGCTCGCGATTCCGATCGCGCTGCCCGGAACCCGCGGCGGATCGACGCTGCAGCAGATCCAGCAGGGGCTCAGCTTCATATCCGCGCACGAGTTGTTCCGTTGGCTCATTCTGTTGTCGTACGCCGGCATGTTCTTTCTCAGCTCGTTCATGCAGTTGATGCCGGCGTTTGCGCAGCATCTCGACGTCGGCAGCGAAGGTTATGGATTTCTGTTGTCGGCAACCGGCGTCGGCTCGGTCGTCGGAACACTCGCCGTGGGCGGCATGCAGAACTCGCGTTCGTTGGGAGTTGTGCTGCTGGGAGGCGCGCTGCTGTCATGTGTTTCGTTGTATGGCTTCGCCGTTGCGGTCGAGTACGGCTGGTATGGTTTTGCATTGTTCAGCGCGTTCGCGTCGTCCGTGTTCGCGTCGGTTTTCATGATCTGTTCGATGAGCGTGATGCAACTCGAGGTGCCCGACGCACTGCGCGGTCGCGTGATGGGCGTACATTCGATTACCTACAGCCTGATGCCGCTCGGTGGATTGCTGCTGGGCGCCATCGCACACGAGACGAATCTGGTCGCCGCGGTCGCGTTCGGTGCGAGCGCATTTCTGATTGTGACGCTGCTGGTCGGCGTCACGCGTCCGGCAATCCGCGAAATCGACGGCAAAGCGCTGGTCGCGCGTTGATGCACCCATTCACCTGCAGGAGGAGTCAGCCATGAAGATCGGTGTATTCGCCACGTTCATGTCGCCGCAATGTACGCCGCAGTTCATCGTCGACTTCGGCCGCCGCGCCGAGTCGGCCGGGCTCGATTCGATCTGGATGGGCGAACACGTCGTGTTGTTCGATCGCACCGAGTTTCCCTACCCGGGTTCACGCGACGGCAAACTGCCGGTGCCGGAGGGTGGCGGCATGCTCGATACGGTGGCCACGTTCGGATTTCTCGCATCCGTGACGAAGACGATTCGATTCGGCACGGGCATCACGCTCATCTCGCAGCGCAACCCGATCTACACGGCGAAGGAATTCACCACCCTCGACTGGCTGTCGGGCGGACGCATGGACTTCGGCATTGGCGTCGGCTGGTGCAAAGAAGAAGTACTGGCGAGCGGTTACGGCTGGGAAGACCGCGGCGCGCGCAGCGACGAGTTCCTCGAACTGGTGAAGCAGCTGTGGACACAGCCGGTCGCGAACTATTCGGGCCGCCACTTCCAGCTCGCGGACTGCCGGCTCGATCCGAAACCGGTGCAGAAGCCGCACCTGCCCATCCTCGTTGGCGGACACAGCCCGGCGGCATTGCGCCGCGCAGCGCGTTACGGAAACGGCTGGTACGGCTTTGCGATCGGCCCTGAACAAACTGCGCCCGTGCTGAAGAATCTCGACAACGCGCTCGCGGCGGCTGGACGATCGCGCGATGGCTTCGAAATCGTGATCACGCCGCCGTATCGCGTCAGCGAAGACATGTTGCGCGGTTTTGCGGATCTCGGCGTCGACAGGGTCGTGCCGCAGCTCGGTTCGCAGAAACCGGAAGCGGTGGCCGACAAGTTGAAGGAGCTCGAGCGGTTCGTACGCGTCGCCGCGTAGGCGGACTGCTGCTACTGCGTGTTCGCCACCCAGCAGCCTCGTTGGTGATCATCGACGCGACCGGACGCCTGCATGAACGCGTAGCAGATCGTGGTGCCGATGAACTTGAAGCCCTTCTTCTTCAGATCTTTGCTCATCGCATCGCTCTGCGGCGTCGACACCGGAAACTCCGATAGCGTGCGGAAACGGTTGCGGATCACTTTTCCGCCGGTGAACTGCCAGAGGTAGTCGTCGAAACTGCGGCCGGTATCGAGCAGATCCAAATAGGCACGCGCATTGCTGATGAATGCATCTACCTTCAGACGGTTGCGGACGATTCCGGGGTTCTCGAGCAGGCGCGCCTTCTTCGCGTCGTTGTAACGTACCATTCGCTTCGCATCGAAACCGTCGAATGCCTTCCTGTAGTGCTCGCGCTTGTGCAGGATCGTGCGCCACGACAAACCCGCTTGAGCGCCTTCGAGACACAACAACTCGAACAGTCGCTGATCGTCGTGCAGCGGACGCCCCCACTCCTCGTCGTGATACGCAACCATCAGCGGATCGCCTTCGCACCATGCGCATCGCGCGCGTCCGTCAGGGTGCTTTTCGGCGATGCGCGGCTTGCGTACCGGGGCGTCGCTCATCGCGCCAGATCCTTCAGAAAATCGAGCATGAGCGCGTTCACCTCGCTCGCCCGCTCCTGCTGCGTCCAGTGCGCACAGTTGCGGATGTTCTCCATCCGGATGCCGGGAATCAGCATCGGCATGTGCGCCGCCATTTCAGGACGCAGAATCAGGTCGTTCTCCGCTGTAATCATCATGCTTGGAATGTTCAGACCCGGGCCGGTAGGCGCGCCGACCTCGTCGGCGTTCAGGTCAGCGGCGCGATACCAGTTGAAGCCGCCGGTGAATCCGGTACGCGAGAACTCATTGGCGTAAACGTCGAGCTCTTCATCGGTAAGGAACGTGGCGCCGGGCGGCACGCGCGTAAGCGCACCGCTACCGTCGCCGCCAACCGTTGCAAACGTCCACAGATCTTCCGCACGTGTGTAAGGCATGAATACCTTCGCGAGATTGCCGCGCACATCGGCTTCGAACTCTGCTTCAGCAACGCCCGGTTTCTGGAAGTAGCGCATGTAGAACGTCGCGTCCGTCAGCCCGAACGCGTCGCGCATCGCAAGCGTCGGCCGCGAACCCGGAGTCGGCGGACTATACGGCGTATTCAGTCCAATCAGCCGCTCGACGCGTTCGGGGTATCGCAACCCCATCTGCCACAACACAGCGCCGCCCCAATCGTGGCCGACGAACACCGCCTTCTCGATGTCGAGCGCATCGAGCAGGCCGACCATGTCGGCGCACAGAATTTTCATCGTGTACTGAGCGGGATCGCGCGGTGCGTCGGTACGGCCGTAACCGCGCATGTCGGGTGCAATGGCGCGCAGCCCGCCGTCCCCGAGCGCGTGCAACTGATGGCGCCAGGAAAACCACAGTTCGGGCCAGCCGTGGCACATCACGACCGGGAAGCCGGTGCCCGCCTCCGCGACATGCATAGAGATGCCATTGGTCGAAATCGTGCGGTGCGCAATGTGCGCCATATCGAAGACTCCCCTGAATGAGCGCGGATGGAACGAGCGCGGATGATAGCCCGTCGGCGCGGCTTACATGCCGCGCTGCACCTGGATATGAAAGCGTCGCCGGTCTTTACACTCGGTCTTGCCTATGTGTGACAACTCTTTGTTATTACTCGTGTTCTTGGCGTGGCATGGAAGTTGATTGACCAGTCGACCGCTTCAGGTTTCGCAACTATGCGTTCCAGCACGGACGCGACGCGGACCTGCGGCTAATGTCACGCAAACCTAAAAAACCTGGGATGGCGAAGGGATGGCCAGTACACAACGAGTCGAACGCGTTCAAACCGCAGACGCGGAGTTCCAACGATTTCTCGAGTGGCGGGCCGATTGCCACGCACGGTCACAGCGCCTCGAGCAGATCGACGACGGTGCGATCCCCAGCCAGTTCTCCGAACACGTCAGCCACTATCGCTATGCGCGGGCCTGCGCGCTGATCGATAGCAATGCCAACCCCGAAGGCGCCGCTGTGGAAGCGGTGCGCGCGTGGTTGAAGGACAGTCATTCCGGCGCAAACGGCAACTAGCCGGGTCACTTCCGCACCTGGCCGAGAACCGCGCCCGCAAAGATGGCGCGCAGTGACGACCGGAACGGGCTGCGACCACAGGAATCGCAAACCGCCACGGTCAATCACCGCGCACCCTCACCCTGACGCGAACGGATCATCCTGCCTATCGGACCATTCCGCGATCGGTGTAAGCGCGGCCCTACGGAACCGTGCTACGAGAGATGCGACCACGTGCACCCACGCGGTCGCGTCTGCCGCAGCACGTGATTGGAGTAAGAACGTCATCGAAGCGCGATGCCGTCAGCCCCAATACGGCGGTTGCTTGTAGTAGTCGAACACCTTGCCGCGCCAGATCGTATCGTCCTCGTTCAGTTCGTCACGCGCGTACGCCGGCGCCTTCTGCAGCTGGTCCTTGCTCAACTCGACCACGTAACCGTCTTTCGTCGTGTCGTAGTGCAGCACCTGCCAGGGCAGCGGATGGAACTTCTCGCCGATGCCGAGGAAACCGCCGAACGACATGATGGCGTAGACCACCTCGCCGCTCGGTTTATCGATCATGATGTCCTCGATCTCTCCGAGATGTTCTCCGGCCGAGTTGTACACTTCGGTTCCGTTCACGCGCTTCGCCGGTATCGCACCGGTGCTCACGGTTGCCGTCTTCATGGATCCTCCTTGTCGTTACTACGCGCCGTAATGACGCACACCTTCCGAGGTGCAAAGAGTATGCCGCTGCCTTTGGCCCGCGCCCACGCGGCTGGAACAGTCATGGGCCGAATGACCGTGCGTTAGTTCTTTCAATCGCACCGGCACATTTTACGGTTCCACTCGCTCGCAGCTTCGTTCACCGCGCGGGCTTACGATGATCGCGCTTCTCTTCGGGATCGTTCTCGCGCGCCCGACCTGCAGCTTCCGACTCCGCGTTACGTAGCGCTTCCTCTTCGTCTTCATCGCGTGGCCGGCCAGCGCTGCGGATCGCCTCACGGCCTCGTTCCGAATCGACAAAACGGCGCTCCGCGTCGTTGAAGCGGCGCGCTGACTCGCGGTTACCTTCTCCCTGATTGTCTCCCGCCGACTTCTTTGCCTTTGGTACTTTCCTGCTACGTGCCATTCCTGGTGTCCTCGCGGTGTTTTCGCGAGTAGTCTCTCGACCAGCTGCGCCGGATGGAGGTGGGCCGCGTCTGACTATGTCGTAGGAGGAATCCGTGGACTCACACTTAAATCAGCCTCGCGGACACGGTGTAGTACTGCACCTACGACCACTCGGCCGGGCCGGGGATGCCTGCTGCGGCGCGCTTCAGGAATCCTGAAGAACATTTCACCGTCTGGAGAATGCCATGAACTTCATTGCCTGGCTCATCGTTGGAGGCGTGCTAGGCTGGCTTGCCAGCATCGTCATGAAGACGAACGCTCAACAAGGCGTCTTTCTGAACGTCGTCGTCGGAATCGTCGGTGCGTTCGTTGCGGGCATGGTCATCGCCCCGATGCTCGGCACGGGCACGATCAACGCTAACGACTTCAGTATGGCGAGCCTTCTGGTGTCGTTCCTCGGTGCGGTCGTATTACTCGCGATCGTGAATCTGTTCCGGCGCAAAAGCGTTCGGTAGCCGCCTCACACGTCTGGTTGCGCAAGTATGCTCAGAAGAAAAAAAGTCGACGCGAAGGGGCGCCCTACAAACGTCAGAAATCTGTTCCACGGCGTAGCCGTAGAAGCTACGCGGGGTGATCGCATGTGTTGTGCGGTCGCGGCGATCGCGGGACAGCGCTACCTCTCGGAAGAAGCTCCCGTTCTGCCGCTGCCGGACTGCGACATGCCTCGCGAATGCAGGTGCGTCTATCAACACTTCACCGACCGGCGCACCGACAAGCGTCGCGAATCCGACGAAGGCCTGCCGAACCGATACGTGGACACAGACCGGCGCCTGCTGACGCGGCGTGTGACGGACCGACGTTGAACGCCCGATTCACGCAGTAACCGGAAGCCTCCCCGCGCATCGTCAACGGCGCGTCTTGATCGAGCTGTATCACTGATAAGATCGCGCAGACATTTGCGTCGGCAAGCAAGGAAGTATTCGATGACGCGTAGCCTGCTGTTGGCTACTGCCGTGACTGTTGTCGTCCTGTGCAGCGGCTGCGGCGGTGGCGGCGATCCGTCCATCGTCGTACCGCCCGATCCGCCCGACGGCGCCGTCGGCTCGGCATACAACCTCGGCAACGGCATCACCTGCGCGCCGTCCGGATCGACCTGCGCGCCCTGTTTCGTCGGTGGTTCCATTCGCGCCTGTCCCGCCAACTGGAAATATCAGGACAGTTTCGTGTTCACCGCCACCGACGGTATTGCACCGTTCTTCTGGAGCGCCAGCGGCGTGCCCGCGGGACTGACCTTGGCGCGCAACGGCACGATTACCGGCACGCCGACAACTGCCGGAACCTACAGCGTCCCCGTCACCGTGACGGACTCGTCCGTTCCGGCGGGAAACGATACCCGCACGGTCACCATCGTTATCGATCCGCCCTTACCTCCCACCATTGCAACATCACCGTCGCCGGCCAAAGCCGCAGTCGATCGCCCTTATTCGAACATCTTTACTGCCTTCGAGGGCGTCTCACCGCTGGTTTGGAGTGAAACCGGCGACTTGCCACCGGGCCTCGCCTTCGCCGCCGATGGAACGTTATCGGGCACACCGACGCAGCTCGGTGCGTTTCCCATCAAGGTGTCTGTAGAAGATGCGAATGCACAATCGGCAACCCCGCAAGACACCACCATCGACGTGCTGCAAAACGGCTTCGCCAACACGGCGGCGATGGCCACGTTGCGAACACTTCATACCGCCACGCTGCTCACAAACGCGAGCGTGCTCGTGGTGGGCGGCTTCGACGGCACGAGCGGCCTGAGCACCGCCGAACTCTATGTGCCGGGTACCTCCACGTTCGTGGTCACCGGCGCCATGCCCGGGCCTCGATACGATCACACGGCGACGCCGCTTCAGAGCGGAAGCGTGCTGGTGGTGGGCGGCTCGAGCGCTCCCGATGCGGACCCGCTTGCAACAGGCTTGCTGTTCGCACCGTCGACCAGCCAGTTCTTCGTCGCCGACGACCTCATAGTGGCGCGACACGCGCACACCGCTACGCTGCTGAACGACGGCACGGTGTTGATTGCCGGTGGAACGGGAACCAACGGCGCGCTGGCCAGCGCAGAACTCTACAACCCGGGAACGGACCTGTTCAGCAGCATCGGCACCATGGTCACCGCCCGCTCCGGCCACACTGCAACGTTGCTGCCGAGTGGCGACGTGCTGATTGCCGGCGGTACCAATACTGCCGGTACTGCACTTCAGACAGCGGAGGTCTACAGCGTGAGGACGCGTCGCTTCACTGCAACCGGCAGCATGATCACCGCCCGCGCGCATCAGGGGGCAGTGTTGTTGGGGAGTGGAGAAGTGCTGTTGGCGGGCGGCATCGCAGACAACGCAATCGACTCTGCGGAAACGTACAACGAGTCGACGGGCACCTTCACGCAAACCGGCGACATGCGCACCGCCCATTCGGCACCGACCGCGAACTTGCTCTCCAACGGAACAGTGCTCATCGCCGGCGGCGGCGACGCTGATTCGCATCTGATTGCAGACGCCGAACTCTACGACCCCGCTAGCGGCGACTTCACTGCAACCGGCAGCATGACGGTGCCTCGCGACGGGCATACCGCCACCGCGCTGGCCACGACAGGGGTGCTGGTGGTCGGTGGTTCAAACGGTTCCGTACTTTCGAGCGCGGAGTTGTATCGGTAATCCGCGCCTTTACGGTATTGTTGGGGTTGTCGGGCTCGGCGGTGTTGTTTCCTGATCAACCCAGGCGATGAGCGCCGAATAGCCCAACACCAGCACGATCGCGCCGACGAACAAGCCGATCACACCCATCGCAAGCAAACCGCCGATCGCACCGAGCACGACGATGATCATCGGAACGTCGACGCCGCGCCCGAGCAACATCGGTTTGAGCACGTTGTCTATCAGCATCACGAATACACACCACGCCGCAAACAGCACCGCCGTCACGCCGGGCGACACCGAGAACAGGTAAATCACCGCCGGAATCAGCACGAGTCCCGGGCCGACCTGGACGATGCACAGCATCAGGGCAATCACCGCCAACAGACCCGCCGCGGGAATCCCCACCGCGAGCATGCCGAGGCCCGCCAGGGTCGATTGAATGAGCGCAACGCCGAGTACGCCCCGCGCCACGCTGCGGGTGGTGGCAACGGCCAACTGAGTCAATCGTTCGCCGCTTTCGCCGACGATGCGCTGCGCGATGCGCCGGCCGAGCGCGCTGCTCGCCTCGCCTGTTGCGAGCAGCACCGCACTCAGTATCACCGCCACGATGAACTGCAAGAGACCAAGGCCGGTAGACGCCGCCTGAAGCAGCAACCATCGCCCCATCGCCGCGAGTTCGTCGCGAAATTGCAGAACGGCAGCCTCGAGGTTGGTCGCGGCAAGCGTCCACGCTTCCGCCAACCGTTCACCGATGATCGGCCACCCCGCGATCGACGCACCGGGCATCGGAATCCTCAGGGTGCCCGCTTGCAGTTCATGCGCGAGCCAGCGAATGCCGCTGACGAGCGTTTCCGACAGCACGAGTGCGGGCACGATGAACACCAACAGAAACACGATACAGATCAGCGTCGCAGCTGACTTTGTCCTGCCGCCCATCAACGCACGCAGTTTCAGAAACGTCGGATACATCGCCACGGCCATCACGATGGCCCAACCGATGATGCCGAGAAATGGCCGCAAGATGACGAAGCAACCGCCAATCAGCAGCAGTACGGTACCGAGCCGAAAGACGATCTCGGCGCCGCGTCCCGGCAGAATGTTCGACGCCATCGTGTGCCCCACATTCGAATCAGGGCGCATGCTACGCGCGTGGCGGGGGCCGGTCACCTCGCCCAGGCGGTTGCGGGACAGTTCCGGAACGTTCCCAACCGTTCTCGGCTTCCGACCTGCGCCGCTTGCGGCACACTAAGCGCCGTTTTCGGGACGAATGTACCAATGCGCTGGTTGTACTTCGGGCCGGATGTGCTCGGTCCGGTCAAAGCCTCCACCACAAGATGACGCGACAAGACGCACCCGTTAGCGCAACAGCACGCTCACCGACGTCTCCCCGCTCGATCCGGTCTACGTCCATTTCAGTCGGCTCGATTCAGGTAGCAGGCTCGGTCGCGCAACAACCGACCGGGGACGGCCGGCTCTCTTCGTCCGTCGCTAACGAGCACGCAACGTCGCGCCAGTTGGGAGCTGTCTACGGAACCTCCGCGGGATGAATGAGCCCGTGACGGCGCCAGGCGGTTTGCAGTAGCCAGGTTCGTGCGGGGGCGACTTCGCAGGTGTCTGTGGGGTTCGGAGGGGCGGTGGCGATGCGCCAGCCGTTGAACCAGCGGCCGGAACTGGCAGGATCGGGTTGGGCTCTTACGTGCTCAGTTCGATGCGCGGGTCTGCGCCGCGGCGCGGCGTGATGCCGGTGATTGAGCAACACGTAGCGCAGCGCACGGTGTACCTCGAGCGGTGTGCGTAGCGGGCGCAAGTGATAGCGACCGTCGAGCACTTTGCCCTTGCGCTGGAACAGCCGGTTGGCGAGCTTGCCGATTCGTGCACCGACGCTCTTCATCCCGCAGGCGATCGAATGGTTGGTGTGCGCTTCGATCAGAAGATGCACGTGATCACG
>JBGSNQ010000020.1:0-10528 GCA_041739525.1 Pseudomonadales bacterium | reverse complement strand
CGCGAACTTCCGCAATCCCGACAGTTACCGGCGCGAAGCGGAACGCGCGCACGCACTCGGCATGGTGGGCAAATGGGCCATTCATCCAAGCCAGGTGGAGATCGCCCAACAGGTGTTCTCGCCCGCGGCCGACGCCATCGCTTCCGCGCGCAAACAGAAGGCCGCCTACGCGGATGCGCTGAAGCAGGGGCTCGGCGCAATCAACGTCGACGGCGTGATGGTGGATGCGGCATCGATCCGCATCGTGCAGAACCTGCTCGATCGCGCCGACCTCTACCGGATGTAGTACATGACGACACCTTACCTGACGGAAGAGCGCCTGATGATTCAGGCGGCGGCGCGCGAGTTCACGATGAAGGAAGTGCTGCCCGTGGCCAACGAACTCGACCCGATACAAGGCGAGATTCCGATGGAACTGCGCCGCAAGATGGGCGAGCTCGGCTACTTCGGTATTCGCACGCCGGAGGAATACGGCGGGCTCGGCCTCGGCGTATTCGAGTATTGCCTCATTGCGGAGGAACTCGCCCGCGGCTGGATGAGCGTTGCAAGCATCATCGCGCGTGCAGGCGGCGTGATGGGCGTGCGCGGCTGGCCGCTCGAAAAGCGGCTCGAACTGACGAAGAAAGCCGCGCGTGGCGAATATCTCGCGGCAGTATCGCTATCGGAACCGAACGTGGGCTCCGATCTCGCGGCCGTCAGCTGCCGCGCGGTGCTCGACGGCGACGAGTGGGTGATCACCGGCAACAAATACTGGTGCACGTTCGCCGACGGCGCCGACTACATCCAACTGCTCGCGCGCGTGGAAGCTCCGGGCGAAAGCGCCCGCTACACCGGGCTGCGCAGCTTCATCATCGAGAAGGAACGCGGCCAATTGCCGAAGGGCTGCGCGGGTTCCGCGATTCCGAAAATCGGCTACTTCGGCTGGAAGACTTTCGAACTCGCGTTCGATGGCTGCCGCATTCCGAAAGACAACATCATCACGGGCGGCGATTCCGAGGGCTTCAAGAACACCGTTTCGTTCCTGAATGCGGCGCGTGCGCATACGGCGGCGCGTTCCATCGGGCTCGCGCGCGGCGCGATGGAAGACGCCATGGACTACGCACACGAACGCGTGCAGTTCGGCGTGCCGATCGCGGATTTTCAGGAGACGCGCTTCAAGATCGCGCGCATGGCGAGCGAGATCGAGGCCGCGCGCCAGCTGATGTATCACGTGGCCACCGAGATGGACAACGGCAAGGCAGCCGACAAGGAAGCCGCAATGGTGAAGTGGTACGCGAGCGAAATGGCTGAACGCGTTACGTCGGACGCGCTGCAGATCTTCGGCGGTGCCGGCTACACCAAGTTGCACGCCGTCGAACGCTACTGGCGCGACGCTCGTCTCACCAAGATCTTCGAGGGGACGAGCGAGATTCAGCTGCGCATCATCTCCGACCGGCTGCTCGGCAAACCCACACAACGCGCGAACGCGTAACACAGGACCGACCATGTCATACCCGACCGTTTACGAAGCGATGAGTACGCTGCGCGCCGTGCGCAGGCTGAAAACCGATCCCATCCCAACGGATGTACTCAACCGCGTACTGCAAGCAGCTGCCTGGGCGCCAACCGGCGGCAACGCTCAGCCGTGGCGTATCGTGCTCGTCACCGACCCAGCGCCGAAGAAGCAGCTCGGCGAGTTGTATGCCGGATCGTGGAAGAACTTCGCAAAGGGTTACGAAGCGCGGCTCACGGGTTTGCCCGAGGCCGATCGTGCACGCGAAGCACGCACGCTCGCGGCCGCGAATCACCTCGGTGACCATTTCGGCGAAGCGCCGGCCATCGCCATCTTCTGTTTCAACCCGAAGTTCATGGCGATTACCGACGCGAAGCTCGATCGCGTTTCAGTGGTAGGCGGCGGCTCCGTTTACACCGCCGTGCAGAATCTGATGCTTGCGTGCCGCGCCGAAGGTCTCGGCTGCGTGTTGACCACGCTGTTGTGCGAACACGAGGAAAAGGTTCGCGAAATACTCGCCATTCCGCAGCCTTGGGGAACGGCTGCGGCCGTCCCGATGGGTTATCCGATCGCGAAGGGCCACGGGCCGATTCGCCGCCAGAGTCCGGAAAGGCTCGTATACGCGAATCGGTGGGGAACAGCGCTCGAATGAGGCAACATCCTTAGCGACATGCCGAACCTGGTCGAACGAGTAAGATCGGCAAGTACTGGAGAATCGACCGATGAAAGTCACCTACGACCAAAAGACGGATACGTTGACAGTCATGCTCAAGGACGACGTGCAGATTGTTGAGAGCGACGAGGACAAACCCGGGGTCATCATGGACTACGACAGCCACGGTAATCTCGTATCTCTCGAAATCCTCGATGCGTCGAAGCGCGTCACCGAAACGCGCCGGATGGAGTTTGTGACGACAGAATAAGGCACCCGTCCTTTCTGTCGGCATCCAGAGACCGCAGGAGATCCAGATGGTCAACCTGATCGCTGCAGCAGAGCGGCTTGCGCCGTCCGTTGCCGCGCGCGCTTCGGAAATCGAACACGCACGCCGTGTTCCGGCCGACCTCTCGAATCAGATGGCGGCCGCCGGCTTCTATCGCATGTTCGTGCCCGAGACATACGGCGGCTTCGAAGCGTCGCCGGCTGAAGCATCACACGTGTTCGAAACGCTCGCGCGCGCCGATGCGTCGTGCGGTTGGGTGGCGTTCATCGGTGCTACCAGCGGTTCTGTACTGGCGCGCCTTCCTGCCGATGCCGCTCGCGAGATATTCAGCGCTCCGGATACGCTCCTGTGCGGCGTATTCGCGCCGTCAGGCAACGCCGTGATCTGCGACGGCGGCTTTCGTGTGAACGGCCGCTGGCAGTGGGGTTCGGGCACGCAGAACGCGCAGTGGGTTCTCGGCGGCTGCACGATCAGTCGCGATGGTGAAGTTCTGCGAACGAGCGGCGGCGCGCCACGCAATCACATGCTGGTCTTCGCTCCCGATCAGTTGCACTTCCACGACACGTGGCACGTAAGCGGTCTGCGTGGATCAGGCAGCCTCGACTTCGAGGTGCGCGACGCGTTCGTTCCGGAATCGCGCGCCGTCGGATATCTGATCCAGGAAAACCCGGCGCGACCTTTGTATCAGTTTCCGCAGTTCGCACTGCTCGCGCTCGGTATCGCAGCGGTTGCGCTCGGTATCGCGCGTGGTGCAATCGACGACCTCGTTGCACTTGCCTCAGGAAAGGTGCGTGCGGGCGGCACCGCGACGCTCGCGTCACGCGTGCATGCACAGATGGACGTGGCGACCGCGGAGGCCACGTTGCGATCGGCGCGTGCGTTCTACTACGAGGCGATCGAAGCGGCGTGGCAGAAGGCGCAACGCGGCGACGCCATTCCGGTCGAAGAGCGCCGCGACATACGTCTCGCCACTACACACGCGGTGCAAGCATCAGTGCGCGTTGTCGACTCGATGTACACCCTCGCCGGCGGCAGTTCCGTGTACGACACGAGCGATCTGCAACGGCGCTTCCGCGACGTTCACGTCGCGACGCAACACATCATGGTGGCACCGACCACGCTCGAAACGGTGGGTCGTCTGCTGTTGGGCATACCGACGAATACACAGATGCTGTAGGAGAAATTCTTAGCGTCGCGCCCTCGCTTCGAATCCCGATATACTCGGACCACACGCGACCCAAGAGGACTTACGCCGTTGGCCGAACGACCCGCAACCCTTGGAAAACTGAAGTCTTCCGGCTTTCGAGTGCTACCGGTCAAGGCGGAGCTTCGTAAGAACCTCATCGAAAAACTGCGCAAGGGCGAGACGCTCTTCCCCGGTATCGTCGGCTACGACGACACCGTGCTTCCACAACTGCAGAACGCGCTGCTCTCGGGGCAGGACCTGATTCTGCTGGGTGAACGCGGACAGGCGAAGTCGCGCATTCTGCGTTCACTGGTGCAGCTGCTCGACGAGTTCACGCCGGTGCTCGACGGCATCGAGATTCCGGAAAACCCATTCGACCCAATTTCCGCACCGGGCAAACAACTCGTGGCCTCCAAAGGCGACGCAACGCCGATCCGCTGGATGCACCGCGACGAACGTTACGGCGAAAAGCTCGCGACACCCGACATCACCATCGCCGACCTGATCGGCGAAGTGGATCCGATCAAGGTAGCGGAAGGCCGCTATTTGTCCGACGAACTGACGATCCACTACGGGCTGTTGCCGCGGGTGAATCGCGGCATCTTCGCGGTGAACGAACTACCGGACCTGGCCGAACGTATTCAGGTCGGCCTGCTGAACGTGCTCGAAGAACGCGACATTCAGATTCGCGGCCACCGCGTGCGTCTGCCGCTCGACGTGTTCCTGGTGGCCACTGCGAACCCCGAGGACTACACGAATCGCGGTCGCATCATCACGCCGCTGAAAGATCGCTACGGCGCGCAGATCCGCACGCACTACCCCGAAGATCTCCATCAGGAGATCGAGATCATGGAGCAGGAAGCGCTGCACCTCGACATGGGCGACTATCGCGTGAACGTACCCGAGTTCATGAAGGAGATCGTTGCCGAGATTACGCATCACGCGCGGCAATCGCCCGATGTGAACCAGCGTTCCGGTGTTTCGGTGCGAGCGAGCGTTGCCAACTACGAAGCGCTGCTGGCAAACGCATTCCGTCGCGCGTTGCGCGTGGATGAAACGGAAGTGGTGCCGCGCGTGTCCGATCTGCCCTTCATCGTTCCATCGCTGCAAGGCAAGGTGGAATTCGAGGCGATGGAAGACGGCCAGGAAGCCCGCATCATGGATCGGTTGATTCAGGGCGCGGTGAAGAGCGTGTTCGACCGGAAGTTCGACATCGACGATGTGGAAGAACTCGCTACCGTATTCAACAGCGGTCTGTCGGTGGAAGTTGGCGAAGGCGTCGCGTCGCGCGATTACGCCGACATCCTCACGAAGGTCGACGGGCTGGCTGAGGCCATCGGCTCGCTCGCGGGCGAAAGCGAAGCCGCGCGCGCTGCTGCCATCGAATTCATGCTGGAAGGCCTGCATCTGCACAAGCTGCTGAACAAATACAGCGTGGACGGCCGCGCCTCATACATGGGTTGATCCAATGCGCAAACCGGCTCTTCGCCATCGTTTTTCGTTCTGGGACGGCAGTCAACGGCTGCCGATCGATCCGGACGAAGTGCTCGCCGCAATCGCGGACGATCTGATGGAGTACGGCGACTTACGCTGGGCCATGCGCAACCTGATGTCGCGCGGCATGAAGATGCCACAAGGCGGCTATCGGCAAGGCTTGCGCGACATGCTTCGCAAGTTGCGCGAACAGAAAAAGCAGCGCCTCGAACGCTACGACCTTTCCAGCGTGATGAAGGACATCAAGAAGCAACTCGACGAAATTCTCGCCATGGAACGCGAGCGCATCGACGATTGGCTGAACAAGAAGGACGACGACAGCGCGGGCGCGGAGAAGGAATCGAGTTTCTCCGACGACCTCATGAAGGGGATCGCCAAGCGCGCGAAGGAAGCGTTGGACAAGTTGCCGCCAGACGCTGCCGGGCAGGTAAAGGCGCTTGAAAAGCACGAGTTCATCAACCCAGACGCGCAGCGCAAATTCCTCGAACTGCTGAACCAGTTGCGCCGCGCCATGACGCAGTCGTTCTTCAACGACATCGAACGTATGGTCAAAGAGATGTCGGCCGGCGACATCGAGCGCATGAAAGATATGCTGAAAGCGCTGAATGACATGCTGGTGAAGAAGATCGCCGGCGAAGATCCGGGCTTCGATGAATTCATGAATAAGTTCGGCGACATGTTCGGCGACGACCCGCCGCAGTCGCTCGACGACCTGCTCGAACGGATGCGCCAGCAGATGGCGGCCACACAATCGCTGTTGTCATCGTTGAGTGCCGAACAACGCGCGCAGCTGCAATCGCTGATGAGCGATAAATTCGGCGATCCGGAACTCGAATCGGAGTTACGCAAGCTCGCCAAAGAAATGGACTTCCTGAACCCGGACGGCACCCGATACAAGTTCGGCGGCAACGAAGAGCTCGACCTCGAAGCCGCGATGAAGCTGATGAACGAAATGCACCAGCTCGACGACATGATCGACCAGGTGCAGGACGCCGAACGGCACGGGGATCTCGATTCGATCGACTCGAACCAGCTCGAAAAGCTGCTCGGCGAAGACGCGAAGGATTCGCTCGACGATCTGAAGAAGCTGCTGGACGCGCTCGAGAACGCAGGCTACATCCGGCCGAATGGCGACAGCTATGAACTGACACCGCGCGGTTCACGCATGATCGGGCAGAAAGCGCTCGGCGAAATCTATGCGCGCTTGCGACGCCAGAGCCTCGGCAATCACGCGATCCCGGAGGAAGGCCGTTTCGGTGAACGCCTCGAGCAGACGAAGCCTTACGAATTCGGCGACCCGTTCCACCTGCACATGCCCCGCACCTTGCGCAACGCGATGGACCGCGAAGGTCCGGGCACACCGGTGAAATTGAAACCCGAAGACTTCGAGATCTATCGCTCCGAATTGATCACCTCGAGCGCCACCGCGATGCTGGTGGATCTGTCGTGGTCGATGGCATTGCGCGGTTCGTTCCAGGCCGCGAAGAAAGTAGCGCTCGCGCTGCACAACCTGATCACGTCGCAATATCCGAAGGATTCGTTCTACATCATCGGTTTCGCCGCGTACGCGAAGGAACTGAAGCCGGTCGACCTGCCCTTCCTGCAGTGGGACGAATACGTGCTCGGTACGAACATGCAGCACGCACTGCTGCTCGCCGAGAAATTACTGGCGAAACACAACTCCGGCACGAAGCAGATCATCATGATCTCCGACGGCGAACCCACCGCGCACCTCGAGAACGGTCAGGCGCAGTTCGCCTATCCGCCGACGCAGGAGACGATCCGCGCGACGATGCGCGCGGTGCGGCTGTGCACGCAGAAGAACATCGCGATCAACACGTTCATGCTGGATGCCAACTATTATCTGAAGGCGTTCATGGACCAGATCGCGAAGATCAACGGCGGGCGGGTGTTCTATACGAGTCCGGAGAAGTTGGGGGAGTACATTCTTGTGGACTACGTGCAGCACAAGCGGAAGAGATTGGCGCGTCGGGCGTAAGGAACGTTCCAAACTCTCCCCAAACGGAAATCAGTTGATCGTTTTGCTTACCTCGGTCGAGTTTGTGCTCTCTCCTCCAGCGGCATTCACTGACGTCACCACGAAATGCCAAGTACCCGGTGCAAGCGGCAGCACCCACTGATTTGCAGATGCGTTGTTGATCATCACCGACTGTCCATAAGACGCCGGTGCGTTTCCGTAGCGAATGCGGAATCCGACGAGATTTGTAAGTGCCGAGCCATCCGAGTTCTTCGTCGGGACCGTCCATGTGATCCGAGCGGTTCGCACGGCGACGGCAGTCATCGCCAACGCACTTCCGTTTGATCCAGAGCAACTAAGGCTAAAGGTGGTGTCTTGCGTGAATGGCCCTACAGGCGCAGTGCCAGACAGCAGCTTGTCACCACTCCAGCCACCCGATGCCACGCAGTTGGTGACCCCAGCGCTAGACCAGGAGAGGGTCGACGAACCGCCGGACGCAACACTGCTTGGTGACGCACTTAACGTGACCGTCGGGACGGGCGACGTCACTGTGACCGTGGCGGATTGACTGGCGGATCCACCAGCGCCGGTGCAGGCCAACGTATAAGTTGAGTTTCCAGTGAGCGCGCCGGTCGTTTGCGTTCCCGATGTCGCTTTACTACCCGACCACGCACCACCAGCTGTGCACGACGTCGCATTGTTACTCGACCATGAGAGCGTCGAGGAACTGCCGGACGCAACACTGCTTGGTGACGCACTCAACGTGACCGTCGGGACGGACGACGTCACCGTGACCGTGGCCGACCGATTGGCGGATCCACCAGCGCCGGTGCAGGCCAACGTATAAGTTGAGCTTCCAGTGAGCGCGCCGGTCGTTTGAGTTCCCGATATCGCTTTACTACCCGACCACGCACCACCAGCTGTGCACGACGTCGCATTGGTACTCGACCAGGAGAGCGTCGAGGAACCACCTGATGCAACACTACTCGGTGACGCACTCAACGTAACCGTCGGAACGGGCGACGTCACCGTGACCGTGGCCGATTGATTGGCCGAACCACCAGTGCCGGAGCAGGTAAGCGCATACGTCGAGTTCGCCGTCACCGCGCCGGTCGATTGCGTTCCGGATGTCGACTTCGTTCCAGACCACGCACCACTCGCCGAGCATGAACTCGCGTTGGTACTCGACCACGTCAACGCAGACGATCCGCCCGACGCGACGGTCTTGGGAGAGGCGCTCAACGAAACCGTTGGCGCCGGCGAGCTTGCAACGGACACCATGACGCTGCGTGTGACCCACCCGCCACCGCCCCAGCACCAGAGGGTAAACGTCTTCGACGCACTGAGCGGTCCTGCGCTCGCGGTCCCAGCCGTCGGACGGCTTCCGGACCAGGCGCCTGATGCATAGCATCCTCGTGCATCGGTGGCCGACCAGCTCAGCTGCGATTGTCCGCCAACAGCCACACTAGTGGGAGAAGCGCTGAACGAGAGTGAAGGCTGCGGCGCAGCGGCCGCCGTTCCAGCGACGAACAGCAGCCAGCATCCGATCAGGCATCGACAAACGACTCGCGCTTCCATTTTTTTCTTCGATGTCCGGACTCGGAATTGGCGCGATGGTATCGATGGAGACGGGCCAGCACTGTTCGCTATCGTACCGAGGGATTCCGTGTGACCTTCACGAACAACGAAACGCAACGCCGGCTCAATCGAATCGATTTCGTGAAAGTGAAAGGCAATCCGTGATCAGATGCACCGTTATGTCGAGCGCGCCGTATCAACTCTCGATTACGCCGATCGTCATCGGGGGCATTCTCGTTGCTACCGCAGTCCCCATTGAATTCGCGGCGTATGCGGGCTGGAGCAGCACGCCAAGATTCTGGGACTTCACTCAGAATCTGCTGCTGTATATCCCGCTCGGTATCGCGTTGTGGCGCGAACCGGTGTGGCGCGTCGGGCTTCTGGCGACGGCACTATCGATTGCGATTGAAGTGACACAGTTGTGGGGCGTTGATCGGTTTGCATCCGCATACGACGTGGTCGCCAATGCGCTCGGAGCGGTTGTAGCAGCATCTTTTTTCCATCATCTGGCGGAACGGCGGCGCATACAGGGCGATTGGATGAACGTCACCTTCGGACGACTCGCACTCGCAGTCGTCGTTGCATTAGGGATCCTTGCTGTCTGGAGTCTGCCCTCACCACCATCTGCACTTGCGGGATGGGATCCAGCTTATCCGCTGCTGATCGGCAACGAGCAGACCAACGATCGGCCGTGGAACGGAACAATCATGAGATTGACGTTGGCCCCCGGAGCTCCGACCGGCCCCTCAGTCGAAGCGTCAGGACCTTTGGGTCCCAACCATGGTTCGACATTCACCAGCTCCAGGCGAACGATCCTGTTGGGCGGTCCCGCTCAAACGTTGCCCAGATCAGTGTCGGATGCCCTGGCCCACGCGGTGAATGGCAGCGGAAAACTGCACGTCGCAGTGCAGATGCGGACCGACGACCTGACGCAGCGGGGACCTGCGAGGATTGTGACCTTCTCCGTCGACCCTTTTCACCGAAACTTCGACCTGGGCCAGGACGGCGACCGCCTGGTCTTTCGGGTTAGAACTCCGATCTCTGGAGCGAATGGACAACGCGTCAGGGTCGATTCCCTTTCTGTGCTGCAGAGCGGACGCAACCTCGACGTGGTGGCTGCCTACGATGGAACGATCGCGCGAATCTACGCTGACGGCGCGCTGGTGGGGCGAAGCAATATCGCGGCGGCAGGCTGCGTGGTCGAGAGTCTTTGCGGTTGGGCCGTTCCCTCGGCGTGGGCGTTCCTGGGGGGCGTGTTTGCGCTGATGGCGCTAGCCGTTCTGCCGATCACCACGAAGCGAGGCGCAGTGATCGGCACGCTGCTGGCCGGCACGATTCCCATCGCTGTCGTCCACTTCTTGCCGCAGTACGTGTTGTTGGCTGGTTCTAGTAGATGGTTCCCTGCCCTATCCCTCTTCGGGGCGGGAATAGTTGGTATCGCAGCAGAACGCAGTGGAACGACCCGGTCTGTTCAGAACGAAGCGAAGCCCGCTACGAGATCAACCGCGAAGTCTCTGTAGCCCTGGTCGCGTTCGCTGAGGTGCGCATCGTCGATTGGCCAGGCAATCGCAAATGCAGGATCGTTCCAGCGGACACCGCAGTCCAACTCGGCAGTGAAGTGGTCGGTCATCTGGTAAAGCACGATCACATCATCGGTCAGTGTTTGGAACCCATGCGCGAACCCGGGCGGTACATAGATTCCCGTCACTCCGCTCTGGTCGAGTTCCGTCGCAAAGGACTGCAGGAACGTAGGCGACCGCGGTCGCAGATCCAGAATGACGTCGTGCAATCGCCCGTTGAAGCATCGCACGAGCTTACCTTGCTTCGATGGCGCCAACTGAAAGTGCAGTCCCCGAATA
>JBGSNQ010000018.1:0-55897 GCA_041739525.1 Pseudomonadales bacterium | reverse complement strand
CGCTTCGCCGTCATGGTTCCGGGCTTTGCGGGCTTGCCGCCCTTCCTGCGCGGCAGCCAGCTGCTGGCCACCGCGCCCGGCCTGCTGCAGACCCACCTGATGCAGGGCCTGGCCAGCGCCAAGGTGCCGGTGCCCTGCCCCACCCTGCCCATGTACATGATCTGGCACCTGCGCCACCAGAACGACGCGGCGCACCGCTGGCTGCGCGAACAGCTGGAGGCCGTGGCACGTGAGGTGAAGCAGGCGCCCGGTTGAAGGCGTGGCCGGTCAGCCCGTGCGTGTCACGGCATGCGCGCCGTTCAACTTGTTCAGGCCTCCTCGGCCACGTCGGCACCCAGGTCGCCCGCAATCAGCCTGAACTGTTCCAGCGCCGCCTGCAGGTCTTCCACGATCTCCTGCGCAATCACGCCCGGCGCCGGCAGGTTGTCGCTGTCGGCCAGCGAATCGTCTTTCAGCCAGAAGATGTCGAGGCTCGCCTTGTCGCGCGCCACGATGTCTTCGTAGCTGTAGGCGCGCCAGCGTCCTTCGGGCTGCTCCGCGCTCCAGGTGGCTTGGCGCTGGTGGCGGTTGGCCGCGCTGTAGAGGTTCACGAACTCTTCCAGGTCTTCGCGCCGCAGCGGGTTGGTCTTGAGCGTGAAGTGCTGGTTGGTGCGCAGGTCGTAGATCCAGAGCTTCTTCGTCCACGCCGTTTCGCTCGCGGGCTTCTTGTCGAAGAACAGCACGTTGGCCTTCACGCCCTGCGCATAAAACAGGCCGGTGGGCAGGCGCAGCAGGGTGTGCAGGTCGCATTCCTGCAGCAGGCGGCGGCGGATGGTTTCGCCCGCGCCGCCTTCGAACAGCACGTTGTCGGGCAGCACCACCGCCGCGCGGCCGTTCGTGGCCAGCAGCGTCTTGATGTGCTGCACGAAGTTGAGCTGCTTGTTGCTGGTGGTGGCCCAGAAATCGTCGCGCTCGATGATGTCTTTTTCGGTGCTGGTGCGGCCGTCTTCGCCCACGATCACCGTGCTGCTCTTCTTGCCGAAAGGCGGGTTGGCCAGCACCACGTCAAAGCGCGCGCCGGGGTCGGAACCCAGCGCATCGCCCACCACCACCGGGACCGACTTTTCAGACCCGATGCCGTGCAGCATCAGGTTCATGGCGCAGACCCGCGCCGTGGCCTGCACCAGCTCGTAGCCGGTGAACGCCTTTTCCTTCAGGTGCCGGAGCTGGTCGCGCGTCAGGTTCTTGTGGTGCGCGGTGATGTGGTTGTGCGCGGTGAACAGAAAGCCGCCCGTGCCACAGGCCGGGTCGCAGATCGTCTCGCCCGGCTGCGGGGCGATGCAGTCCACCATGGCCTGGATCAGCGCGCGCGGCGTGAAGTACTGGCCCGCGCCGCTCTTGGTGTCTTGCGCGTTGCGCTCCAGCAGGCCTTCGTAGGCGTCGCCCTTCACGTCCGCACCCAGGATGGTCCAGGTTTCGGTGTCGATCAGGTCGGCCACCACGCGGCGCAGCTTGGCCGGGTCCTGGAACTTGTTCTGCGCCTTGTTGAAGATCAGCGCGAGCGTGCCTTTTTCGGTTCCCAACGATTCGAGTGAGTGGCGGTAGTGGTCGAAGAGTTCGTCGCCGTCTTTGGAGAGGAGGGATGGCCAGGAGTACTTCGTGGGAATCAGGCTCGGCTGGTTGTATGGAGGACGTGAGCGCTCGTCGGCCATCTTGAGGAAGAGTAAGTAGGTGAGCTGCTCGACGTAGTCGCCATAGGACATGCCGTCGTCGCGTAGGACGTTGCAGTAGTTCCAGAGCTTTTGGATGAGTGCCGGAGTGCTCATAGTGCTACAAACACGGGTGTCAGCGAGTGCATGCGAGTCCGCGAATGGGATTCATCGCCGCCGATCGCTTTTTAGAATCGGGCAGATCGGATAAACCTCAGACAACACGAGCACGTGCCGCCGTGCGCGACTAATGGTCATGTGCAAGAGCCGACGACTCTCGGTGAATGGAGCAGTTTCGTTCCGCCAGGCAAATGGGGAGTGGTACTCCTGTTGGTATAGAACAACACCGTCAAATTGCTTTCCCTTCGCCTTGTGACTGTTCATTACTTGAATGCCCTCGAGCTGCTCGCCTGCGGAAAGCAATTGATCCTGAGAAAGCGTTGCGTCAACGACGGCTCTCGCGTCCTGATAGCAGCCATACTCCATCCAGGCGGTCGACAACGCCTCAGAGATCCGTCTTCCGCGCGCGAACGCGACTAAGTAGTCGAGTTGCGAGGCCGCCACTTCGAGCGTTGAGTCACCGGCAGTTCTGAGTGTCTCCTTCACAGCCGTCCAGTCTCGTCGAGGATCGCCGCAACGGGCGTGATCGGCCGACTCGGCTATTGCTTTGGCGGCCGCGATGACCAACTTGACCGAGGGGTGTTCCCCGGCGCGAACACGCGCCGCATAGACAAAGCACCGATCGCGAGTGCGACGTGCCGTTACGTTGCCCTTTGCCTGAAACGCAGTACCCAGAAGCTCCAACAAAGTCGCAACGTCCTCAGTCTGGGACTCGTTCCTTGGCTCCAGAAGAAACGCTGCTGCGCGCGCAGCAAGCAAAGCAAACGACTCGTCGAAGAGCACCTGATGGGGGATGGGTTTTTCCTTCTGGAGAGCAGCTGAAACGACTGCGACGCCCTTGGTATAGGAGGCCAAAATCGCGATGCTCTCGGGTCGCTCGCCGGTACTTTTGACAATCAACTTCGTAAGGTAGCCAACGCTCGCGCGAATCGCATTGTCTCGGTGTTCGCCCTTGCGTTGATATGCGACAACGGTGACACCGGCATAGTCGCCAGCTCGAACTTGCCCAAGGAACACGTCTCTCGCGAACTGAGCAATTTCGGTCCCTGGACTCCTGTTGTTTTCAGTCCCAAGGCTAACTTCGAGGGGCGCTAGCGTAGCGCGAATTTCCGGCAGTCGCTTGGCGCTGACACCAGGCAAGTGCCCAAAGATCATCTGGTCTGGATCAGCAAGACACACAATTTGCGAAAGCTCCGCCAAAAGTCGAATGCACTCCCATTGTTCATCGTTAGTGTCTTGAGCTTCGTCGACCAAAACTAGCGGGTAGCGTTCCGAGAAGCGGCGCCGCAAACGTGCGCTCCGAGAAAGTACTTCCGCTGCAAGCGGTGCAAAAAGATCAAAGCAGACACGGCCTTCAGCGTGGAATAGCTCTCGACGCTTCTTTTCCCAGGCGGGCCATTCCGCGTCGTCCATAGCAATCCCGTCACGAAGCGCTGCTTCTTCGTGTGTTGGAACGATTGACAAGGTTCTGTGCGCGCCTAACAGATAGGCGTGGCCCTGTAGGATCTGCCAGAAGAACGAGTGAAACGTTTGGATTGAAGGAAGGCCACGGTTTCTGAAGGCCTCCTCGGACTTCGCGGCGGCTGTGATTCGCGCGACGGCCGCGCGAGAGAAACTAAGGAACAGAATCGATTGCCCACTTCGAAGACCGACTTCAATTCGGCGCATTGCCTTGAGCATTGCGAGCGTAGTTTTGCCGCTGCCCGGCCCACCTAACACCAGGCAATGACCGTCTGCGTCAAGTACTGCCTGACGTTTCTCACAAATCACGTATGGCATGTTAGGCAGCCAGACCAACTTGATGAAGGAGCGGAATGACACACCGCCCACTTCCTCTGACGTTCAACTTACGGACTCCGACTCATCAATACTTGGAATGGGAGCCGGCCTCGGAAAGTCCTCGTACACACGTTTCATGAAGGCAACCATGGTCGGGGGTATTTCGGCCACGCTGCAGAGTTCAATGACTCGCCCTGCCAAACCACTTCCCTTGTCGTTGGAGAGGACCGAACGCGCCAGTTTTTTCACTGTTTCCGGCCTCGGCATGTCTCCCGGGGGAACTAAGCCGGGGTTCGTCCCTGATTCACGCACCTCTTCCAGCATGGCCCAGAGACGAGGGACAGGAGACTCTTCGGCAAGTAGCGTTTCGGCCCCTTCATACTTTGTTTGGCACGCAAACACGTACGCATTGTCGAGGCGCACCTTGATCTCAGGCTTCATCGGCTTGGCATCAAATAACGCATATGGGCGAATGCCAAGATCGGCGAAAAACTCACCGAACTCCGCCAGAGATCCTTCACCGTCAACAGAAATGACGCTGACTCCAGATAGATCTAGGGGATAGAAATTCGCGTCACTGGACTCAAGTTTCGCGGCCGCCGCTAAGATCATATCTCTCTCGGAGATTCCCTCCGCTACAAGCACACCACGCGCGAGCATAGCCTCCGCAAACCACCGCCGCGATTGCCGCCTGTACGTCTTCGCCTTGAGGACCTCACCCACTCGGAGCTGTTTCGCTATCAGGGTCCCGCCTGCTTCTTTGCGGAGAACCCGAACCTGATCGGAATCGAATCGTTCGATCACATAAGGCGAATGAGAGGTGACGAAACACTGGTCCGCGCTCGCGAGAAGGTAGTCCGCGATTCGTCGCTGGGTATGCGGCGGCACGGCGATCTCCGGTTCTTCCATCGCAAAAACCAGGCTGTCTCTCTTCGTCTCCGCGATGAACGAAAGCAGAGCTAGGACGAGAGTGCTGAGGGTACCGGTGCCCACTTCCTGAAACGGAACTGGCTCTTGACCAGCTTCAACCCGCATGAAGAACGAGATTGTTTTTCTCAGGTGCTCCCTCGTTAGTTGAGAGACAAAGAGTTGAGTGGCACGTCCGTCGGCCTCAAGCGGAACGTAATGTCCCAGGCGCCGCTCAATGTTCTCGAGAATTGGGGCAAGATCAGCTGCGCCCTGATCAATTGGCGGATCGAGATTGCGCAGGGTTTCGATCGAATGCTCCCAAATCCCGGTGCGTATGCCCCGACGCTGCAGTATCAAATCAAGCAACGATCCTCTCTCTAGACTAAGTGCTCTTGCACCCGTACGCAGCGCGCGTAGGTAAACGAAGCCAAAAAGCTGACGGACAACCCTAGGTACTTCCGTTGGCTCACCGTCGGCCTTTGTTGCGCCCGAGCAGAAAATGCATGAAGCCTTGAACTCGTCTTCATCCGGGTCGTAGCGAGCGATTGTTTTTATTCGGAGGCATTCCCTCACGTCTAGAGCATCGACACCTTCGATTTCGCCTTCCACCAGCAAGCGGCGTTCTTTTGAGTGCCAGCTCTCCGTGCGGTCAACGCAGCGCAACGCGAGTTCCTCTGACAGGTCAGTCAGGACAACTTCGATCTCTACGTTTACGGGTACGGGTGGGTCAACGCTTTTGTCGAGATATCGAGCATTGTAGAAATCAAACTCCTCGACTGGCGGAAACCGACGAAGTCTGTCCGGAGCAAGGGCTAGCTCAAGCGCTTCACAAATCGTCGACTTCCCGACGTTGTTGGCGCCGATGAGCAAAGTGTGTCCATCGAAAGTGAATTCACCATTCCTAATGCCCCGGAAGTTCTGAATGCTTAGCCGAACTACGCGCATGACGATTCCTCAAACGGCGCATTCGAAGTCGGAGAATTGGCGCAAAAGCTCGCGTCTAAACAAGCGCGTCGTAGTCCAGCTGCTCGGAGTTGGCTCGCTTCAACTTCGCGCTCCAGGTCAAGCACGATCGACAAGCGCCGATCGACTTCCTGGGCAATACGGATCTGTTCCGCGATTGGTGGTACGGGAATCGGCAACCTCCTGAAGTCCTCGACGTTGACTCCGCGAAGCGCGACGCCCCTTGTTTCGCCAGTCAGCCATCGCTGGCATGAGTCCGAGCGAATAGCCCACATTACGTAGTCTCGATCGAGCAGAGACGTAACTGATACGCGCACTACATGCTGCGTGATGTTTCCCCCTTCGAGAGTCGAGGGAACGACGGCGACTCGACCAATCGTACCGTCCTTGGATATGAGGAGGTCGCCGGCTGTGAGCGTTGCACGCGCGAACTTCGCAGCGCGTTCTATTGATGTCCTTTTGAGGTGCGCCACGTCGACGAAGCCATCCTTCATCTCGGTGACCCGAACATAGGGCACGCCATTCAGTACGTGAGGACCAGGCTTGATAATTCCGTAGATTATCGGCTTGTCCGTTTGACGAATCTGATCAAGTGTCGCCCAACTCCATCCACGGGGAAGTTCACCTAAGTGCCCTTCAGCTCGCGCCGTTGCCAGCTTACTTTTGGTTGCGGCGTTCTTGGTGCGGTGAGACTCCAGGATTCGTTCAATCAGTTGGCCGCCCGTTTCGTAGGTTCGGCGCACATGCTTCGCGATTTCTGCTTCTGTAGGTACGAGACGCCCCTCGACGGCGGCGCTGAGCACAGCAGCCTTGTAACGCTTGAGATTGGCTGTCACTCGCTTCAGATTGCCAACGGCTTCGTCGAGCCGGGAGAACTGCTTTTCGATTTCGGCGACAACGAACTCTTGATCAGCCAGCGGTGGCACCGGAATAGGAATCTCGACGACGTCGGATTTGCGTATCGATGGAACGGCAGTCGCACGAGACAGCTGGCCCATATCAACGGTCTGCATGAAATAGAAAAGGTACATGGGCGCCAGCTGTGCCCGTCTCGGTATCAGTGCCATTACGTTGTTGTCGACGAGGGAAGGTTGCGCCAGCATGGCGCGTCTGTTTAGTCGAAGCGCCTCTCCAATCTTTGCAAACACCGTTGCGCCCGCCGGCACCAGCCTGCCCAGACTCGCTGCTTCCGTCTTGGTCAGCGAATTCCGTGATGAACGAAGTAGACGCTGTCCGCTTGTCCACGCGGTTGAAATGTCACCGACCTTGAAAACCGGGACGTCTGCGTTATCCCTGCCCTGCATGCCCTTGGGGAACCCAACTCCTGCAACAACGTCCGTGACGTCACCGAGTCTGGCCAACTGCATCACGCGACCAACTCCCGATTCATGATCTCAACTAGGATCATCAGCTCCGCCCCAAAGAGCTGATGCACCTTCCCCAATCCTCCCCTCTGACCGAACGGCGCGAATTCAAAGTCCTCTGCTTCCAAACCGAGATTCGACGCTACATGCTCTGCGATCTTCTCAAGCCACCAACGCTGCTCATCCGTGAACGCTTTGCCCGACGCCTGCTGACGCGCCATCCACGACTTGAAGTTCGTCGAGACGCGTTCGGGATACGGCACCAACTCGTTCTCCTGGTGCATCGCATAGCGTACAAGCGACACGAGATCGGTGAGTATGCGTTTGGTGCTGCCGCCTCTGACCTTCGTCCTGTCGAGCGCGGCATAGGCCTGCCACAGCGCCGATTCGTTAATGAGGTGCGGCGGCGCATGCAGCGTATCCGCCAACGCCTTCAAATCCTCGAACTTGAGCGGCGCCTTAGCGGGACGGTTGTACAGAATCTGCAACGCGGTGATCTCATCCTTGTGCTGCGCGATGAAATGCTCGAACGTGCCAACGAGCTGGCGAGCGCGTTCCTTCGCCGCCTCGGAGAAGCCGGCTTCGAGCACCTGATCTTGCGTCACGTCGTCGATCACCTGCTCATTGGCGCGCTTCAGGTTGACGATGAGTTCGCGCAGCTGCGGATTCGCGAACGGTTTGATCGCCGCTTGCGTCGCAGCGGCGACTTGATCGGCCGGCAGATCGGCAGCGATTGCGTCGACGAGTCCGCGCGACAGATCCTTCAGCGTGAGTCCGCCGGCAGCTTGCGCGATGCGCGCCTGATCGGCGATCGGCAGATCCTTCTCCAGTCGCGCGAGCCGCGCGGCCACGGACGACAACACGTCCGGCTCGGTATTCCCGAGCGCGACGGCCTGCAGCAGCTTCTCCAGCGACACGGACTTCTGCTGATCCATCGGCCGCGAGTCAGTCATGTCCTGCTCGCACACGCCGACGCAGTCGACGATGACGAAGTGATCCTTGGCCTTCGCGTCGGGCGTGACGCTCTGCAAGTCGGCCGGATCGATCACGCGCACGCCGCGCCCCTTCATCTGCTCGAAGAACGTGCGGCTCTTCACCGCGCGCATGAACACGACGATTTCGAGCGGCTTGATGTCGGTGCCGGTCGCGATCATGTCGACCGTCACCGCGATGCGCGGGTGATAGCTGTTGCGGAACGCGGCGATCAACCGCTCGGGCGTGTCGCCCGTCGTGCGATACGTGATCTTCTGCGCGAACTCGTTGCCCTTGCCGAACTCCTCGCGAACGATCTCGACGATCTTCTCCGCGTGGTTGTCGTCCTTCGCGAAGATCAGTGTCTTCGGCACCTCTGTGCGGCCGGGGAAGATCTCGGTCGGCAGCTTGTCGCGGAACGTGCGGATGAGCGTGCGGATCTGGTCCGGCGTCTGCACGTCGCGGTCGAGCTGGTTCGGGTCGTAGGCGAACTCTTCGTCGAGCTGCTCCCAGCGCGTCTTGCGCGTGAGCTTGTCGCGATAGCCGAGGTAGTAGCCGGCTTCCACTTTGCTGCCGGCTTCACTCACCGCGGTCTTGATGCGGTACACGTCGTAGTTGACGTTCACGCCGTCGGCCACCGCCTGTTCGTGGCCGTACTCCATCACGAGGTTCTGGTTGAAGAAGCCGAACGTCTGCTTGCTCGGCGTCGCGGTGAGGCCGATCAGGTACGCGTCGAAGTATTCGAGCACCTGTCGCCACAGGTTGTAGATGGAGCGATGCGCTTCGTCGGTGACGATGATGTCGAACGTCTCGATCGGGATCGCGGGGTTGTAGTCGAGCGGTTCGATCTTCGATGGCAACGCCCCCATCGACACCTCGTCGTCTTCCGGCGCGAGCTCGCGGCCCTTCAGCATCGAGTACATGCGCTGGATCGTGCTGATGCAGACACGCGCAGTGCGGTCGAGCTGGTTCGATGTGAGGTGTTGAACGATGTACTCCTCGCCGAACTTGAAGTTGTTGTACGGCGAGACGTACTGATCGAACTCCTTCTTCGTCTGCCGACCGAGGTTGCCGCGGTCAACGAGGAACAGCACGCGGCGCGCGCCGGCGAATTTGATGAGGCGGTAGATGAAGCTGATGGCGGTGTAGGTCTTGCCCGATCCGGTTGCCATTTGGATCAGTGCGCGTGGTTTGTTCGCGGCGAGGGATCGTTCGAGGTTCTTGATTGCGATGATCTGGGCGGGCCAGAGACCCTCTTCGTCGAGTTGTGGCGTCACTTGCATGCGCGAGAGGAAGGTCGGCGAGGCATCGCGTACTTCGTTGGCCTCACCGCCGAGCCAGTCGGCAAGCGTGTCGGGCTTGTGAAACGCGAACACACCACGCGATCGCGGCAGCGGATCGAAGCCGTTGGTGAAACGCGTTTCCGCGCCGGTGGATTCATACGCAAACGGCAGCGGACGGTGCCAAGCCGGAAGCGCGTCGGGTAGCCCTTCAACGTATTTGGCCGACTGGCGCTCCACACCGACAAGCGTTGCACCTGCGCGCTTCGCTTGGATCACGCCGGCGGCTTTGGCGTCTATATAAAGGAGGTAGTCGGCTTTGCCGTGGCCGGGCTTCAGCCGGAACTCGCGGATCGCGACGCCTCGCGTCGCATGAATGTTTGCCTGGTTGAGATCCTGCACGGACCAGCCGGCCGCGTTCAGCAAGCGATCGATCTCGGCACGGGCGTCTTGTTCGTTGGGAACCATTCGTCGGAAGTGTGCCGCATGCAAACAGTTCAAGCCAGGCGTTGTGCAGTGCTCATTGCTTGCAACGTGCGGCGCCACGACGCCGTCAGACAAACGAAGTCGACTCTCCAAATCAAGTCGGCCAGGACAGCCGCCAGCATGAGCCTTCGGGCGCTTGCTGCCGAAGCGGGCGTGTCCGCAATGGCCGTGTCGAAGTACGAGCGCGGCGTGATTAGGCCGTCGGAGCCGGTGCTCGCGGCCATAGCAAAGGCGCTGCGAGTGCCGGTTGCGCACTTCACCGATGACGCGCCTCGCGAACTCACCAATGTCGAGTACCGCGCAAGCAGCCGGATGACGGCGGTCTCGAAGCGGTTGATCCACGACGAAATTCGCAAGCAGCTCGGGCTGCGACGAGAGATCGAGGCGTTGGTGCCTGAGGTGCGATCATCAACGTTTGCTCTACCCTCGCGACAGAGTCGGATCGTCAGCATGGAGGCGATCGAAGACGTGGCTGAAGGGTTGCGGAACGCCTGGGGTTTGGGTGAGCAGCCCATTTCGAATCTGACGAATCTGCTGGAAGCGCACGGCGTGCGCGTGGTGCACGTGACGATCAGCGACGGCTGGTTCGACGGCCTCGCGGCGCACGAGGGTGATTGGCCTGTCGTGGTGGTCGGCGCGGACTGGCCGGGCGATCGGCAACGCTTCACGTTGGCGCATGAGCTCGGTCATCTGGTGATGGCCGGTCGGCTAAAGGATGGGCTCGACGAAGAACGCGCGTGTCATCGCTTTGCCGGTGCGTTTCTGGCGCCAAGAACGGCGGTAAAGAAGATCTACGTGGGGAGTTCCATCTCACCGATGGAGCTGGTGCTTCTGAAGCACGAATGGGGGCTCAGCATGGGCGCGTGGATCTACCGGTTGCAGGACGTCGGGCGGATCGATCAGGAGACGGTTCGTGCGTTGTGGCGGGAGTTTCGCAAGAACGGTTGGAACAAGACGGAACCGGGGCCGGCACTGGCCAGGGAGACTGCGACGACGTGGCAGCGGCAGGTGTGTTCGCTCGCGCTCAACGGACGGATCTCAGACGAAAAGGCGGCCGAGATACTCGGCCTTGATTTGGAAACGCTACCGAATTTTCTCGCGTTCTCGAGCCAGTCAGACAGATAGGCGGGACCACGCGTTCAAAGAGATCGGCCCTGCCCCTCAAGAAACCCAGTTTCAAACGCCGAAAGAAGGCTCGCGCTCCGCGACGGGCTCGTTGCACGCACTGAGTCCATGTCTAGAACGAGTGCGGCGTGCCTGTCGCCCAACAGTTGTGCCAGGCGCGTCAGCGTCGCCGTGCTGGCGATCCGCTGGATCGCTCCGCCGAGTAGGCTGGCTGCGACAAGCTCGATATCACCGTCAAATTGCTCCAACTTCTGTAGGTCGTCCCATATGCCGGTGAGTTCGTGCGGCAGCCTCGAATAGTTTTCGAGAAGATGTCGGATATCCAACGCATCCTTTACCCGAAGATCACGATCGCGGTCGCCCCAAGCGACAAGCTTCAGAAGGAGTAGTCCCACCGGCGAGGCAACCGGGATATCCAGTGCGGGCTCTTCGAAAATTCTGACTACTTCGGCGTGTGTACGCGCTTCCTCGAACCCGAGGATGCTCATCTCTACGTCCTCCTCCGGCCATCTGATATCACCGGCGTCGGAAGCGAGGTCGCCAAACGGCACAATATCGATGGGGATGCCCTTAGCGGATACGAGCCTATGCGTGCGTCGGGTCTCGACGAAGCCGCTAGCGATCATCGATCGGCGTAGTTCCTTGAAGCTTCGCCAGTCGCCCACCTCAACTGCGAAATCGATATCAGCGGAGGCTCTTTCGATTCGAACGCCATAGCCGTGGTGCAGTACGAGATCGCGGGCGGTCGCACCCACGACGAGGTATTCGAATCCGCACTTCTGCGCAATTTCGTTAACGACGCGCAGGAGTTCAGTGGTAGCGCTATCGATCTTCCCGGAGATGTTGAGCAATTTTCTCTTCATACAGTTTGCGCGCGACTTCTAGATCGCGGGCGTGGCCAGTTCCAACCAGGTCGGCATAGGCAAGGATCGGATGTACGAATCTCTCCTGCGCGTCTTCGACGTCCCAGAACGGAGTCAGCAACTCAACGGCCCCCACGTCATCCGTCGGCGTTGTGTGCTTTCTCAGACGCGCAGCGGCGACGAGCTTCAAGTAGTTTGGCTTCGGTACGTACACGGTTACTGCGACAGGCTTTAGATCGCCTGTGTAGTGTGCGCCCGCGACCTCGCCACCCCAACAGGCGTGGAATGGCGCGAGATCGAATGTTTTCCACCAATCCATCCGCTCCGTCTGAAATACACCCAGTAGTAGCTTGGGGCGGAGAGCGGCTGGATACCGTTGTACCCAAACGTCCAGCATCGCTTCGCGCCGAACCAATTGTCTCTCGTTGTTTTGTTGGATGAGATAGCCGGCGTCTTCCAGGTCATCAATCGCTTTTGCGACCGTACCCAAAGCCACGCCCGTCTTTCGGGCGATTTCGCGGTAGGTCGCCGCGACCAGTTCCGGTTTGCACAAAAGCGCGTACGTCACTTTGAGGGTGGTAGTAGCAAACGCCTTTTGGCGACCACGCCTGGTCCCGCCAACAGGCGCAGCGGGCTTTCGGTTGCCCTTGATTTGGATGTGGTGGCGGCGGGTATTTATGAACGCGTTTCCCGCGGTGTCGATGAATTGGACATCCGCGTCGCGTAGGCGCTCTGCCATGCGTGCATTGACGTAGTCGGCGACTAATATCCCCTTCGGATAGCGTTTGACCAGTTCGATGACTGGGCCGAGGGCGGCATGCTGCGCCCAACGCTTCACCTCGGCGACGTACTCCTCATCGTCGATGTGTAAGACCGCGCCCGGGTAGATCCGCATGTTGGCCTTTGTGCGTATGTCTCTACGCTCCTTTTCGACAACCGCGATGCGCAGATCGGTCTGCTTTTCTATCGCCTCGATTGCTTGATCAAGGATTGGCTTTTCTATGTGGGTATGAGTATTCACTGCCGCGGGCGGTACATCATTTGATGAACGAGTCGACTGTTCCAGTGTTCGCAAATCTAGCATGTTCATTATTAATGAACAACTCTTCAGCTTGAACGGCGCCAGCCAGTTCGCGCTGAGGGCTCGGCTAAATGAAAGGTTTGGTATCGGCTGAATGAAAGGCTGCAAGACGGCCAAATGGAAACCACCGACGTCGAGCACCCCGCCTACTTGATCAAGTGATCAAGATTAGACGTTTAACGCGTTGGCGGGACTGTCAATCCGACGATCCATCGTTGCCTGCCGATGCGCTTTTCCTGAATCGAAACGTATACCCGTTCGACGCGGGTCAGCAGAGTGAGCATGTCCGATGTCGTCAGAGCTGCGACCCACACCACTCCGCTCCAAAGGTTCTCGCCCCGACGCTTCTCCAGCGAGCCAATCCCATCCGGCGGCGCATAGATCGGGCGTTCTTGGCCTCGAGACTTTCGACGCTTAATGTTTCCTTCAGCATCGCGTACGACGTAGTCACGAAATTTCGTATTGAAGTCGCCGTCGCCGAGTTCCCCCCCATAGACGGTCAGCTGGTAGTCAGCGCCCTGACTCCTCGGGGTAGCTACAGGTCCGAAGAAGCTCCATGCGGTTATGGAAATCGTAGACCTGCACATTGTCGTGCTGCCAATGCGGGTCGCGTGCGCGCCAGTTTATGGCCGCATCGATTGACGCCAAAAAAGACGAAACCGCGATCGCGAGAAGCTGGTACTGAGGTTCGTCTGGGCGACTCTTCCGTCGAGGCACAGCAACGATCCTGAACGCGAATTCGCGCAGCATAACCAGACCATACGCGGGCTCAAAAATGGAACAGTATCTACGTTAATCGACCGAAACCTCCCGCATTGTCCCGCCGCATATTTGCGTATGGCTCGACCTTGTTCCCATATTGGGAACGTGTTAGTTTGCGCAAATGCGAGTCATAGCCCGTCGGCCACTCCGGGAATTCTGGAAACGTCATCCAACCGCGGAGCAACCGTTGAAGGCCTGGTTTGCGGAAGTCCAGGCCGCGAATTGGCGCGATACCGCGGCAATCAAGCTGCGCTATCGGCACGCGAGTTTCGTTGGCGATAATCGCGTGATCTTCAACATTGGTGGAAACAAGTTTCGTCTCGTGGTTCACGTTAACTTTGATTTTGGAATCGTCTACATCAAGTTCGTTGGAACACACGCTGAGTACGATCGAATCGACCCGGAGACTGTGTAATGAACGTTAAGCCAATTAGGACGAAGGCAGACTACCAAGACGCGCTTGCCCGCGTTGAGAAGCTCATGTCGGCCAAGCGCGGCACGAACAAAGGGGACGAGCTCGACGTACTCGCAACGCTGGTCGAGGCGTACGAGCAAAAACACTTTCCAATCGCGACGGCTGATCCAGTCGAAGCCATACTTTTTCGCATTGAGGAGCAGGGGCTCGAGCGCAAAGACCTGGAGCCGTTCATCGGCTCGCGCCATCGTGTCTCCGAAGTCCTCAATCGAAAGCGAAGCTTATCGATCGAAATGATCCGACGGCTTCATAGCGGGTTGCAGATTCCACTCGAGATCTTGGTTGGCGACGTCGCATGAGGACTCGCCAATCAGGCGAACAAACGGCGTTTCCATCGCGCCTCATTAGATCTGTTGGCATTTTTTCATGTGGTCATTTTGCGGGTAACGGTCGTGCACAGTCCTGCATTTCGAGGCATCTTACTTGCAACGGACGCTCGGTAAGCTACTGATTTAATTGAATATTAAGGTCACTTTTCCATTCTGTTAATCAGCGGGTCGTTGGTTCGAGTCCAACAGGCGGAGCCATCTCGGTATGTGGTGCCCTCCAGGCCCGCCTTCCTCTGTCTGACGCCGCTCGACTGACAGCTGTTCTCCGCGCAGAAATCGGGCTTCCCATCAGTTTCACCGCACAGCCGGATGACGCCGATCTCGAAGCGGATGATCCACGACGAGATTCGCAAGCAGCTCGGGTTGCGGCGCGAGATCGAGGCGCTGGTGCCCGAGGTGCGATCACCGACGTTTGCTCTCCCCTCGCGCCAGAGTCGAATCGTCAGCATGGAGGCGATCGAAGATGTGGCTGAGGAGTTGCGGAGTACCTGGGGTTTGGGTGCGCAGCCCATTTCGAATCTGACGAATCTGTTGGAAGCACACGGCGTGCACGTGGCGATCAGCGATGGCTGGTTCGACGGTCTCGCGGCGCACGAGGGCGATTGGCCTGTCGTGGTGGTCGGCGCGGACTGGCCAGGCGATCGGCAACGCTTCACGTTGGCACACGAGCTCGGTCATCTGGTGATGGCCGGTCGACTGAAGGACGGGCTCGATGAAGAGCGCGCGTGTCATCGCTTTGCCGGCGCGTTTCTGGCACCGAAGTCAGCGGTGAAGAAAGTCTTTGGGGGGAGTTCCGTGTCACCGATGGAGCTGGTGCTTCTCAAGCACGAATGGGGGCTGAGCATGGGCGCGTGGAGACGGTTCGCGCGTTGTGGCGGGAATTTCGCAAGAACGGTTGGAACAAGATGGAACCGGGGCCGGCGTTGCCGAGAGAGTCTGCGACGACGTGGCAGCGGCAGGTGTGTTCGCTGGTGTTCAACGGGCGGATCTCAGACGAGAAAGGTGCCGCGATTCTGGGCGTGGATCTGGAGACGCTGCCGCGGCTGCTCGCGATGTCGAGCTAATGGGGCACATGAGCTGCTGAGCCACGCCGAGGACCGCGCAGGCTTTGATACGATGGAAATACTCAAGATAGATGGATGTTCACCGTCCGCTAGAGCAAGACTGCGGCGAAGGCGCTGGCGAAGATGCCAAGAAAGGCTGCGGGGGCGATCCAAGCGGAGTTGACGAAGGTCGCGGCAAACCCAGCGACCTATCGCGGTGATTGGAAGCCCCTGCAAGGATCATCGTTCTGGCGGCTTCGTCAGGGCCGATACCGCGCCATCTGCGAGGTCCGTGGCGACCAGCTGCTGATCCTCGTGTTGAAAGTCGGTTCACGTGGAGACGTATACAAATGAACGCCCAGATCATTACCAGCAACGGAAAACCTGCGTTCGCGGTGCTGCCAATCGCCGAATACGAACGGCTGCTCGCGCTCGCCGAAGTTCGCTTGGACATAGACGAAGGCAATCGTGTGTCCGCGCGGATCGCTTCCGGCGAAGAAGAAACCCTGCCCGCCGAATTCGTCGCAGCATTGGTGGACGGCAAGACGCACCCGCTGCGCCTGTGGCGCCGGCATCGCGGGCTGACGCTCGAAGCGCTCGCGAAGACCTGCGGAGTCACGCGTTCGGCACTGTCCCAGATCGAGAGCCGACGAACGAAGGCCTCGGCTGCGTTGCTGAAGCGCCTGGCCGAAGCGCTCGGCTGCGACATGGACGATCTCGCGTAGACCCTTGGATCCTACCCAGAATGGGCATTAACATGCCCGGAATGGGTATCTTAGTACCGACATCCGCCTCGCGTCCGGCCCGTCGCAAGGCTGCAGCTGACCGTCCCGAGGCACCAACGAGCCTCGCAGACGCTCTTTTTACGACCACCCAGCAACGCGTGTTGGCCCTGCTTTTCGGCCAGCCTTCGCGCAGTTTCTTTGCCAGTGAGCTCATCGAGCTGGCCGCATCCGGCTCTGGCGCCGTGCAGCGCGAACTCAAACGACTCGTATCCAGCGGCCTTCTCACGGTCAGACGCATCGGCAAACAGAAACACTACCAGGCCAACCCCGATTCGCCGGTATTCACGGAACTGCGTGGCCTGGTACTCAAGACGGTGGCAATGGTCGAACCCATTCGGAATGCGCTCGAACCGCTCGCCAACCGGGTGGTGCTGGCGCTGATGTATGGCTCAGTCGCGAAAGGGACCGACACAGCAGACAGCGACATCGACCTGCTGGTCGTCGCGGATCAACTCACACTGGAGGACCTCTACTCTGCGCTGGCACCTGTGGAAGCCGACCTTGATCGAAGGATCAGCCCCACTCTCTATACATCAAAGGAATTCGCAGACAGGAAAGCCGCGGGCAACGCCTTCCTGACCCGTGTCCTCGCAGGTGAGCACCTGGTGCTGATAGGGACAGACGATGAGCCATCCAAAACTCGATAACCTGGTCCGCATCGGTCAGCTAAAGGCGGAGCCGGCCGGTGCGGATGAACTCAAGGCTTGGTGCGTTCTGGCATTCGACGCCTGGACGACGCAGCGCGAGAAGAGCTCAGTCTCGAGAGTCGTTTCGACCTCGCCTACAACGCGGCCCATGCGTTGGCCCTGGCAGCGTTGCGTCATCGAGGCTACCGCTCGGAGTCGCGCTACCTTGTCTTTCAGTGCCTGCAGCACACGATCGATCTGCGGCAGGAGCTATGGCGGGTTTTGGACTAGGCACATCGCAAACGCAATCTCGCCGAATATGAGGGCGAGGTGGATGTCGACGAGCAGCTCGTCGCGGCGCTGCTGCGAGTTGCGCGGGAGGTGGCAACGCGCGTCAGCAACCTGACCCCGCCGTGACGGGTAGCGCCTTCAGGCGCCGCTGGACTGTGCAGCACACTTGGGCCGAGGCTGACTGCGCCGGCAGATACCTAACATGCCACCAAAGGTGGTGATCTTACGCACCTCTACGGATCCGTCAGCACCTTCTACGTGGTCGACTCCAACACGCGGCGCCCCGCTCTACTGCGACGCGTCCCTCGTCTGCTGCGCACCTGTCTCCGTCTTCAACGCACCACGAATGTTCATCGCGGCGAGGCCCACCTGCAGTGCGATCAGCGCCGGTGCATTTACGTGCGGGGCCCACACGACCCACAGCACGTTGCTTAGCAGGAACAACCAGAACCCGGCGTTGCGTCTACCGCGCTGGGTAGACGCAATCAGCCACGCAGCCGCCATCGTCACGATCATGGCCGGCCATTGCAGCAGCCCGATGAGGTCCATGCACTCGCAACTGCCTCAATCCGTCTCCACCGTCGACGATAGTTTCGAAGACTTGTCCCATGCGGGATCTGGATGCTCTTTCAGCGGGTCCGCAGGCATGTCGCTCGACGGGGCATTCGCCAGATCGGTGAGCGTTTCGTGGTCGCCCGTCACGAGCGGCTCTCCCGTAACCACCGAGGCGGCCATCACCAGCATGCGCACCATCCGGCTATGCGGCGCATCCCAATACTCGGCAGCGTTCGGCACCACTTTCAGCAGCGCGAGGTCTGGCGACGAAGGACCCTCGGGAAACCACGGCTTCGCATTTGGCGTCCACAAGCGATGCATACGCTCGCGATCCATGTCCAGTTCACCACGGCCGGAGATCGACACGTAGGTTCCGGCGGCTTCGTCGGAGAAACTCAGGTTCACTGCCTTCAGGCGTGCGTTACTGGTCGTCGTCGCATCGACGAAAAACCACACCACGCCGGCGGCATCCATCTCGAGCGGCGACATGGGCCGGCTGACCAGCGCACCATCGCCGTGGATGTTGGTGAGCATCGCAACGGACATGTTTTCAATCAGTCCGCCGAGTTGCGTCAGTTCCGCATTGGCTTGCTTATCTACTTTCACGTGCACTCCTTTTGGTGAGCGGGGAAACCCGCTCAACCGTTCGCCCGGTTTCCGAGCAGCACTTCCTTGCGTGCGGCGATCTTCGCGCCGAGTTCCTTCATGTCGAGGTCGGTTGCTTTCGCTTTCGGGAACATCTCGCTCTGTTCTTCTTTGACGTGGTGTTTGACGTACTCGCCCAGCACTTTCACCTTCGCATCGAACATCTCGCCATCGGGTTCAACGCCGTCTACTTCGGCGATCAGAGCTTTCAGCGAAGCGTGTTCTACCTTGGCTTCCGGTACCAACTCGTGGTCATCCAGCGCTTCCTTTACCGCGGGATAAAAGATCTCTTCCTCCACTTGCGCATGCACCGAAAGTTCGGTGCAGATCTCTTCAACGAGTCGTTTCTTCTTCGCAGTCGACTGTGTCTTTTCGTATTCAGCGAACAGCCCGCTCACCAGCTTGTGGTCGGCGCGCAACATCGCGGTCGCGTCTTGTGGCTTTGCGGTCTTCCTGGATGATTTCTTTGCAATGTTCATTGTGCTTCCTTGCCTGGCGTTGAGTTTTTCGGTCAGTGCGCAAACAGCGCGATCAGAATGATGATGGGAAGGGGAACCCCGAGGAAAAACAGCAGTATCGAGCGCATCTTCTTTCTCCAAATAGCGTTGAGATCCGGTTAGAGGTCGCGCTGACGGCCGCCGAAAGTGGCTGCCAGACTGGCAACGAATGCTCCGACCAGCAGCGAGATGAACAACCACAAGGCCGCGTAGCTGGATGCTTTACGCGCCGCGTCGGCGGCGGCTTTTGTGGCGTTGCTCATTTCACTCAGCTTCGCTTGCAGGCGCGCGTACGTATCCACCACACGCTTCTCCGCATCCTGTTGCGTCATTCCGGTCCGTTGCGCAACGAGTTGCCCCAGGTATCGGATGTCTTCTGCCGGCAATGCGCCTGCAGCGGCGTTACTTGCAAAGATGCGGCCCACTTCTGCCACTGGCGGCGGCGCCGTCTCGCTAACCGGCGCACTCGGGGGCGCTGCCGTCACATCACTTGCTGCCGGGTTGGAACTCGTAGGCATACCTGCGTCTTTGCGGAAGAGCGAATCGACGAAGTAACCCATCGGGCCTGCGTCGCCCTCCATCTCCGGAGATGCCGATGCAACGGCGCCCGCACCTGCGCCGGCGATAGCCGTCACCGCACCACTGGCGGTTGCGGCACCTGCCTGCACGCCGGTTCCAATGATCGACCCGATCACCGAACTCAGAAGCGCTGCAGTGGCCAGCGATGCGATGGCCCACGAGAGGAAGCCGTGGGCGGTGTCGCGAAAGTAAACTTCGTCCGTGTGCACCGAGGCCCACTTCGTTCTGAGCCGGCCCGCGAGATAACCACCCATTCCGGATGCCGCGATCTGGGTGAACGTGATCCACAGAATCGTCGACACACCGAACGTAGTAGCGGCAATGCCCGCCTGCGCCCAGGGCGAAACCGACGACAGACCCAAACCGGTACCCAGAATCAGAAGAATGAGCGAGAGCGCGGCGGCCCCGGCAGCGCCGGCGAAAATTGCGCCCCACGATACGGCGCTCGCGTTGTTGGTGGGAGCCACGACCAACTCGCCGCGGTCGGTCAGTAGTAGTTCAGGAGTGAGAACAGCCATGGTCGATCCTCATTCGTATTGGCGACAGAATGCGGCGCTCGTACCGGTGTCGCAGCCAGACACACGCACCAAATTTGTGTGGTCCTGCTCCTACGTCATGCACCAACGGGTCAAAGAAGGGGGATGCGGTCCGAAGGCGATCCAGAATGCCGGGCTGTAAGAAAAATCCGGCTCAATGAAGGGTATCCTGCCGATTCACGCAGGTACGTTGGGGGAGCGAAACTGACACGTGTCGGGGTCCCACAAAGAGCAACGGTAGTAGCGATACTTTCGTTGCTTTTGGACCCCACACGTCTTTCGGTTCACCGTTGGAGCCAACAATGACTCAATCCGACAAAACACTGTGCGCGCATGAAGATTGCGAGTGCCACGTCACTGCAACTTCCGTCTCGCAGGATGGCAAACGTTACTGCAGCCAGGGGTGTGCAGACGGTAAGGGGTGTCAACACCTCAACTGCGGCTGCCGTGCGGAAGCAGAACTGCCAACGCGGGACCAATCTCGCGTTCAATAAGCTGCATTTCCGAAAGTAGTGCGCTTCCGCGCGCGCTCATCAGTCGACGGATTTCGACCCATCCCGCCCTTCGCCCGCCGCCCTCGCTTTCGCAAGTTCGGCTCGCAGGCGGCGGATCTCGATATCGAGCATCGGTAACGACTTGGATAGCGTCACCGCCGCTTCGATTTCTCTCTCCGTTGGCAAACGTGATTCCGTCAGCTGTTTCAGCCGACGCTCAGACTCTTCATGTGTTTCCTCGAGCCGGCGCAGTTCCAACTCGATTTCTTCTGGTGCGCTTTCCATCGCGACCTTCCCACACCTTGGTAGCGGGCGAGTGTATGTGCGCCGGCGCTCAACGGTCTTGCCTCCTGTTGTAAGCGCCGCTCCGACCGGTACGCGATCCACTGTTGCGGAACGGGACTGAACCCGCGATCGATCCGATGGGTACTTTGTACTCCCCCTTTGTAAAGCGTCCTCGGTCGTGCCGGGTCGTGTAACCGCGAGGCAGCGGAAATGCTGGTCGAATGCGTGGCACAGATCTTGTCTGTGTAGCCGGACCGGCCGCTTCGTACGGCCATTCAGGAATGGAAACCATGGAACGAGCAAATTTGATGGCAATTGGAGTTGCGTGTCTGATCGGAGCGAGTGCGGCAATGGCAACGGAGCCGAGTGCAAACCCCAACTCGTCGACGTCCTCCACGATGGCGCGCGACAAGGCCGGATTCAGCGCGATGGATACCGATCGCGACGGCTACCTCAGCAAATCCGAAGCGCAACAGGCCGGGATCGGCAACTACACCGTCGCCGACAAAAATGGCGACGGCCGCCTCGACTCGAACGAAGTTGCCTCGGCAATGAGTTCGGGTCATTCCTCGCAAGGGTCGAGCTCTTCGATGAGCAAGCCGATGCAACCCTCGGATTCGACGTCCACTACCCACCCGTAACCGCCTAAGGGCGGAATCGAGAAGGCAAATTGAGAAGGACGATGCCTGGCGCCTCGTGTCAGGCATCGCTCCCTTCTCAGCCCTGACACCCCAGTGATCCTCCCCATCCCAACGAGCCGATTGGGGTGCGTGGCGCGGCATAGGAACCGTCCTACTTTTCATCGCGACTCGTATGACTATTGCGCGCGCCGCTGCCCTGAGATTCTCAATGCGCATCGATTCGATGCACCACAGGAGAATGCACATGTCGCAACTGCAAACCGCCGAACACACAACCCTTCGCCATGACGTAAATGAACGGGCTATTCACGGCGTGGCGATCGACGAAACAAACTCCGACGCGAACCGACGCGCTCTGTACGAAAGCTTCCGTCAACGCGACGCATGGCTGCGCAAGCCCTGGGGCCGCGCCAGACACATCGAAGTCGACTTTCAGTGAACCCTGCAGCAGTGAACCCTGGAGCACGCCATGTCTGACCACACGTACAAGACGATCGAGATCACCGGCTCGTCCGGCAAGTCCATCGAGGCTGCGGTCGAGTCGGCGCTCGCGCGCACCGGCGAAACCGTGCAAAACTTGCGCTGGTTCGAAGTGGACAACATCCGCGGCCATCTCGAAGACGGCCGCATCGATCACTGGCAGGTTACGCTGAAGATCGGCTTCGCCATCAATCCGAAGTAGGCGCACGCGAGCACATCCCATGGCGGTCATTCGAATCAAACGCAATCACCGTCTGCCGCGCAGCGATCTACGCGTGCAAATAGAAAGCCTCGCGCACGAAATCGAGGAAAGGCTGCAAGCGCGCTGTCGCTGGGAAGGCGACACCGCGCATTTCTCGCGCAGCGGCGCCAGCGGTTCGATCAAACTCGACGACGACGAGATCGCCGTGGAGATCGCGCTAGGGCTCGCGCTGACGCCGCTCAAATCACGCGTAGAAAGAACGGTGAACGAGCGGCTCGACCAGATGCTCGCGTAGCCATCGAGTTCGACTACACGCGCTAACTTCCCGTCCTATTAGGCGCCCGCCACGTCCGTTCGAACGGCAATCGCCACGCACGTGGCGCAATGAGTTGGTGGATTGCCGTGGGTCCCCACGATCCGGGCGCATATGAACGAACCGGCGGCGGCGCTTCGAGCAGCGGTGCAGACACCTGCCACAACCGTTCGATTCCGTCCGCCGTCGTGAACAGCGTGTGGTCGCCGCGCATCGCATCGAGAATCAGCCGTTCGTAGGCCTCCAGCACGTCGCCGATCATGCCGGTGTCGTGCATCGCAAACTGCATGCTCAACTTGTCGAGACGCATGCCCGGCCCCGGCCGTTTGCCGTAGAACGACAGCGACACCTTCGAGGCATCCGCCAGGTCGAACGTCAAATGATCCGGACCGTGCGCGCCGACACCCGACCCTGCGGGGAACATGCTCTTCGGCGGCTCGCGAAACGCGATGGAGATGATGCGTTGCCCTTCGGCCAGGCGTTTGCCGGTGCGCAGGAAGAACGGCACGCCGGCCCGAGCGCGATGAACGTCTCCGTGTCCGATTCGTGATCGACGCCGGATTCGCCCCGATACCCCAAGTATTGCGCGCGCACCACGTTGCCGGGTTCGATCGGCAGCATGCTGCGGAACACTTTGTTCTTCTCCTCGGTGATCGACGCAGGCTCCAGTGCGGTCGGTGGTTCCATCGCAGTGAACGCGAGAATCTGGAACAGGTGTGTTACCACCATGTCGCGATACGCGCCGATGGTTTCGTAAAACGCCGCGCGGCGATCGAGCGCCAGCGTCTCCGGCACGTCGATCTGAATGTGGTCGATGAAGTTGCGATTCCAGATCGGCTCGAACAATCCGTTGGCAAACCGGAATGCGAGAATGTTCTGCGCCGGTTCTTTCCCGAGAAAGTGATCGATGCGGAATATCTGCGACTCCTGGAACACCTCGTGCAGTTTCGCGTTCAGCGAAACCGCACTGGCCAGATCCGTACCGAACGGTTTTTCCATGACGATGCGCGAGCGTTCCACCAACCCCGCCTCGCCCAGCATCCGTACCGCGGATAACGCTGCTGCGGGCGGCACGCTCAGATAGTGCAGCCGCTGGCTTTCGCTGTTGAACGTGCGCTCTGCCGCTTCCACCTTCGTTCTAACGGCCGGCACACCGGCATTTAGCGGCACGTAGTCGAGTGCAGCCGAGAAGCGCTGCCAATCCGCCTCCGAGAATTTACGGGTGGAAAATTCATCGAGTGCCACACGTACGAACGTGCGAAAGCCATCGGCATCGAGATCGTCGAGTGACACACCGACGATCCGGCAACTGGGAATGAACCCGGCCGTGAGCAGATGAAACAGACCGGGAAGCAGCTTGCGCCGCGCGAGATCGCCGGTTGCGCCGACGAGCACGATCACTTGTGGATGCGACGGACCAACGCCCGGCTCTACCCTTGCCATCTGTTTTCACCTTTGCGGAGTTGTCTGCCTCGATTCATCGAAGCAAGAGACACGCCAGTGGCCGGCAGAACAGAATCGGCCATCCCCCAATCTCGCGTGCCACTTGCAGGTGCACGTCTACGGACACGAAGCAGCCGGGTCCTTTATGGTGCGCTCCGACGGTGCGCTCCGCCGCCAACAGGCATAAGCTTCCCAGTGCTGTATCGGTCCAGTGGATCTCGAACTCCGGCGTTCGAGCGATGTTTGGGCTCGAGTTAGTCCGATCAATCACCGAGGTCATCATGCATACAGTCTCTCGCACCTTTCTCGACTCTCGACTTGCCGTCACGATTGCCGCCTTCACGCTCACGCTGGCTTGTGGTGCTGCATGGGCCGGGCCCGTCAAAGCAGAACTGACCGGTGCCCAGGAAGTTCCGCCGGTTGAAACGAAGGCAACGGGGGCCGCGCAGTTCAAGCTCAGAGCCGACCGGGCCTTCAGCGGCACTGTCAACACCAAAGATGTCGAAGGCACTGCTGCGCACATTCACGCCGGCGCGCCCGGTGTGAACGGCCCTGTCGTGATCACGCTGAACAGGAAGAACAATCACCAGTGGACCATTCCGGTAGGCACCAAACTCACCGCCGAGCAGGTCGAATCGCTGAAGGCCGGCACGCTCTACGTCAACGTGCACACCGACACTCATAAGGGCGGAGAGATACGCGGCCAGCTGAAGCAGTAGCGGGTCGAATGCGCCGGACCGCTAAGCATTCACAATGCGAGTCGATGCCCGGTAGCGGATGACGCCAACCCGGGTTCAGTCGCCCCTCGCCGTAGCGGTCAGCGGCCTGGCGGCGCTCGCGGTCGCGATGGGAATCGGGCGATTCGCGTTCACGCCCATCCTTCCGATGATGCAGACGGATCACGGCATCACGGTGGCCGAGGGCGGCTGGCTCGCCTCCGCAAACTATCTGGGTTACCTGGCCGGCAGCCTGATCGCTGCGCATCCGGCCATCTCGACGCGCACCGCCATCCGCAGCGGTCTTGCGTTGATTGCCGTGTGCACCCTCGCGATGGGCGTGGATCAGCACTTTGCCGTATGGCTGCTGCTGCGCGGCGTTGCCGGTCTCGCGAGTGCGTTGGTGATGATCACCGTGTCTGCGTGGATCCTGCCGCGGCTTGCCCAGTTGGCCCGGGACGATCTCAGCGGCACGGTCTTCTCCGGTGTCGGCGCGGGCATCATGTACGCAGGGACGGCGTGTCTCGTCCTGTTGCACGCGGCGGCGTCTGCAGACACCGCGTGGTATCTGTTGGGAATGACCGCGGCGCTGGTCACCCTGGCGGTGTGGCGCATTCTCGGCGACGGACCTTCGCCCGCCGCAGCGCAGGTTGCCGACGAAACACACAGCGTGCGAACCCATTTTCGCCTGGTGTTTTGCTACGGCGCATACGGGCTCGGATACATCATTCCGGCCACGTTCCTGCCCGTGATGGCGAAGCAGGTGATCAGCGATCCTGCCTGGTTCGCCTGGGCCTGGCCGTTCTTCGGCGCCGCCGCAACGCTGTCAACGATCGTTTCGGCGCCGCTCGCGCGTCGGTTCGGCAATCGTGTCGTCTGGATGGCGGGCAACCTCGTGATGGCGATCGGCGTGCTGATTCCGATCGTGCTTCCGGGTCTCGTCGGCATTGCGATTGCGGCACTGTGCGTCGGCGGCACGGTCATGGTGAACACCATGACGGGAATTCAGGAAGCGCGTCGGGTCGCGGGTGTGCATGCGCGACCGTTGATCGGGGCGATGACCGCGGCGTTCGCGATCGGGCAGATCATCGGACCCTTGCTCGTTGCAGGTCTCGTGAATGTTCCCAACGGCTTTGCATGGGCGCTCGCCGTCTCGGCGCTTCCGTTGCTCCTCGCCGCGTATCTGCTGAGCAAGCGTCCCCACGCAACCCGCTAACCGTTTGACCTCTTTGGGCCGACGACCGCTCCGAACGCGAAACGCGTCGTCAATCGCGGTTCACTCGATGCCGTGTTCCGACTTGAAGCGACAGATTTCTTCCCAGACGTCCCTGGGAACACTCTGTTCGCTGACGCGCGCGAACATGCGGCCGAGGATTACGCGCTCGTGATCGTCGACTACGCCGTCCTTCAACGCCAGTTGCTCGATCATTGCCAGCTCCTCGGCGTCCATCCCGGGGTTGTTCGTAAAAACGCGCAGCAACGAGTACCGCAGCATGGTGGAACCCGTGTTTCTCCAGTTGTCCGTCACGCATCCTCCGTCCGAATCTGTTCACCAGTCTTCATCAATTGCTGCGCGTCTTCCATCGCCGTGCCGCGCCGCTTGAATGTCGCTTGGGGCACCCCATCTATATCCAAGGCGCCAAACTGTGGCGCTCAAATGGAGCCCGATATGCTCGAACATCGAAAATACTGCCCAAGCTGCAACGGCATGCGCACGTTTCGGGGCGATTTCGGCAGCTTCGACGCAAACGACTACACGGTGCGCGTCAATTGCGCCGACTGCGGGTATGCAATGTCGGTTTCTGTACCGCGCTGGGAAGTCGAACCGCAGGTGAGCATCTATCCGCCCTGCTGACGGCCGCTACCTCGACACTCGAGAATAGTGCCGCGGCCGAACCGCCGACGGCACTACCGAGGTGCTCCGCTGAACTCGCGTATGCCTCAGAGCATCCTGCCCCTCAGCTCACCCGTCGGTTCGCCGGCGCGCATGAACACACGGCCGTTCACCAGCGTGGTGTCGTAGCCGCGCGCGCGTTGCACGTAGCGCCCGGCGCCGCCCGGGAAATCGTGCACGTACTCAGGCGCTTCCAGGGCGATTGCATTCAGGTCGATCACGTTCACGTCGGCGAACGCGCCTTCACGCAGCGTGCCGCGATCCTTGATACCGAAGATCGCCGCCGTGTCGGAGGTCCAGCGACGGATGGCTTCTTCCACGCTGATGACTTTGCGGTCGCGTACCCAATGCGCCAGCAGCCACGAAGGCTGGCTGGCGTCCATGATCTGGCCGACATGCGCGCCGGAGTCTGCAAGACCCATTGCCACGGTGGGGTTCAGAATCATCTCCTTCACCGCGTCCTGGTTCTGGTTGAGGAACGCGAAATAACACGATGCGCGTCCGTCCGTTTCGAGCGCCAGATCGATGAAGGCGCCGACTGCACACACGCCGCGTCTGCGCGCGTGCGCGGCCAGCGAACGTTCGGGGTCGTTGTGATACGCCACGTCGTTCGGTAGCAGCATATACAACTGCTCCGGTGACATCGCATCTGCAATGTCTTCCACCGCGGCGATCAACTGAGCACGGTCGCGCTTCAGCACGGCGAGCCGCTCGGTGAGCGACTTGCCGCGCAACTCCTTCCAGCCCGGAAACCGGTCGTACGGCGTGCGGTGGTGAATGCCGAACAACACGCCGATGCCGCGCGACGTGGTTTGCGGGCGGAGGTTCGCGCCGCGCGCGTTCTCGCGTTCGCAGATGTCGATGACGCGCCTGAACAGTTCCGGCCGGCGCGCGCTTTCGGTGAGGCCGAACGTCACCGCCACGCCGTTCTCGCGGCTGATCTCGCCCAACAGTTCCACTTCGCGGCGGGTGTTGTCGAGCGCATCGTTGTCGCGCTCACCGAGCCGCGCGGCGGCTTCGAACACACCGCGTTTGTGTTTGCCGAGCACACGGCCAATGGCAAGCATTTCGTCGGCGCGTGCATAGGTGCCAGGCACCGGGCGGCCGTCGGGCACACGATGCATGAACGTGCGTGACGTGGAAAAGCCGAGCGCACCGGCGCCGATCGCTTCGTCGACGAGGTCGCACATGCGCGCAATGTCGTCGGCGCTCGCGGGCACGTCGTCGAGACCGCGCTCACCCATCGCGTGGTAACGCACTGCGCAATGGCCGACCATGCCGCCCACGTTCACGCCGGTTTTCATGCGCGACAGCGACGCGAGGTATTCGCCGTACGTTTCCCAATCCCACGGCAGACCGGAAAGGATGCTCGCCGCGGGAATATCCTCGACGGACTCCATCATCTTGGCGAGGTAGTCGCGGTCTTGCGGCTTGCACGGCGCGAACGTTACGCCGCAGTTGCCGAGCACCACCGACGTGATGCCGTGATAACAGGACGACGTGGCATTCGGATCCCACGCGAGTTGTGCATCGAGGTGCGTGTGAATGTCGACGAAGCCCGGCGTAACGAACTTGCCGGCAGCGTCGATCTCGAGCGACGCACCGCCTTCGATCGCGCCGATTGCAGTGATGCGGTCGCCGTCAATCGCAAGATCTGCGCGCTTACCGGCTGCACCCGTGCCGTCGATGAGCGTGCCGTTACGGATGATGACGTCGTGCGTCATGGTGTTTCCCCTCTCGGTCAATGAATCGGTGAATGATCCTCGTTGGCCCAGAGTGTACCCGGCCAGAGTGTACATAAGTTGTGTCATCATCAGGCACCGCGTTCCGATCGATCGGGAATGACCACCGCGCCCCACTCCGCTGCGGCCACTCAGGCCACCGAAGCCGAGCGTCACCTGCTCGCATGCATCGCCGCCGATGTGGTTGCGGATTTCTCGACGCGCCCGCCGGCGCAGCGAAAACTCAGCGCAATGTTTCTCGAAGCGTTGATCTCCGGAAAGGAAGAAAACTGTTCAGCCGCGCATGGCGCACTGCGCATCCGCGGCGCCGAGATCGTGGGTTGTATGCGTCCGATGCGGCGGGAGCGCGGCGACGGCATCGGTGTGCTGCTGTTCTGGTCCTGTCAGTTCGACAGTCCCGTCGATGTCAGCGGGGGCGACTTCCTCTCGTTGCGGTTCGTCGACTGCACGATGCCGGCATTCGTCGGTGCGAGCCTTACCACGAAGGCCGACCTCGATCTTTCCGGCTCCCGCTTCACCGGCGTCGACGACTACGAATGCGAGCTGGCGGATGTAGGTACGTGCTCTGTGCACCTGAGCAACGCGCGTATCGGCGGGCGCCTGGTGCTGAGCCCCAGCGCACTGGCACGCTGCACGATGAACGGAATCGTTCGGCTGGACGGCGCGCGTATCGAAGGCGATGCGTCACTCGAGGGCGCGTTCGTCGACGGCCGCGGCGATGCCGCGCTGAACGCCCGTTCCATGAACGTCGGCGGCAACGTCGACCTCAGCGGCGGGCGCGGCTATCGGTTCGAGGCGGTGGGCGAGGTATCGCTTGCCGCATCGCGCGTCGTCGGCGATCTGTTTTTGAGCGGCGCCAAGCTCACCAACCCGAACGGCCGCGCGCTGCACTGTGAAGATCTCAGGGTCGAATCCGTGTTTCTGGGCGGCGACGGCGATGCACCGTTCGAAGCCGCAGGGCGCCTGAACTTTCTTTCGGCCACCATCGGCGGCAGCTTTTTCATGACCAGCGCACGGCTTGCGCCGGGCCCCGATATGAACTTCCTGCGCCGCGGCGGACCCGTGGCCATGAACCTGCAACAGCTGCGCGTTTCCAACACGCTCGTGATGACGAACATCGGCGCGCTGGACGTGAACGGCCCGCCGCCGTCGCGCACTTCACCCGCAAAACCTGTAGAGGGCTGGGTCCTGCTCAACGGCGCGCAGATCAACGGCATCATCGACAGTCCCGACACGGGGTGGCCCGCACATGGCTTCCTCGAACTCGAAGGCGCCACTTACCAACGCCTCGGTAGCGCCGTTGGGAGAGAACTCGTGGCCAGCCGCGTGGCGTGGCTGCGACGACAGTTTCCGAACGGAAAGCCCACTGCCGATACGTTCAGGCCGCAGCCCTACGAGGAACTCAGCCGCGTATTGCGGCGCCACGGCCAGACGCAGGAGGCCGACGCCATTGCGGTGGAGAAAATCCGCATGCGGCTCGCTTCGCGTATCGACCGGCCGTGGGCGCGAGTGATGCCGCACCTGCTCATGCTCGTAAGCCACCACGGCTATTCGAGCGGGCGGGCAATCGCATCGTTTCTGATCTTCGTAGTGCTCGGCGCGCTGATGTACTCGGTGGCGGTGTGGGGTTTCGACCAGCCGTTCGTGCCGTTCGAAACCTCGCCGGAACCTGTGGAGTACGTGTTGCCGTTCGATCTTGCCCGGGTTGCGACCGAGCGCGGCTGCCCGGGCCTGAACGTGTTCGAGTACGCGCTCGACGTGGCGCTGCCGCTGATCAACCTGGGCCAGGACACGTATTGCCGCTTCGCGCCCGAAGGCGCGTGGCGTTCGATATGGTCGCTGCTGCACAGCGTGTACGTACTAATCGGCACTGCGCTATCGGCGGTGGTGGTGCTGACGCTGACAGGTGTGTTGAGGCGGGACTAGTCAGTAAGGCGCGACTAGTCAGTCATCCCGCCTAAAAGTCACCAGGCACTCGATTCAATGGTGCACGCCACCATCCACCACGAACTCCTGCCCCGTGCAGTAAGCCGACTCGTCGCTGGCGAGGAACAGCGCCATGTACGCGATGTCGAGCGCCTGCCCCATGCGGCCGAGCGGAATTGTGCGTTCCGTCTTCGCCCGAACGTCCGCGTCGGTGAAGGCACGAAGCCCGGCCGTCATCGGCGTTTCGATGATGCCCGGATGGATCGAGTTCACCCGGATACCGCGGTCGCCCCACTCGTTTGCAGCGACCTTCGTCATGCCGCGCACCGCCCATTTGGTGCTGCCGTAAGCGCCGCGACCTTTTACGCCTTCCATGCCGGCCACCGATGAGATGTTCACGATGGAACAGCCTTTACCCACAGCGAACATCGCGCGCGCAACGGTGCGCATGCCGAGGAACACACCGGTCTGATTGATAGCCACCACGCGGTTCCAATCTTCCAGCGTGGTCAACTCGAAACGCTTCGCCAGATCGACGCCGGCGTTGTTCACCAGCACGTCGACACGGCCGTACTTCGCAACCACCGTATCGATGGTAGCCTCCCACTCCTTTTCGGAGTGCACATCGAGGTGCATGTATTGCCCGCCCTGAAGTTCGGCCGCGGTGCGTTTCCCTTCGTCGTCGAGCACGTCGGTGAGAATCACCGTGGCGCCCTCCGCGGTGAACAGCCGTCCTTCCTCGGCCCCCTGTCCGCGCGCACCGCCGGTGATCACCGCTATCTTGCCGTCGAGCCTACCCATGCCCCTCTCCTCGTGTGGATTGAATTCGCAATCCGATCATCGCGCGCTCGCGCCGCCGCGCAAAACGGTTCATCGTGCCGACCATGACCCGTCGCCCACTCGAACCGGACTTCGAAGCGGACTCGTTCAGCGCCGACGCCCTTCGCCACGCCACCCGAAACTATGTCGAACCGGACTGTTCCATGGCCGGTCCGGCTGCAGCCGAGACGTCGTCGCTGACATCGCGCATGGACGAATTGCTCACCCTCCCCGACCGGCGCTACCTGCTGCTCGGCGATCCCGGCATGGGCAAGACATCGTTTCTGCTGAACTACTTCGAGCGCAACCGGAAGAAACGCGCGAGCAAGCGAATGCCGATCGTGATGGTGTCGCTGCATCGCATCGATGCGCTGACTGCGTTGACGGACGTGAAGTCGAAAAGCGACACCGCGGTGTTTTTGGACGGGTTCGACGAAGACACGCGCGCGATGGAGAACCGCGAACCGCGCCTGCGGGAAATCATGCACGCCTGCGGCGGCTTCAAGTGCGTTCTCATCACCAGCGCAGCGCAGTTCGTTTCGGACAACGAAGCGATCCTGGCCAAGTACGCGTTCGAGACGATCAATCTGTGTCCGTTCTCCGACCGGCAGATTCAGGAGTATCTGGAGCGCAGCATCCCCTGGCATCAGCGAAAGCAACGACGCCAGGCGAAAGCTCTCGTTGCGTCGATGGGCGATCTCGCGACGCGCCCCATACTGCTTGCGCTCGCGCCCGAGCTTGTCGTCGCCGGGAAGCAGATCACCGAACTCTACGAACTCCATGAGTTCATGGTGGAGAGCTGGCTCGAACGAGAGCGGAGTTGGGTCGATCCCGATTCTCTGCGCGCCTTGGCAGAGCAGTTGGCCGTTGCAATCCATCTTCGGTCCTCTGCAGGCGGCATCAATCGCATCAATGCGGATGAAGCGGCACGAGTTGCGAAGATCGACGTAGCAACGATCGAACAGTGGCGGCCTACCGCCCGATCCCTTCTCGAGCGAGACGCGCTTGGGCGCTTCTGGTTTCCGCAGACGGCTACGCTCGATTACCTGTTCGTGTCCGCGTTGTTTCACGGCGAGTCCAAGTGCCTGAGCGCGCGCTGGACCAACTCGATGCGGCGTCTGTTCGTGAGTGGAACCAACGTTCTTATCCAGAGGCACGGCGACGCGGCGTTGCGGCCGTTGCTGGAGCAGAACTTCAGCGCCACCGGTCTGTTTCCTTTGTCGGAGCCTCATCCGCCTCCGCAACGCCTCGAAACTTCGGAGATTCTCAACGCCGCGGCCGCTGCGACGTCGACGGGGCTCAACGAAGGGCCGGTGTGGGATCCGACGCAGTATGTGCTTGAGCATCACGTCGAGGACTCGCTCTACTTGTGCGACCGCTCCAGCGACACGATCTTCTTCGTGCCCACCGATTGGCGGCGCGTGGAATCCGGCGCCGTCGATCCCGAGTCCGCGCGCCTCTTCCTGGTGACACGCAGCGAAGCCGACAGCCAGGTCGTGAAGCTGAACGAACTGCGAAGAGACAATCGTTCGAACTGGCGCCTTCCGACGCTCGAAGAGATCGACATGGTGTTTCTGCTGAATCAGCAGCGGGGGTTCCTGTCGCCGGAGCAGTATGCGTGGAGCGGCGATCAGACCCTGGATGGCGAGCGGTTGGTGCTTCGGATGAACGACTCAGCCAAAGACCTGGACGCGCGCCTCAATCCGATTGGTGTACGCAAGGTGCCGGCAGCAAACGGGGTGCCTGCGGGGTATTTCGTGTTGTCGATGCCGCCGCTCGGGGTTCGGAACCACAGGGCGAATTTCGACGCTTCGTTTCCGGGGCTGTTGATACGGGTGTCGCAGGGAGCGGCGGAAGGCTTTGCAGTGGGCATTGGTGCTACCGCTGAAGAATAAGGTGGGGGCACACCCCTGCGATCGCGAAACCGCGCGCCCGTCAACTGCCCTGCGAGAACAGCATTTCCGGAAGGTTCGCCCGCTCGCGCGCGTGTTCGATCGTCAGGCTGACTAGATTCCCATGCGCATCAAGGTCGAGATACACGTTCTCGTTGAGTTCCCGCGTCTCCTCCACCGGCGCGTCGATGAGCTCCACCACCGCAGTGTCGGTATCTTTGAAGTAGGTGACCTTCATCTGGGAAATCCTCGATCGAAAAACGCGTTGTGCACAGTAGAGGCATCCGGAAGCAGCACGACTCTAAGGAATCTCCGTTCCGAGTCAATGTAGGCCCAACGACGAATTCGTCCATCTGCCTGAACCACTTCCCGAATGGGACGATTGATCGCTGCTTCGATCCATTCGTCACGGATGCGCAACCGATCGGTGCGATTGCGACGAAATCGGAAATACTCGGTAGTCTTCAGCACGAACGGTACACATCGGCTTTCCAGTAGAGGATGGGGTCGGGTTTGACATCCTAGATGCAGGAAGCCAGCACCAATTGCCGCGAGCCGAAGTCGCATCGCGGTGCGCGAGCCGGATGACGCGATGCCTTCCTTCCAAACATTCGGAGACACCTGATGCCCAACGACAGCCTCGCCCATCTAACAGCCGAGGTGCGCAATTTCGCGGACGCACGCGACTGGCAGCAGTTCCATTCCCCGAAGAATCTGGCAGCCGCGATGACGGTCGAAGCCAGCGAAGTGCTGGAACACTTCCAGTGGTTGTCGGAAGCCGAGAGCGAATCTCTAAGCGCAGAGAAGCGCAGCGAGGTGGAGCTCGAACTCGCCGACGTATTGATCTACCTGGTGCGACTGGCTGATCGGCTGGAGGTTGATCTCATCGCCGCGGCAGCGAGGAAGATCGCGCTCAACGCGCAGAAGTATCCGGTGGAGCAAGCGAAAGGGAGCAACAAGAAATACAACGAGCGCTGATGCAGCCCGCATCCATACGGACATTCAGACGAGTGTCGACGATTTGGTTTGGCCACCCGACGTAGCACGACGAAGTCGTCGAAGCCGATTCGTCTTCCCACGCAAGCCTTTGATAGGGGACTCGAGCGCGTATCCACTTTAGCGGTACGCCTCACTTCGATGCCTGACAGCGATTGCATCAACGATCGCATTGCTTTCGAGAACACGGTAGATGATTCGATAGTCACCGCTGCGCACACGAAACAGATCGTCTGACCCATGGAGTTTTCGCGTTCCAGGTGGCCTCGGTTCTATGGCCAGGCGCTCTATCCGAGCGAATATGCGTCGAGCCATCTGGATCGGGATGCGCGCAATCTCGCGCCGAGCAGACCGCGCCAGAACGATCTCATAGAACAAGATTAGTCGCCCAGCACCTTCCGTTTCGCGTCGCGAAGCGTCTCTCTGGGTTCGTCTGCGCGTTCGCGCGCAATCACGGAGTCGTAAAAATCCTCCCAGAGCGCCTTGTTCTTCTTCAGGTCAATCAGAACAGCTTTGCGTTCGCCGCGCTCATCGAATAGGAAATTCACGCCTTTCATGGCAACCGATTGTACGTAACTCATGATGCGTTAAGAACCGCAATCAACATGTGTGCTTCACGATTGCACACGTTCCGCTCCCACGGGAGCCAACGCTGGCTTTTTCTAGCGTGGGAAATCACCCTTCGATCAGCGCAAGCGCAACCGACTTCCTCCCCGACTTCATGTTTCAACTCAACGTCGAAGAGGTCGGGGATTTAACATCACGAAATGTGATGTCGAGACACCACGAAGGACGCTGGGATAGACCATCGGCATTCAATACGCGCACACGTACCTGGGATTTTCGCACGCGGCATCAAAACGGAACTCAGCAGCAACGCTGATTCAGCCCGCGCGAGTCAGCCTTTGAGGGCCGCGCGTTTCAATGTGACGAAGACAGCGCGCCGTGTTGGCCCGCGTCGCGCCATCCACGCGGAAATCGATGTCGTAGTAGTGCCTGCCTTCCGCTGCGCTGGCGCTGCGCACTACGCCCGTCAGCTCTTCGCGAAGGTCGTTGACGGTGACATCCATCACCACGGGTTGTCCCACCCTGAACTGCGCAAAGGTCTCCACCTGGATTCTGGAGACCGAGAAATGCAGGCAGTCCGCAGCGATCCGACGACGGAACGTTCCCAACACGCCGGTTCGATGTAGCCGAACGTCGAGTTTGCTGCTGGGCCCGGTGTCGGATTGCCTCGCTTCTGCCATAACCCTATCGCTTTCTCTGCTAGACGGGCTCTGAGGTTATGCGCGTAACTAATTGTGTGCAAGGCAAAACTTTTCTCGACGCGTTCACCGATGGCTTTGAACCCTCGTCACAGGCATCGAAGCGCGGGAGCAGGCTACGCGAACCAACTATGTCCTGATCGACCTCGAAAACGTCAAACCCGCGTCCTTCGAACTGCTCAACCACGACCATTTTCGCGTGATGGTCTTCGTAGGATCCGGTCAGGCAAAAGTGTCCTTCGATTTCGCCGACTCGCTGCAGCGCCTGGGGGCTAAGGCCGAGTACGTACGTATAGTTGGGAACGGGCCGAACGCGCTCGACTTTCACATTGCCTACCACATCGGCCGCCTGTCGAAGGAAGATCCGACCGCATACTTCCACATCATCTCGAAGGACGCTGGTTTCGATCCGCTGATCGCGCACCTGAAAACTCAGAAGATCTTCGCACAGCGCGCCAAATCGATAGACGACATCCCGCTCGTGAAATCAGCCAATTCAAAGTCGCTCTCGGATCGCATCGATGTTGTGGTCGGCAAGCTCAACGCGCTGAAGGCCGCCAAACCTCGGCGAATGAAGACGCTTGCAAGCACGGTAGCCGCACTGTTCCACCAGCAGCTCACGGAATGCAACATGGCGGAGCTACTGCAGGAACTCGAACGCCGAGGAATCATCACGGTGGCCGACGGTAAGGTCGGGTACGAACTCGGTGACGCGAATTAGAAGGTTGGCGTGCGATACAGGCGCTGGCGCGCGTCCGCAGATGTGCGCGGAGATTTCCGGCGCGACATCAAAGAGGTTTTCCCATACGACCGTATCGTGCTGATCGACTTCACCTTCAACGCCGTCATCGAAGCGCACCCACAATCGGTAGTTCGACAGCTTTGAAGAACGTGCGCTTGCCTGAGAACCGTTGCACCCGATAACGTCCCGCATCGACACACGTACCCATCGCTAGTCACTTCATGCCGGCAACCTCTGCCGTTCCAACCATCCGCACCGTTCTGTTGTGCGACCTCGTCGCCAGTACGCGAGTCATCGAACGCATGGGTGATGAAGCGGCGGCCGATCTCCTGGCACGTCACGATCGGTCCGCACGCGATCTGCTTGCCGCGTTCAACGGCCGCGAAATCGACAAGAGCGACGGCTTCCTGCTGCTGTTCGAGCGACCCATCGAGGCGGTTCGCTTCGCAATCGCATACCAGGCGAAGCTGCGTGAACTCGGTACCGCATACGATGCCGCGCTCGTGGCGCGCGTCGGCATTCATCTCGGTGAAGTAGTGCTACGCGAGAACTCAGCAGCGGAAGTGGCGCGTGGAGCGAAGCCATTGGAAGTGGAAGGATTGGCCAAGGCGATGGCGGCGCGAGTGATGTCGCTCGCAGGTGATGGACGCGTGTTGCTCACGCGCGCCGCGTTCGACCTTGCGCGACGCGCTGCTGTTGGCGCAAACGACGATTCACAGCTGCGCTGGTTGGACCATGGCGCATATCGCCTTGCGGGAATCGAGGATCCCGTTGCGGTGTTCGAGGTGGCCGAGGCCGATGCGGCGGTGCCGACCCGTCCAACCAGTTCCGAAAAGGCGCAGCGGCTGGAAGACTCCTCGTCCGATCGCGCACCGGCATCTTCCGACGATCGCAACGATCCGCTGCTTGCGGTGCTCGCCTTCGACAATCTGTCGAGCGACCCCGAGATGCAGTTTTTCTCCGACGGCATAAGCGAAGAGATCATTCATCGTTTGTCGCGCGGCGCGAAGCTGAAGGTGATCGGGCGCACGTCGAGTTTCCAGTTTCGCGGTGAACGCAAGGCTGAAGCGGCATCCAGGCTCAATTGTTCGCATGTGCTCGACGGGGCCATTCGCCGCGCCGCTGCACGCGTGCGCATCACCGCGCATCTCGTCGAATCCTCGACCCAGACAACGCTGTGGGCGGACCGGTACGACCGCAGCATCGACGACGTCTTTGCCGTCCAGGACGAAATCTCGGAGCACATTGCGGCAGCGCTCGATCGGACCTTCTCGAGCTTCTCTACACGATCCGTCGATCCGGCGGTGTACGACATGTATCTGCGCGCCAACCCGAAGTCGTACGCCCCCGCAGAACTGCGCACCAGTGTCGAATTGTTGGAGACCGTCACGCAGCGCGCGCCGCATTTTTCGGAAGCCTGGGGCAAGCTCGCCTACCTGCGCGCGTTTCTGCATTTCTATCAGCCGTTTGCAGAACGTCCGGCGATAGCCAGGCGAGTTGACGATGAGGCGCGTCGCGCACTGGCACTCGACCCGCAGAATATGGACGCCCTCGCCGGGCAGCTGTTCGCCATTCCCCCATTCGGGCGATTCGTGGAAGCGGACGCGATCCTGCAGCGGCTGCGGCATGCGCCCGGTTCCGGCGACGGCCGGCGATACATAGGCTGGTTCCTTCGCACGATGGGTCTGATGCGCGAGAGTCTCGAGGAAACAGAGCGCGTCTATCGCCTGGATGCGCTCGATCCCATGTCCGCAAACCTCGTTGCATTGGCGCGCATGGCCGCGGGACGCATGCCGGACGCGATCAGCGTCTATAAGGAACTGGTGGATCGCGTTCCCGACATGAGTTTTCCGGTTTCAAGCTTGCTACGCGCTCACGCGTTGCAGCAGGACTGGGCGGCGGTGGACGAATTGCTGGAACTCGCGGCAAAGCGGCAACTGCGGGAGTTTCAGGACGGCCTGCCGTTCATCCAAGCCAAACGGAACCCAACACGACAACGCATCGACGAATGGCGCGACGCATTGCAGGCGTATGTCGCGCGAACCGGCAGCGTCGACATGTCACGGCTGGTGTATTCGGCACATCTCGGTTTGGTGGACGATGCGTATCGCCTTGCCGAGACATCGCGCCTCGGCCCCACCGGCGGCGCCGACGACATCATGGGGCCAGACGGTTATCGCACCTCGCTGCTGTTTCAACACGGCATGCCTGAACTGCGCAACGACCCGCGCTTCGCGCGCCTATGCGCGCGGCTCGGCCTGGTGGAGTTCTGGATGACCACCGACAAGTGGCCGGACTGCGCCGGCGAAGTGCCCTACGACTTCAAAGCGGAATGCGCCAAGGCGCGGAACGTCCCGAAGGAAGGTCTCTGGCTGTAGCATTGGCATTCGACCAGATTCGGAAGCGCGTCCATGATCAGCAAAGTCGCCACCGCGAACCCACCACCCTCGCCGGCGCAGAACATCACCGCCCCCGTCCTCGTCAACTGCGTCGCCTACCGGGACGGCGCGAAAGTCGCCGACATCGAAATCGAAGCCATCAGCGACTATCTGGAAGTGCCCGGTTGCTTCGTCTGGGTGGCGTTACACGACGCCGGTCCCGCAGACCTCGCGCTGATGCAGGACGAATTCGGTCTGCACGAACTCGCGGTGGAGGATGCTCGTCAGGGTCATCAACGGCCGAAGATCGAGGAGTACGGCAAGAGTCTGTTCGTGGTGATGAAGACGGTCGAGCTGGTCGACGGTGCACTGCGTGTGGGCGAACTCGACGTGTTCGTGGGACCGAACTACGTGTTGTCGGTGCGTAAGAACAGCAGCCACGGTTTCACCAGCGTGCGCCAGCGCTGCGAATCCGAACCCGAGCTTTTGCGACAGGGATCGGGCTTCGTGCTGTATGCACTGATGGATGCTGTGGTCGATCGTTACTTTCCCATCATCGACGCGCTGGAGTCGGAACTGGAGGCGATCGAGGCGAAGATCTTCTCGCAGGCGCGTGGTGTGGCGCGCGCCAATATCGAAGCGTTGTACGACCTGAAGGCCAAGGTGACGGTTCTGAAGCACGCCGTTGCACCGCTGTTCGATGCCGCCGGACGCCTGCATGGTGGTCGCACGCCGGGCGTGTGCGCGAACACGCAGGAGTATTTCCGCGACGTCAGCGATCACCTGGCGCGCGTCAACTCATCCATCGATACGATGCGCGACACGATCAGCACGGCGATGGCCGTGAATCTCTCGATGGTGACCATCGAAGAGAACGAGGTAACGAAGCGGCTTGCCGCGTGGGCCGGGATCTTCGCGGTGATCACCGCCTTCGCGGGAATCTGGGGCATGAACTTCGATCTCATGCCGGAGTTGCGACAGCCGTGGGGTTATCCCGCCGCGATCGGGCTGATCGTGGTCTCGAGTGGGATCATGTACTGGCGGTTCCGAAAGTCCGGCTGGTTGTAGCCGAGCCGCTCAGGGAATCGTCAGTCGCCGAGCACTGGCGCCGTACGGTTGCGCGACTCGATCGCAACTGACTGGTGCGCCGGCTTCGGCAGTTGTGGATTCAGCGTCACTGCGCGCGGTCGCGGCGCCTCCTGCGCGAGAAGCTTGCTGTCGTTCGGCGCCTTGCTACCCGTGTCCACGTCCACTGCCAACCACACTGAACACGTTGCAACCGCTACAAATGCCAGCACCACGCGCTTCCTGTTCGGGTATTCCATTTCCCTTCATTCCCCTTTTTGTCCGAGCATCCTTGCGCCTCTTCAGATCCCGCAGCGCAACCAACGCTTCGAAGAATGCGACAGACACAAAACAATCTCAAGAGAAACTTCGAATTCTCAGTACGTTGGCGCGTGTACTTAAACTGACTTCGTCCATTCGCATCGGTGCGTGGGTGCGCTCTTATCCTCATCGACGAGTGCGAACCGGCATCGGCAACCGCGAGAAAGACCGGAACTAACCGTTACTGCGCCGCTAAGATCTGTGGCTCGCAACGCACCAGGAATCTCGATGATCAATCTGACAAGAGAAGGCTCCGTATTCACGCTCACCCTGAACGATGGCGAGAACCGCTGGAACACCACCTTCACCCGCGCCGTTGCAAAGGCCATCGACGAAGTGGAAGCCTCTACAGGTCCCGCGGCCCTCGTCACCACGTCTTCCAACGAGAAGTTCTTCTCCAACGGCCTCGATCTGGCGTGGATCCAGTCCAGCGGCGAGCACGGCGGCGGCGACCGAACCGTATTCGCAGACGAGTTCATGAAGCTGATGGGCCGCCTGATCACGTTGCCGATCCCCACCGTCTGCGCCATCAACGGCCACGCGTTTGGCGCCGGTTTCATGTTCGCGCTCTGCCACGACGTGCGCGTGATGCGCGAAGACCGCGGCTTTGCATGCGCGAACGAAATGCAGCTCGGCATGGCCATTCCGCGGCCGGAACTGATGTTGTTCCGCCACAAGATTCCGGTTGGCGCATTCCACGAAACGGTACAGCTGGCGCGGCGCTGGACCGGGCCCGATGCGAAAGCAGCCGGTATCGTTCAGCAGACGGGAACGGCAGAAAATCTGTTGAAGATCGCCACACAACGCGCCATCGAACTCGCGCCGCTGGGCGCCAACCGCAAGGTGTTCGGCGGCCAGAAGGAAACGCTCTACGGCGAAAATGCTGTGCTCAACGGACCGCACGGCGCGGCGTACATGCTGAAGCATTTATCCGAATATCAGCATTGAAGGGCGCGGCGAACCGGCGCGCGCGCGCAGTTACGCAGCCACCTCGACATAACATGACGAGGTCGTCGAACGCGGTAGCGCCTCCCCATCTTCTCGCAGTCCCTCGACGTGAAGTTCCAGGGCTTGCTGCATGCGCAGGCGGACCTCGGCGGGGGTTGTGCCGGTCGCGATACAGCCCGGCACATCTGGAGAGAAAGCCGAGTATCCCGTTGACGTCTCTTCTATCACGACCAGATATTTCATAGCTCCAGTTCCGCCTGCTTCAGAACGCTTCGCAACGTACCCCTCGCAACATCGTCGTTCAAGTGCCCCGGAATCGTGACTCGACCGCGTGCATTCCCCACACTTTCGCGAAGCGGTTCGACCCAGGCTGCACGAGCTTCGACACCCATCATGTGCGACATCGCATCACCATCGAGCGCTGAGGGCCTTCGATTGAATCACCACGACGATTCCCCTAGCCTCGTTTGAATCTCACGAAGAGAACCTCGATGTCCAATCACCCCGACGTGCTCGTAGTCGGCGCCGGTTTTGCCGGCATGTATGCCGTGCACCGGTTTCGCGAACTCGGCCTCTCCGTGAAGGCGCTCGAAGCGGGCTCCGACGTGGGTGGCACGTGGTACTGGAATCGATACCCGGGCGCGCGTTGCGACGTACCGAGTCTCGAGTACTCGTTCGGCTTTTCACCGGAACTCGAGCAGGAGTGGGATTGGCCCGAAGTGTTTTCTGCGCAAGGCGACATCCTGCGTTACGCCGACCACGTCGCCAACAAATTCGATCTGCGGCGCCACATGCAGTTCGACACGCGCATCGCGAAAGTGGAGTGGCAGGACGATGCCCGGCGCTGGCGTCTGACCAGCGAAGCGGGCGAAACCTTCGAAGCGCCCTTCTGCGTGATGGCCACCGGCTGCCTGTCGGTGCCGGTCGAGCCGAAGATTACCGGAGCAGAGAGGTTCCGCGGCGAGGTGTATCACACGGGCCGGTGGCCGCATGAGCCGGTCGATCTAACAGGCAAGCGCGTCGGCGTGATCGGCACCGGCTCATCCGGCGTGCAGGCCATTCCGGAACTCGCGCGGCAATCCGCGCACCTCACGGTGTTTCAGCGCACGCCCGTGTACACGGTGCCGGCCAACCGCAAGCGCATGCGCGAAGCTGTGCAGCAGGAATTCCGCGAAAACTATCGACAAATCCGCGAGATGCAGCAGAAAAACGCGGGCGGTGTTTCCAACTTCCGGCCCCGCAAGAGCGTGCGGCGCGGCGAGAGCATGGCCGACGTCACGCGACCGAGCGATATCACGCTACCGAGCGAAGCCGGCGTTCCGAACCGCCTGCTCGATCTCACGCCGGAACAACGTGAACAGGCGATGCAGCGTTTCGGCCTGGGCGCACTTCTCGCCTTTCGCGACGTGTACACCAGCACCGAAGCCAACGAGATCGCCAACACGCTGTATCGCGACACCGTGCGCACGATGGTGCGCGACCCCGACACCGCCGAACATCTGCTGCCGAAGACGTACGGGCTCGGCTGCAAACGCCAGGTGCTCGATCGCGATTACTACGACACGTTCAATCGCGACAACGTGAAACTGGTAGACCTGATGGCGACGCCCATCGAAACGATCACCGAATCCGGTATTCGTACCAGCAACGCGCACCACGACCTCGACGTGCTGATCTACGCCACCGGCTTCGACGCGATGACGGGCGCGCTATTGCGCGCAAACATCCGCGGCCGTGGCGGCCGTAGTCTCAACGATCAATGGCGCGACGGCCCGGTCACCTACCTCGGCCTGCAGATGTCGGGCTTCCCCAATCTGTTCACCGTCACCGGTCCAGGCAGTCCGTCGGTGCTGTGCAACATGCTGGTTGCAATCGAACAACACGTGAACTGGATCGGCGACTGCATTCACTCACTGCGCAAGCGCGGGCTCGCCTCCATCGAACCGCTGCCAGAATCGGAGCAGCGATGGATTGCGCACGTGAACGAGGTGGCAGAGAACACCATGTACACGGCGCCTTCCTGCAACTCCTGGTATCTCGGCGCCAACATTCCCGGTAAGCCGCGCATCTTCATGCCGTACGTCGGGGGTTATCCGCGCTATCGCGAGCGTTGCGAACAGGAAGCCGCGGCCGGATACCCCGGCTTCCACATCGAATCGGCTTGAACGACTCGTGAACGACGGCGCTACTTGAGCGCCGTCCGCCGCCCCTCGATATAGTCGTCGATCAGTTCGTGGTAGCGGCGGATGCGTTTTTCCTGATCCGACAGGTACACACCCTTATAGCCGCGCGACCGGAAACCGGTCTGCTGCGTGAGGAACACGCGCAGGTCGTCCTCGATTGCGGGCCCGATCGACTCGGTGGTGTGGTCGATCATCGTCACTTCCGCTTCCGGGCCTTCTTCGAGCTGCGTCCCGAGCACCCATTCCTTGTGCGCGATCGCAGCGGGGCTCGAGTACCACCAGTTGTCGAACAAACACTGCTCGGGATCGTTGTGATGCGGGCGCGCGCGCAGGAAGTGGAACCCGTCGGCCCACACCGACACCGCGAAGTTCGGGAACAGCGTGTAGTGGAACGCGTCGGTCAACTGTTCGTTCGGCACGTTCGAGTAATGGCGGTAGCCGCGCGAAGGACCGAGCTGCCGCTTCGCGTCCTGTAGTGCGGCGCGCGTAGCTTCCGGGCGACCTTTGAAGTCTTCCGGGTTGATGCCCCACTCGCGCAGTGAACTCGCCAACGGTTCCTTGATGTTGCCTTCCTTGTCGGTCTGGCCCGAGCCGTAACCGCCTTGCATCACCATACGGTTGTGGCCTTCGTCCGAAAGGTCGAAGCGCGTTTCCTTGTAATACGTATTGATGTTGCTGGTGATCTTCTTGCGGTCGGTATCGGGTGTTGCGGCCATGTGCACCGTCGGCACGTGGTACGACTCGTTGAAGTTGTCGAGCACCACTTTCCAGTTGCACGGCACCCAGGCCGACTTCGCGATGGTGCGCTTCCAGGTACCGAGGTCGAGTTGGCTCCATGCGTCCCAGATGGGGCCGAGGTAGTCCTTCAGGCTCATGCAGTTCTTTTCCATGTTCACCCAGACGAACCCGGCGAACGTTTCGCAGGCGAGTTCTTCGAGGCGCACGTGTTTGCACGGATCACCTTCGGGGAAGTCTTCTTTGTCCGGTGCGAAGTTCAGCGTACCGTCGGGCAGATAAGCCCAGCTGTGATAGCGGCACACGAAGCGCTTAACGCTGCCCTTCGGATCGTCTACGAGCGGATTACCGCGATGCTGGCAGACGTTGTAGAAGGCTTTCACGCCGCCGTCTTTCTGCCGCACCATCAGGATCGACTCGGGGCCGACCTTCTCCATCTGCCAGTCGCCCGGATTCGGCAACTGCGACTCGCGGCCCAGCAGCAGCCACACCTTCGTCCACATGTGCTCCCATTCCTGCGCGAAGAACTCGCGCGAGGTGTACCTGCTGCCCGGAATCTTGTGGCCGCGGGTGACCTGCACCGGCCACGTGTCGAGTTCTCTGAGCGTGCGTACATCGGACATGGTCGGCTCCCCGTAAAACAGTCACGGCTGCATGTTATATCGCCGATGGCCCCTTGTGGCGGGCGTCTCCAAAAAATGCCCGCGGCTTGCCCGCCGGGGCGGTGTCCGGATAATGCGCCCTCACATTTCGCGCAAGACGGCAACGGAGGCGGCTTTGGAATTCGAAGAAGTAGTGATGGGGCGCCGGAGCATTCGCGGCTACAAACAGCAGCCGGTCCCGCGCGAAGTGCTGGAGGAAGTGATCGCGATGGCTATCCGTTCGCCGTCGTCGATGAATACCCAGCCGTGGCACCTCTATGTGCTGACGGGCGCGGCGCTCGACAAGGTTCGCAAAGGCAATACCGAGCGCAATCTGGCCGGTGTCGCACCTTCGCGCGAAATCCGCTCGCACGGTGCCTACCAGGGCGAGCATCGGCAGCGGCAGATCGACATTGCGGTGCAGCTCTTTCAGGCGATGGGCATCGAAAGGCATGACGCCGAGAAGCGGCAGGACTGGGTGATGCGCGGCTTCCGGCAGTTCGATGCGCCGGTGTCGGTGGTCGTCACGTATGACAAAGAGCTTCAGGGCGGCGATATCGCGCAGTTCGATTGCGGCGCGCTGGTGAACGGGCTCGTCACGGCGGCGTGGTCGAAAGGTCTGGGCGCAGTCGTGAACAGCCAGGGCATCATGCAATCGCCCGTGGTGCGCGAATATGCGGGAATTCCCGACGATCAGGTGATCATGATCTGCGTCGCGATGGGCTATCCCGACGACAGCTTTCCGGCCAACGCGGTGGTGTCGCAGCGCCGGCCGGTAAACGAAGTGGCTTCGTTCGTCGGCTTCGATTGATCGACAGACAACGGAAGCACGAACCATGAAGGGTGCTTTAGAAGAAGCTGCACTGGTATTGGGTGGCGGCGGCGTTGCAGGCATCGCGTGGATCACAGGCGTGATCGCCGGTCTGGCGGACGAAGGCATCGATCTGCGCGAAGCACAACAGATTCTCGGCACGTCTGCAGGATCTACGGTCGGTGCACAACTGTGGAGCGGTGAATCGCTCGACGCACTGTTCGCACGGCAGGCCGACCCGGCGCATCAAACACCGGAAATTTCGCCACCGTTCTCGGCACTGCGCGAGCTGTTCGGTAAGTTTCAGGAGATGGCGCGCATTGCCGACCCGGATGAACGTGTGCGCCAAATCGCCCGCAGGGCGCTCGACAGCAAGACGGTCGGCGAAGCCGAGCGGCGCGCCATCATCGCCGGCCGGTTGCCGTCGCATACGTGGCCCGCAAAACACCTGGCCGCCACGGCGATCGACGCCGAAACCGGCGAGTTGCGCGTGTTCGACGCCGCTTCCGGCGTGGATCTGATCGATGCCGTCGCCGCGAGCTGCGCGGTGCCGCTGATCTGGCCCGCCACCACCATTCAAGGGCGCCGGTACGTGGACGGCGGCATGCGGTCGGCCGAAAACGCCGATCTCATCACCGGCGCGCAATCGGTGCTGATCCTCTCGCCGGGCGGAATCGACGGCGCGTCGTTGCGCGGTATCGGTCTGCGAAAAGAGGTCGCCGCGCTCGAGGCGAAGGGCATTCGCGTGGCAGTGATCGACCCCGATGTCACGGCGCGCGCGGCCATTGGCTTCAACGCGCTCGATCCTGCCACTCGAACGCCTTCTGCAAGCGCCGGGCGCGCGCAGGGACGCCACGAGGCCACGCGCGTCAGCGCATTCCTACAGTAGTTTCTCACCCCCAACGACTCCATAAAGGCGCGGTAAAAGCGGCCGTTAGGTGCGCGTGCGTACACACAGCAACCATTTGGAAACACCGTTGTGTGACCGCGTGCCATTTTTCGACTGCACCGCGGGCTTAGTCTGTCGACATGATGAAGACTCTGCCGAAGATCGAACCGATGGCGTTGCTCGACCGCGCAACGCCCTTCGACGACCCGAACTGGGTGTTCGAAGTTAAATACGACGGGTTGCGGGCGCTCGCATACGTCAACGGCGACGAGTGCAACCTGATCATCGGCGGTGCCGACGCTACGGAGCCCCGCTTTCGCGAACTGGCGCGCGTGCTGCCCGGCGACCTCAACGTGAAAAACGCGATTCTCGACGGCGAGCTGGTGGTGCTCGACCGCGTCGCTAAAGCCCAGTTCGGCGATCTGATGAGCGGCCGCGGCGAGGTTCTGTTCGCCGCGTTCGATCTACTGTGGGTGAACGGCAAAGACCTGCGCGAAGTGCCGCTAGTCGAACGAAAGGAACTGCTGCGGTTCCGCATTCGTCACCCGTCCGAACGCGTGATGTTCGTGGACTACAAAGAAGGCAATGGAACGGCCCTTTATGCGCGCATGTGCGAGCACGACATGGAAGGTATCGTCGGCAAGCCGCGGTACAGTCAGTACTTCAGCGGCACCGGCGGCAGCACGTGGATCACGGTGAGGAATCCGAACTATTCGAACGTCGAAGGCCGCACGGAGCTGTTCGCGAAACCGCTGATCTGATCCCGCCGCGGCGTACCGCCGCGTTTGTCCTGGCTTTTGCCCTGCTGCTGGCGATATCGCCGCCCTCTTCTAACGCATCGACCGATTGTGACGCTCGGCCGTCCGTCGGCTATCGCGTGCTGTCGCTCGAAAGCGGTCGCAAAGTCGCCGTCTGGTATCCCGCCGTCGAAGCGGAACTGCCACTGGCCTACTCGCGCTCGAATTACGGCTTCATGGGAAGCGTGGCGCAAGACTCGCCGCCGCTCTCCGGCTGCCCCCGTGTACCACTCGTGTTGTTCTCGCACGGGCTCGGCGGTTGTGCGCTGCAGTCGTTGTTCATCACCGAGGAGCTCGCACGGCACGGCTATGTTGTAGCCGCGCCGGATCACACCGACGCCGCATGTGCGATCGGCAGCGACGACGTGAAGCTCGGCAACATCCGCACCGACAATTCGTTCCTTACACCAGGACGTTGGACCGACCAGAACGAAATCGATCGCCTGCACGACTTGCGCGAGGTGATCCGGCTGATCGCCAACGACCCACAACTGGCGCGCATCGTCGACGTATCACGCATCGGCGCCGTGGGACATTCGTTGGGCGGCTACACGGTGGTGGGCATGGCCGGCGGTTGGCCGGCGTGGAAAACGCCGGAGATCAAGGCCGTGCTGGCGCTGTCGCCCTACGTGGAACCGTTCGTTGTGCAGCAAACATTGGCGGAGCTCGGCGTACCGGTGATGTATCAGGGCGCGCAATTCGACTGGGGTATCACGCCGAACATCGAAGGCAAACGCGGCGCCTACGCAGCTTCGGGCTCACCCAAGTACTTCATGAATTTGAAAGGCGGCTCGCACTTCGAGTGGACCAACCTGCTCTGCACGGGCGAATCGAACGTCGCGGATTGCCTGAAAGACCGCACCAACGCTGCGCTGATCGACGCTTACGGTATCGCGTTTCTCGACCGGTATCTCAAAGGGAAACCCGCACCCGAACTCGACACCGAAGGGGCTTCGCTGAACCGATATCAGCACGCTCCGTAGCTCCGCTCACGTCGTCCATCGGCCGGCTGCAAATCGCCAACGCATCGTCAGCGGCAAGTCCCTGCTCGAAAACCCGACGCTCAGCCGATACACGCACGCTTCGAGTTTCCAATCGCCGCTCGTCTCGTCGAAGTAGCGCAGGTCGTCGTCGGCAACGTCGAGTTCGAGCACCGCCGTTTCGCCCACATCGAGGTTCACGCGGCCGAACCCTTTGAGTTCGTTTTTCGCGCGCAACACGCTCGACTCCTCGTAACCGACGTACAGCTGCACCACGCTTGCGCCCGCGCGCGTCCCGGTATTCGTCACATGCACCGTGATGCGGAACAACGGCCCGATTCGCCGCACGTCCAGGTTCGAAAGCGCAAACGTCGTGTAACTGAGCCCGAAGCCGAACGGAAATGCCGGCGTGTGTCCGTGATGATCGAGATAGCGATAGCCGTGCAACAGGTCGTGCTCCACCGACAAAGACGCCACGTCCCACGGCATCAGCTGATCCATCGAGCGCGGGAACGATACGGGCAACCGGCCCGACGGATTCACGTTGCCGAACAGCACGTTCGCAATGGCGTGACCGCCCTCGCGTCCCGGATACCAGACCATCAGCAATGCATCTACGGAATCGATCCACTCGTCCACCAGAATTGCGCTGCCGCCTTCGAGCACCACCACCGTTTTTGTCGAGGCGCGCGCCGCGCGTTGGATCAACTCGCGTTCGCGTTCGGGCAGTGCGAGATCAGCCCTATCGCCGCCCCGCGCGAGATCCGTGCCTTCCGCTTCCTGCTGCGCCACCGGAATGAACTCGCCTTCGTCTTTGTATGTGAGACCTGCGATCACCACCGTGACGTCGAAATCACCGAGCGCACTGAAATCGGCGTCGGTCTTGAAGTACTCCAGCGTGGTTTGTTCCGCCAAGGCCTGCAAACCCGCCAGTGGTGTCGTAACCGCTGACGAGGTTACGAAGCTGCTGCCGCGATCGCCCAGATTCACGATGTCGGCGAGATCGCCTACTACCGCGATGCGCAGCCCCGAGCGGTTCGAAAGCGGCAGCAAGCCATCGTCGTTCTTGAGCAGCACGATCGATTGTTCCGCCACTGTGCGCGCGAGTTCTACGTGCGCGTCGCACTCGACCACGGCGGCATCCGGCGTGGGTTGTTCTGCAAGACGCCACGCGATCTTCTGATACACCGCGTTACGCGCGTTGCGATGAATCACCGCGTCGGTGAGTTCGCGGGACGCAAGCGCCAGTTCCAGCTTTTCGTCGCTGAAGCGGTAAGAGCCCGGCATCTCGATGTCGAGTCCTGCATTCAATGCCGGCGCGGTGGAACGCGTGCCGAGAAACCAGTCCGATTCGACGAAGCCTTTGAAGCCCCATTGGTCGCGCAGAATGTTGGTGAGCAGCTGCGGATGTTCACCGCAGTAGACGCCGTTCACTTTGTTGTACGCGCTCATCACCGACGCAGCCGCTGCCTCTATGACGCAACGTTTGAAGTGCGGTAGATACAGCTCGTGCAACGCGCGAAGCCCCACTTCCGCGCTCATCTCGAAGCGGGTGTTCTCCAGATTGTTCAGCGCAAAGTGCTTCGGGCTGGTGAGCACGTGGTTCTGCGCACCGCTGATGAACGCCACTGCCATCGCACCCATGTGATGCGTGTCTTCGGAATAAGTTTCCTGCGCGCGACCCCAGCCGGGATGGCGTAGCAGATTGATGGTCGGCGCGAGCAGCACGTTGCCGCCCTTGGCGGCCACCTCGAGCCCGATCGCGAAGCCGACGCGCCGCTCGAGCTCGACGTCGAACGTTGCCGCACGCGCGATCGCCACAGGGAATGCCGTTGCCGTACCGGCGCGCGCGCCGCGCGGGCCGTCCACCATCTTGTACTGCGGCAAACCGAGCGACTCGTCGCCGCCCGCGTAGTAGAGCCCCTCAACCGGGCGCGGCGTGCTGCCGCGTAATTCGTTGATCTTCTGCGCTTGCGTCATACGTGAGAGCAGCGCATCGACCTCGTCGGCAATCGCCGCGTGGTCGAGGTCGAGCCCTTTGTTGCCGCGATGGATCGCGGCGGCGTCGAAGGCGAGAACGCGTTTTATATCGGATCCTTCTGGGAGGTGCCGCAGATGTGCCGCGGATGTGCCTGAGGAGGTGCGCCTAAAAAGGAACGAGACGCCGGTCGGACGAGACGGTATTTTACGCGTCTTCCGACGGCTCACGGTGAGCCGCTTGCGAAAACCAATCTGAAAACCAGTTCCGAAAACCGAATCCGAAAACCAAGTCCGAAAACCAGGGGGAGTATCGATCGATGAGCGATTTCAAAGACAGAGTAGTAGTCATCACCGGCGCAGGCGGCGGCCTCGGTAAGGCACACGCGCTCGAGTTCGCCAAGCGCGGCGCCAAAGTGGTGGTCAACGACCTCGGCGGCAGAGGCGACGGCACCGGTGCAGGCGATGCGGCCGACCTCGTGGTGAAAGAGATTAAAGCTGCGGGCGGCACCGCAATTGCGAACAAGGCGTCGGTCTCCTCGAAGGAAGGCGCGAAGTCGATCATCGACGATGCCGTGAAGGCGTTCGGCACCGTGCACATCCTTGTGAACAATGCCGGCATCCTGCGCGACAAGAGCTTCAAGAAAATGCCGCTCGAAGACTGGGACATCGTGATGAACGTGCACCTGAACGGCACCGCGTACGTCACGCATGCCGCGTGGCCAATCATGATCGATCAGAACTACGGCCGCGTGGTGCTGACGAGTTCGGTCTCCGGCATCTACGGCAACTTCGGCCAGGCGAACTATGGCGCGGCGAAGATGGGCATGCTGGGCCTGATGAACGTGCTCGAGAAAGAAGGCGCACCGAAAAACGTACGCGTAAACGTGTTGGCGCCGGCCGCGGAAACGCGACTGATCGGAACGATTCCTGGTATGACCGTGAATCCGGACAACCCGGATCCGATGCGGCATCCGAAGCTCGTTACCCCGGCCGTCCTCCTGATGTGCGCGGAAGACGCGCCGAACGGCAAAGTGATTCACGCCGGTAATGGGCGCTTCTCTTGTTCAGCGATCTTCACGAACGACGACATCGCGTTCAAAGACCCGGAAATGTCCTACGAAGACCTGCTTGCGAAGAAGGACCAGTTGCTCGACATGAGCAAGGCGAAGGAAGGTTCGTTGCGGATGCGTCGCGCCGGAACGGCGCCGCAATAGCCGAACATCCCCTCAACAGGGTCGTTAGGTTCCGAAGCCGTCGCGTACGTATGTGGCGAGGTTTGCCAGGCGCGCGGCTTCCTCGCCCCTGCCTTGCTCTGCGGCTTCCCGTGAGGCCAGCATCAGCAGACCGGAACTCTTCGCGCGCATGTCTTCGATGAGTGGATTCGAGCGGTCTAACCGGGTCGCCGACTCCAACAGCGAAATTGCGTTCTCTTCGCCCACGGTCGCGATCAGTCCGCGTTGAATCAGCGCGTCGGCTTCCACGAGGAGACTGGCGATCGCAAGCGATTGCCATTGCTGCGCGTCCAAAAATGAAGGTCGATCTCTCACGTTGCCATTCGAAAGAACCGGAATTCCGTCGTCGGCAAGCTGCCCCAACAACGATCCGGCATCGCGAAATTGATGATTTGCTATGAGCGACGTGATCCGCCCGCTCAGCGATCCAATGACAAGGTTCAGATGTCGGCGGGCGTCCTGATGGCCTGGGTCGAGCGTCAGCGCTTCCACCAGCACCCGCACGACATTGCCCTGCGGCGGCGAGAACACCGCGCCCCGCGATTGTAGCTGGCGCGCTTCCTGCGTCAGTGCATCGACCTGCGAAGGACCAGTCTGCACGGAAGGCGCTACCTGAGTCTGGACGGCGGCCTTGCCTTCAGTATCTGTTAGGGTCGATCGCATCAGTACCACCATCGCGAGATGGCGCTGCGCCACCGCACGGTCGCCGCGCTCCATCGCACTCGAGGCCAACGCCGAATAGAAATCCGCAAGCTCTTTGAGACGGGCGATGGCGGCTGCGTCACCGGAAGCGGCATTGCGCTGCAGTTCGGCAATGTCGGGCGTAGGCTGAGCGGCGTCGATGCTCACCGCCGGTGCGCTGACCGGCGTCCGTTCATCAGGTGCAAGGGTATCGACTGCCGGCGTCGCGGCTTGCGATGCAAGTTTTGCGCGGTACTCGACAAACCGTTCGGTGATTGCAGTCTGCAGGCTGCGAATTTCAGCTCCCGCGCGATCAACCGCGTCGGCAATCGTCCATCCCGCGAAAACCCGATCGAGGGCCGCGTCGTACGCGGGCGGTCGTATCGCGAGCGCCCACCCGAGCGTCATCACGACCAGCAGGGTCATCCACCACAGCACGGTGCGACGGCTGGATCGTTTTTTTGAGCGCGGCCGCGAACTCGATTTTGGGGACACTCGCGCTTCGACCCGGGGCGAGACGACCCGACGCCCCGCAGCCGCGACCGGTGAATCAGCTACTGGCGGGGCGCGCGGCGGAGTCGGCTGGGGGACCGTCCGTACCACCTCCGGCTCAACCAGTTCAAAGCGCAACGGTGCGGCAGATATCTCCAGATCGTCTTCTTCCCACCTCAACTCGGCCACCCGTGCGGGTGTTTTCTTTGGAATTGGGGCCGGAACCTCGGCTTTGATCTGCACAGCTGAGGTGCTGGGTGGCGAATCGATCGTAGGGTTCGGGGTCGCCTTGGCAGCGACGGGCGCAGCCTTCGACACGGCCTGTCGAACTGCGCGGAACCGGTGCTGACCAATCCGTAGCACGTCGTCGGGCTCGAGTGGGCATGCGCCATTGACCGGCTGCTCGTTGACGAACGTCGCTCCACCGGACAAATCACGAACCCACAGTGCCGCTCCACGCAGTACCAGCTGCGCATGACGCGGCGCGACCTCGGTGTCCGGCAGGTGAAGCCCGCAGCCCGCCTCGCTCCCAATCACAACATCGGCGGCGACTTGAACGCTCGCGACATCGTCGTCCAGAACGAGTTGCCATCTCGCGGCCGGTGAGGTGCTTCTGTCGTTCTGCGCACCCCGAATGGAAACGCTCACCTCGTATCTGCCGATGGACAAAACGTCACCGCACACCAGTCCGGCGCTACCGCGCACCTCCAACCCATTGATTGAAGCGCTGCCGTCGCTGAGAACGATCAGCGGAGCGACCCGCCCAGGGAAGAATCGCGCGTGAAAAGCGCCCACGCCCGCGCCATCGACCACAATGTGATTTGCGGGGTCGGCGCCGATGCGCAGCGGTCGATCGAGCGCGAATGTCTTTTTCCGGCGAGTATCCGACGCAACGCTACCCACGGGGCAGAGCGTCAACTCGAAAACCACTGGCGTTTCAACGGGTAACGGTACGGGGTTTGCGTTCGAACCCATACGGCGCAAGTCCTCCCAAATCTGTAGGCCACATCGCTGGCGGCCGATATCCCTTTCAGGCGCGCATGGTACCAATCAAGGTGCCGGCCAGGCGACCGTTGTGCCGCGATTGGACTCAGGCAAAGCGGCGCATCACACACGATGCCCTACGCGCGCCGGACCGTATGTGCTTCGTTGCACCAACCAGAATCTGCCAGCATCTACGCGCCCAGTTCCCACGCTACGCGCGTGTCGGTCCGGAGTGCCGACCCGTCGCATGCTATCGTTCCGCGTTCCAGAGGCCTTCGAAACGAGTCAAGTGTTGGTTGCGCCGCGATACTGCCGTTAGATGACGACGCTGGCGCCCAACGGTCTTGCGGCACGCGTCGTGCTCGCGATTCTGGCTGCCGCCGGCATCCTGTACGCGAATTTCGGTCCGCTGATCGTTTCGGGGCTCGCGCATCGCGGCTTCACCAGCGCGAGCGCCGGATATCTGCTGTCGATCAATCTCTACGGTACGGCACTCGGCGGCATGCTCATCGTGTTCGTCATACGCCGCGTCCCGTGGCGGGCGGCCGCGGCCGCATTGCTGATCACGGTGCTGGCAACCGATGTCGGGTCGGTCTACGTCAGCGATCCGCACACCTTGCACACCGCGCGCTTTCTGCACGGCATTGCAGGCGGTGCATCGATGGGTGTGTTCGGTTCGGTGATCGCACGTACGACGAACCCCGAACGCACGTTTGCGTTGACCGTCGCCCTTCAACAGTTGTTGAGCGGCTTCGGCACGGTGTGGCTCGCACCGGTGGTCATGAATTCAGGCGTCGCCGCGATCTGGATCCTGCTGGTCGCGTTCACCGCACTCGGCCTCGCGCTCTTGCCTTGGCTCGATCGCTATCCTCAACCGGCGGGACGTTCCGCCAACGATTCCGCTACGGCGCGGCGTGGACCGTGGGTAGCCATCGCGCTGGGCTGGGCGGCCCTGTTCGTGTATCAGGCCGGGCAGATGGCAACGTTCGCATACGTGATCGAGTTCGGCGAACGCCATGACCTCACCGCGGAATTCATCGGCCGCGCGGTAGCGATCGGTTTGTGGGTGGGCGGTCCGGCTGCCGCATTCGTCGCGTGGTGGTCGACGCGTAGCGGACGGTTACGGCCGGTGGTGATCGGCGCACTGCTGACATCGGCCGTTGTTGCACTGTTCTACCTGCCGGGCGAACTCGCCTACCTCCTGGCCAACATCGGTCTCGCGATTTCGTTCAGCCTGACCATTCCTTACCTGCTCGGCGTCGTCGCCGAGATGGACAACTCCGGCCAGATGGCTGCACTCGGCGGCTTCATCAACAGCCTCGGACTTGCGACCGGCCCTGCAATCGCGGCGACGATCCTCGGCGACAATCACTACGAGCGCGTCGTGCTGTTTGCGGTGATCGCGCTCGCTGCCAGCGCCTTCATCGTAGCGGCCCCGGCGCGTTTACTCGATGCTCGGGCCAGGCACGGCCGCGTCGAGTGGTAGCGGCTCGACGACGACGTTAGGATGGCGCGCCCTTTCCGCAGGAGTCCCGAGATGCTTCGCCCCATCGTGTTCACTCTCGCACTGCTCACGTCCGCGACTAACGCACACGCCGACAAATTCGAATTCGTCGCGCTGGGCGATACCGCATATCGCCTGCCGGAAGACACGCCGATCTACGACGCGCTGATCGACAAGATCAACGCGGCCAAGCCGGCCTTTTCGATTCACGTGGGCGACATCTGGGGCGCCAATCCTTGCACAGTGGAGGAATACGAAAAGTCGCTGGCGACGTTCCACCGCTTCACGGGCGCCGTTGTCTACACGCCGGGCGACAACGAGTGGGTCGACTGCCGCCAGCCCGCGGTGCTCGAAGCATATGGCCGTTACATGCGCGGCAAAGCAACGCCGGACGATCTGAAACTTCTGGCGCCGCTGCGCTCATTAGACGCGCTCTACACGCGTAAAGGCTACGACGACGTCATCGCGCGGCTCGGCGACGTGCGCCGCATCTTCTTCGCCCAAGCAAAATCGTTGGGACAAAAGCCGATCGCAGTGGTTCGCCAGGCCGATGTTTCCGAGTACAAAGACATCGTCGAGAACGCAAAGTGGACGCACCATGGCGTGCAGTTCGCAACGGTGCACGCACCGGGATCGCAGAACAATTTTTTCATCAACGATACTTCGCTCGCCGCCGAGGCTGCCCATCGCAACCAGGCCAACATCGCGTGGATTCAATCCGCCTTCGCCGACGCGAAAGCAGCCGATGCAAAAGCGGTGGTAATCGCCATGCAGACGCAGCTCTTCCTAGAAGGCCGGGGCAATGAAGAATTCGGTCAGCCCATCCGAAGCGGTGAGGAGGGCCCATTCTTCTGGATCGCCCGCGCCATTCGCGACTACGGCGCGGAGTTCGGCAAGCCCGTTCTTCTCGTGCACGGCGATTTCCACGAGTTCGTGGTGGACAAGCCGTTTCGAGTAACGACCGGCGAAGTCACACCACCGAAATACGACAACATCACGCGAGTCGAAGTGTTCGGCGCGCCGGACGTGAAGGCTGTGCGGATCAGCGTCGACACGGATACACCCTGGGTGTTCGGCTTCACGCCGTTGTACTAGCGACGAGTCGCGTGCGTTTGAATTTATGAGCGGCCGTTGCGCGTTGGGCCTTAAGGGACGTCTGCGGGGTGGATGAGTCCGCGGCGGCGCCAGGCGGTTTGCGGTAGCCAGGTTCGTGCGGGGGCGACTTCGCAGGTGTCTGTAGGGTTCGGTGGGACGGTGGCGATGCGCCAGCCGTCGAACCAGCGGCCGGAACTGGCAGGATCGGGCTGGACTTGGAGCTGACTCTTCGAGTGTGCGGGCTTGCGCCGCTGCGCGGCGTGATGCCGATGATTGAGTAACACATAGCGCAGCGCGCGATGCACCTTGTTCGGCCGGGCTGGGTTTAACAATGAAGGGGACGGCGGTGTGATCAGCCGCCGCGTTGTATGCGACGTCGCGTCGGTTGCACCGTTGCTGGCAGCCGCATCTGCACCATCGCCCAATTCAATCCGGGTTGTCGGGCCGAGGGGTTCGATCTGATGTGTCGCGCGGGATGACCCAAGACGCGCGGCGCGGATGGAACCCAACGCGCGCCGATCACCTCGACGAAATTGATTGGGGCGATGGTGCAATCTCACGCACCGCCACCGCCAGCA
>JBGSNQ010000190.1:0-21813 GCA_041739525.1 Pseudomonadales bacterium | reverse complement strand
CTGCTGAACGACCACACCACGCCGCAAGCCGCTCGGGCACGCGCGCGGCTGCGCTCGTTCGCGGCAATGGTGCAGTTCGGACAGGATAAACCGCGCCGCGCGCTTGCACGCGCGGAGGTCGCAGTGGCTGAAGCGCGCAGCGCGGAGGAACCGCTATCGTTGGGGCGAGCGTTGATCGTGCTTGACCTGGCGCACACCGCTCTCGAAGGTCCCGGCGATGGCGCGTACCTGAAAGAAGCGCTCGCGATATTCGAGGCGATCGGCGACCTGCGTATGCAGGCGAACACCCGGGCGAATCTCGGCTTTCTGAACGCACACGCGTGTCGATGGAACGAAGCCGTCGAGTGGCTACGTTCCGGACGCGAACTCGATCTGCGCACGGGCGATTCGGTCGGCGGCGCTTATGCCGGATTGAACATCGGTGAAATCCTCGTCAATCAACGCCGCTTCGGCGAGGCCGAGAGCTTGCTACAAGAAGCACGGCGCGCGATGCAGGCGGCCGAATTCGACGAAGGCGTGGCGGTGATCGACATCCAGCTCGCGCGAATCCTCATCGAACGAGCCCAGTTCGCCGCGGCCGAAGCCGCGATGTCCCGCACCGCGGCCGAGTTCACTCGTTTGCAGAAGCACGCATTTGCGCTGGAGGCGAGCGTCGTGCTCGCCGAAGCGCGGCTGGGGCAGGCGAATGCCGCCGCGGCACTCGACGTCCTGGACCGCGCTGCCCAAGCGGCCGGATCCGACGCGAACCTGATTCGCCCACGCACCGCGCGTGTGCGGGCGCGTGCCCTGGCCGTACTCGGGCGTAGCGCGGATGCGCAGATCGAGATCGATAGCGGCCTGATCGCAGCGCGCGAACACGCGTTGGGCTATGACGAAGCGTTGCTTCTGGCGGTACGCGCCGAAGTGGCCTCGGACGGACGTGCCGACGAAGACCGGATGGCCTCGGAGAGGATGTTGAAAGACCTCGGCGTGCTGCACACGCCGAGGTCCGAACCGATGGTTGCCGCGGGCGCCTGAAACCGCGCGTCAGTTGCGACGCGCGGCGTAGTCACCCTGTACGTAGGCGTCTTCGATGACCTGGATCTTGTTGGGTTCATCGAGCTGCTTGACCTGACGGCTCAACAGACAACCAGCCTGAGTCCCGGCCGCGGAATCCTGATCGATGACGGGATGAGCCGGATCGATGCCAATGAAGACTCCGTCATCGTACTGCGGAACGATTTCAGGGCAGAAGTCGAGTTCAACGCCAACCGGGTTGCCATTGATGAAGAACTGCACCGTCGGGTCAACACCTTCGATCCCGCCGACAGGGATCACCTCGGGCGGCCATTCCCAGTGGAACGAGAACGTCATGTTGGTTCCCTGACTCAACGGGTCGTACTCGAAGTTCGTACATGCGCCAGTAACTCCGGTAGGGCACGTCGTAGAAATATCGTAGGGCACCGCCACGCACTCGGGCGCACCGCCGGGTGCATTCGGATCGTCGACGTTGCCGAGTCGCGTGCCCGAGATCGTCGGTTGTCCAGGCACGGGATCGGGCGGCGGGAGGATTACATTCGATTCCTGACTGGTGGGGCATCCAAGGAACCCGTCGCCAACCTGGCCGACGTCGAACGTCGTTGCGCCGCTACCGTCTGCGCCACCCTCGAGCCCGAACTCGCCAACGAGTGCGCTGAATTCGATCTTCGTCCATTGTCCGGTGATGTTCCAACGGCAGTTGTCACTCGCGCCGGAATCCGGACCAGAGTCGGAATGGCACGAAGACGTGAGATCCGCATTCGGCAGCTGCGAGTATTGAGGGTTGTTCTTCGATGTTCCGGTTACCAGATAGTAGGTCTGAGACGGCGCCCCTCCGACCTGGTCATACGTCACTGCCTTGATCACGGCGTTCTTCTTGACCTCCATGTCGAACGACCCTTTCGTGACGACCAAGCCAGCCAACGCACTTCCGAGCGTCAACCGCAGGGCCCCCTCGCCGACGCTCACGCGTCCACAGGGCACGCCGCTTGATGCCGTGCCTGCGATCCCGATCGAGTCCGAATTGATCCCCGGTATCGATGCAGTCGTGGTGACCGCCATGAGAGTAGAACCCGTGCTCAGCGCACAACGAGTACCGGTGATCGCCTGCGTCTGCTGGGTTGGTCCCCAGATGAACTGATCGACTGCACCAAGTTGAAGCGTGAGAACACCCTTCGGAACGACCGGGCTCGTATCGGCATGAACGCCAATCGCGGCGGTCAGTGTGAACGTGGCGAGCAACGTAGAGAACAAACGAATTGCGAGTCGCGACTTCTTCATATGCATGTGAGATTCCTGAGAAAAAGACGATTGCTGTACGCACCCACGACCTGTCGATCTGCGGAGCCCAATAAACCAGGGAGTTGTCCCGACACCGTGGAAGACTTGCTTATCCTCGGCCGCGTTACGAACGCTCTCTCTGCGGCCTCCCCTCCGAAGGATTGACTCTGCGGTCAAATCACTTCGGGCGTTCGAGAGCACGATCCTACACAAGCGCTCCATACGACGAAAGCTGCAGGCGCTCGGCGTACAACAACATTACATGACCGCGCCGCGGCACAATCATCGAGCCTTGATCGATCTGCGCCGAAATAGCGCAACACCCAGTAGACCGGCCGCAAGCAGATACAGTGTGTTCGGTTCCGGGACGCTCACCGTGTCGCCGTTTACGCGAAACGAGAAACCACCCTGGGGGCTTTCCACCCACCCGAGAATATTGTTTGGATCGTTGGGATCACCCGCGAACAGGCCAACTATGCTGAGAACATAATCCCCTGGCTCCAGGTTCAACTGCCCGATACCAAGGTTCACGTCGTATCGGTAATCCGAGCCAGCCGATGTCAACCCCGAGAGATCGTTCAGGATCTGCGAGAAGGACGTATTCAAGCCGGATATCGAGAACTCGATACCGCCGAAATACGTTGGCGGATCTATATCCAACCTCGCCTCGACACTCGTGATCGTCGTGGGGTCGCTCAAAGCGAACGACTGCGATGCCCGGGAATCCAGTGCGTAGTAGCACGGCGTACATATACCCGCCTGCGCATCTGTCCCAAAGGTGTTGCCAATGGTGATGGGGGTAGCGCCCGCTGGAACAGCACCCAACGAAAGCACCGCGAGCGCGGCGGACAGGACGATTCGAGGAATACGCATTTGCTTGCCTCTCGATGAAATAGCTTCGCGTAAAGTCATGGAAGACGCGATCCTACACAAGCGCGCTGCCACAGGAAAGACGAAGAAGTGCGCGGCTACAACAACATTACACAGGCGCGACGCGTTACGTCACGCTGACGCATTACTCAGTGTCGTACGCATCGCCTCGTCCTCGATCCAGAGAAAAACCTGGTCGAGACGAGCGCGCCGGTCCGGCGCGAGATAAGCGAAGTTCAACCCGCGCTCGGTGAACTCCCAATAGTGCGGCCGCGTTTCCGACTCGAGTTCTTTCTTCAGCCGCAGCAAACGCGGCATTCGCTCACCGGCCAGATCGTGGCAGATCCGCCGCGCCCGCTTCTCGTCGTTGCGCAAGCAAAACAGCGTCGCGAGCTGCAGTTGCGCCTTGCGCACCCCCAGCAGGCTTTCTTCCTGGGTTTCGCTGCGGATCTCGAGGTCGAGGTCGAGCACGATCGTCAGCAGGTCGTCGGTCAGACGGGGCGCGCTCTCGAGACTCGATTCGACCAGCCGCGTCAGGTCTCCGGCGGCCGTTTCCAACAGAAACGACTGGCCGCGCTTGTGCGCCATCTGTCCGTAGTACTTGAAATGCGCGGCGATCTCGAGCACCGAGACGTCTGCGCCGCCGCGCATGAGCGCATCCGTCATCAGCCAGTACTGGTTCATCACGTAATACGAAGTGCGGTTGTCGGCTGCATTGATAGCGGTGCGCAGGTAGCTGTTGAAGCAGCGTATGCAAAGCCCCAGCACGTTAGGGTTGGTCGCGCCTTCCTGCACACCCACCCGACCGGTGTTGATCGCAATGAGATTCGCGACCTCACGCGCGTCGGGTACGCAGTGCGTCATCAACGACAGGTATTGCCGGAATACCTTCACCTCGAACCACAGCTGCTGATCTTCCACTTCCGCCAGCACGCTCGGCGCCAACGACACGAAATCGGGATCGTCGGCAACCGTGCCGGTCACCCCGAACCACGTTGCCGGCAGCTGCGATCGCAACGGCTGATAGTCGGTGACCAGTTCCTTGAGCGCGTTCACACACGCCATTGCGATGCTGCGGTCGCTCTGTTCCGTGGCGCTGCGCGCCACGTCCTGTAACTCGTCGATCGCTTCCATTACGCGGTGTTTCACGTCCGGACCCGAATCGCGTCGCGCGCGCTGCACGTATTTGTACGCGGTGCTCCTGATCTTCTCGATGATCGACAGCGGCGAGAGGAACCGAAACACGAAGGTGAAATACGGCAGCAGCATCAACAGACACACCGTCACCAGAAACAGCGTGACGCCGAATGCCGCTCCTGGAAGGTGCGCGGTCTCGCCGGTTACCCTGCTGACGCCGACCCACACGCACTGCAGCGTCGTCACTACGAACAGCGACATCGCGGCGATGTTGATCGGCTCGCTCACGAACAACCAGGTGATGCGGTAGTTGTACCGGGTGGCGGCCAGCTCGACGATGATCGCCGACACCGTGATTGCGATCGCGAGCAGTCCGGCCATCACCTGCGACGCGCTCAGCAGGATTTCGGCTTCGGCGTCGTTGTCGAACCGGGACAACCAATCGATCGGATCGCTGAACATCGACATGCCGACGCCTTCGAACAACGCGCTCGCCGCGAAGATCAACCCCGTAACCGCAGCCAGCAACACGAACGACAGCGCGGGAATGCCCGCTGCGAATTGACGCGAGCGTGATGGGCGATCCGGCGCCGACGACGACGTCATGCGGCGGCGCCCGGCGTGTTTCGATGTGGCATTGGAGAGTCCTCGTTGGGGTTCGCGGATGGCGCGTCATCTTGCCCGAAAAGATGGCAGACCTGCAGCGGCCTGCCATCAATGGTGTAATGCGCCACCTGCAGATCTTTTGGAACGAGGAGCCACACCGTGCTGAACAAACTCGATGACTATCCCATCCACCAGACACCCGAACCGATTGCGCACGCTGCAACGAGCGACCGCAACGTGTACGACCGCACCTGGTTCAACGGCTACTCCGGCGACGGTTCCTACTACTTCGGCATCGGCATGGCTATCTACCCGCACCGCGGCATCCTCGATTGCGCGTTCAGCGTCGTGGAGCGCGACTCGCGGCAGCATTGTTTCTACGGTTCGCGCCGCGCACCGATGGAGCGCACCGACATGCAGGTCGGACCGTTTCGAATCGAAGTGGTGGAACCGCTGAAGCGGACGCGGGTGGTACTCGACGACAACAAGAGTGGCATCGCGTGCGATCTCACGTTCTCGGCGCGCACCGCCGCCATTCAGGAAGCGCGCCAGACGTTGTGGTCCGGTACGCGCCGCGCCATGGACGCGACACGTTTCGATCAGTTCGGACGCTGGTCGGGCGTCGTTCGTCATCCCGACGGCGAGATCAAGGTGAACGAGTGTTACGGCACGAAAGACCGTTCGTGGGGCGTGCGCGGCGTCGGCGAACCGGAATCCGGCGGCGCGCCGGTGATGCCGGGCGGCATCTTCTTCCTGTGGGCGCCGCTCTTCTGGGAAGACCACATCACCCATGCGATCTTCTTCGACGGCTCCAAAGGCGAAGCGCTGGCGCGCGAAGGCATCGTTGCGCCGTTGTATCCGAACGAAGCGGCGGTACCGGGCGTGCAGAACAGCAGCGACGAGCGCATGGCCACGGCGCGCCACCGCGTGAAGTACCACCGCGGCACGCGCCTCGCCTCATCCGCCGAGATCGACCTCGTGAGTCTTGCCGGCGAAACACGAACCATCGCCATGGAACCCATCCTCAAGTTCCAGATGAAAGGCCTCGGCTACGGCCATCCGGAATGGGGTCAGGGCATGTGGAAAGGCGAACAGGCGTTCGGCCACGAGTCGTTCGATCCACGTCAGCTCGATCTGCTCGCGCGTGAGAACCTGCACGTGCAGCAGGTGGTCATCGCGAACGACGGCAAACGCAAAGGCATCGGTGTGCTTGAACAGATCGTGGCCGGGCCTTATGAGCCAGCGGGATTCAAGGAGTTCTTCGACGGCGCCAAATGACCGGTCGTTTGCTGACGGCGCGACTCAGTCGCGGCCTACGGAACGCAGTGCTTCGCGACGAATTGCGCCGCCTCGTCGACCGCCGCACGCCCCTCCGACAGCATCGGCCAATAGAGATGCCAGACGTGAAACATCTCCTTCCACACCGCGAGCTGTGTATCGACACCGGCCGCAATCAGCGCCTCGTGCATCGCGACGGCATCGCCCAGGAAACACTCGCGATCGCCGATCTGGATCAGCGTGGGCGGCAGCCCTGCGACCTCTGCGAACAACGGCGATAGCCCGGGATCCCTGCGGTTCCGGTCACCCGCATAGCGCGGCGCGAAATACTCGACGACGTCGCGCGAGAGCACCGGATCGAGGCCTTTCAAACGATCGTAGCTGCCGCTCTCGGTTCCGAGGTTGACCCACGGACTGATACCGACGACGCAAGCCGGCATCGGAAGACCCGCGTCGCGCGCTGCAACAAGCGTCGCGAAACTGAGCCCGCCGCCAGCGGAATCCCCGGCAACCGCGCAGCGTGCCGGGCCATAACGTCCCAAGAGAGTTCTTAAGGCGCCCACTGCATCGTCTCGGGCAGCCGGGAACGGCGCCTCCGGCGCAAGGCGATAGTCGAGCGAATAGACCACGCCTTTCATCTGCTGCGCCAAGAGTCCGGTGACGTGATGGTGCGACTTCGACGAACCGATCACGTAGCCCCCGCCATGCAGATACAACAGCACCGGCCCATTGCCATCGGCCGTCAACCGCTGCGCAGGCGTGCCGCCCAGCTCCACCGATTCCACTTTCACGCCCGCCGGTATCACGAACGAGTCGCCGAGTGAATCGATGCCGGCGCGGGCGGCCGCAACCGGTTGCGCGGCGTTGAAGGGCACCGCCGTGAGCAACTTGCGGACCTGTTCCAGTTCGGCAGCGGCCATCATGCGATCTCGAAGTCGTCCAGTATCGGTTCGCGCATATCGCTCTCGAACTTCTCGTACGTCCACGGCCACGACGCGACGTTGCCGTTCTTGTCGATGTACCAGCTGTTGCAACCGGTCGCCCAGATCGTGTCCGGCATCTTCGCCTTCACCGCATCGTTGAACGCTCTTACCGCGGACGGCTTAGGCGCGATCTCTGTGACGTTGCCGGAGCGCAGATAGTCGATCAACCGCATCGCATAGTTCAGTTGATTTCCGACGTCATCAGCCACGAGAAATTGCCGATGGGGCTGTTGGGGCCGCCGAGCATGAACCAGTTCGGGAAACCCGGGATCGTGATACCGAGGTAGCCCTCGTTCGCGTGCGACCACGCGTCGTCGAGGCTGCGATGGTCGCGCCCAACGACGCTCATCGGGCGCACGAAACGATGCGTATCGAAGCCGGTCGCGAGCACCAGCACGTCGAGCTCGTGCAGGCGCCCATCGGCCGTGCGGATGCCCTTCGCTTCGATGCGCTCGATCCGGTCGGTGACGAGCTCCGCGTGCGGCTGTTGAATAGCGCCGTAGAACCGATCCGACATGATCAGCCGCTTGCAACCGACCTTGTAATTCGGCGTCAGCTTCGCGCGCAGTTGCGGGTCGGCAACGCTGTCTCGCAAGTTGTCCTCGCACAGTTTGCTCATCACTTCATAGTGCGCGGGATTCGCACCGACAACGGCGGCCGCGAACTTGCTGTTGAACTCCACCGCGAGACGCGCGTACTCGGCCTCCATCAAGCCGGGGTCGGTACGATACGCATCCTTCTGTTCATCGGTGTATGCGGGATTCGGTACCGGCATGATCCACTGCGGCGTGCGTTGGAACAGGCTGAGCTTCGCGACCTGATCGATGACACCGCCGACGATTTGCGTCGCCGTCGAACCCGTTCCGATGATGCCGACGCGTTTTCCCTCGAGCTTTACGGAATGATCCCAGCGCGACGTGTGGAACGACGCGCCTTCGAACTCGTCGAGCCCCGCGATATCGGGATAGACCGGGTGATGCAGCACGCCGACCGCGGTCAACACAGCATCGAACGCACCCTGCGGGCCTTGCGACGTGTCGATGAGCCATTGGCCTTTGACGAACTCGGCGCGCGTCACTTCATTGTCGAACTTGATGCTCCGTTCAACGTCGTGTTTTGCCGCTACGGACTTCAGATAAGCGAGGATCTCCGGGCCGGGCGAACAGACGTGCGTCCAATCTGGATTCGGTTCGAAGGAATACCTATAGAGGTGTGACGGCACATCGCACGTGAGCCCGGGGTAACGGTTGTCGCGCCACGTACCGCCCAGACTGCTCGCCTTTTCGAACACCGTGATGTCGTCGATGCCGGCCGCGCGCATCTTGATCACCGCCAGGATGCCAGAGGCACCCGCGCCGATGACCGCAATTCTGAGTTTTCGTCGTCCGCTCTGGTTTCCCGCCACCGCGCTCGCTCCCTTGTCGATATCGCTATCAACATACCCACAACGGCCGCGCGGCGACCCTCTCGAAATCCACAGGGTCGCTGACGTCAGTCGCCGATGGCGCCCAGCAGACCCAGTTGAGCGGCGATGGCGATCGCCTGCACGCGATTCGCGGCGCCGAATTTGCGCACGACGTTGTCGAGGTGGAATCGCACGGTGCTCGCGGCCAGACCGCTGAGCCGGGCGACTTCGGCATCGCGATAGCCTTGCGCGGCGAGGCGCAGGCAATCCGACTCACGCGGAGTAAGGTGTGCAGCGCGTTCCGTCTCGATGATGTCCTGGCCGCGCTCCCGGTCGAACGCACGCATGAAGAAGTGCGCGGCCGTCAGCAGCTCGGGAAGCGTGGCCCGCAGGATCGCCTCGGCGCCATCGGAATCCTGGGTACCGAGCCACGTCAGCATCGCGATGCGTCCCTTAGGCAACATGATCGGCGCGGTGATCATTGAACGCAGTCCCATCCGCGTAATGGCCGCTTCGATGACCCGCTCCGCGGCGGTTCGACCCCGGTTCCGGCTGACCACTGCCGTGACGAACGGCAAGTGTTCGAAGCGACACCGGATGTAGAGCGGCATCTTCAGCATGACGCGCTGATCCCACCACAGCGCGAGGACCTCGTCCGACCAGTTGTGGCGACGCAGGAAGCGATCCATGTGCGCATCGAAGTCGGGTCGCGCGACATCCGGCGCCCACGCCATCATCGGCATGCCGATCGTTGCGGCGATCTTATCGAGCGCTGTTTCGGCAGCGGCGAACGACGCCGCGGCGTCTAGTTCCCGCACGCGTTCGCGCAATGTGGCGATGTCGGTCTCTACGGCGCGACCTCCAGCTTCTTGGCTCCGACGCCGGTGGCGCGACGTAGCCGCATCGACCCTCCTCGGCAAACCGTCACTTGCAGATGTACCCGCGGACCTATGGCAATCCAGCGTGCGGTACCGCAACCGTCGCTGTCAGCAATTTGCCTTTCGGAGCGGCGGCCGCTTCGTGCGCGATCGACGTCTGCGCGGTCAGCATGAACAACGTGCAGCCGTCGTCGCCGCCGAGCATGCACGCGTAGCACGGCTGTCCCGTGTCGATCACCTCGAGCACCTTGCCGCCCTTCGCGATTAGCGCGCATTCCGGCGCAATCGGGTTCGCGATCCAGATATTGCCGTTCGCATCGAGCGCGATGCCGTCGGGCACGCGCGGCGACAGGTCGGCCCACAGGCAACGATTCGTCAACGTACCGTCGGCGCCGACATCGAACGCAGTCAGTCGACTGCCAAGCGTTTCGCCGATGATCAGCGTTTTGCCGTCCGGAGTGATGACGGTGCCGTTGGGAAAGTGCATGTCGGGCGCTGCAACGCGCACCGTTCCATCGGGCAACACACAGGCAAGCTTCGCGGTCGGGTGATCGGCAATCACCGATTGCACGCCGCGCGCTTCCATCTGCGCGTCGAGGTCGAAGCCGAAGTTGCCGACATATGCGCGGCCGGCGGCATCGACCACCATGTCGTTGCAATGAAAGCCTGCGATGCCGCTCAAATCGGCGTGGACCGACATCCTGCCGTCCTTCGCACGCCGCAAGACCTGCCGCTTCGTCATCGACACCACCAGCAGCGATCCGTCGGGCATCCAGCCGAGTCCGGACGGGCGATCATCGATTTCGAATTCGGTGCGCAGGTCACCGGCCTCGGATAACGACTTCACGGCAGCCGCGTAGAAATCGCTGAACCACAACCGTCCCGCGTGCCAGCGCGGACCCTCGCCGAAGTAAATCCCTTCCGTCAGAACTCGAGTTGCACGCGCCATTTGTCGGAGCCTCCTGGAGATGTCGTCTCTGTCTGCTCAATAGAGGGCTGTAAGAGCCAACGTTACGGGAAACGGGGGATAGAAGCTGCCGTTACGACGCGAGCTTCGGCAGCACCCGTTCGGTCAACAGCATGAACGTCTCGTGGCTCAGCGGCGACGCGATGAGATAGTCGAGACCGATCGTTTCGCGCAGCTCGGTCAACTTGTCGGTGACCTCTTCGGGCGTGCCGTAAATGATCGTGTCTTCCATGTAGCTCGCGACCGGATCCTTGCCGTTCGCTTCGCCGCGCCGCGTGTTGTACGAATCGATGGTCCACTGCGCACCTTCGCGGGCCGTTGCCATTGCGGCGTCGCGCGTCCTGCCGATGGCGAGCAGGCGCGCGATCGGCAGGTCGCGCCCCTCCATCGAGAAACCGTGTGTCTGCAACGTGGCTTCGTAAGCGGCGCGCTTTGCACCAATCTCCGCGTGCGACGAATGCGGGTCCTGCAGAATCGAGTGTCCGATGGCGGCCGCCGCGGTGACTGCTTCCGGCGAAGACGCGGCCATCCAGAACGGCGGGCTCGGACGCTGCACGGGTTGCGGCAGCACTTCAATGTCGCGCACTTGCCAGAACTTGCCTTCGTGTGAGAAGCGCTCGCCGCGCCACGCCTTCGAAACGATCTCGACGCATTCGTAAAGGCGCGCGCGGCTGTCGGCGATGTCCACTTCGAATGCGCGAAATTCCGTTGTATCGAACCCGCGGCCCGCGCCCCAGTTGAGTCGTCCGCCGGAGAAGATGTCGAGCATCGCCAGTTCTTCGGCGAGCCGCAGCGGATGGTAGAAGCCAGCGAGCGTTACGGCAGTGCCGATGCGCAGATGCTTCGTGCGCGCCGCGATGTGTGTACCCATCAGCGTCACCGAGGGGCACACGCTGTATGTATTGAAGTGGTGTTCTGCCAGCCAGACGCACTCGTAGCCGGTCGTGTCCATGATGTCGATCCGCTCGAATGCGCGCTGATAGACGGTTTCGAGCGGTATGCGGCGCGACCACGAGAAGAACTGCAACACTCCGAATTTCAGGATGCACCTCCGTTCGAGCGCGTCTTCGGCAGATCGCGCGCGCGTTGCAACAGCGTTCGCAACAACCGGCGCAGACTGTCGCGTGCGGCTTCCGGTTCGCCGAGCGCCGGCAACACGTCGGCGATCGCTTCCAACGTCGACACATAGTCGCGCCGCGGTTCTTTGCGCATGCGGCCGTACATCGACGGTTCGCGCGGTGTCAGCACAATGCGGGGCAATCGCAGCAGCCAGGCGTTGCGCCACCACAGTGTTTTCGCCTGACTCCACGTACCGTCGAGCACGATGATGCCGTCGAGCCCGTGGCGTTCGAGATCGCGCACGCGTCCCTTGCGATCGATGACCACCACCGGACGGTCCTTGGCTTCGTCCGGAATATCCACCTGCAGCTTTGCCGCCGCTAGAACGGCCCAACGGTCTTTGTCGGCGTTCTTGGTGCCCAGTGCGTGATCGAGCGATCCCCACGAAAGCCCCCCGCGCGTCTGCGCGTTCGGAAGCGTCAACTCCACGAGTTTCGCGGTGCCGAGAATCTCATCATCTTCCTGGGGATGCTGCAGCATCACGACACGCAACTGCGTTTGCACCGGCTCGACGCGATCGCAGATGCAGATCGCGAGCGGCTTCGTACAACGCGGACACGCCGGCGGGTTTTCGGACATCGCGGCACCTCGGGTAGCGTGCGATTCTACCGCACGATTCCTGAGCGGCGCCCGATGCTTGCCGCGCCGCGACGGCTTGACGCACTCTGTTGGCCCGAAACCACATCGGCAATCCTCATGTCGGTACAGATCGTCGCAAGCGAATGTTGCGCGGGCCGCTATCCGCAGAATACCGCCGCCGGATTCGCGTACTGCCTGCAACGCGCGTTCGACGGCATCGAGTTCGACGTGCACCTTTCCGCGGACGGATACGTGGTGGTGCATCACGACTACCGATTGAATCCGCGCATCGCCAGAGATCGTTCCGGCGACTGGGTGAAAGCACCGGCACCGGCGATCTGCGCGCTGACGCTCGCGGAATTGCAGACCTACGACGTCGGGCGATATCGGCCGGGTTCGAAAGAACTGACCGAGTATCCCAACTGTCGTGCGTTGGACGGCGCCGTGATCCCTACGCTGCGCGATCTGCTGCGCGGATACGTCGACGGGAATGCCGGCGCCACCCTCTGGATCGAAATCAAGACGACGCCGTTCCAACGCGACATCAGCTCGCAGCCCAACGAACTCGTCAGGCAGATCGTCGAAGACGCAACTGCGGCGGGACTGCAGCACCGGACCGTTCTGCTCGCGTTCGAGTGGGAGACACTGTCGTTCGCCCGCTCGATCAGCAACGAGATCGAAACCGACTTTCTTACGATAGATCCCGCGCGCGTCGTCGCGATGAATCGCAACCGCGGTCCGATCGATCCATACCGTTGGTATGGCGAGTTCGACCCGCGCCGCTTCGACAACAGCATCCTGCGAGCGATCAAGGCGGCGGGCGGCGACTGGTGGGGACCGCTCGTTCACGATGTCAATGCAAGCGACGTCGCCGCCGCACACGACCTCGGCCTGCGAGTGAACGTCTGGAACGTGGATTCCAACGAGCCCGCAATGTCGCACGCGCTCACGTTGGGTGCCGACGCGATTACGCTATCGGACCCCGATCTGCTCGTACGGAAACTCGCGCCAGGCTAGCGGTTCATTTGCGCACGTAAGCGCAAAGCTTGTTGCCGTCGGGATCGCGTACGTACGCCGCATAGAAGACCGGGTCCATTCCCGCACGCACACCCGGCGGACCTTCGCAAACGCCTCCGTTCGCCAACGCCGCAACATGAAACGCATCGACGGCCGCACGCGTTTCGGCGAGCACCGCCAGCATCACGCCGTTGCCGGAAGTGGCTTCCTTCTTGTTGAACGGCTGCGTCAGAAAGAACATGCCGCGATCGCCTTTTCGACCGTAGCCGGTCCACGAATCGCTGGTGGTCGTGCGCTCGCCGCCGAGCGCACCGAACACCGGATCGTAGAAGCGGATCGACCGCTGCATGTCGTTGGTGCCGAGGGTGCTGTAGCTGATCATTCCGACTCCCGTCCGCGTGAAAAGGACAGGAGTCTAAAGCGACTCGAACCTCGATCCGAAGGCCTTACTCGCCTTTCGCGGCGTCCTTCACGCCTTCGGCGGCGTTGTCGACCGCACTCTTGGCGTCTTCGGCCGCATCCTTCATATTCTCGTGGTCGCGCACGTTCAGCGCGTCTTTTGTCGTGTCTACCGCTTTGTCGACCGGGCTTTTCTTCTCGCAGCCCGACGCCAACAGCACGGCGGACAGCGCGGCAACTATCACTACTCCTGAAGCTCTCATCGTTCGATCCTCATGGTTGAGCGAGCGCAGTGTACCCGCTTGTCGGACAAAGCTGCGTGCGTTGTCGAACCGATGTCTGCACCTGCGTCGGAGGGAACCGACATCAACACGGCGGAGATGCCGATTCGTTGGCGCTCGTTAGATGCGCCACACTGGCCTTGCCGTGGGGCACCCGTACTAGCACGGCATCGAGAAGTGCTACCCCTATCGCACTTCCCATCGAAGCCGGGGTGTCCCACGTGCACCACATCTGCGACGCTGGCGGCACCTCTCGCGCGACGGTGCATTGTTGCTACCATCGGCACTCGCACCGCGGAACCCGTCTATCTATGCCCCTTCGCAGAAAAGGCGAGCCACCTGGCGGCAGGCACTTTCGCAGCAGCGAACGGTTCCTGATGGCCAACGGGGCCTGGTACTTCACGACGCGCGAACACATCGACGTAGGACCCTTCCAGACGCGGCCCGATGCCGTCAAAGCATGCGATAGGCTCGTCGAACTGTTGCGTACGGTTTCCGATCCTGACGAGACACGAAAAACGATCGAGGATTTCATCAGATTCCAACTGCGGCGAGGTTAGCCGCGCGCCCGGGCTGAATTTTGAAGGGGGAACAATCATGAATGTCGATATCAGCGGCACGTGTGCCGGCAAACTCGCTGCGGTCAAGGATGCGTTTGCCGCGAACTTCACTCAGAACGGTGATGTCGGCGCATCGGTTGCGGTGGTCCAAGACGGCGAGCTGGTGGTCGATCTCTGGGGCGGACATCAGGACCCCGCACGCACGAATCCGTGGAAGCACGACACCATCATCAACGTGTTCTCAACCACGAAGACCATGAGCTGCCTTTCGTTGCTCGTGTTGATCAGCCGTGGGTTGGTCGACGCTGATGCCCCGGTCGAAAAGTACTGGCCGGAGTTCGGCCAGGAAGGCAAAAGCAACGTGCTGGTGCGGCATCTGCTTTCGCACACGGCAGGACTACCCGCGTGGGATCAACGTCTCGACGGTACCGATCTCTACGACTGGGACAAGGTCACCGGAATGCTGGCGGCGCAGGCCACGTGGTGGGAGCCCGGTTGGAAATCCGGCTATCACGGCGTTACGCAAGGCAACCTGGTAGGCGAAGTGGTGCGTCGCGTCGATGGACGTTCGGTCGGAAAGTTCTTCGCTGACGAGATCGCAAAGCCGGTCGGTGCCGACTTCCATATCGGACTAGGTGCCCAGCACGACGCACGCGTCGCGCTGGTCATCCCCGCTCCGCCGCTTCAGTTCGGCAGCGGCGACGGTGCGCGCGCGCCCGACCGCGATTCGATTCCTTATCGCGCGGCGAATCCGCGACTGCTGGCGGAACAGTCGTGGGAATTGCCGTGGCGCCGCGCCGAGATTCCGGCGGCCGGCGGTCATGGGAACGCGCGCAGCGTCGCACTCGCACAGGCCGCGGTTTCGCACGGCGGAACTCTTCGCGGCGTCGATCTGCTGTCGAAGAAGACGCTCGATCGGATCTTCGATGTACAAGCCGCGGGACGCGATCTCGTGCTGGGTATCGGCGTGACGTTCGGCGTTGGCTACGGCTTGAACTCGCCGCGCAATCCGATCAGCCCGAACGCCCGCGTGTGCTATTGGGGCGGCTGGGGCGGCTCGCTGGTGGTCAACGATGTCGATGCCGGCTTCACGCTCGCGTACGTCATGAACCGGATGGGCGAAGGCACTGTCGGAGACGATCGCGCGCACACACTGCTGCGCGCGATGTATGCATCGTTGAAAGCCTGAGGGCGAGCGCTACGTCGAGGGCTGCAACGGGAACCCGGACTCGCGCCATTTCTTCACGCCGCCGTCCAGTGCAACGACGCGGTCGAAGCCCATTTCCTTCAGCGTCGCGGCCGCCAAGGTCGAGATGATGCCGAGCTCGCAGTAACACACGATGCGCTGCGAGGGATTCTTGAGCGTGCTGTTGACGCGCAATTCCAGCTGGCCGCGCGGAATATGAATCGCGGTGGGAATGTGGCCGGCCTCGTACGCATCCTTCTCGCGCACGTCGAGCAGCAGCAAGCTGCCGCCATCGGTCGATTGCAACCGGCGCTGCACTTCCTCCATCGACATGAACGGTACCTTCTCGGCCGCTTCGGCGATGAGCCCCGAGACCGTTTTGCCGCCGCTTTGATTCGTGCGCAGTGCTTCCGTCAGATGGGTGGGCGCCTCCAGGTCGAGTGCGCGCATCAGTTTCACAAAATCGGCGCGCTCGCGCTGCTGCAGACGCGGGTTGTCTGCAATCTCGCGCTGCAGGGTTGAGTGCTCGCGACCTTTGTAGTCGTGCGCCGGGTACACGAGCAGCGCCGGATCGAGCCGCAGCAGACCGTTGAACAACGAGTCGTGCAGCTGATCGGGGTCGCCGCTCGGCAAATCCGTTCGGCCGGTAGCGCCGATGAGCAGCGTGTCGCCGGTGAGGATCCGGTCGTTCAACCGCAGCGTCATCGAATCGCTGGTGTGTCCGGGCGTATACATCACCGCCAACCGCAACTTGCCGAGCGCAATCGACTCGCCGTCGTCCACATGCATATCCACGAACGGCGCCGGACTGCCGCGATGCATGACCACCGGCACACCCAGCTTCTGCGCCAGCGCGCGGCTGCCGGAGAAGTGGTCCGCGTGAGTGTGCGTGTCGATCGCGTAGTGCAGACGCAAGCCATCGCGCGTGGTCAGCGCCATGTATTTGTCGAGCAGGCTTGCTTCCGGATCGATCACCGCGGCGGCACACGACTCCTCGCAGCCTACGATGTAGGAAAGGCAACCGCCGCTTCGGATCTGATGGAAAATCATGCGCCGGATCGTACTCCTCCGGAAAATGGCCTTCCAGCGTACCGGATGACGCCGACTCGCAACGGCGCTGCACCTTAGTCACCTCGTTGGTCCGGCCGACGAAGATCGCGGGCAGGGATAGTTCATGCGTCGCCGTTTTGTTAGCGTGCTCGTAATGGCCGAATCACCGACTCGCTCCAAAGGAACACTCGCGTGACCGCCTGGGCGGCCGTTGCACTGCTGCTGCCGGCGCTCATCTGGTACGGCAATCCCGCGATCGCATTGCTTGCCGGCACGCTGCTGAGTTTGTCGTGGCGCCAACCGCTCGCGGTCGGCGGACATCGCTGGGGTCGCCTGTCCCTGCAGAGCGCGATCGTGCTGCTGGGGTTCACGTTGAGCATCGGTCGTGTCGCCGAAGTCAGCGGCGACAGCCTGTGGCTGGTGGCGACGTACGTGGTGAGTGTGCTCGGCATCGGACTGGTGCTTGCGCGCGTGATGCGCCTGGAGCGCGAGAGCGGATGGTTGATGGCCTCCGGTACCGCAATCTGCGGCGGCACCGCGATCGCCACACTCGCGCCGCTGATCGGCGCCCGCCCCGATCAGGTGGGTGTGGCCATCGGCATCGTGTTCCTGCTGAACGCCGCCGCGCTGTTCGGATTCCCGGTGATCGGACACTGGCTCGGCATGACCCAGCTGCAGTTCGGCATGTGGTCTGCACTGGCGATTCACGACACGAGTTCGGTGCTCGCCACCGCAGCCATCTACGGCAACGAAGCACTCGAAGTTGCAACCACCGTGAAGCTCGGCCGCACGCTTTGGCTCATTCCGTTGACCTTGTTCGTCAGCCTCGCGCAACGCGCGTCGGCGGCACGCGTGCGTGTACCGCAGTTCATCCTCGCCTTCATCGCGGTATCGGTGCTGACCACCGTGGTGTCGTTGCCGGCCGAAGTCGCCCATGTAGCGAGCCGTGCCAGCAAGGCGCTGTTGATCACTGCGCTCTTCTTCATCGGGACCGAAATCAGCCGTGCGACCCTACGTCTCATGCGCGGACGGGTACTGGTTCACGCGCTGTTGCTATGGGTCACTGCCGCTTCTGCCACGCTACTGGCGGTACTGGCCGCCTTCTAAGGGAATATCGATAGGAAAAATCGTTCCTTCCCGGTTTCGCTGCGGATAAAGACAATCCCACCCCATGACCATCCGCTCCACCAAGATCGATCTTCTGACCATCGCGGCCGTGGCGTTCTTCGCCGCTTACGTCGCGGTCGGCCTTTTCTCCTGATTCACCGCTCCTGATTCACCGCTTCTGATTCACGCGCCGGGCCAAGCGGCCCAAGCATCCGTCGTCACATCAGTTCGTGCCGCTCTGCTTTGCGAGCGTCGCTTTCGAGTCGTTTCGGATCACTTCGAGGCCGGCCGGATCGACCGGCATACCAAACTCGACCCGCGCGTGAGCGTGTCCCACATGGTGCATCGCCAGCGCGCCGGTCAGCGCCTGGTGCTGGCCCTGCAGATCCATGCTGAAGTTGACCGCCTGTTTTGCCAGCTTCAGCCCGATGGACGGGCGTGTCGCGATCCGCTTCGCAAGATCCAGCGTGAACGACTCGAGCTGATCGTTCGGCACCACGTGGTTCACCATGCCGAGCTGATGGCATTCCTTCGCGGTGAGAATCTGCCCGGTGAACAACATTTCTTTCGCCTTCCGCGGACCGAGCTCCCACGCGTGCAGAAAGTACTCGTGTCCATTCACGCCGAACGCTACGACCGGATCGGAGAATTCCGCGTCTTCGCTCGCGATGATGATGTCCATCGGCCACGCGATCATCAGCCCGCCGGCCATCGCCTTGCCCTGCACCTGTGCAATCGTCGGCTTGGCAAGATTGCGCCACCGCCAGTGCAAGCCGACGAAATACTCTTCCTCTCCCGCATACATGCCGGCCGCCCGAGGCTCGTGATGCCCCGCGCCCTGTACTACGGGAGTGAAATCGAGCGTTTTCGACGTGTCCTTCAGGTCGTGCCCGGATGAAAAGTGCGGGCCGTCAGCCGCCAGGATGATGACCTTCACCTCGGGGTCGCGCGCCGCGACCTGAAACGCGTGGTCGATCTCGTAGAGCATCTTCCGGTCCTGCGCGTTGCGCGTTTCCGGTCGAGCCAGCACCACGCGCGCGACCCGCGGATCGGGAAGCTCGTAGCGGATGCGCTGATAAGTCGTTGCCTGTTGCTCGGCCATGCGGGTCTCCGTTGATTCGATTCAGTTGATTGGTTGCATTGCGGCGCACCTGACTGACTCAATCGTCGCGCATACGCACCGCCATAGTCCAATGACCACGCGTCGTCGGCGACGGCGCGAGTACCGATTAGCGCTCGGCGACGATATAGGCAATCCAGGCAGGGTCGGCGTGACCCTTCGCATTCGGCGTGAACTCGCCGTTGGCTTCGCCGTCCTCGTCCTCGCCTTCCCAGTACACGGTGGCGTTGCGAAAGCCTGCCTCCAGCAGCAGTTCGCACAATTCAGGTGCGGACCATAGACGCCACTCGTAGGTGAACGCCTTCTTGAGCTTCGAGCCATCGGGGAAGTTGAAGTGAATGTGACACGTGATGTGATGCGTGACCGGGTGGAACTCCGCCTGATCCCAGATATAGGTGAAGCCTTTGTGCTTAGTCCGCTCCTTCATCTCGTCCTGTGCCTGCGAGCCGCCGAACAGATCGATGACAAAAACACCGTCGTCAACGAGCGCGGCATGAGCCCGCGCGAAGTAGTCGCGCATCGCTTCGCGCGTAACGAAGATGAAATAGCTGAAGTTCAGCGCAGCCACGATATCGACGGGCGCGGTCTTAGCCGTCATCACATCGGATTCGAGCAGGCGTACGCGCGAGCGATCTGCAACCGGCAACTTGGCGACGCGATTCCGCCGCCCCCAATCGAGCACCGACGGATCGATGTCGACGCCGATTGCGTGATATCGCTTGCCTTGACGCACCCACTGGCACGATGCGCTGGCGGTGCCGCAGAAATCCTCTCGAAGGCGATATGCCTTGCGCCCGCGCAGCTTTTCGAAGGTCGCCTGCGCGAACTCGACTTCGTGCTCGACGTTTTGCACGGCGCGTTCATACAGCTCGTGGATATCGGCTTTCTCCGCCATCGTGCGTTTGCGGGCGGGCGTCTTCTTTGCAGTCATTGCGGTCGGCATCTCCTCGGTTCGGCTGCCATCGTAGGGACGAAGCATTTTTGCGCGCCCGCATTCTCTGTGGGGTACGCAGTTGCGTCAAGGTGATAACGACCCAGCTAAGGCGCGAAGTCGCTCAGCGCTTTTCTGCGGCTCGCCGCGCTCACAGTGGATACATAGGGCGAATTGCGGTCGAAAAAGCGCCATGGCTTGTCCGCCCACGAGCCCGCATAGTCCACGCCGATCCGGGGCCCGCGCTCGATCTTGCTGCGCTTGGCGATGGGCGGCGCCTCAATCCACAACGACTCACCGCAAAGATCTGTTCCGGAGAGCCGCCTGTCGATGTGCATTGCCTTGCAAAGCAGACCCGGCCCCCAGGTTTTCTCCCGAATGTCGCTCACGGGTTCGACGGCACGGATCAGTACCGCGTGTGGAGTGCCCTCTTCGCGGGTCACCACGTTCACGCAATCCCACATCCCATAGATGAGGTAGACATAGGCATGACCAGGCGGACCGAACATCACGGCATTGCGTTCAGTCAATCCGCGCGCGGAATGTGCGGCTAGATCCTGTGGACCTTGATACGCCTCCGTCTCCACGATGCGACCGACGAGCGGCGTTCTACGAAACATGCGTACGAGGTGTTTACCAATGAGTTCACGCGCCACTGTTAAAGTACGGCGAGCGTAGAAATCGCGATCCAGCTTCAACTGCATCGTTCGTTCTGTTCCTACCACCGCCCCTGTGCCGAGCTGTTTGAAGCGTTCAAGTCGCGTCCGGCCAGGCAAATCTGATGTTGCCGTCTCGCATGCCCGCGAGAACCACGTCGATGCCTCCCGATTTGATCATCCACTCGAGGCGATGGTCGCGATACTCGCGCCGTCGCGTCCCGCCGACGTACGCGTTCGCCATGTTCTTCATGTTTGCTGCCGCCGCATCGAACTCGGCGAAAGTTGCAGCTACTGAAGGCCTTTGCCTTACGCGAAGGTGCCATTCGGCCAGTGGGCTGCCCTGGGCCGGCCCCATCCCGTAGTGAACGGAACGGTTCACCATCGGCGCGGCTGCCGCATCGGCCCACCCGAACCCATCGCCGCCAAACCAGAGTTCACCGGCAAGCCGCTCCGCCAACCACGCCTGGACGGTTCCCGTCTGCTCGCGCGCTCGAGCCGTCAGTCGATCCGCGAGCGAACCCGTGGCACGCTTGAACCACAGCACCTCGGCGAAGCCCCAGTTGATTGCCTCGTACTGGGTGTCGCACACGTCTTCGGTCATTCGAGCAAATGCTCTTCGGCTCGGATCGGAGGGGAGCAATCTGGGTTCGGGCCAGCGCTCTTCAATGTATTCCATGATCACGGTCGACTCGAAGATTCGGGTGTCGCCGTCGATCAGAACTGGAATTTCGATCCGGGGATTCACCGCTGCCAAAGCACCGCGTGTTCCGGAACCGAGGTCTTCCGGGAGTTGAGCTGTGAACGTTACGCCCTTCTCTCTCAACGCGATCTTGACCTTCTGCGCATAGGACGAAAGCGGGTGTTCATACAGCAGCATGGTGATTCTCCCAGTGGTTGCCTCAGCGAGGAGGCGTCGCTCGAGCAGCAACGCCCGCGTTGTTGAAGAGCAGCGACACCGGGGCGAGTTTACTTTCGACGTATCGACGATGCGCGCATATTCGGCACGATCCGGGGTGCAAACGGAATCGGCCTCGCATCACAAGTCTTTCGCGAAGGCCGGCGCCAAAATTGCCATTGTCGATCTGGGCGAAGCGGTTCTCGATCGCGCCAAAGCGGTGCTGTCGGGGCAGACCGACGTCGTTGCGTCGAGCTGGATGTGCGCGATCGAATCGAACGCGCTTTCCTTGACATCCGAGCCTGTCTCCCAAGGGGGTTCGTCAGGCCGCCGCGTCCACCGCGAGCTGCTTCGTAAGCTCGCCAACCACGTCTTTCGCGTCGCCGAACAGCATGAACGTCTCGTCTCTGAAGTAGAGGTCGTTCTCGATGCCGGCGAAGCCGGTGCTCTTGCCGCGCTTGATCGCAAACACGGTTTTCGCGCGGTGC
>JBGSNQ010000123.1:0-4349 GCA_041739525.1 Pseudomonadales bacterium | reverse complement strand
GGCGCGCCACTGCGCGGCCGGTGCCGCCGAACCCGACGATGCCCATCGTCATTCCGGTCAGCTCGACTTCTTTGCGGCGCATCGCCGGGCGATGGTTCCACGCGTCTGGGCCGAGCTTGAGCGCGGTGGCGAGTTGCCGCGTGAGCATCAGCAACAGACCGAATGCGTGGTCGGCGAGATGCTCTCCGACGAGACCTTTTTCGCTGGTCAGCAACACGGCACTTGCGGTGAACTCCGGATACAGAAACGCATCCACGCCGGATGCGATCGCGTGTACCCAGCGCAAACGTGGTGCCGCCTGGAACAACGTGTGCGGCACGAAGCCGAGGATCACGTCGGCCGTTTCGGAGTGCTCGTGCGCCTGCGCTTGCGACGTGACCACTACCTCGGCGCCGGGGCCTGCTGCAGCGCTGATCCGTTGCAGGTCGGTCGCCGAAACAGACGGCAGCGTCAGGCCGGGGATGATCAGGACCTTCATTTCAAGAGCGCCATTTCAAGAGCGTCATTTCAAGTGCGGCATCCGAAACGCGTCATTTGAAGCGAATGGCGACGCGGCCGAGCCGGCCGAAGTCCGCTTCCCAGCGCGCCGCTTCGAGCACCGGCTGCCGGGTGAACGAACCGGTAATGATGCGTTGGCCCGCCTTCAGCCCCCGATCGAACTTCGCGAGTTCGCGCGCGAGCGCCGCGAGCGACTCGAAGTGATCGTCGATGTGTCCGCGTGCGGCAACCCGTTCAATCTCGACGCCGTCGCGGCTCAGTGCGACCACCAGCGAGTCCCATTCGAAATCCTCCGGCAACGGGCTATTGACCGGACCCACCACGATGCCCCATTGCGACAGGTTGTCGGCGATGCGGCACGGCCCGTCGGACTCACCCGACAACCGCGTTTCGTTGACTTCGAATGCGGGTGCGACGCCACCGACTGCTGCGCGTGCCATCGCTGCAGTCACCGCTTTTCCGCGCAAATCGTGCGCCATCACGAAGCACAACTCGTTCTCGATTCCGCAACGCCGGATCGCGGCGATGTTCAATTCGTCGTCCGACGGAATGATTCGATTGGTGAGCACGAACCCGAACGGGCGAATGCCCTTGCCGAACGCATCGCGCGACGTACCCGACGTGAGCCCGACCTTCCATCCCCCCAACGATTCTCCCCGGGTGCACCAGCGGTCGAGAACGTCGAGCTGAATGGCTTCGCCGTCGTCGACGGTCAGTTTGCCCTGCAATGCGCTGACGTCGAATGCCGCGCCCGTGGACGCGCGCCAGAAACGTTCGAGTAAAACCGCGTGATCGTTGTGCATGAGGACGCTTCGAGCTCGTGTCGAGGGCGCAGGATACACCCGCTTGCGCCGGGTAGCGTTCGGGCTCCCGCGGAGTTAAAAGGGAAATGCAGCGTCGTGGGAGAGGGAAGATGCGCAACGGCTTCAGAGTCATCGACACCGACTGTCACCAGATGGAACCGCCATCCATCTGGACCGACTACATCGATCCGAAGTTCGCCGACCGCGCACCGCGGATCGGTGAAATCGGCCACGGTCGGAAAGGCATTGTGGTCGAAGGCGAAGCGCTGACGCGCCAGACCGGGTCTTATCCAATGGATTCCGATGAATTCATCGCAGCATCCGTGCGCGCGATGAAGCGATTCGAAAAGACTCGCAAGGCCGGCTTCAGCCCGCAGAGCCGTATCGACGACATGGATGCGCAGGGCGTCGATGCGCAGGTGATCTATCCGACCGCGGGAGGGCAGCTGCTCGGCAAGCCGTTCAAGGACACCGAACTGCTTGCCGCCTGTTGCCGCGCTTACAACGACTGGAGCCTCGAATACTGTTCCGCCGCCCCCGGCCGCCTACGCATGGCGGCGATGCTGCCGGTGCAGGGGGTCGATCTCGCAATGGAAGAAGCGCGCCGTGTCAGTGCGTTGGGCGCAGCCGCGTTCTACGTCCGCCCGAATCCGACGGAAGGGCGCAATCTGCATCACCCGGATTACGAACCGCTGTGGCGCGAGATCGCCCGCCTCGGCAAACCCGTTTGCATCCACGATTCCGGCTCGCCGTACCTGCCTTCGTTCGGCGAACGCATGGAAACGCACACGTCCGGCCACATCATCGCGCACCCTTTCGAAGCCATGGTCGCAATGATGAGTCTCATCTGGTACGGCGTCATCGAACGCAATCCGACACTTCGAATCGTCCACGTCGAAGCCGACGCCGGTTGGCTGCCGTACTGGTTACAACGCATGGAGCAGCACTTCGATTTCTCCGGTAACGCCGAACATCCGGATCTGAAACGCCGACCGACCGAATACTTCAAGTCGAACTTCCTCGTCGCATGCCGCGGCGACGAGATGACGCTGCCGAGCGTGGTCAACCTCGTCGGCGACGACAACCTCACCTTCAATACGGACTACCCACACCCCGACGGCACCTGGCCCGCCGGCCTCGAAAGTCTCGAAAAACAACCGATTCCCCCATCGAGCATCCGGAAGATCTTCTGGGATAACGCGGCCGGCGTGTTCGGAGTCAATTAGGCGCGGTGGGATGGAGCTTCGGTTCACGGCGACCGTAGGTGAATGCCGGTTCGGACACGCTCGAGCCATCCCTGGGCGCTCAATCGGCGCCATCCATGGCGCCTCACGGTCCTCACCAACATTCCCCCACGCCCGCCTAAGTCGCGCCACCGTCATTAGTCGTGTGTCGTTCCTGAAAGCGCGCGAAGCGCGCGTTCATCTCTCTCCCTCAAGAACGAAGGCGCGACTTCGATGATGCAGGGTGACGGCTGATCGGTGTTGAGGGGCATGAGCGGCCATGGATGGCCGCGATTGAGCGACCCTTCTCTTCAGAAAAGACAGGACGGCTAGAGCGCCCCCGAAACACCGATCAGCCGTCACCCACCCCCTTCCAGATCCGAAACAGGAAGGCGCCCCTTCGTTCCCCCGTCAGCTCGCGTATAGGCCCCCGTCGACGATGAACTCCGACCCCGTACAGTAGGAGCTGTCTTCGCTCGCGAGAAACAGCGCGACCGAGGCGACTTCGCTTGCAGCGGCGGTGCGGCCCATCGGAACGTTGCGGGTCATGCGGTCGAGGTCGGTAGGGAGCTGGCCGAGCATGTCCGTCTCGATGAGGCCCGGGTGGATCGAGTTGACGCGCACGCCGCGCCGCGCGAGTTCGATGGCTGCGCTCTTCGTCATGCCGCGTACGGCCCATTTCGATGTGCCGTACGCGAACGCGCCGGCCGCGGATTGCATGCCGGCGAGAGAGGAGATGTTCACGATGCTGCCGCTGCCCGCTTCGCGCATCGGCGTCGCGACGGCGCGCATGCCGAGGAAGACGCCCACGCAGTTCACGTCCATCACGAGACTGAACTCTTCGAGCGACGTATCGCGCATACGATTCGAACGGAAGATGCCGGCGTTGTTGACGAGCACGTCGATGCGGCCGTCGCGCTGAAGAATTTCGGCCACGAGTTCGGACCAGCCGGTTTCGCTGCGCACATCGAGGTGTCTATATGTGGCGTTGATCGACCTGGCCGTTGTTTCGCCAACGTCGTCGAGAACGTCGGTCAGCCAGACGGTGGCTCCTTCCTTACTGAACATGCGCGCTTCTTCGGCGCCCTGGCCGCGCGCCGCGCCGGTGATCAAGCACACTTTTCCGTCGAGCCTTCCCATTGTGTTCTCCGCTTTGTCGATGGTTTGGAGGTTAGCGCCAGGGCTGTATCACATGACGCGCGAACTCTGCGAGATAGTCGGGCGAGTTGTCGGGTGCCAGCATCGGATGCGGCAACACGATGTCGATGGGCACGTCGATTTCCAGAACGCGTTCGAGCTGCTGCGAGACGTCGGCGAAATTGCCGTACAGCGCGAAGGCGTCCATGGCCGCTTGCGGCAGGAAATCGACGGCTGTGCCGGCCGCGAGCAGATCGCGAGCGTGGTGGAAGTCGGGAAAGACCTCGCGTTTGAGTTCTTCGACAGGCGTACCGTTCCACTGCAGACCGACGTTTTCGAACAGAAACGGCGAATATTCGTAGTAGCCGGCGGCAATTGCCCTTGCGATCGTCGCGGCGCGCGCCGCATCGGCGTCGATCGCAACGTGAAAGATCGCGCCGATTTTCACGTCTTTCGGATTTCTGCCGACGGAGTTTGCCCCTGCAACCACCTGTTGGTAGGCGGCGCCGATGTTGCGCGCGTCGGTTCCGACGCGGATGAACACGCCGTCGGCGTGTGCCCCGGCCATACGCAACGTGCGTGGACCCTGTGCGGCAATCCATACCGGCACGGGTTGCGCGTGACGAAGACGCGCCGGCCTCGCGGCGCCGACGTCCACCGATTCACCGGCCAGCAACGCGCGCGTTTG
>JBGSNQ010000116.1:0-27810 GCA_041739525.1 Pseudomonadales bacterium | reverse complement strand
TCGTGATCGCGCGGGCTCCGGGCGGTCCGCCGATGCCCATCGCCGTGCGGGCGCTCGATCCGGCCGGTTTGCCCGAGCAACTCGTGCTGACCGATCGCGATGCGATGCAACCGACGCGCGTGTTGAGCATGTTCCAGCGTGTGGAGGTGGTGGCGCGCCTGTCGTTATCCGGCGACCCGAAGCGTCAACCGGGCGACGTCGAGAGCGCGGCACAGGTGCTCGATCCGCGCAGCGCCGATCCGGTTACGTTGATCATCGGCGGCTAGCCGCATTTCGCACGTCGCGGAAACAAAATCGATCGTGTGCTGTCGAACCGTCTACCTTACGGCGCACAGAGACAACCACGATGATGGGATTCAAGCCGGCGGCGAGTCTTACCGAACAGATCGCCAACCACCTCAGCGACGAGATCATCAAAGGGCGGCTTGCACCGCTCGAGCGGATTCAGGAATTGAAGGTTGCGAAAGACCTCGGCGTTTCACGCGGATCGGTACGGGAAGCGTTGTTGATCGTCGAAGGGCGCCACCTCATCGACATCATCCCGCGCCGCGGCGCGGTGGTCAGCGGTCTCGAACCGGTGCGTATCGGCGACCTGACGGAATTCTTCGGTGAGATGGTTCTCATGATGCTGGTACGAGTGGCGGCGAAGGTGAGCGGCAACGGCCGGCCGCACGCCCTCGACGGCTTCAAGTGCGCGCTGACGCAGATGAATGAGCACCTGGCGCCCGAATCGATCGACTCTCTCGTGTCGGCAAAGCTCGCTTTTTTCCACGCCGGACTCGATCTCGCCGGCAATTCCTACCTGAGCACCGTCGTGCGCGATCTGACCCCGGCGATGCATCGGGTGTCGCGCCGCGCAGCCGAACACAGCCACTTCGATCCCCGCGACGTCACGCGCTTTGCACGTGCGTTGCTCGATGCGGTAATCGCAAACGATCGCACGCGCCTCGGTGAACTGGTGCGTGCGCACTTTCGTCGCGAAGCGACGTTGGCGCTCGACGCGGCAGTGCACTGATCGACGCGGAATTCTCCCAGCACTTTCCGTCATCGATCTGTCGGTGTGACGTTGAGAGCACCGACAGATCGCGAAGAATCTCGCGCGCATCAGTAAATTCCCGCTCGCGCGCGTAGTGATCGGAAAATAATTGCTATACACTACGCGCGGCCCCGCGGGGGCCGCCGGCCCAACTTCGCTACGGCGGAGTTCTTCGACAAACTCGAAACTCCGCGACAGTGGAGTTCCTCGACAAACTCTTAGACGGCCGTTATCAGCAATTTACTTGGCCGCGGTTCGCCCGCGCTCGGAAGCAAACGCAGCAGTCAATGCGACTCAAGCAAATCAAGCTGGCCGGCTTCAAGTCGTTCGTAGATCCGACAACGGTCAGTTTCCCCGGAAATCGCTGCGCAATCGTCGGACCCAACGGATGTGGTAAGTCGAACATCATCGACGCCGTGCGTTGGGTGATGGGCGAAAGCTCCGCTCGACAACTTCGCGGCGAAGCGATCACCGACGTGATCTTCAACGGCTCGACGTCGCGCAAGCCGACCGCGCTCGCGAGCATCGAGCTCCTGTTCGACAACTCTGACGGCCGCATCGGCGGCGAATACGCCGAGTACGCCGAAATCGCGATTCGTCGCCAGGTCACTCGCGACGCCCAGTCGGTGTATTTCCTGAACGGCACCAAGTGCCGGCGTCGCGACATCATGGACATTTTCTTGGGCACCGGTTTCGGGCCGCGCAGCTACTCGATCATCGAGCAGGGCATGATCAGCCAGCTCGTCGAGGCGAAGCCCGAAGACCTGCGCGTTTACCTCGAAGAGGCCGCCGGCATCTCGAAGTACAAGGAACGGCGCCGCGAAACGGAAAACCGCATCCGCCATACCGAAGAGAACCTCGAGCGCCTGAACGACGTGCGCGAGGAACTGACGCGCCAGCTCGACCACCTGCAACGCCAGGCACGCGCCGCCGAACGTTATCGCGAGTTGAAGGAAGAAGAGCGCAAAACCACCGCCGAGCTGCACGCGCTGCGCCTGGTCGCGCTCGAAGCGGCGCTGAACGCCCGCGAAACCGAGATTCGTGCGCTGGAAGTGGCGCTCGAACGCGCCATCGCGGAACAGCGCGCCGTGGATGCCGACATCGAGAAGAGCCGCGCCCAGCACACCGAGCACAGCGACGAGTTCAACAAGGTGCAGGGTCGTTACTACCAGCTCGGCGCCGACATCGCCCGCATCGAAGAAGCGATCGCCTACAACCAGCAACGGGTAGCGCAGCTCGAACTCGACCTCGACTCGGTGTCGCAACGCCGGAAGGAAACCGATCGGCAGCTCGCGATGGACGAAGAGCAGATTCTGACGCTGCGCTCCGCGCTGGCCGAAGCCGGTCCTCGCGTAGACGCAGCACGTGCCGAAGACGAGCGCTCGAACGTTGCGCTCGAGGCAGCCGAAGGGCGACTGAACGAATGGCAGGCGAGTTGGGAAGCGTTCAACGAACGCGCCGCCGCGAACCAGCGCGAGTCGGACGTCGAAGCGTCGCGCATCGAACACTTCGAACAGGTATTGCAGCGTTTGCGGTCGCGCGCTGCGCAGTTAGACGACGAAGCGCGCAACATCGTTGCTGGCGACACATCGGACGATATCGGCGAACTCGCAGCCGGAATCGCGGCCGAGACGGCATCGCTGAAAGCGGCCGAGCTCGACATGGAACATTGCCTCGCGGAACTCGGCGCGTCGCGCGAAGACCTCGTCATCCGTGAGCAGGTACTGGAAGAAGCGCGCGGCGATGTACAGGTGCTGCGCCACGAACTTGCGTCGCTCGAAGCGGTACAACGCGCGGCGCTAGGGCGCACCGAAGGCGCCGCCGACGATTGGCTGCGTACGCAGCAGCTCGCCGACGCACCGCGGATAGGCGACAAGCTGTCGGTTACATCCGGGTGGGAGCGCGCGGTCGAAAGCGTGTTGGGCGACCGTCTGCAGGCGGTACATGTCGACTCGATCGCAACGTACGCCCAGCAATTCGTCAGCCTGGAACACGGCCTGGTCACGCTGGTGGACGGTGGACGAGTGGAAAGCGGCAGCGGCGGTTTGCCGTTGCTCTCGAGCTTCGTGAAGTCGCGTGTGCCGCTCGGTTCGTTGTTGAACGGTGTGTACGCGGCGCAGTCGTTGTCGGTGGCAATGGACCATCGTTCGAAACTCGGTCACGGCGAGAGCGTGATCACCCGCGACGGCATCTGGCTAGGCGCGGACTGGTTGCGCATCGACCGCGGCGAAGACATTGGCCACGGCATCATCGAGCGCGGTCAGCAACTCGACGTGCTGCGCGAGCGGGTGGAGCAGGCGGAACTGAATCTGACGGAATTGCAGGGTCGCGTTGCCGAGGGGCGGGCGCGTGTCGATGGGCTTGATCATCGCCGCCAGGATCTGCACGGCACCATCAACGCCCTGTCGCAAACGCTTGGCCAACTGCGCGCCGATCATGGTGTGCACCGCGTGAGGCTAGAAGAGGCGGATGCGCGTCGCGAACGCCTGCGCCGCGAAGCCGTCGAGACCGAACAACAAGTGGCTCACGAAGCCGGCCGGTTACAGACGGCCCGCGAACGGCTCGTTCAGGCCGAGCGTGCGCGCGAAGGTTTCGAAGCCGATCGTGCAACGCTGACATCGGCGCGCGAGGCGAACATGCAGGCGGTGGAGCAGGCGCGGCAACAGGCGCGCGCCGACCGCGACCGCTTCCATGCGTTGAACGGCGAAAAGCAGAACCTCGTGTCGCGGCTCGATGCAACGCAGACCGCGCGTGAACGGCTGCTGCGCCAGCAACAGGAACTCTCGGATCGGCACGGTGAACTGATCGCCGGTGTCGAATCGAGCCAGGCGCCGCTGCCGAGTTTGCGCGGCGAGCTCGACGGCAAGCTCGCGGAGCGTCTCGCAGTGGAGCACAAGCTGGCCGACGTGCGGCGTGCGCTCGAAGCGGCCGATCTGCAGGTGCGCGAATTCGAGTCGAAGCGTGGTCAGCACGCCGAAGCGGTGGAGGGTGTTCGCGCCACGCTGGAAACCGCGCGGGTCGACCGGCAGGGTCTGCACGTGCGGCGCGGCAGCCTGGTAGAACAACTGGAAGCAACCGGGCTCTCGCTGGACGCCGTACGCGAAACGTTGCCGGCCGAAGCGACCGAGGCGGCGTGGACCGAACAACTCGAGCGCATCGCGAACCGTATTCAGCGGCTCGGCCCGATCAACCTCGCGGCGATCGAAGAGTACGAGTCGTCGTCGGAGCGTAAACAGTATCTCGATCAACAGCATGGCGACCTGGTGGAAGCGCTCGAGACGCTCGGCAATGCAATCCGCCGCATCGACCGTGAAACGCGCGCACGCTTCAAAGAGACGTTCGACGCGGTGAACAAGGGTCTCGGCGAGTTGTTCACGAAGGTATTCGGCGGCGGCCATGCCTACCTCGAATTGACCGGAGAAGACCTGCTCGATACCGGCGTTACTCTGATGGCGCGGCCGCCGGGCAAGCGCAACGCGAGCATCCATCTGCTTTCCGGCGGCGAGAAAGCGATGACGGCCGTCGCGCTGATCTTCTCGATTTTCCAGCTGAATCCGAGCCCGGTATGCCTGCTCGACGAAGTGGACGCGCCGCTCGACGACTCCAACGTCGTCCGGTTCGCGAGCCTCATTCGCGAGATGTCCGAGGGCGTACAATTCATCGTCATTACGCACAACAAGCTGACGATGGAGATGGCGGATCACCTGATGGGTGTGACGATGAACGAGCCGGGTGTGTCGCGCCTGGTATCGGTCGATGTAGAGGAGGCGGCTGAGATGGCCGCCGTGTAGTGTCACGACACTAGTCACTGGACGACGCTGACGATGTGCGCGAGGGGCGCCAATGGACATTAAGGACTGGATACTCGTAGGCGGCGGATTGTTGTTGATCGCCGTCATCGGCCACGGATTCTGGCTGGCCTGGCGGGGTCGACGCGATACGCTGAAGATCGACATCGATCCGAACATTCCGCGCGGCGATTACGACGACCTCGATCTGCTGCGTGCAGAGTTGCCTAACGGCGGTGCACGCGTTCGAGCGAGCGAACCGATCGAGCAGACCGATCTGCCGCTGGAACCGGTGGTGTCGGCGGCCGGCGACAGATCAGCGCATCCCCGCGAGCCTTTCGTCGCGCAACGCAAAACCCATTCAGTGCGCGAACCCTTGGTGAAGCACAAGGAAGCGCCTCATAAGGAAGCGAAGACTCGCCCTATCGTGCCCGAGCGGCCACGTGAACGCGGTCGTGACGCGGCGCGCGCGGTGCCGCAACCGATCCAGACGCGGCCGGCCGAGAAACACGAGAAGCACGAGCAGGACGAGGCAGCGATCGAGCCGATGGCGTCCAGGTCCGTGCCACCGGAAGTGATCGTCATCAATGTGCTCGCCCGCAACGGCGCGAAGTTCGGCGGCTCCGATCTCGTGGAGGCGTTCCTGCGTAACGGCCTCAAGTTCGGCGACATGAACATCTTCCATCGCGTCCAGCCGGCGTCGAAGGAAGTGCAGTTCAGCGTAGCGAGTGCGGTGGAGCCGGGCACGTTCGACCTGTCTGCGATGGAAGCCTTCAAGACGCCCGGTGTGAGCTTCTTCATGCGTATGCCCGGCCCGGGACAGCCCCTCGAAGTGTTCGAGGACATGCTCGCGGTGACGCGGGACGTAGCCGCTTCGTTGGGCGCCGATTTGAAGGACGAGCAGTTGTCGGTGATGACGAGCCAGACGATCCAGCACTGTCGCGCGCGCATCGAAGACTTCTCGCGCAAGCGGATGTCGCAACGGGCCTGAACCCGGGGGTGCCGCAGTGAAGGCTCCCCGCAAGCTCCTCGAAGAGATCGCGTCGCTTCGCGCGGCGATCGATCACCATAACTACCGTTATCACGTCCTCGACGATCCGGAACTGTCCGACGGCGAATACGACGCGCTGTTCGATCGTCTGCGCGCGCTCGAAACCGAGCACCCGGAGCTGATCACACCGGACTCGCCGACACAGCGCGTCGGCGCTGCGCCGCAGGGCGAGTTCCGCACGGTGTTGCATCGGCTGCCGATGCTGTCGCTCGACAAGAGCACTACGCTCGACGAGATCGACGCGTGGGACGCGCGTTGTCGTTCGCGGCTGGGGACGCAGGACGAGCTCGAATATTCGTGCGAACCGAAGATCGACGGTATTGCCGTGAGCCTCTTGTACGAAAACGGTGTGCTGAAACTCGGCGCGACGCGCGGCGACGGTCAGAAGGGCGAAGACATTACCGCCAACGTTCGCACCGTCACCGCAATACCGCTGCAACTGCGCGGCAAAGGTGCGCCGGCCACGCTCGAAGTGCGCGGTGAGGTGTACCTGCCGATCGAGGCGTTTCGCGCCTTCAACGCGAAGGCGATCGAACGCGGCGACAAGCCGATGGTGAATCCGCGCAACGGCGCGGCGGGCAGTTTGCGGCAGCTCGACCCGCGCATTACGGCGGAACGAGGCTTAAGTTTTCTGAGCTACAGCGTGGGTCTCGTCGAAGGTCGGTTCGCGCCGAAGACGCAGAGCGACGTGCTGGCGGCGCTGAAGGAGTGGGGCTTGAGGGTGAATCCCCTTCGTGCGGTCGTCGAGGGTGCGCGCGGTTGCTACGAGTACGCCGAACGCGTGCTGGCGCAACGACCGCAGCTCGCGTACGAAATCGACGGCGTCGTGTTCAAAGTGAACGATCTGGACCGGCAGGAACGGCTCGGCACCATAACCCGTAGGCCGCGCTGGGCCATCGCGTACAAATATCCGGCCGAGGAAGTGACCACGCGCGTGCTCGGTGTGGAGTTTCAGGTGGGCCGCACCGGGGCGGTAACCCCGGTTGCGCGCCTCGAACCGGTGTTCGTGGGCGGTGTTACGGTGAGCAACGCCACGCTGCACAACATGGACGAGATCGCGCGCCTCGGCCTCATGATCGGCGACACGGTAATGGTGCGGCGCGCCGGCGACGTCATACCGCAGGTGATCAGCGTGGTCTTGTCGAAGCGACCCGACGACGCGGCCGAGATCGTCGTGCCGTCGCAATGCCCGGTCTGCGGCTCCGACATCTATCGCGCTGACGACGAAGCAGTGGCGCGGTGCAGCGGTGGACTCGATTGTCCGGCGCAACGCAAAGAAGCGATCCGGCATTTCGCGTCGCGGCTCGCGATGGATATCGAAGGGCTGGGCGACAAGCTGGTTGACCAGGTGGTGGAGCGTGGACTCGTGAATCACGTAGCCGACGTCTATTTGCTTGACGTCGCGGCGCTTGAAGCGCTCGACCGGATGGGACCCAAATCGGCGGAAAATCTGCGCGATGCGATCGATCGAAGTCGCGCCACGACCTTACCGCGGTTCATCTATGCGCTCGGTATTCGCGAGGTGGGCGAGGCCACGGCACTCAATCTCGCCCGTCATTTCGGCTACATCGCGCCGTTGATGAATGCAAGTGTGGAGCAACTGATCGAAGTGGCCGATGTCGGGCCGATCGTGGCGGAACGGGTTCACCAGTTCTTTCAGCAGCCGCACAACCGCGACGTCATCGAACGGCTGATCGGCAAGGACATCGGCGTGCACTGGCCGGCGATGCCGCCGGTCGAGCGCGCCGCGCAGGCGCCGCTCGCCGGACAAACATGGGTGCTCACCGGCACACTCGAGCAGTTGACCCGCGACGACGCGAAAGCACGCTTACAGGCGCTCGGTGCCAAGGTGGCCAGTTCGGTTTCGGCGAAGACGACGCAGGTGGTCGCGGGTCCCGGCGCCGGAAGCAAACTGGATCGTGCCACCGAACTGGACATTCCGGTGATGGACGAAGAGACGTTTATGAAACAGCTTGCGTTGATGGAAGGCGCATCGGGTTGAACGACACCCAAGGGCCATGGTCGGATTTGTGGAGAGGCCCTTATTTCTCGAAGGGTCTCCATTTCTGGAAACGTCCTTCCAATACAGCGCGCCGGGAGGCGACATGAAAGCCACGCAGCGACTTCACGATTTCGGGCAGAGTCTCTGGCTCGACAACATCACGCGAGATCTGCTCGATAGCCACACGTTGCGGCGCTACATCGACGAATGGTCGGTTACCGGTCTCACGTCGAACCCGACGATCTTCTATCAGGCGATCAAGAACAGCGCGTCCTACGATGCAGCGATTCGGGCAGGGCTGGCGGCCGGCCATTCCGGCGAGGATCTGTTCTTCGACCTCGCGATGGACGACATCACCCGTGCGGCGGACCTGTTTGCCGCGGTTCACACCCGCACGAGCGGCGTCGATGGATGGGTGTCGCTCGAAGTTTCGCCGCTGCTCGCGCACGACGCGAAAACCACGGCCGACGTTGCAAAACAACTGCACGTGCGTGCCGCGCGGCCGAATCTGTTCATCAAGATTCCGGGTACTACGGAAGGTCTGCGGGCAATCGAGGAAGCAACGTTCGCAGGCGTGCCCATCAACGTGACGCTGCTGTTCTCGCGCGAGCAATACGTCGCCGCGGCAGACGCGTATCTGCGCGGCATCGAGCGGCGCGTCGCGGCCGGATTGAGCGCCGACGTCGCTTCAGTGGCGTCGGTGTTCATCAGCCGGTGGGACGTATCCGTTGCCCAGATGGCACCCAAGATGCCCCCCAATACACTCGGTATTGCGATCGGCCAACGCTGCTACAAGGCGTATTGCGATCTCATCGCGTCACCCCGTTATCAGCGCGTGCTGAACAGCGGCGGCCGGCCGCAGCGTCTGCTGTTTGCGAGTACCGGCACCAAAGATCCGAAGGCGTCGGATGTCATGTACATAAAGGCGTTTGCGGCGCCGCTGACGGTGAACACGATTCCGGAGGCGACATTGAAGGCGTTTGCGGACCACGGCGAGGTCGATGGGTTACTTCCGTCGAACGGCGGCGATTGCGAGGCGGTGATCGCAGAATTTTCGAACGCCGGCGTCGACGTGAACGCACTTGCGTCCCAACTACAGGACGATGGTGCGACGGCGTTCGTCAAATCGTGGCACGACCTGATGGGCGTGATCACGTCGAAGGCGGCCGACCTCCAGCGGGCCTGAGCGCGCGCGACGCCGGTGGCGACCGAACGGCAAAAGCGCGTCCACATTGCGCTGTTCCACATTGCGGAAGGAGAGAAGCGTTCATGACGGTACCGGTGACCGAACGAGCGGCATGGCGTGCGTTGCAGGCGCATTACGCCGCGTTCGCGAAACAGCATTTGCGCGAACTGTTCGCGGCGGACCCTCGGCGAGTGGAGCGTTTCAGCCTCGAGGCGTGCGGCATCTATCTCGATTTTTCGAAGAACCGCATCGGCGACGAGACGCTGCGGTTGCTGGTGCAACTCGCGGACGAGTGCGGGTTGCGCGGCCGCATCGACGCGATGTTTCGCGGCGACAAGATCAACGTATCGGAGAATCGCGCGGTATTGCACACCGCATTGCGAGCGCCGAAAGGTGCATCGATCGTCGTCGACGGTGAAAACGTGGTGCCGCGAGTGCACGCCGTGCTCGACGCGATGAGCGCGTTTTCGGGGCGCGTGCGTAGCGGCGCGTGGAAGGGTCACACCGGTAAGCGCATCCGCAACGTCGTCAACATCGGCATCGGCGGGTCCGACCTCGGCCCGGTGATGGCATACGAAGCGCTGCGCGCTTACAGCCAGCGCGATCTGACGTTCCGCTTCGTTTCCAACGTCGACGGCACCGACTTTGCCGAAGCAACGCGCGATCTCGATCCCGCGGAGACGTTGTTCGTGGTGTCATCGAAAACGTTCACCACGCTCGAAACGATGACCAACGCACGCACCGCGCGCGCCTGGACGGTGAACGGATTGGGCGGTGACGCTAACGCGGTGGCGAAACACTTCGTCGCCGTATCCACCAACGGCGACGAGGTGACGAAGTTCGGCATCGATACCGCGAACATGTTCGGGTTCTGGGACTGGGTCGGTGGTCGCTACTCGATGGACTCGGCGATCGGTTTGTCGACGATGCTCGCGATCGGCCCGGACAACTTTCGCGCGATGCTCGCCGGCTTCCACGAAATGGACGAACACTTCCGGACCACGCCGTTCGAACGCAACCTGCCGGTGCTCATGGCGCTGCTGTCGGTCTGGTACAACTGCTTCTTCGGCGCGCAGACGGTGGCGATATTGCCGTACGAACAGTATCTGAAACGTTTTCCGGCGTATCTGCAGCAGCTGACGATGGAGAGCAACGGCAAGCGCGTTACGCTCGACGGTGCACCGGTGGGCGTCGACACGTCGCCGGTCTATTGGGGCGAACCCGGAACGAACGGCCAACACTCTTTCTATCAATTGCTTCACCAGGGCACGCGCCTGGTTCCGTGCGACTTCATCGCGTTCGCACGGCCCCTTAATCCGCTTGGTGAGCATCACGACATCCTGATTGCGAACGTGATTGCACAAGGCGAAGCGCTCGCGTTCGGCAAAACACCGGCCGAACTTAAAGCCGAGGGCACGCCCGACGCACTGGTACCGCATCGTACATTCGACGGCAACCGTCCTTCGAACACGCTGCTCATCGACATGCTCACGCCCACGGTGCTCGGCAAACTCGTCGCGCTTTACGAACACAACGTCTTCACGCAAGGCGCTATCTGGAACGTCGACTCGTTCGACCAGTGGGGTGTGGAGCTAGGCAAGGTACTGGCCAAGCGCATCGGTGACGAACTGGGGGCGCATACCGACACGAACCTTTCCCACGATGGATCGACGAACGCGCTGATCCGCCGCTATCGCAAATTCAGGGCGCGTTGAGCACCCATTCAGGAGTCGACGCATGCAACTTGGAATGATCGGTTTGGGGCGGATGGGCGCAAACATGGTGAGGCGTCTGATCAAGGGCGGCCACGACTGCGTGGTGTTCGACATGTCGCAGGCAGCGGTACAGGCACTCGCGCAAGAACGCGCGACGGGTGCCGCTTCGCGCGAAGACTTCGTGAAGAAACTCAAAACGCCACGGGCGATCTGGCTGATGGTGCCGGCCGCGGTCGTGGATCAGACGATCGCCGACCTGGTGCCGTTGCTCGATGCCGGCGACATCCTCATCGACGGCGGCAATTCCTACTACGTGGATGATATCCGTCGCGCGAAAGAACTGGGCGCGAAGGGCATTCACTACGTCGACGTCGGTACTAGCGGCGGCGTGTGGGGGCTGGAGCGCGGCTACTGCATGATGATCGGCGGCGAACCGGCCACCGTTGCGCATCTCGATCCGATCTTCGCGCAACTCGCGCCGGGCATCGGCACCATCGCGCGCACCGTGGGCAGGGAAGAGTCGCGCAGCTCCGCGGAGCACGGCTATCTGCACTGCGGGCAGAACGGCGCCGGGCACTTCGTGAAGATGGTGCACAACGGCATCGAATACGGCCTGATGGCGGCGTACGCAGAGGGTCTCGGCATCCTGCGCAACGCGAACATCGGCAAGCGTACGCATGCGGTCGACGCGGAGACGACCCCGCTGCGCGATCCCGAGCAGTATCAATACGACATGAACCTCGCCGACATTGCGGAGTTGTGGCGCCGCGGCAGTGTCGTCTCGTCGTGGCTGCTCGACCTCACGGCCTCCGCGCTGGCCAAGGATCCGTCCCTCGATAAATTCGCGGGCCGCGTGTCCGACTCCGGCGAAGGCCGCTGGACGATACAGGCGGCGATCGACGAAGCCGTGCCGGCGCCGGTGCTGACGACCGCGCTGTTCGAACGCTTCAGTTCGCGCGGCGAAGCCGACTTCCAGAACAAGCTCTTATCGGCAATGCGTTTCGAATTCGGTGGGCACGTCGAGAAGCCGCACGGCTGAGACACGCGGGAAATGCGAATCGAACTGCTTGCCGATGCCGACGCGGTAGCCGCGCGCGCCGCGCAGTTCATTGCCGCCACGGCACGCGATGCTGTCGAAGCCCGGGGGCGTTTCGTGTTCGCCGTCAGCGGCGGCCGCACACCCTGGGTGATGTTGCGACTGCTGGCGCGCGAAGACGTGCCGTGGCCGGACGTTCATGTGGTTCAGGTCGACGAACGATTTGCACCTGCGAACGATCCGGACCGCAATCTCACGCACCTTCGCGAGACGCTGCTCGCGACATCGCCGTTGGCGCCGGACCATCTGCATGCAATGCCTGTAGAGGCATCCGATACAACGGCCGCGTCGAGGGGCTATGCAGCGACGTTGCGGGCGCTGAGCGGCACGCCGCCGGTGCTCGACCTGGTGCACCTCGGGCTCGGCGCCGACGGACATACCGCCTCGTTGGTGCCGGGCGATCCTGCGCTCGACGTCACCGACGCAGACGTTGCCGTGACCGGGCCGTATCAGGGCCGGCCCCGAATGACCCTGACGTATCCGATCATCGATCGCGCACGACACATCCTGTGGGTCGTCACCGGCGCGGACAAAGCGGCTGCGCTCGAGCAACTGCGTGCCGGCAGTCGCGCCATTCCCGGCGGTCGCGTGCGCACCGATAAGGCCACGATCCTCGCGGATCGACAGGCAGCGCCCCAGTCATAAGGTGCCACTGTGCTCGTTGCCTTCCGCTTCCGCTACCGGTGCAAGCTGTGAATGCCCTCGATCAGCGAATCGATCATCCATTCGAAACTGCGGTCTACGTCGAGCGGCAAACCGAATCCGCCGTGGCGCTCGAGCGTGGCGAAACCATGGATTGCACTGCGCAGCGCACGCAGCGCGTGCAGCGCCGATTCGTGGTCGAGGCCATAACCCTGCAGCACGAGCACACACGTCTTTACGACGCGCTCGGCCGCCTCGTTCCAGACACGATCGCGTTTCGGCGGTGCGGCGACGGTGGCTTCGGCCAGACCGGGATGGGTCGTCAGGAAAGCGCGGTGCGCCTGAGCCATCGCGCGCACTGCGTCGTCGCCGCTCTTGCCCACGGTCACGCGCACCATGGCCTCGTCGAGCATCGCCGCGGCGCGCAACGCGAGCATTCGTCGCAGTCCCGTTACGCCATCGACGTGGTTGTACAGCGACGGCGTTTTGATTTTCAGCCGCGCAGCGAGATCGCCCATCGACAGCTGATGCCAGCCGTGTTCGTCTACCTGCCGCACCGCCTCGGCGACGACGTCTGCCTGGGAGTAGCCGGCCTTAGTGCCCATCGGTTGCACCGTGCTGCCCCGTTTCATGTTGTAAGAAGGCGACGATGGGCGGCGCGGTCTTCTCTGGCATTTCCGCGTGCGGATAGTGACCGGCGCCGTCGACCATCAGCACGCCGCCGTCGAGGCGTTTTGCTACCCGCAGCGCTTCGTCCGCAGGATCGGGAAAGTCGGGATCGCGTGAGCCCATCACTACAAGCACGCGCGCCTTCACGTCGCCGAGCTTCGCTTCGCTTGCCGCTTTCGATGCCGACAACATCGCGTTGACCACTTGCATACGTCCGTCGAGCGAGTGGGACAGCGCTGCCTTGTACGTGTCGAAGTCGTCCGGCTTATGGGTGGGGTAGAGCGACGAGTAGTACGCCATCCAGGCCGGGCGCCCCCAGAATCCGCGAAACGCCACGTTCAACAACGCGCGCTGGTACCACGCCGGCTGCATCTGGCGCACGAACGGTCCGATCAGCACGATGTTCGCCACGTCCGGAACCGTCGCCGCAGCCCACACGGCCGATGCCGCGCTCGCCGAATTGCCAATGATCGTCGCGCGCTCGGCGCCGAGTTCGCCCAGCAGCGCGACCATGTCGTCGCCGACGGCGTCGGAGGAATAACTTGCGAAACCCGTGGTGGAATCGCCGAGACCGCGCAGGTCCATCAGCACCACGCGGTAACCGGCGGCAACCAGCGCAGGGGCGAGGAAGCGGTACTGTGCGCGCACGTCGCCGATCCCGGGCGCACACAGCACAATCGGGCCGCTCGAACCGATCACCTCGTACGCCACTTGTCCGCCGGGCCGGTCCAGCATCTGTACGTTCGCTGCAGCCGCCAGAACCAGACCGATCGTGAGTGCCAACATGAGAGTCCACCTATGTCCATTTGTCATTAGACTAATGGTGTTAGTTTTGAATGTCGAGCCGGCAGATTAACCGACCGTGGGCGATTCCCCACTGGTCAGCCGCGCGTCATACGGCGTAGGCTCTCGCGCTCTTCGATCCCAAGTGAATCGATCCGCTCCATGCCTCGTGCATTCGTCCCATGACTCAACCCGCGCTCGACGACGCGCTGAAGGAACGTATCCAGGTCGCTTATCGCACCTGGCTCGGCGCGCGTGAGTTCCGCTCGCGGCGCGGCCAACGGGAAATGATCGCCACGATCGCGCGCGTGCTGACGCGGCCTGAGGGCGAACGCCGTATTGCGGCGATCGAAGCGGGTACCGGCACCGGTAAGACGGCCGCCTACTGCTTGGCCGCGATACCCATCGCCAAAGCGCTCGACAAACGTCTCGTCATCGCGACGGCAACGGTCGCGTTGCAGGAGCAGATCGTCTTGCGCGATCTGCCCGACCTCTCTTCGCGCACGGCGCTCGAGTTCGGTTTTTCGCTCGCGAAAGGGCGCCAGCGATACGTTTGCCTGAAGCGGCTGGATGATCGCCTTCGCAGCGATTCGCAGGACGCATTGCCGATGTTCGAGCCGGTGTCGGGCGATGCGCGCGTGCTGTATCAGAATCTGTTGGGCGCATTCGCGCGCGGCACGTGGGACGGCGACGTAGACAGCTGGGCTGACGGCGTCGATGAGGCGCACTGGCGCAGCGTCACCACAGACCACCGCGGTTGCTCCAGCAACCGTTGCGGTTTCTTTCGCCAGTGCCCGTTCTTCAAAGCGCGCGGCGGTCTCGAAAAGGCCGACGTGGTGGTTGCGAATCTCGATCTGGTGCTGGCCGACCTCGCGCTCGGTGGCGGTGCGGTGTTGTCCGATCCTGCCGATACCATTTATGTGCTCGATGAAGCCCACCACTTGCCGGACAAGACTCAGCAGCACTTCACGTACCGGCTGCGGCTGCGCGGCGTGTTGCAGTGGCTTGACCAGATCAACGCAAGCGTCGGCACGCTGGCACAGCGGGTCGGCCGCCCGCCGGAACTGATGTCGCTGGTGCACGGCATCGCGGCGTCGACCACCGCTCTTGCCACGCCGATCGGTCGCCTCATAGAGCGCGCGGCCGCCTTCGAATACGTGTCGCGCGATGACGAACGCCATCTGTTCCGTTTCCCGCTCGGCCGAATTCCGCCCTATGTCGGCGAACTCGCTGCCGAGGCCGTGAAGGATATGGAAGGTCTGACGATGCAGGTGGATTCGGTGCACGGGCTCCTGCAGGAAGTGGTGGACGGGCAACGAAGTTGGGAGCACGGGCACGAAGCCGAAGACTGGCTCGGCATCATCGGCCAGCACGTGAACCGCGCGAGCGGCTCCACCGCGCTGCTGCTCGACTACCGCGATGGCGCCAACGACGAAGCAGAGCCGCGCGCCCGCTGGGCGACGCGCCTGGTATTCGACAACGGCGACGACTTCGATCTCGTTTCCGCGCCCATGCAACCGGGATCTCTGCTGGAAGACGCGTTGTGGTCGCAGGCGTACGCGGTGATCTGCACGTCTGCGACACTCACCGCACTGGGTCGCTTCGACCGGTTCCTCGAACGCGCCGGGCTTGGCGAAGACGTAGTCGTGCAACGCATCCCGAGTCCGTTCGATTATCCGAACATCGCCACGTTCAACGTTCCGGCGATGACCGCCGACCCGCGCGATTCGTCCGCACACACTGACGAAGTGACGGAACTGTTGCCCGGTTTGCTCGCGCTCGATCGCAGCGCACTGGTGCTGTTCGCCTCGTGGCGCCAGTTGAACGAAGTAGTACGCCGCCTGCCGCAATCGCTGGTCGATCAGCTGAAGGTGCAAGGCAACGGCAGCAAACAGGCACTGCTGAATTCGCACCGCGAGGCGATCGACGCGGGGCGGTCGAGTTATGTCGTTGGCGTGGCGAGTTTCGCCGAAGGGGTAGACCTTCCCGACGACTACTGCCGTCACGTCATCGTCGTAAAACTGCCGTTCGCCGTTCCGGACGATCCGCTCGACGAAGCGATGGCCGAGTGGCTTGAAGCACAAGGCCGCAACCCGTTCTTCGAAATCTCGTTACCCGATGCAGCAATGCGGCTCGTACAAGCCTGCGGTCGGCTGATCCGCCACGAAGGCGACCACGGCCGCATCACGCTGCTCGACCGCCGCATCGTCACGCAACGCTACGGGGCGCGCTTGCTCGACGCACTGCCGCCGTTTCGACGCGTGCTGGGTGAATGAAAAGAAAAATGGAGGCGAACGATGAGTCATGAAACGTGCGAACGGGACGGCGGCAAGGCCGCGCCGGTCAGGCTCCGCCCTGCAGCTGGTTGGATGCCTTTGGTGTTGCTGCTCCTGGTGTCGTCGCTGATTTCGAACGGCGCTGTGGCGGTTCCGTTCTGGGGCGCAAAGGAATCGAGCCCCGCCGACACCGCTCCAGTGGCGCTCAAGCCGGGTCAGTTCGTGTGGGATCCGAGTGTCGCGCCCGACGGTCCGATGGTGGTCGTGGTCAGCCTCTCCGAGCAGCGCGCCTACATTTACCGCAACGGCGTCGAGATCGGCTTCACCACCGTCAGCACCGGAAGGCCCGGACACGAGACGCCAACCGGAATATTCACAATCCTGCAGAAGGACGCAGACCACCACTCATCGCTTTACAACGACGCGGCGATGCCGGACCAGGAACGACTCACCTGGGATGGCGTCGCACTCCACGCGGGCGGGCTGCCGGGGTATCCGTCGTCGCACGGTTGCGTTCATCTGCCGTCGAAACTCGCCGCGGATCTGTTCGGCGAGTCGCATCTGGGCATGACCGTAGTCATCGTCAACACGAAGACGGCGCCGGCGGACGTAGTACATCCGTCTGCGCTGGCGCCGGTCGATGCCGCCAAAGGAGCGGATGACATGGATGCCGTCCTGCAGCGGGGCGAAGCGTATCGATGGGAACCCGAGAAGTCCCCGAACGGGCCGGTGTCCATTTTGATCAGCGCCGCGGATCAGCGGGTGATCGTGGTGCGCAACGGCGTGGAGATCGGCCGCGCGAGGGTTGCGATAGCCGACCCGCAAAAGCCGCTCGGCACGCACGCGTTCATCGTCAAGGCCGGCGAAGGTCAGGGACCGAGCGTGCTGGTGGCCGGCGCGGCGGCGCGCAATTGGATGGTCGTTCCGATGCCGGGCTATCGAGATGCCGCGGGCAGTGATCTGTCGAGCGTCGCGGCAGGACGGCTGCGCCTGCCGCAGGAATTTGCGCAACCGCTGTACCCGCTGCTGGTTCCCGGCACCACACTTCTACTGACCGACGCGCCGGTGCTCGAGGAGAACTCTGGATCGAAACTCACTGTGATCAGCTCGGGCAATCCGAACTGAACGTGCAGCGCAAGCGGCTCAGCCCGTGGGTGTGGCGTCGCAGCTCAGAAACTGCGACCGCTGCAGCCATTCGGTATCGGGGTAGTACGCGAAGATCGCGGCGCCGTTCTTCAACGTGTCGATCACCGAACGGGCGATCTCGGGACGCAGTGCCGGGCAGCCCCAACTGCGTCCGATGCGGCCGATGCGCGCGGCAAGCGATTCGCTCACGTACGGGGCGCCGTGCATTACGATGGCGCGCGCCAGAGCATTGTCGTTAGTCCCTGCTTCGAGTCCGAGCAGACGCAACGAATAACCATTGCTGCCCTGGTAGCTCTCGGCCGTTCTGAACAGGCCGAGGCTCGTCATATGGCTGCCTTCGTGATTCGAGAATTTCTTGGCCAGCCGATCGCCCGTGCCTCGCCCGTGAGCGACGAGTTCTTCGAACAACAGGCGACCTTGCTTCGCGTCGAAGACCCACAGCCGGGGCTCGCTGGAGGGTCGGGAGTAATCGATCACCGCAAGATTGCGGACTGTGGGAAGCTGCCCTTTGCGGTGTGCACAGTCGGCCGCGCGCGCAGCCAGTTGCAGTACCGCAGGATTTGCGTCCGGCGCAGCTGCGAGTAACCGGCTGGCCAGATCACCAGCCGCGCCCGCGTGGATACCCGTCAGCGCGACGACGACGCAAATGCCGAAGCGTGAGAGCCGACGGTGCATCGCGCCAGCTTTTACGGCGCACCGTTCGTCGCCGGGACGAATCCCGCCGACTGCCGGAATGCACTCACATTGCTGATCGGAGTTCCCGGCGGGACCACGTCGAATTTGCCGCGGCTGTAGATCACGAGCCGCTGTTTCTGCGCCTGGTCGAGCAGGCGGTCGTAGAACGCGAGCAGGTGCGGTTGATCGATCTGTTCGATCTGTTGCGCGATCTGTTCGCGCGAGTCGAACGACGTGAAGCCGACGTCGAGATCGCTCCAGAAGCGCATGCTGCGGTCGGCGAGGTTTTTGTCGCGCTCGCGCAGACGGCCGATGAGACCCTGTTTGTACGCCGTGAATTCTTCGGCCGACATTTCCGCGAGCGTCTTGCGATATTGCGCGAGGAACGTTTGTGAAACGTCCAGCACTTTGCCAGCGCCGGCGACCGGGCTTTGTACGACGAATGCGATGCCGGGAACGCGGCGTAGTACCGACGGTGTTACCAGCACCACGTAGCCGAGTTGTTGCTCCGTGCGCAGTTCGTTGTAGTACGCGGTGCGCAGTACCTGACTCGTCAGGCCGAACAAGGCGCGTTGCCCGAACGACTCGTCGGCGCCCTGCAAGTACATCACCATCGCCGAGTCGGCGTTGTCGATCGTCAACGGGAATGTGAAATCGCTGGCCGGCAGTTTGGCAACGATGTTCGACGAGGCCTCTATCGCGTCTAGCTGTAGCGCGGAGCTGACGACGCGCGCGACATGCGCGGCTTCGTCCGAACTGACGTTGCCGTGCATCAGCAACAATGCGCCGTAACGATTCAGGCGGTCCTTTTGCCACGTTGCGAGGCGCTCTGGCGTCACGTCGGCCAGCGCATCGGCCAACTGCGCCGGCGGCCAGCCGCCGGCGACCATTACCTGCGACAGCGTCGCGAGTGCCTGTTCGTACGGGCGCCCCGCGACGAAGTTCTGCCACGAACGGCGCAGCTCTTCGCGATAGTCGGCCACTTTTTCCTGCGACGGCGCGATGTTCGCGAATACCTCGAGGATGCGACTGAGCAGCAACGGCTGTTTGTCGTCGTATCCCGCGACGGTGATCAGGAAGCCGTTCGACTGAACATCGATGTCGTAGCTGAGGCCGGCCACCTGGGCCGGATAGGCGAACGTATTGAGCGCATCGAGCACGAGGCGGGCATAGAGGTTTGCGTACGCCACATCGGTGGGGGTGCGGAAACCGCCGGCGACGTCGAGCCTGACGTATGTCGTGGCGCGCGGTGTGCCGAAGCTGGTGTCGGGTGCCCACCAAACGGCCAACCCGGGCGTCGTCGAGTCGACGCGTTTCGGTATCGACTCAGGCTGCGTCTCCAGTTTCAGGTTGGTCGGCAGGAATTCGTTCGGAACGGGCAGCGCAAGACCGAACTGTGCGGCGGTCTCGCCACTCAGGTTGGTCGTTAGCTTCTGGTCGCCGTAGGGCACCTGGAACCACGGTTCGATCTTGTCGGCATCCACTTTCTGGCCGCTGACTTCGAGCAACAGGTTGTCCGGCTGAAGTGCGTCGAGGTACTTGCGAATGAGCGCTTCGTCGTAGCGCTCCATCAGATACGGCCCTTCGAGCACGTCTTTCACGGGATAGAGCCGCAGGTTCGGCGCCGTGGTGTAGACGAAGCTCATCGGCGACGAGCTCTCCTGGTATCGGAACGCAAGGCTGGCGACTTTCGCCTGCTCGTCGTAGCGCCACTTCGCCACGCCATCCGTGCGGATCAGCGCGATGTAGTCGAATAACGCCTGCGTGATGTCGTCGACGTGTGCAGAGCCTTCCTCGGTGAGTTCGATGGATACCATTACAAGCGCGTTGTCTGCATCGAAGCGGGAGGCATTCGCGCCCAACGACTCGATCCAGCCGCGCTCCTTCAGCTGCGCGTGCAGGCTGCCGGCGCCTTCGTGGCCGAGCAGGTTGGCGACGTACGCGCCTGGTTTTTCGCGGAAGTACGGGTCGAGGTTCGGCACCGGGAAGTTGTAGATGACCTGGCGCGAGTCCTTCACCGTCTGATATGTGAGTTTTCGCGGCAACGTACCGGGCGCGAACATCGGCCCCATCGGCGCGGGCTTGGCAATCGGCCGGCGTGGAATCGGCGAGAACTTCTCTGTTACCCACGCTTCGAGCTGATCGAGCGATTGAGCGCCGAGCACCACGAGCGCCATCTGATCGGCCGAATAGTGCGTGCGGTAGAACTCGATGAGGTCGGTGCGAACGTCGCCGCTCAGCGTGTCCAGGCTGCCCACGGAGAACCGCGCACCGGGATGCGTTTGGCTCATCACCTGCTTCTCGACCGCGTTGGCCCGCCAATCGTCGTCCTTCAGATACAGCTGATACTCGGAGTTGACGGCATTCTTCTCCCGCTCCACGTAGGCGGCATCGAACGTCGGCGCAATGAAGAACTGCGCAAATCGGTCCAGCCCGCCCTCCAGGAACGGCGTCTGAATGTCGAAGAAGTAGTTGGTGTGATCCGACGACGTATAGGCGTTGAACGTGCCGCCGTGCGTCGTAATGAAGTTCTGGTATTCGTCCACGCCGGGGTACTTCGTGGTACCCAGAAACAGCATGTGTTCCAGGAAGTGGGCGAGTCCGCCACGGCCTTCGGGGTCGTCGTAGCTGCCGCGATATACGGCGAGTGCAGCCGCGGATTTGTCCGTCGACGGATCCGACACCAGCACCGCGATCAGGCCGTTGGGCAGCGTTACGGCGCGATATTCGCGTTGATCGTTCGGGCTTTTGATGATCGCGGTGGAACTGGCCGGCAGCGTTGAGCAGGCTGCGAGCAGAACGACCACGACGATGGATTGAGCTCGACGCAGCAGTGCGTGCAGCTGCGCGCGCTGCGGAAGAATGCGGTTCAAACGGAGTCTCCGGTTGTGTCGGCGGGCGCGCCGATTGTAAGGCATGAACGGGTCCGGCCGTTCCTCAGACCGCTAAGGAACAGTTCGGTTCCAGGCGATCGGATGAGTGCAAGGGCGTGTGTCAGCGTCGCCGCGCCAGCGTCAGCCCGTCCCCGATCGGCAGCAACACAACGTCTACACGCGAATCGGCGTGCACTTTCGTGTTCAACGCGCGAATCGCCTTCGTGTCGGCGTCTTGCCGCGACGCATCTACCACCGCGCCGTTCCACAACGTGTTGTCTATGCCTATGAGTCCGCCGACCCGCACCAGTTTCAACGCGCGCTCGTAATAGTTGTCGTAGTTGCTCTTGTCGGCGTCGATGAAGGCGAAGTCGAACGTGTTGCTCTGTCCGGCGGCGATCAGCTGATCGAGCGTTGCCACGGCTGGGCCGAGTTTCAGATCGATCTTGTTTGCAACGCCCGCGGCCACCCAGTGGCGTTTGCCGATCGACGTCCATTCTTCCGACACATCGCACGCGATCAGTTTGCCGTCGCTCGGCATGGCCTCGGCAACTGCGAGCGCCGAATAGCCGGTGAACGTGCCCACTTCGAGCGCGCGCTTCACGCCCAGCAGTTTGACGATCAACTGCATGAAGCCCGCCTGCTCCGGCGAGATCTGCATCATCGCCATCGGCAGCTTTGCCGTTTCCACGCGCAGTGCCGCGGCGGTAGGGGACTCGCGCACGCCCACTTGCATCAGGTATTCGTATAGCGGGGCAGTGATCTGAAGCGTGCGCGACGACATGATGGTGACTCCGTGAAGACGTCGCTAACCTTAGCCGATGACCCCGTCAGCGAGAAAGACCTGGTTGCCGTTGGCGCGTTCCCTTGCGAAAGACGTGCAAGCGGCGACGGTTCGCCCGATGTACGTCGCAATCTCGGGCGCACAAGGCAGCGGCAAGACGACCCTGGCCGAGATTCTGACGGAGCAGCTGTTGTTGTCCGGTGTCAGCGCCGTAGCGTGCTCGTTAGACGATTTCTATCTCACGCGTGCTCGCCGTGTCGAACTGGCGCGCACCGTGCACCCATTGCTGATCACCCGGGGCGTTCCGGGCACGCACGATGTGGAGCTTTGCCTTCGCACGCTGGACGAGGTGACACGGTCGCCTACGCCGATGCCGAAGTTCGACAAGGGGCTCGATGATCGCGTTGAACGTAGCGCGTGGCCGATGGCCGGCCTCGCCGAGGTGGTGATCATCGAAGGCTGGTGTCTCGGTGCGCGACCACAGCCGGCAGCCGATCTCGTTGCGCCAATCAACGAACTCGAGCGCGACGAAGACGCGGACGGCGGCTGGCGAACCTATGTCAACGAAGCGCTCGGGCGTTATCAAACGTTGTTTGCGCGCTTCGACAGGCTCGTGTTCCTGCAGGTGCCCGACTTCAATGCTGTTCGACGCTGGCGCGCCGAGCAGGAACTGCAACTGCCGCCGGAGCGTCGAATGGGCGCCGCCCAGTTGCAGCGATTCACCGCGCACTACGAACGGCTGACGTACTGGATGCGGCAGGATTTGCCCGGACGCGCGGACCTGACGGTGGTGCTCGGCGCCGATCATACGATCGAGACTTCCGTCACTAAATCAACGCAGTAGAAGAGCTCCGTTTCAACGGACTGTGAGACGCGCTCGTTCATATTCGGTTCAGGGCCATAGCCGTATCGTGCCCGACAGCTAGGAAGAACTCAGGAGAACCGTCATGAAGAACCTCCGCGTACTCGCCGCCGCAACCCTGATGCCGTCCATGGCGTTTGCCGGCAGCTACGAGCAGGCCCGCGTCGTGGGTGTTCAGCCCGTATACGAAACCGTGAGCTACACGGTGCCGCGCGAACAATGCAACGAACAGCGCGTGCAGACGGGAAGCGGCGGTGGAATTTCGCCGGCCATTCCCTTGCTTGGTGCAATCGCCGGCGGCGTACTCGGTTCGGCCGTGGCGAACGGTCACCACAACCAGCAGGCCGGTGCGGCAATCGGTGCGGTGTTCGGCGGCGCGGTCGGCTACGACGTGGCGCGACGCCGCGCGACGCCTCGTTATGTGACCTACGGAACGCAGGAGGTCTGCAGCGAGGTACAGGAAACACACGAGGAAGAACGTATCAGCGGCTACAACGTGCGTTACACGTACATGGGCCAGACGTACACGACGTACACCCGTAATCCTCCGGGCGACACCGTGCGTGTGCGCGTGGACGTGACGCCGGCGTTCTAACGACCGCACTGTGTGGATGACCTGAACGCTCGGCGTACAATGCGACCATGAATACGCGCTCGCGATCACTGCTTACTGCTCTGCTGACGGCCGCATTGACGCTGACGTCGTTGCCCGCCGGCGCGGACAAGAACAATCACGACCGCAGCGGCTCGGACGAAGGTATATCCGAGCAGCAAGCGGCGTCGATCGTGAAGCGCGCGTACGACGGTCGCGTCATGTCGGTGAAGCGGGAAGGCAACAGATACAAAGTGACCGTGCTGCTCGACGGCGGCCGCATCAAAACGGTTTCCGTCGATTCGCACGGCAATCTCGGCAACTAACCCTCCCAACCAACTCAACTCAAGGTAAGCCGATGCGCGTGTTGGTGATCGAAGACGATGCTGGGCTGCGCGCCCAGCTCGTCGAAAATCTCAAGGATGCGGGCAACGTCGTGGACGCAGCCGCCGATGGTGACGAAGGCGTCTATTTCGGCCGCGAGTTCGAATACGACGCCGCAGTCGTGGACCTCGGTTTGCCGAAACGCGACGGCATCTCGGTGATCAAGGCATTGCGCGGTCTCGGCCGCAGCCTGCCGATTCTGATTCTCACCGCCCGTGCGCACTGGCAGGACAAAGTGGTCGGCCTCGAAGCTGGCGCCGACGACTACCTGACGAAGCCGTTCCACATGGAGGAACTGCGCGCGCGCCTCAATGCGTTGATGCGCCGCGCAGCGGGCCATGCATCGCCGGTGATCACCGTCGGCGCGTTCGCGCTCGACACGGCCCGTAAGGAAGCGCGCGTGGGCGACGCCGCCGTCGAGTTGACGGCGTTCGAGTATCGCGTGCTCGAGTATCTCGTCATCAATGCGGCGCGCGTCGTTTCGAAAACCGAGCTCACCGACCATCTGTACGAGCAGGATTTCGATCGCGACAGCAACGTCATCGAGGTGTTCATCGGCCGTTTGCGTCGCAAACTCGACCCCGATGGCGACTTGAATCCGATCCGCACCGTGCGCGGCCAGGGTTACCGATTCTCCCCCGAGGAATCGGGTTAAACGTTGGCGCAGACCTCGCGAATCGGTTTACGCGCGCGCCTGCTGCTGACGAGCACACTGGTGCTCGGACTCGGGCTTGGTCTCACGGGCTGGGTGCTCGATCGATCGTTCACCGCCGGTGTCGTTGCCGGCGCGCAGGAACAGCTCAAGCTGTTGATCTATTCGTTGCTCGGCGCAGCGGAGGAAGATGGAACCTCGCTGCGCTTTCCGGCATCGCTGCTCGATCCTCGACTGGAGCAGCCCGAGTCGGGTCTTTACGCAAGCGTCAGCGACGCCCATGGCACGGTGATCTGGCAGTCGCGTTCGCTGCAGTTCGGTAACGTTGCCTCGCAACAACTCGCGAAGACGCCATCCAATCTGAAGTTGGTACCCGGCAGCTTCGAATTCCGCGAGACCGACGGCTACTTCGAGATGTTCTATCGGGTCATCTGGGAGGCGAACGGTGATCAACTGTTCACCTTCCACGCGGTCGCGGAGCAAACACCGTTCAGAAGTGCTATTGCGAGCTTCCGGCGCACGCTGCTGCTCGGCATGGCCGCTGTGGTCGTCGCGCTGATGGGCGCGCAGGTACTTGCCGTCGCATGGGGATTGCGTCCGGTCGGGGTGATGGCGGCGCGCGTACGCGCCGTCGAGGCGGGGCATCGCGAACGGATGGGCGACGACTATCCGCCGGAGTTGTCGGGCCTGGCGCGCAACATCGACCGCTTCATCGAACACGAAATCAGCAGTCGCGATCGTTACCGCACCGCGATGGACGATCTCGCGCACAGCCTCAAGACGCCGCTCGCCGTCTTTCGCAATGCGCTGTCGAGCGGGCACGCGGAGGATGAGAAGCTGTTGCGCGATCAACTCGACCGGATGGAAACGACGGTTGCACACCAGCTGTCGCGGGCGATGGCAGCGAGGCCGGTTGTACTGGCGGGCTGGACCGCGCCTGCGCCGCTGACGGAGCGTTTGATCAAAGCGCTGCGAACCGCATACATCGCCAAAGATGTAACGGCGGAACATCACATCCCCGCCGACCTCGTTCTGCGCTGCGACGAACGCGACTTGATGGAAATGTTGGGCAACCTGCTCGAAAACGCGTTCAAGTATTGCCGCTCGAAAGTGGTGATCGGGGCCGAAGGCGGCAGCACCGTGCGCCTGACGATCGACGACGACGGCCCCGGCGTTCCGGAACACCAGCGCGTGCAGGTGCTAGCGCGCGGCGCCCGCGGCGACACAGTGGAATCGGGCCACGGCATCGGTCTGGCCGTAGTAGCCGAACTCGCATCGAGCTATCGCGGCGGACTGACGATCGGCGAGTCGCCATTGGGTGGCGCCCGCGTGACACTGGAATTGCCGGGAAACACGAGCTGACCAGTAGGGACAGGCATCGCCAATCCGCCCCTGCGTGTTCGTGTTGGATGAACTCGCTCAGCGAGCGTGTGGGTGCCCTTGGGCACCTACTCCATTGCGATCCGACAAGCCCGGAAGAACCGTTCGCGCACGGCCTCGTCTTCGTTCAACGCCGGCCCTGTTCGGCACCAGCGCTCCGCCAACTGCATCGGTGCTTCTTCCATCACGCGGCGATGCTTCATGCCCTGGTTCAGTCGGTCGACCTGCAAGGCAAGGCGATCTTTCTGGAACTCGCCCGGCGTTTCGAGCCCAGCGGCGATTTCCATTTCGATCGCGAGTTTGTGGCGCGCGGACGTGGTACCTGCTGCTGCGGATTTCATCGCGCTCGCATCGCCGCGCAGTAGTGCTTTTACGCGATCTGCAAACGGACCCGGTCGGTCGACGTCGAGTCCGTCGATATCGCGTGCGCGATCGGGCATTTCGCCGGCACTCGCGCCGTCGATCAGCGCGCGTTCCAGCTCGGACAGGGCGACGTCGACATCGTATAGGCGGTCTACGCCGCGCATCACCGCGTCGTGTTGCGCCTGCCGCAGCAGCAGCCGATAGGTGCGTTCCGTTTCGCGGAAACGTTGCTCGATGCGCCGCGATGCATCGCGCGGCAGTTCGCCGAGCGACTGGAAGCGCGTGTTGAAATCGGTGAGTAGCGCAGCGTCGGCGGTTTCGCTCGACGCCCCTTCGACGGCCTGTTCGAACTCGGCGCACAGCTGGTCTGCGCGAGCGAGTTGCGACTCGAACACCTGGCGTTGTTCGGTGCGGGCCGTTTCGCGTTGTTCGAATACGGCATCGCACGCCGCGCGGAATTCCTTCCACAGCTTCTGATCGATGCGGCGGGGCACGATGCCGATGTTGCGCCAGCGCTGCTGCAGCGACTTGATCTTGTCGATTGCCGCGCGCGGGTCGCCTCCCGCCGCCTGAATGGCTTTCGCTTCGTCGACGATGGTCTGCTTCGCCGCGGCGTTGCGATCCCATTCCGTCTTCAGTTTCTCGTGCAGGCGCGCCGTCAACCCGTCGAACTGCACTTCGAGCTTGCGGCCCGGCGAGCGATCCACCGGATGGAACTTGCGCCACTCTTCGCGCGCGGCATACAGAATGCGTTCGGCGGCGCGCCAATCGGCGTGATCCCACTTCATGCCGTCGAGGTAACCCTCGAGATCGGTGCAGATCTTGCGGCGCTGTTCGAGATTGAATTTGCGCGCGGCGGCTTGCGCATCGAAGTGCTCGCGACACGGTTTGAATGCGATTTCGGCAGCATGGTTGAAACGATCGAACAGGCGCCGGTCGTTGTGGTTCGTTACCGGGCCGAGATCTTTCCAGGCCTGCCGCAGTTCACGAATGCGTTCGGCTTGCAGCGTCGGCTCCAGCGGCTCGGCTGCGAGCTTTTCCATCTCGACGAGGAACTGTTCGCGCTTCGGGTGTGTCGCGAAGGTGCGCCAGTCTTTCAGTTCCTGCACGCGCACAGACAGCGCGACGAACTCGCTTTGCACGCGTTTGGCGGTGCCTGCCGGCAAGCTGTGCAACAGGCGTTTGCCTTCGCCTTCGAGACCAGCGGCGCTTGCGAGATTACCGGCGGCAATCTGCGCTTCGAGTTTGCCGATGGTGTCGTGCAGGCGTTGCAGCAGTTGCTCGTGCAGCGCATGGCATGCGGCGTCGTATTCGGCGAGACGCGTGCGCAGTTGATCGGCTTCCAGCAACCGCTGCGGACGCGGCAGGTCTGCGGGCCAACCGATTCGCTCGAGCGTGCGTGTCACTCGTTCCGCGGACTGACGGGCACGGCGTTGCTCGGACCACAGCGCCTCGAATTCCTCGGGTGACTCTGCGGCCGGTGCGGGTGGAACCGCCGCTTCCACCTGAGTGATCTCGTCGGCGTGCGCGCGCAGTCGGTCGGCTGCTTCGTACAACAGCGAGAAGTTGTGTGTGATGGCGTGGAAACGCGCCGCGAGCTGTTCCGGCGGCGCTCTGTGATCGGCTTCGGCCAGCCAGTGATCCTGATACGTGCGGCTGTCGGCGTGAATCGAGTCGATTGCAGCAAAACCATCGCGTTCGCCGCGGCGGATGGCGTCGAACAGTGCTTCGAGCGAAGCGAGTGCGTTTGCGAATGCGCTCGCAAATACGGCTTCGTTGCCGGCCGGTTCAGGTGCACGTGCGCTCGCCGCCACCGGTGTGGCAGGAATCGCCGGCGCGAGCGCAGCGGCCTGCG
>JBGSNQ010000095.1:0-62134 GCA_041739525.1 Pseudomonadales bacterium | reverse complement strand
TGTATGTCGAGTTCTCGAGCAACGTCTTGGACGGCTACGCCGTCCAACTGGCTCAACGCTACCGCCGTCGCTTTGAACTCCGCGCTATATCTGTAGATCTTTCTCGGGCCAATCGGTCTTGGCATGTCCACCTCCGGTAGTGAGAGGTGTCAACTAAAGCGGGTGAGGTTCCGCGTCGGCTGCATGCAGTGGTTAGGCGCGCATGTGAGTGAGTTCGTTGAGACGGACCACACGATTTTCACCCCACTGCGGATCGAATTCCAACGTGCTGATGCTGCCTGCCTCAGCGACGAATCGGACCGAGCCGACAGACTCGATGGGTACTCCAACCCACGCCGACACTAGGAATGTGAATGCAAATCCGTGCGTTACCACGATGAGCGGTCCGGATGGACCTCCGCGCAGCGTTTCGACAAACCGATAGACGCGCGTCGCGGCCTCGCGCCGCGTTTCGGCCCCGTCGCAAATTCGGTGATCTAGTCGGTTGGCACCCGCGGGAGGAAGCACGATGCGGGCCTCAAGCCATGCCCGGCTCTTGCCCTCAGCGATACCACAACCGACCTCGCGCAAGTCGGGTTCCGTCTGTGGCACGACGCCAAAGGCTGACGCAATGGGCTCAGCCGTTTGTACCGATCGCTTCAGGTCCGACGAATAGATTCGAGGCACGTCGGATATTCGAGAGCGCAATTCTTCGGCCGTATCGCGAGCCTGCATATGCCCACGTGCCGTGAGTTCTGAGTCGAACCAGCCTCCAACGATCTGATCGACGTGATGCGTCGCTTCTGCGTGGACGATGGCGAAGAGAGTGGTCATGCGCGCCTAACAACTATTAGACGACGAAACGTCGCAATGAAAGACGACGTGCAGCCACTTCACGCACACAGCCAGGCCATCCGCGTTCTCCCCAACAAATTTCGAACTCCTCGCCATCCTCGCCAACAATTCGTGATTCAAGCCTGCCTCACTAGCTCCGCGAAGTCACCGCCCGCCATCTACGTCTCTTTCTCGTAGTACATCGCCGCAAGCCCTCGTAAGAAACACCGCATCGTGTCGTCTATCCACCCCACTTCGGATCCACCATCGCTCCTTCGTCGTCATCTTCCAATCCGATGCCACGCTCTCTCCTCCTGCAAGATCTCCGTAACGTGATTCGTCGCAAGCACTACTCGATTCGCACCGAAGACGTGTACGTGCATTGGGTGAAGCAGTACATCCGCTTCTACCAACTGCGTCATCCTGCCGAGATGGACGAGACGCACGTCGTTCGGTTCCTGACTCATCTCGCAGTCGAACGCCAGGTATCGGCTTCCACGCAAAATCAGGCTTTGAATGCCCTCGTGTTCCTCTACAAACACCTTCTCCGGCAGCCGCTCGGCAGCCTTGCGGGTGCAGCACGCGCAAAGTCGCAACCGCGTATTCCGGTGGTGTTCACTCGCGAGGAAGTCGTCAGCCTGCTCAATCAACTCGACGGCACCGTCTGGCTTGTCACCGCCTTGCTCTATGGTTCAGGGCTGCGGCTGATGGAAGGCTTGCGTCTGCGCGTAAAGGACATCGACTTCGAACGGCTCGCCATCTACGTGCGCTCGGGCAAAGGTGGGAAAGACCGCGTATCGATGCTGCCAGGCGATCTCGTCGAACCGCTTACGGCACATCTCGGCCAGGTTCGAGTCGCTTACCAGCGCGATCGCGAGCGCGGAATGGCCGGCGTTCACCTTCCCTATGCACTCGCGCGCAAGTATCCGAACGCGCCGTTCGAGTGGCCGTGGCAATGGGTCTTCCCAAGTGGCGAGTTCAGCCGCGATCCGCGTGACAACGGCGAGCCGCGTCGTCATCACCTGCTACCCGAATTGATTCAGCGCCACATGCGCAAGGCGTTACGCGAGGCGAAGATCGAAAAGCGCGCGAGTCCGCATACGCTGCGTCATTCATTTGCAACGCACCTGCTCGAAAGCGGCTACGACATACGCACCGTACAAGAACTGTTGGGGCACACGGATGTGAAGACGACGCAAATCTACACGCACGTGCTCAATCGCGGTGGCAACGCAGTACGCAGCCCACTGGCCGGATTACATCTACGCAAACCTTCGAAGGAGCCCTAGCCACCGCAACATTCGAACTTGACCACACCCGCGCCTGCACCCTAGCGTTGCGCTTCCGGCACTTTCGAGCCTGCACTTCATGCCAGCCATCGCGTTTGATCTTCCGGAGGAAGTCCGAACCGCGCGCGAAGGTGTCGTCGCGTTCGCGCGCAAGGAAATACTGCCGCGGCACGAAGCGCATCAGGGGCTATTCGAGAACGATCGCCTGCTCTATCGCGAAGACGGGCGCTTCTCCGACGCAACGCTCACCTTAATAGGCGAAGTGCGTAAAGCCGCGGCGGACGCGGGTTTCTATTCGATGTGCGTGCCGGAATCGCTCGGTGGCGGCGGGCTCGGACACCTCGCGTATTTCGCGTGTTGGGAGGAACTGTTCCGTACGTGCGGCCCGCAGAACTGGTTGATGTTGTATGCGATCAGCCATTGGGCCTTCGGGCCGAGTCGTTTGCTGGAGCAAACCACCGTCGAAGCGCGGCAACGCATCCTCGCGCCGATGATGGCCGGCACTGCGTCCATGTGTTTTGGTTTGTCGGAGCCGGGCGCCGGCTCCGATGCGGCTGCGATGACGACGCGTGCGGTTCGCGATGGCGACAACTGGCGCATCAGCGGCCGCAAGATCTGGACTACGAATGCGCCCACCGCCGACTACTGCATCGTGTTCGCCGTAACCGACGCCGAACGCGCAGCTGCACGCAAGGGCGGCATCTCGGCGTTTCTCGTGCCCACCGATGCACCCGGGTTCGAAGTGCAGCGCGTGATCCGCCTGTTCGGGCACATCGGCGGCGACGAAGCCGAACTGCGGTTGGACGATGTGCACGTGCAACCGTGGCAGCTCGTTGGTGAACTGAACAAAGGTTTCGATGCTGCTCTGTACGGCGTGTCGCTCGGGCGCATCTACAACACGGCGCGCGCAGTCGGATACGGCCGTTGGGCATTGGAGCGCGCGCTCGATTACGCGAAGTTGCGCGAAGCGTTCGGCAAGCCGATTGCGGAGTATCAGGGCGTTACATTTCCATTGGCCGAAAGCGCGATGGAACTGCACGCTGCGCATCTGATGGGCATCAACGCAGCCACGTTGCTCGATCGCGGCGATGCCGCGGTGAAAGAACTCTCCATGACGAAGGCATACGCCGTACAGGTGGGTTACCGCGCTGTGGATCGCGCGATGCAGACGCACGGCGCTATGGGCTTCACCAACGAGGTCGGGCTGTATCACGCGTGGCACGCGTTGCGCATCGTGAATGTTGCCGACGGCACGAACGAAATTCTGAATCGCACCGTGGTGCAACGTTTGTTGAAGGGCGATACCGAACTGTAAGCGATCGTAAACCAAGGAGGCTGCATGCAACGCAACGATTCCGATCCGCACGGCACGCGTCTGCCGATCAAAATCGACACCACGTCGAACGGTGAGTTCGCACCCATTCCGCTGTCGCGCGCCAACACCCTCGGCAATCGGCTGGCACACGAGCACGCCGGCGAGCACGCGCGGCGTTCGGGAATGAAGCGCCGCGATTTTCTGATGTCGAGTTGCGGTGCGGCGAGTGCACTGCTCGCGTTCAATGCAGCACATGCCTCCGGTGGAACGCGCGGTGGTTACTTCGAAGTGCCCGCGGACGCGGCGCTCGATGTCGAACTCGCAGCAGCCACGGTGAACGGCAACGAATTCATCTTCGACGTGCAGGGTCACTATGTAGATCCCACCGGTGCGTGGCTGAAAGAGCTGCCTGCATCGGCGCGGCCGTTCTCCGAGATGCCGAATGCCGGTTGCGGGCTGGGTGCCGGCAGCGATCGCGGTTATCTGGAGTGTCTCGGCGCGCGCGAGTTCGTGAAAGACATCTTTCTCGATTCCGATACCGACATGATGGTGTTGTCGTTCGTGCCGTCTGCGGCCGACGCGGAGCCACTCACCATCGAGGCGGCCGATGCAACGCGGCGCATCGTCGATGAAATGGAAGGCACGCAGCGCCTGATGCTGCATGGCCGCGTGAATCCGAATCAGCCGGGTGATCTCGAACACATGGACGAACTCGCGGCGAAGTGGGGCATCTGCGCGTGGAAGACGTACACGCAGTTCGGGCCTGGTGGACGCGGCTACTTCCTGTCCGACGAGCCCGGACTCGCGATGATCGAGAAGGCGCGCAAGCTCGGCATCAAAGTGGTGTGCGTGCACAAAGGGCTGCCGTTCGGTCCGCACTCGTACGAGCACAGCCAGTGTTCCGACATCGGCAAAGTGGCGAAGCAATTTCCCGATGTCGCATTCATCGTCTATCACTCCGGCTTCGTCGCGGGTAAACCGGAACTCGCTTACGACCATGCCGCGGCGCGCGACGGCATCGACACGCTGGTGCGTTCACTGCTCGACAACGGCATTGCGCCGAACAGCAACGTTTACGCGGAGCTGGGCAGCACGTGGCGTTTCCTGATGCGCGAACCCGATTCCGCCGCGCATGCGCTCGGCAAGCTGTTCAAGTACGCCGGGCAGGACAACGTGCTGTGGGGAACCGATTCCATCTGGTACGGCTCGCCGCAGGATCAGATCCAGGCGTTCCGCACGTTTCAGATCGCGCCGGCGTTGCGCGAAGCACACGGCTACCCGGAACTGACGCCAGCGCTGCGCGCGAAGGTGTTCGGCTACAACGCCACAGTGCCGTACAGGATTTCGCCCGACGAAGTGAAGTTGCGCCGCGGCACCGACAAGATCACTCGGGCGCGCACCGCGTATCAGGAACAACGAGATCCGAACTATCTGACGTATGGGCCGAAAACTCGACGCGAGTTCTTCGCCTTGCTCCGCAAGGGCGGCGCGTAGGAACGCGGACATCCCTCGCTCGTCGTGTGCGGTTACAGACGGACGCGCTGGCTCGAATGGGGAAATCTATCGTTTTGGGAGATTCGCATGCGGCTTCTTCTCATCGCCGTTGTTCTCCTCGTCTCAACGGGCTGCGCGACAGTCGTGAATCCCGTTACGGGCAAGACCGAACACACGGTCATGGACGAGGCTGCCGAAATCGCCGAGGGGGCGAAAGCCCACCCCCAAATCCTCGCCGAGTTCGGCGCTTACGACGATCCGAAGGTGCAGGCGTTCGTCAACGACCTCGGCCAGCGGCTGGCGAAGAACTCGCATCGCCCGGGGCTCGAGTGGCACTTCACGGTGCTCGACAGCCCCGACGTCAACGCGTTCGCGCTGCCCGGCGGCTATGTGTACGTGACGCGCGGCATCATGGCTTACATGGAAAGCGAAGCCGACTTGTCGGGAGTGATGGGCCACGAGATCGGCCACGTCACCGCACGGCACGGTTCGCAACGCGCCACTCGCCAGCAGGCCGCGGGGCTGGGCGTGCTGGCGGCGAGCATTCTCGGCATGGTGCTCGAAAGCGGCGGTGTTCCAGGTGCAGGCCAGGCAGCGTCACAGGCTTCACAAGGCATCGCCGCCGGATACGTTGCAAAGTACAGCCGCTCGCAGGAACTGCAGGCCGACCAGCTCGGCGCCGAATACGTCGCGGGCATCAACTACGATCCGCGCAACATGGTCGATGTCATCAAGCTGCTCGAAAACCAGGAACGCTTCGCCGCCGACCAGGCGCGCGCGGAAGGCCGCGCACCGCGAACCGGATCAGACTGGCTGGCATCGCACCCGAGCAGCGCGGAGCGGCTGCGCGACATCTCGCAGATCGCAAGCGGCTACGAAGCCAAAGCGAAATACGACGACGACGGCCGCGCGCGCTACCTCCAGATGATCAACGGTATGTCGTTCGGCGAGAGTCGCGAGCAGGGCGTAACGCGCGGCCAGAACTTTTATCACGAGCCGTTGGGCATCGCATTGACGGCACCGCGAGGCTGGAAGATCCAGAACTCGCCCGAAGCGATTGCGCTGGTGAACGGTGCGGGCACCGCCGCGCTGGTCGTCCAGGCGATTCCGGAAAAGGCGGGCACAAACCATGAAGAGATCATCCGCAACGCCGTCAACCCGAACTCGGGCAGCGTCGATCGCCGATCGCTGAACGGGCTGCAGGCGACCCATTTCGTCGGCACGCGGCTGAACGCGCAGGGGCAATCGCAGTCCGTCGAACTAACGATCGTGACGGGTCCATCGAACCGCGTGTATGCATTCGTCTATGCCGCCAAAGATGCGCTGTCGTTGCAGCAGGCACATCGCCAGATGCAGGAAGCGGAGTCTTCGTTCCGTGCGCTCACCGCGGCCGATCGTAGCGCCGCCCGTCCGTTCAAACTGAAAACGGTGCCTTACCCCAGCGGCGGATTCGCGGAACTGGCGCGGAAATCCCCGTTGTCGGGCAATGCAGAGCAGCAGCTGAAGTTGCTGAACGGAGTGTATGCAGGTGGCGACATAAAGCCCGGCCAACTGGTGAAGGTCGTGGAGTGAGCCCTACACCGCGTGCCGGCCGACTCGTGTGCAAGACTGAACGGGATCGTTAGCGTTCCGGCGCAGTACGACCCCGCCCTTCTCAGCCGGGTTCACGGCGCGCCGAGATAGTCCATCTTGCCGAGATCGACGCCGCCCTGGCGCAGCAGCGCATAGGTCATCGTCACGTGGAAGAAGAAGTTCGGCAGCGAGAAGGCCTTCAGGAACGTTTCGCCCGGAAACTCCATGGTGCGCCCCGGGCCAACCGGCAGTGAGATTTCTCGCGCGTCTGAACCTTCGAGCTTCGAGGCTGGAGTCGCTTGCGCATACTCGATCGCTTTGCGGATGCGTGCGCGCAACTGATCCAGCGTCTTCTCGTCGTCCGCCCACTTCGGAGGATCGATCGCGGCGAGGCGCGCCAGGCAACCCTTCACGTGATCGGTCGCGATCTGAATCTGCGCGGAGAGCGGTAGCATGTCCGGCGTGAGGCGCATCGACAGGTAGTTGTTCGGGTCGAACTTGCGCGCCTTTGCGTGCGCCTCGGCTTTGTCCAGCCAGCCGAGCATGTTGTTCAGCATGCGGATGAAGACCGGAGCGCTCGCGGAGTGCATCGTAATGGACATAGAGTCACCTGGAATCTGAGATGTGAAAGCAGACCATATCACCTTGGACGATGGAGACCTCGAGCTGCACGCGCGCGGCCACCTCGGCAAGGCCGAAGGGCAGATTCTGTATCTGCGTCTGCTCGGCATGGCGGGCTGGGCGCTCATCCTGTTTCGCGACGGCATGCCCGCGGGCACAGCGCCGGTTGCCATCTATCTGGCCGGGCTTCTGTACACGGTGTTCGCGCATTGGCGCGTTCGTTCCGGCGGCGACGTTGCCTCTACCGCACTGCTCACCAGCATCGGCGATCCCATCCTGGTTACGGCCATGTGTTCGGTTACCGGCGGCATCAGTGCACCGTTCTTTCCCTTCTACTACTTCACGCTTCTGGCAACGGTGCTGCGCTACGGCGCAACACGCACGCTCTGGGTGCTGGCGTTTCACGCGGCGCTGATCGTTCTTCTGTTCGTGAACCTGCGCTCCACGCAACCGATCGGCGATCTGCTGGTGGCGCTGTTTCATCTCGCCTTCTCGGCCGCGCTGGGCGCAATGCTGGCCGGATGGGCGCAGGAAAATCTGGAACTCGCGCTCGAGCGTTCCGAACGTGCACGCGGGCTCACGCGCGAGCTCATTCGAAACCAGGAACAGGAACGGCAGACGATGGCCGGCGAACTGCACGACCGGATGAGCGGTCATCTGTTCGCATTGCGTCAGGCGGTCGACGCGTTGCCCGCCGGTTCTGCGACGGCTGCACTAGGGGGCGCCGTGAGCGCGTGCTCGAACGACGTGCGTGCAATGATGAACGAACTGCACCCCACCGTGCTCGACGACCTCGGCTTCTGCACTGCACTCGAGGAATACGTTCACGGCATTGCGAGCGCGGTGCCGTTTCGAATTGCGCTCGACATCGAGCCCGACGCGCGCGCGTGGCGTTCGCCCGACCAGACGCTCTTGTTCCGCATCGTGCAGGAAGCCGTTCTTAACGTGCGCAAGCACGCGGATGCATCCGAGGTGGAAATCCGCTTCGAATGCACACACGATGGCCACCGGCTGCACATTCGCGACAACGGCAAGGGCTTTGATGAACACTTCCACGATGGCGCGCTGCAGCACGGACACTTCGGACTCTCGACCATGCGCGAGCGCGCCGAATCGCTCGGCGCGGCCTTGAGCATCAACCGTGCGCAGCCGCGCGGCACCGTTGTACGTATCCATTTGCCCGGCTGACGCTGAATGACCTCAATACGCGTCTATCTGATCGACGATCACCACGTAGTGCGGCAGGCCGTCGTTGAGATGCTCGGCGCCGAAGCCGATGTCAGCGTGGTCGGCCAGTCGGGCGACGTGCGCGGCGCACTCGAGGTCATTGTGCGGGAAAAGCCCGACATCGCGATCGTCGACCTGCGTCTGCCGGGAATGAACGGGCTTGCCGCCATCAAGGAAATTCGTGCGCGTGCGCCCGACGTCGGCATCATCGTGTTCACCATGTACGACAACCCCGCGTACGTGCACGAGAGCATCAATCTCGGCGCGCGCGGCTATGTGTTGAAGAGTGCATCGAAGTCCGACCTCCTTCGCGCGGTACGCGCCGTGTTCAACAACGGTACGTATTTTCCTGCCGAGATCACCCGGCCGTTGCTGAACCGGCTGGTGCAACAGGCGAAGTCCGGCGACGAAACGAGCGTGCTCACGCCGCGCGAACTGCAGGTGCTGGAATTCCTCGCGGAAGGCAGCAGCAGTAAAGAGATCGCGAATTTTCTCGCGATCAGCGAAGCCACCGTAAAGGGTCACCTGAAGAATCTATACGACAAGCTCGGCGCATCGGATCGCGCGCACGCCGTCGCCATCGCCTTGCGACAACGTCTCATCGACTAACTCTGACAGCGGTGTGGCGTCGCTCTACTTCGGAAACATCAGCTGTATCTGTGCGCGAATCTGCCAGTCGGGCCCGAACTCCGGCTTCTCGACGTTGTAGTACGCCGACAATTGCGAGTTCACGGGCAGCCTGCCGAAATGAAAAACCTTGCCGATGCCACCGCCGATCGGAACCGTCCACTTGTCGGAGCTGCGCGCCTCCCAATCCACCGTCGCAATCGGCGCGCTCGTCAGATAGAGACCGCCTTTGAAGTTGTAGTTGATGAACGGCTGGATGAGCCCGTTGTTGTACTTGCCGCCCGATTTGTCGTCGGTCAAAGACCAGACGTTGTTTGCGAGCACGCCGTACACCCAGGGATCGCCGTGCTCCATGTGAAGAACGACGAACGAAGGCCCTGCGCCCCAGTTGTCGTTACCGAGTTCGTGGTTGTCGTGCGTCGGCAATTGCAGCACGGGGCCCACACCCCAGATCAAATGTCCCGGGTTCGCGGGTGAGAGGAATGCGGTAAAGACCGTATCGCCGATGCCGTCCTGGCTCCCAACACCCGGACCGAGGCGCGGCATGTGGATGATCGGCAGGATGGTGCGGGTGATGACGGTCCAGTCTTTGTTGACCGAAACCGGAATCACCGGCTGGATGTTCAGGATGTTTTGCGTGCCTTCCTCCGGCCCGTAGTTCAGGTTCGTGTTGTTCTGGAAAGGCACGCTGATCAGATTGCCCACCGGATTCTGTGCAAGCTTCGCGAGTTCTTCCTCCGACATCGCGCCGTAGGCCGTGGTGGCTCCGATCGCAAGAATCGTGAATAGAAATCGTCGCAGTAGTGCGTTCATTGCTTCTCCTCATGACCTCTGTGAAGGCGGCTGCTGCGGCAGCGCATCGCCGCCGCGCAGGCATCCGCGTCTGCGGCGGCACCCTATAGCGTCGCGCGGGGATCCGAAAGCTGGTCTTTGGTTCAAATGTGGCGTAACGGCCCACCCCTCCGAAAGAAGGGGTGCCTTCCCTCCGAACGCACGATAGCCGCAACACCCGGCCGCTCGGATCATCGTGCACGTTGGGGACATGCACGTTGGGGAGAAGCTGCATGGGACGCGGACGCACTGCGGTGGTCATCGGTGCAGGTACGACGGGGTTGCTTGCGGCAGCGGCGTTGGCGCGGCATTTCGCACAAGTCACGGTGCTCGAGCGCGACGAACTGCCGCGTTCGCCCAGCTGGCGCAAGGGTTCGCCGCAATCGCCGCACGTGCACGTACTGCTGAAACGCGGCGCCGACATCATGGAGCACTACCTGCCGGGCGCGCTCGACGACCTCGAACGCGCCGGCGGACATCGCATCGACATGTCGCTAGACACCGACTGGTATTACGCCGGCGGTTGGAAGGCGCGACTGCCGAGCGGCATCACGATGCACAGCCAGACGAAGGGCCTGCTCGAATTCACGCTGCGACAGCACCTCGCGCGCGAACCGCGCGTTGCGGTGCACGAGCTCTCCGAAGTCGGCGCGTTCGTGCGCGAAGGCGATCGCATCTGCGGGCTCGATCTCGCCGACGGAGGACGTATCACGGCGGATTTGATCGTGGACGCAGGCGGCCGCAATTCGAAAACCGCTGCGCGTCTGGAGAACGCAGGGTTTCCGAGAGTGGCAACGTCGGAAGTGCCGGTGGACGTCGGTTATGCAACTGCGCTCATCGAGTTGCCGGAGATGCAGCGGCCGTGGAAGTCGCTGCTGGTCCACCCGAAGTATCCGGATGCACGCCTCGGCGTGCTGTTACCGGTGGAAGGAACCGGCAAGTGGCTGGCCACGCTCGTCGGTTGGCGCGGCGATCACCCGCCCGACGATGTCGACGGTTTCATGGCCTTTGCAAAGTCGTTGGCTGTTCCCGATTTCTACGCGGCCATCAAAGACGCCAAGCCTGCGGGCCGAATCTGGCGATATCGGTTCGCCGGCAATCTGCGGCGGCATTACGAATCGCTGGATCCCGCACCGGAAGGGCTGGTGGTGGTCGGCGATGCAGCATCGTCGTTCAACCCGATCTACGCGCAGGGCATGAGCCAGGGCGCCACGGGTGCCGCGCTGCTCGATGAATGTCTCAAGGGTTTCCCCAGCGATCTGCAAGGCTTCGCGCGGGTATTCCAGCGCAAGTACGCGCAGTTCGTTTCGCAGTGCTGGTTGATGTCCACCACCGAGGAATACCGCGACCGCACCGCGTTCCCGAACTCGCCGAACTGGACGCGTTTCGCCAACTGGTATCTCGATCGTGTACACGAACGCACGTGGAACGATCCGGTGGTTGCAATGCGTTTCCTCGAAGTGATGCACCTGCAACGCAGTCCGATTGCGCTGATGACGCCGAACGTGTTCGCTCGCGTCATCGCACCGAAGAGTCAACACACCGAAGAACAACGAGGCGCGCATGTGGCTCACGAAGAAACAGCTTAGAGAACTCGTTGGCGCGGAACGGCTGAAGGACTCACCGCCCGTTCCCACGCGCATGGTCAGCAACGGCGAGTATCTGCCCATCGCGCAGACGCCGGCGCAAGCGCGCGTGGAACGACTGGTGCTCGACATGGCCGACAACCACGCGACGAAGGCAGGCACGGGGCGGCGTCAGTTCCTGCGTTCCGGCATCGGCCTTGCCGCGAGTTTCTTCGCGATGAATCGCGTGTACGGGAACTTCTTCACGGTGGCCGCGGCGGAGACCAGCGACGCAGCAGCCGTTGCCGAACGAACGCTGCGCTATCGCGATCAACCGGTGATCGACGTGCAGCTGCACTTCGTGCGCGACGATTACCAGTGGGACGGCATCCTCAAACTGGGCGAGTACGCGAAGAACTGGAACGAGGCGCTGCGCAACACGAAGATCGATTTCGATCTGTTCAAGTTCGACAACTTTCTGAAAGAGGTCTATTTCGACAGCGACACGAAGATCGGGCTCATCAGCGCAGCGCCTGCGGATCACGGCGCCAACGTGATCATGAACAACGATGGACTGGCCGGCGCGCGCAACTTCATCAACAAGGCGGCGGGTTCGCGCCGCGTGCTGGCGCATGCCGTAATGGCGCCAGGACAACCGGGCTGGCTCGACGAAATCGACCGCGCCATCGCGGAACTGAAGCCCGACAGCTGGAAGGGCTACACGCTCGGCGATCCGTTCGAGGATTCGCAATATCCATGGCGGCTCGACGACGAGAAGCTGATGTATCCCGCGTACGAACGCATGCTGAAGTCCGGCATCACCAACGTGTGCATCCACAAAGGTCTGCTGCCGGAAGACTTCACGAAGGTGACCAAGCATTGGCGCCACGCCATGGTGGACGACGTGGGCAAAGCGGCGAAGGACTGGCCAGGCCTCAACTTCATCATTTATCACTCGGGATTCCGGCCGTTGATGACGAGCCCGGAACCGCTGCTCGAACAGTTCGAGAAATCTGGCCGAATCGACTGGGTGACCGATCTCGCGGAAACGCCTGCGAAATGGGGCGTGTCGAACGTGTATGCGGAACTCGGCACCACGTTCGGCAGCTGCGCCGTCACGCATCCGCGTCTCGCCGCCGCTGTGCTCGGCACCGTGATCAAAGGTATGGGTGTAGACCACGTGATCTGGGGAACCGATTCGGTGTGGTACGGCTCGCCGCAATGGCAGATCGAAGCGTTCCGTCGAATCGAAATTCCGGAAGAGATGCGCGCGTCGCACGGCTATGCGGCACTCGGCGAAGGCGACGGCGCCGTGAAGAGTGCGATTCTCGCCGGCAACTCCGCGCGACTGTACGGCATGCCGCAGATGCTTGCCGCCGACGCGCCATGGCGCAACGACGCGCTTGCGCGGGTGAAGAGCGAATACGTTGCGGCGGGCGCCGAGCCGTCGAACGCGTTCTACGGTTTCGTCAAACGCGCGCGCGGAAGCGGCGCCTGATCTTCAGGAGAACTTGTATGGCTACGCATTCCACTTCTGCGGTTGATTCCAAAGCACTGGTCGTCAAGTTCCTCGATTCGTGGGAGCGTCGCGACATCGCCACCATCATGAGCTGCTTCAACGACGATGCGGTTTATCACAACGTGCCGGTGGCGCCGATCACGGGCCGTGCCGGCATACTCGCGATCTTCGAAGCGTTCCTCGCTACGTTCGAAGTGCTCACACTCGAAACGGTGCGCATCGCGGCAGAAGACGATCTGGTGTTCGCTGAACGCATCGATCACTTCATGCTGCGCGATGGCAAACGCTTCGATCTGCCGGTGAACGGCGTATTCGAAATCGAGAACGGCAAGATCCAGCGCTTCAGCGACTACTTCAATCTGCCGTCGTTCGAGGGACCGAGCGGCTTGAAGCTGTAGCCGATCGAGCTACGCGAAGTAACGCGTGCGAATCCGCTCGATGTAGTCGACGAGGTTCGTGCGGCGTAACGCTGCGTCCTTCGTCGCGCTCGCGATCGGCACCAGCATGATGTTGGCGAGCACCCCGTAGGCTACGGCGTCGATTTCGGTTGGCGTGTTTCCCATCAGATAGGGTTTGTCGCCGAGGACATCTGCAATCGCGCCGATGTCTTTGGCCGCGATGGCGTGAATCTCGTCCGGCGAGTGCAGACCGATACCGTGCCCCATCAGCTGCCGTTTCACGCCGCGTCTCGCTATGGGAGCGATCAGCAGCCGTGCCGGCGCCGGGATGAGACCGAGTACGGTCTGTTTCGTGAGCGGCCAGTTGGCGTCGACCATCCAGCGGTCGAACACCAGCGTCCAGTACAGGTTTTCTTCGAGGAGCCGCCGCAGCGCAAGCGCAACGCCCCTTTCCGCTGCAGTTAGGCCGGCGTTCGGATTGCAGCCGAACCGCTGCTCCAGATATTCGATGATGAATCCGGAATCGCCGATCGTTTTGCCTTCGTGCTCAATCCACGGCAGCTTGCGTTTGGGTCCTTTGAACGGTGTTGCGTCGATGACCGCCTTGTAGGGAATCTCGACGATCCGCAAATACGCCTCGAGCTTCAGCGAGAACGGTCCGATGGTCGGCAACCCCCACGCGCCCGGAATCTGGTGAACGATCAACTCCGCCACTTCTCCTCCCCGATTTAGATCAGTTCCCAACGGCCCCGTCGAGCTGCTGTTGCAGCTGCACCCATTCCGGATTCTCCGGATCCAGTTCGCGCAGCAACGCTACGTATTGCTTCGCCGACTCACTGTCGCCCGCAGCTTGCGTGAAGTACACCAACCCCTGCAGCAGATTCCGGTCGTACGGATTCGCTTTCAGCGCGGTCTTCAGCACGCTCAGCGCCTCGGCTTGTCGACCCGAATCGTTCAGCGCCACCGCATACACATACGCGAAGCGTCCGTCGTTCGGCGCGAGTTGAACGGCGGTCTTGAACTCCTCCAGCGCCACGTCGCGGGCTTTCTGCCTCGTCAGTGCAAGCCCTACGGTGTGGTGCAACGCCGCGGAACGCGGATCGGCCTTCAGACCCTGCCGAAGGATCACCTGCGCGTCCACCTCTTTGCCGGTCGCCCGGTAAATGTCGGCGATGTTCACGTATGCCGCGATGAACAACGGATCGATCGCCAGCGCCTGCTGATACTGAGCGATCGCCGCTTCCGCGTCGCCGCGTGCCGCGGCGATGTTGCCGACATTCATGTGGCCCTCAGGCCGGTCGAAGTTGTAGGTCTGCGCGGCGATGTATTCATCGAGCACTACTTTGAACCTTGCACGTTGTTCCATGGTCAACGATCGTTCGGGTTCACCGACGAGCGCTCGTGCGGCCTCGATGCGCACGGCACGCACGGTGTCGTCGAGCAGCGGTGCCAACACTCTGCGGCGCAGATCCGTGTCGACGTTCGCAAGCGCTTCGACCGCTGCCTGCCGAACCGATGCATCGGCGTCCTTCAATGCCCGTACCACCGCATCGGTACTTTTCGGCGTTAACAGGTTTGCGAGACGATCGATGGCGCTCGCGCGCGCAATGGCCGGTTGCGTTTGATCGTCGATCAACGTCACCAGCGCTTCGCGCGCACCCGGCGCGGCAATGGAACCCGCGTGCAACGCCTGCGCGAAATGCTGGAATCCAGCCGGAGCTTTTCCGGTCCACTTCGCAATCGCGTCGGCGGCCCATTGCGCGGATTTCTTCGCGTGACAGTTCGTACACGCATCGGGCGTGCCGAGTTGCACCGACAGATCCGGCCGGGGGATACGCATCGAGTGATCGTGCCGCGGATCTACCACCATGTACGTGGTGGTTGGCATGTGGCAGTTCGCACACGCGGCACCGGGCGTGCCGGGCGCGTGATGCGTGTGCGACGGTGCGTCGAATTTCGAAGGCAGGTGACACTGCCCGCACACCGCGTTGCCATCCGCTTTCAGCTTCAGCGAATGCGGGTCGTGACAGTCCGAACAGGTCACTCCGGCCGCGTACATTCTGCTCTGCAGGAACGAGCCCCAGTTGTACACCTCGCCGCGCATCTGCCCGTCGTGCCAATAGAGTTCGTCGTCGAGGCGAACGAGACGATGCGTATCGAGCGGCGATTTTCCGTGTACGTAGTCGTCGGTGAGACGGCTGGCGCGCGCATGGCAGCGCGCGCACGTGTCGATCTCGCGCGTGGTCTGGCGCGGCGCACTGCGGTGCGAGTTACCGGTATCGGCAAGCGGCGTCCACGTGATGCCTTTGCGTTCGTCCAGTGCAACCGCAAGACCCCTGTCGTCAAAGCGCTGCCAGTCACCTTCCTTCTTCGCCCACGCAACGTGGTTGGAGCCGGGGCCGTGACAAGCCTCGCACGACACGTTGATTTCAGCCCACGTCGTTTTGTATGTGTCGGATGCCGGATCGAAGCCCTTCTTCAGATCGGTCGAATGACACTCCGCGCACGTGAAGTTCCAGTTCTGGCTGTAGTTGGTCCAATGCAGCCAATCGCCCGCCTTCACGTTGTCGTCGGGATACAGATGGAACCAGCGTTGGCCGCCCTTCTCCTTGGGTCGCGAATCCCACGCGATCGACAGCGCCTGCTTGCGCCCGTTGGGAAAGTCGATCAGATACTGCTGCAGCGGATGCACGCCGAACGTGTAGCCGATTTCGTAGTCGCGTAACTGGCCGTCGGGACCGTCGGTATTGACGATGAACTTGCCGTCGCGCTTGGAGAACGTCGACGTGGTGCCGGCGTAGGTGAATTTGGCGTCGTTGAAGTTGCCGAGCACCGACGTTTCGTCGGCAACCTTCATCGCGAGATCGTGGTCGGAACCGTGCCACGACGCGTGCTCGGCCGTGTGGCAACTCGCACACACCTCACCGCCGGCGTAGTGCGGTGCGACCACCGCAAGCGGCGTTACCGGTGCCGCGGGAGGTGCCGGTGGTTCGTGGTGCGGACGGTGCTGCAGCATCCAGACCAGCGCCGCCGCAGACGCGAGCGACAGTATCCCAGCCCCAACCATCCAGCGATGGCGCGCACGACTCGGCTCAGGCGAGGACTCGTTCGAACTGGAAGTGCTGGGCGGCTCGGTGGGCGGACGCTTCGACGCGCGCGTGCTCTTTTTTCTCTTGGCCAAGGTTCACGCTCTATCGGGGCAGCCGGCAGTGTAAACAAAGACGGGCGGCTTTTCGGGCCGCCCGCTTCGTCTGATCAGATCTCGCCCTGGGCGGGTGAGGGGTCCGCTACTGGCCGGTACCCTTGGCCGCAGCTGCCGCCTGGGCCATCTTCGCCGCCATCTCGGCTTTGACAGCTTCCAGGTTGAAGCTTGCGCCACGCTGCATCGGCGGGAAATCGAGGAACGTCTGGATCTCCTTCGCCATCAACTGCTGCACGAACACGAACCTCCAGAATTCGTACTTGAACCAGTCGAAGTACTGTTGGGCGCCCTCCTTCGTTCCGTTGTTGGGCCAGCCCGTGCGCTCGAATGGATCGAGCCGAAGATTGGTCAGGTAAGGCACGTCGACCTGGGTCTTCGCGCCGAGCCAGCCGTTGGGTTGGTCGATGAACCGATACTTGAAGTCGTCGATGCGCACTGCGCCGATGGTGCTTTCGCCCAGATAGAAGATCTCATGGCGAACCGACGGACCCTTGCCGGTGATGGTATCCAGCTGGTTGTAACCGTCCAGGTGATTCTTGTACGTACGGTCGCCGAGCTTCACGCCCTTCAGCAAGTCGTCAGTGATGGTCGTGTTTCCGGCAGCCGCGGCGAACGTCGGCAACCAATCGAGACCGGAAAAGATGCCGTTCTGCACGGTGTCTGCAGGTACGCGTCCCGGCCAGCGCACGATCGCCGGTACGCGGAAACCGCCTTCCATGACGGTACCCTTGCTCTGTGCGAACGGCGTTTGACCGCCGTCCGGCCACGTGAAAACTTCGGTGCCGTTGTCGGTCGTGAACACAACGATGGTGTTGTCGTCCACGCCGAGTGCCTTCAGCTTCGCCATAACCAGACCGACGTCGTCGTCCAGTTGCGCCATGCCGGCTTCCTGGATGCTCCAGCCGTTGTCCGAGTTGCGCATGGCTTCGTACTTCGGCGACAGGTGCGTGACAATGTGCATTCGCGTCGGGTTCAGCCAGACGAAGAACGGTTTGCCATTGGCGTGTGCCTTGTCGATGAACGTCAGCGCCTTGTCGCGAATCTCATCGTCGACGGTCTCCATGCGCGTCGGACACAACTCGCCGGCATCTTCGATCTTCTGTTTGCCCACCTTGCCCCAACGGGGATCTACAGTCGCATCGTCCGACGCCGTTGCCCACGTATGCAGCATGTTGCGCGGGCCAACCTGATTGCGCAGGTTCTGCGGATAGTTCGGATGGCAGGGGTCTTCCATCGCATCGAGGTGGTAGAGGTAGCCGTAGAACTCATCGAAGCCGTGCACGGTCGGCAGAAACTCGTTGCGGTCGCCGAGGTGATTCTTGCCAAACTGGCCCGTCGCATAGCCCATCGACTTCAACACCGTCGCCATCGTGATGGCTTCCGCCGGCAGCCCGGTCGGCGCACCCGCCTGGCCGACCGTCGTCATACCCGTGCGGATCGGCAGCTGACCGGTGATGAAGTTCGCGCGCCCTGCGGTGCAACTCGCTTCGGCGTAATAGTCAGTGAACAACATCCCTTCCTTCGCGAGCGTATCGAGGTGCGGCGTCCGTCCCGCCATCAGGCCGCGGTGATACGCGCCGATGTTCCACATACCGATGTCGTCACCCATGATGACCAGAATGTTGGGTTTCGTTGCGGCATCCGCGGCGATGGCCGGCGATGCGGTCATCGCGAGCAGCCCACCTGCCGCGAGCAGAACCGCAATCAGACGTTTCGTGTTCATGCATTGTCCCCTTATGGGATTGTTCTTGATTCGTGGGCGCGCAGGGTACTCCGAACCCACTGCGGCCGCCGGAGTTTCGCCGCGCTGTTTGGCGGTGGAATACGGGGAATACCTGAGTTTCTCCGCGTCCCGCGACCCGTTACCCTCCGCACGGGTTGGTATTACTTTGCATCATGTCGCATGCCCTGATCGTTCTTCCCGATGACACGGCAAAGCCGCTTCTCGAGGCCATCAACGGCGCGAAGCAGTCGCTGAACATCCGCATGTTTCTATTCACTGACGAAGCACTGCTCGGTGCGGTCATCGCGGCAAAGCAGCGCGGCGTCAATGTTCGAGTGATGCTCAATCCTGCGCGCCGCCACGGCGAAACCGAGAACGAAGCCGCGCGCAAGCTGCTCACCGACGCGGGCATCGAGGTGCGCGACAGCAACCCCAGGTTCGATCTCACGCATCAGAAGTCGATGGTGATCGACAACAATGTCGGCTACGTCGAGTCGCTCAACTGGGAACCGAAGGACCTCACCGAGACGCGCGACTATGCCGTGATCACGAAGCACGGCCTCGAAGTGCAGGAAATGGTCGCCTGCTTCGACGCCGACTGGGAACAGAAGGACTTCGCTCCCCACCCGGATTCGAAACTGATCTGGTGTCCGGACAACGGCCGCCAACGTGTCGCGGCGTTCATCGACGCGGCCGAGCACACGCTATGGGTCCAGAACGAACGCTATCAGGACACCGTGATCATCGAGCGGTTGGTGCGCGCCGTGACGCGCGGCGTGAAGGTGCACATCCTCACGAAGAAGCCGCACTCGCTGAAAGCCGACAAGCTCATCGAGGGCGCCGGCAGCTTGCGGATACTGCAGGACGTCGGCGCGAAGGTGCACACCACCCACCATCTCAAGCTGCACGCCAAGATGATGCTGGCCGATGGCAAGCGCGCGATCATCGGTTCGATCAATCTGGCGCCCGGCAGTTTCGATTCGCGACGCGAGCTCGCGATCGAAACCGACAACCGCGACGTGGTGAAACGGCTCGAAGAAATTGCCGAGCACGACTGGAAGAAGTCGAAGAAGCTGGACCTCAGCGACGAAGGTCTGCTCGAAGACCTGAAGAAGCGCGAAGGGCTCGATCCGGAAAAGCTTGCGCTCGCCCCGGACAAGAAGGCCTGACGACCGCTCTTCCGTTTAGGTGGCTTTAGACGGGAGCGTAGACGCCAGCGTAGACGCGACCTCCGCCGCAAAATCCGCCAACGTCTGATTCAAGGCGCGCACGATGTCACCGTAGTTGCCGGCCTTCGTTGCCTGTGCGGTGAAGCGCGACGTGCGCAGCGGAACCAGCACCGCTTCGGCGTTCGTTACACACTCCCATTGCACGACGAGCACGGCCGCACCGGTCGCATCGACATCCCATTGGGAGATCGTGCCGCGCACTCGATAAGGCGCATCGGCGTGTCCCACCGACGGGAACGCAACCACCACCGCGTTCGCCAGCTGTCGGTCCACTTCGCGCGCAAGCCAGGGCACCACCGCCACCTGCGGCGCTTCCGCCCAACGGTCGAATTCGCCGAGCTGCAACTCGTGATTGGCGTCTCTAACGACGATCTGAGGGCGCTGCAGATACTGCGCAACGCTGAACGGACCAAACAGCACGACCGCGTTGCCGGTCTTGGCGACTGAAGTCGCCGCCGGTTGGCTCAACGCGTAGAAACGCGACGGCGGCGAGGTGCCGCACGCTCCCAGTGCGAGTACGACGAGTGCGACGACGATCGATCGCGACATGTAAGTTCTCCGCTTCACTTTTTCTTTCCGCGCAGCAGCGCTTCGGGGTGCTCGTCGAGGTATTGCAGCAACGACGTGGCCGCATCGGACATGGATTGCACGTCCTGCAACGTGCTCCTCACTTCGAGCGACAACGCGGAGTCTTCACGCAGGTGTCCCGACACGGATTGCAAAGTCACTTCCGTCGACTTCAAGGTGCTGTCGAGGCGCTTTATCGCAGGCAGAAGATCCGACATCAGCGGGTCCACCTGTTTATCCACATGCTGAACCAGCTCACGCGCGTCTTTTGTTGCGCCCTGCAGATCGGTGAGCGTGCGCTCCAGTGAACTCGTCAGGCGCGGCAGGTCGTCGTTCGTAAGCTTGCTGCCGCCGGCCAGCATGCTGCGCAGATCACGCGAATTCGCCAGTTCGTTCAGGCCGTCGAGAATGCCCTGCACGTCTTTCGCGAGCTTATCGACGTCGACCTCCTCGGAGAGGTTGGCGAAGAAAGTCTGCACGCGCTGGAGAATCTGCTGCACGTCGCCCGGAATCGTCGGAACTTCCACCGGTCCGCCTTTCGTCCGCGCGCGCAGCACGGCTGGCGTGTCAGGCCGGAAATCCAGTTCCACCAGCAGTTGCCCGGTGACGAAGCTCTCCGTGGCCAGCTTGGCGCGGATACCGGCGTCCACGTATTGCTGCGGCGACATCTGGGCGCGCGTCTCGACGCTCAGCGCGCTGCCGTTCGAATACAGTTCGAAACTGCTCGGCAGGATTTCCATCGTCACCTGCACCAGCATTTCCATCGCGTTGCCCGGTTTCAGTTCGCCCTGCAGACGGATGTCTTTCACGTAGCCGATCCGCACGCCATTGAGCACGACGCTGGAACCTTCGCGCAGACCCTGAACGGAACCCGGGAAATAGCTCACGAGCGTGCGCTTCGATGCGAACAGCGCGGCGCCGCCGAACAGCAGCACCGCCACCACGAGCAACGCTATGGCGCCCAGTACGAACGAACCGATCAACGTGGGGTTGGAAGGTTTACTCATACGCTAGTCCACCGGCTCGGCGGTGCCTCGCATCAGAAAATTGCGGACGACGAAGTTCGGGCTGTGATCGCGCAGTTCCTTCGGATCGCCGGTAGCGAGTTGGGTCTTCGTGACCGGATCGAGAAACACCGAGTTGTTGCCGATCGAGAAGATGCTGGCGAGTTCGTGCGTGACGATCACCACCGTGGTACCGAGGCTATCGCGCAGTTCGAGAATGAGATCGTCGAGCAGCTTCGCACTGATCGGGTCGAGCCCGGCGGACGGTTCGTCGAAGAACAGGATGTCGGGATCCATCGCCATCGCGCGCGCGAGCCCGGCGCGCTTCTTCATGCCGCCGGAAATTTCGCTCGGATAGAAATCTTCGAAACCGGCGAGCCCGACCAATGCGAGCTTGTACGCGCACAGCTCGCGAATCTCCGCATCGGACAACTTCGTGTACTGCTTCAGCGGCAACGCGACGTTCTCGGCCAGCGTCATGCCGCTCCACAACGCGCCGCTCTGGAACAGCGTGCCGAATTTGCGTTTCAGGTCTTCCTGACGCTCGATCCCGGCCGCCCAGAACGCTTCGCTTTCGTAGCTCACGTCGCCCGCCGACGGCGACTTCAGACCGATCATCACTTTCAGCAGCGTGCTCTTACCGCAACCGCTGCCGCCCATGATGATGAAGATGTCGCCGCGACGCACCGTGAAGGTCAGGTTCTTCTGGATGACGAAGTCGCCATACGACATCGACAGGTCGCGGACCTCGATGTGTGCTTCTGCATTGCCGCGTGCGTCGCTCATCAGATGCCTAAGTTGATGAAGATGATGGTGAGTACCGACGCGCTGACGACGATCAGCACGATACCCATCACGACGGCGCGCGTCGTTGCTTGTCCGACCGCCATCGCGCTGGTGCCGCACGCGATGCCCTGCTGACATCCGGCCAGCGCGACGAGCGCGCCGAACACGATGCACATCAGGAGTCCCGTGAACAGATCGCCGAGCCTCACCGCGCTGATCGTCTGCTGTGCGTACTGCACGAAGCTCGCGTCGACCATCGACAGCCCCACGATGGCGCCGCCGATGATGCCCATGAGGCTCGAGTACATCGTCAGCGCCGGAATCATCAGCACGAGCGCGAGCATGCGCGGCGTGACGAGAAAATCGATCGGGTTGATGCCGAGCGTGGTGAGCGCGTCGATCTCCTCGTTCACCTTCATCGTGCCGATCTCGGCCGCGTAAGCCGCACCGGTGCGCCCCGCCATGATGATGGCGGTCATGATCGGCCCCATCTCGCGGATCATCGCCACCGCCACCAGGTTCGCCGTGTAGATGCCGGCGCCGAACTCGCGCAACTGTGTGACGCCGACGAACGCGAAGATCATGCCGATCAACACGCTGATGAGGCTGACGATCGGCAGCGCGTTGGCGCCTGCCTCTTCGATGTGCTGCAGCACGTCGGACTTCAGGTATTTCGCGCGCCCGGTCGCGAATCTCCCCACCGACAGCGTCGCCTCCCCGATGAAGGTGACGAAGTCGACCGCGCTGCGCCACAGCTCCTGCGCGCTTTCGCCGACCTTCTGCAGGAATGGTGTGGTCTTTTGCGTGCGCGCGGCGCCTTCGCGCGGTTTGACCGCGAAGGCCAACGCAATCAGCCGGCGCGCGCCGTCGGGCAGTCCGCTGTCGTCGAAGGTGATCGAGCGCGCCTGCGCGTCGCGATAGATGTCGATGAGGCGTGTGACCAGGCCGCTGTCCCAACGACCGAGGTCGGTCGCGTCGAAGGTGATCGCGTTAGGTTTGGGCGTTTGCGCGAGCGCGCTGCGCACTTCCTCGATCGGCGGTAGCGCGGCGTTCACCAGCCAGTCGCCGGCGAGGGTCAGGTGCAAAGCACCGTCGACCCGCTCCACGCGAAGGGAAGCAGCATGAGCACCTTCGACTGTGTCGTGCCGAATGGCCATGGGCTGGTCCTGACAGATAAAAACGGGCGACCCTTTCGGGCCGCCCGCTCACTCTAACAACTTCGCCTTCGTTACGCGGCGTCCCGCGAAGCTAGCGACGCAATGTCAGTTACCGCTCGGCAGCGGGATCTTCACGCCGTCCTTCTGCAGCTGCTCGCGGATGTACTGGAACTTCTGATACCTCGAAATCTCGATTGGACCGTCGTACCCCATGCTCTGCAATTTCCGCGGCGGGTACTGCACGTACGTCTTCATGAGCTTTTCGATCGCCGCGCTGATCGGCACCATCGTCCATGTACGTTCCGTGTAGTTGTTCATGAAGATGTCGTAGCGCTCCTGCGGGTCTTGCCACAGGTCGAACACCTGCGGCACGGTGGCGACGTACTTTTCGGCGCCCTTCCAGCCGAGGTTGGTGTCGACCGCGAGACCGCCTGTCTCCTGGCCGTCGTCGCCGCGCAGGTTGAATACGGCCTTGTAGTTACCTACACGAGCCGCGCCGGGTGAGAGTTCGTTTTCGGTGAAGTAGAACCACTCGGTACGCGGCGACTTCGCAGTGCCGAACAGGACGGGCGTCATGTCGTAGCTGTCGAAAATGATCGGCTGACCTTCGCGGTCTTTCGTTGGCAGCTTCACGCCGGCGACCGACGCGAACGTCGCCATCAGGTCCAGCCCCCCGATCATCTCGTGATTCTTCACGTCCGCCTTGATCTTGCCCGGCCAGATTGCAATCGCCGGAACACGGTTACCGCCCTCGCGCACCGTGCCCTTCGTGCCGCGGAACGGCGTGTAACCTGCGTCGGGATAGACGTCCTGCCACGCACCGTTGTCGGTGGTGTAGACGACCAATGTGTTCTGATCGAGACCGAGCGCCTTCAGCTTGGCCATGATGCGGCCGATGCGCGTATCGAGTTCCACCACCGAATCGGCGTATTTCGACTTCGACATCGACTTCAACTCGAACTCCGGCGCCGGCATGTTCGGCTGGTGCACCTTCATGAAGTTGACGTTGATGTAGAACGGTTTGTCGGACTTCGCTGCTTCGTCGAGGAACTCGAGCGCTGCTCTTTCGACGTAGCCGTCGAAGAACGGAATGCCGACCACACCGTTCGGATAGTTGACCCCGTCAATGGTGACGTTCTGTCCGGGCTTGTCGACGTATTGGCCGTTGATCTTGAACTCTTCGACCGGTTTCTCGCCGGCTTTGCCGGACAACGCACCGATCGTGACCTTCTGGAACATCGCGCGCGTTTCGGGATCCATGTCCGGAAACCACGTCGGATCGGCATACGTGTACGCGTTCAAGTGATACAGGCCGACGTACTTCATCACGTCGTAGCCTTGTGCGTTCGGCAGCGCGTAGTCGGCTTCGCCTAGGTGCCACTTACCGGTGAAGTAGGTCTGATAGCCCCCCTGCTTCAGCACCGACGCGAGCGTCCACTCCGCAGCCGGCAAACCGCCGCCCTGACCTTGGAACGCAACCGTGGTCATACCGCTGCGGTTTGGAATGCGGCCGGTCTGCATGGCTGCGCGACCGGGCGTGCAACTCGGCTGCGCGTAGAATGAGAAGAACGTCATCCCGTCGGCCGCCATCTTGTCAATGCTCGGTGTCGGCATGCCGCGCCCTTCGCCGCCACCGTACGGACCGAGGTCACCGTAGCCGGTATCGTCCGAGACGATGAAGAGAATGTTGGGTTTCCCCGAGGTGGTCGCCGCAAGCGTCGACGATGTTGCGACTACGAATAGTGCCGCTGCGATCAATCGTTGCACGTTCATGTGTCCTCGCTTTCTTATTGGTTCGAAGGTCGGAGAGCTTACTGCGCATCAGACGCAATTCTCATTCGCTTTTTTGGACTGAAGCCTCGATCCGGTAGTGCGCCATCTGTGTGTCATCGGCACCGAGGTCGGTGAAGTTGTCGTACGTGCGCGCCTGGATGAACGTGCGCCATGCGACGGCGCGATAGCGCGGTCCTCCTGCGCTCAGTTCCGGTACCGGCTCCACCACCGCGTCGCGATTCGGGTTCGAAAAGTACGGAATGCTGAAGCGGCGTTTGCGCGTCATCGGCACCACACGATGCACCGCGGCGCGCCATCGATCGTTCGTCCACGACTGCATGCAGTCGGCGAGATTCACCACCACGGTGCCCGGCACCGGCGGTACGTCGATCCAACCGTCGCGCGCGGACTGCGTCTGCAATCCACCGGTGTCGTCCTGCAGCAGCAGCGTCAGCACGCCGGGGTCGGTGTGATAACCGAGTGCGGTCTCGCCGAGATCGGGAAGGGTCTCGCGTTCTTGATTGGGCACCGGGTCGGCGAGCGGATAGTGATTCAGGCGCACGGTGCTGCCGCGTCTGTCGCTCCCGATTCGCGCGCGGCCTTCTTCTGACAACTCGAGCGTCTGATGAAGCAGCGAGAGCGTGCGGTGTGCCAATTCGCTGAATGCGTCGAAGAAATCCACCATCGAATCGCGGAAGCCAGGCAGATTCTCTGGCCATCGGTTCTTTCGATCGAGACCCGAAACCGCGGGATCGACGAAATCGAACACCTCCTTCTGGTCGCGTTTGCGCTTGGTGAGTTCTCGGTCGAACCAGCCCAACGGATTGTCCTTGTCGCGCACGACGGCCTGCCGCACCGCGCGATCGGCATCGAAGAAGCGTTCGGTTTCGCGCCACGTGTGCTCGATGAGCGTATCGAGCCCGTGGCCTGCGAGCAGAAAGAAGCCGTGGTCGCGACACGCCGCATCGAGCGCCGCCAACGAGGTTGCACTGGGGTTCGAGATATCGACCACGGGCACTTGCGGAAGCGATTGGACTGACACGATTCGAACCTGTCTGCCGGAAGGGCCGTCAATACTGCCGGGCGTGCAACGGCAACTCAACGTTCATCGCGCGGCGACCTGCGCTGGCAATCCGGCGCGAGGCACGACACAGTCGCGCGATGGGTTCCAAGTTACTTGCCTGGGTGCTGCTCAGCATCACGTCGTTGTGCTGGGCTGCGAATACGATCTTCGCGCGGCTCGCCGTGGGCGAAGTATCACCGATGACGCTCGTCATGCTGCGCTGGCTGGTTGTGCTGTGTGTGCTCGCAGTGATTGCGCGACGTCCGCTGCAGAACGACTGGCCGAAGCTCAAGCCACATCTGCCGCGCATCGTCGCAATGGGTGCGTTCGGCTACACCGTGTTCAACGTGCTGTTCTATGTCGCCGCGCATCACACCAGCGCAATCAACCTCGGCATCATTCAGGCGGTGATGCCGATCTTCATTTTCCTGATCGCGTTCGTCAGATTCCGCACGCCGGTGTCGGCGTTGCAGGCCGTGGGTGTGACCGCGGCCGTGGTGGGCGTAACACTCGTCGCAACTCGCGGCGACTGGCACAACCTGCTCGCGACGCAATTCAACGAAGGCGACCTCATCATGATCGGCGCGTCGTTACTTTATGCGGCGTACGCGGTGGCGCTTCGCTCGCGGCCGGCATCTTCGGCGCTCGCCTTCTTCGCCGTGATGGCCGGCGCCGCGTTCGTCACGTCGATACCATTCGCGCTTTACGAATGGCTCGCCGGAGATCTCATCTGGCCCCACGGCACCGGCTGGGGGTTGATCGTCGCAATCGCGTTGTTGCCGTCGTTGCTTTCGCAACTCATGTTCATGCGCGGCGTCGAGCTGATCGGCCCGGGCCGCGCAGGATTGTTCGTGAACCTGACGCCGGTGCTCTCGGCCGCACTTGCTGTGCTATTGCTCGGCGAGCAGTTCCACTGGTATCACGCGGCGGCGCTCGGCCTGGTATTCGGCGGCATCTGGCTGTCGGAGCGCGCAAGTCAGGCGTGAGCGGGCGCCTCTTCGTCGTTAGTTTGTCGACTCCGGCGTTGCAGACGCGGCAGGCGTTGCCGGTGCAGCGGCGCCCGCGATCTCGATCTTCGCGGCACCTTTCAGCGTTTCCATCTGCTTCCTGACGTTCTGCTGCTGAATCTGCTGCGTGAGTTGCACTTTGACGTCTTCGAGCGGCGGCGCCTCGATCGGCTTGACGTCTTCGAGGAGGATCACGTGATAGCCGTAGTCGCTCTTGACCGGCTCTTCGGTGAACTTGCCCTTTTCCAGTTTGGCGAGCGCACCGCTGAACTCCGGCGCCATCTGGTTCGGATCGAGCCATCCCAGATCGCCGCCCCGATCCTTCGAGCCCTGATCCATCGACCGTTCGCTCGCCAGTTTTTCGAAGCTCGCCGGGTTTTTCGTGAGCTTCGCGATGATGTCCTTCGCCTCGGATTCTTTTGCGACGAGTATGTGGCGCGCGTGGTATTCGTTGCCGGTGATCGTCGCTTTGATCCGGTCGTATGCGGTCTGCACCTCCTGGTCGCTAACGGGATTGGCCTTGATGTAGTCCTCGACGTACGCGGTCGCGAGAACGGATTGCCGCAGCGCCGCCATCTGTTCAATCACGTCGGGATTCTTCTCCAACCCCTTCTTCAAAGCCTCGTCGGCCAGCACGATCTGCAGTGCCAGTTGATCGATGATCGTCGCGCGCGCTTCAGGCGTATCCGGTTTGCCCGCATTGGCGCTGCGTTTCGCGATCACGTCGACCATGCGTTGGCTGATGGTCGTGCCGTTCACCGTTGCGGCAGCGGGGCCATTCGCGGGCGCCTCAGCAGGCTTGGTTTCCTTGGTTGGATTGCATGCAGTCAGCGTCACCAGCAATGCAGCGCCCGCGATCAGAGTCGCCGGTTTGTCGAATCGCATCTATTGAGTACCTATGTATAAAAGTAGTGAGTCGGGTAGCGCTCGAAGCCGCGCGTATCATCGCAGCGTCTGGGATGAGTTGCTCGGGAATCCATGCGAGATCCCGTCCAAGGCCGGATCACTGGACCGGTTCCATTCACAGCGGCCAGCATCGTATCGAATTCCGCCACCCGCATGAAGGTCACGATACGTGGCGGAATCCGAAAGGCCAGATCGAACCCGAGTACGTGTCCCCGCCCGACGACAGTCACCCCTCAGGCATTCCGTTGGCAGCTCAGTTGCCCGGCGCTGGCAGCGTCTCCAGTTGTTTCAGGCGTTGCATCGCCTGCATGGCCTGAATCGAGTTGTAGTTGATCCCCGCGGCGTTGAGGCTGCTGCCTTGCTGGAACGGAAACTCCGGCAGCGTCGTCAGGAACGCCTTCAGCTTTTCCTGCACCGGCACGAACAGCCAGATGTTGTCGGCATACCAGCGCAGGTAGAGACCGGATTCGCGCGGTGCTTTTTCATACGGATCGGCGCGCAGATTCACGATCTCTGGCCAACCGGGCACATCGCGCGTTGCGGTAGCAATATTGCCTTCCTGAATGGCAAACGAGACTTTCCAGTCGTTCCAGCGGATGGCGTTCAACTCGCCGCCCTGGCCGAAGTAGAAGATCTCTTCACGCGGACCTTTCGCAACTTCACCTTTGAAGAACGGCAGGAAGTTGTAACCGTCGAGGTGAGCCTTCCAGGTTTTGCCGTTCGCCTTATAGCCGGTCTTCACCTTCTCGACGATGTTCGGCTCGCCCGCGGCCGCGAGCAGCGTCGGCAACCAGTCTTCTTGCGAGAAAATGTCGTTGACTACGGTGCCTGGTTTGATCACGCCCGGCCAGCGCACGAGCATCGGCACGCGGAAGCCGCCTTCCCACGTGGTGCCCTTCTCGCCATGGAACGGCGTGGTGCCGCCGTCGGGCCATGTGCCCGTCTCTGCGCCGTTGTCGGTGCCGTAAACGACGATCGTGTTGTCGGCGATACCGAGATCATCCAACTGTTTCAGTACGCCGCCGACCATATCGTCGTGCTCCACCATGCCGTCCGGATAGACACCGATGCCGGTGCGGCCGACCGCTGACGGTTGCAGGTGAGTCCACACGTGCATGCGCGTGGTGTTGAACCAGACGAAGAACGGCTTCCCCTCTTTGGCGGCGTTGGCGACGAACTTCTGTTCGGCCGCGAAGATCTCCTGGTCGACCGTTGGCATGCGCGCCTGCGTCAACGCGCCGGTGTCTTCGATCTTCTGTCCACCCTTGCCATCGCTCCAGGTATGCAACACGCCGCGCGGGCCGTACTTCGCTCTGAACTCCGGATCCTTCGGGTAGTAATACGTTTCCGGCTCTTCCTCGGCATTCAGGTGATAGAGGTTGCCGAGGAATTCGTCGAAGCCATGCACAGTCGGCAGGTGCGTGTCGCGGTCGCCGAGGTGGTTCTTGCCGAACTGACCGTTGACGTAGCCCTGCTGTTTCAGAAGATCGGCAATGGTCGGCGCCCACTCCGGAATGCCGTGCGGCGAACCCGGCATGCCGATGGTCAACAGGCCCGTGCGAAAGGGATGCTCGCCGAGGATGAATGACGCGCGACCGGCCGTGCAGCTCTGCTGCGCGTATGCATCGGTGAACAGTGCGCCTTCTGCGGCGATGCGGTCGATGTTCGGTGTTTTGTATCCCATCAGGCCGCGGCTGTAGGCACTGACGTTGTCGACACCGACATCGTCACCCCAGATGACGAGGATGTTCGGTTTCTTGTCGGCGGCTCCTGCGGGAACGGCTGCGTAGCCGAGTGCTACGCATGCAGCCAACATCATTCCAGCGAACGTGCCCGGGCTGTGCAGCTTCATAATCAGTTCTCTCCTCAACGATCAAAAAAAACGGGCGACCCCTTCAGGTCGCCCGGTTAACGCAGTCACTAAGCTCTAACTCGCCAAACCTAGTCCCCGTGGGCGCGCGTCTTCGCCATGTCCTCCCTCACCTGCTGGAGAACCTGGGCAAGGCTGTACGACGCCGGGGACTGCAACGCCGGGAACGGACCGTAGCTTTCGAGTTCCTGCAGCCACAGCGCCTGTCCGATGGGAATGATGTTCCAGTCATAGATGTAGGCGGTGACGGGGCCGGCCAGCGCGCCTCCCTGGCCGAGGAGGCTCGACGGTTGGAAGCCGACGGACCCCTCGAAGGGATCGCGTCTGATGTTGTTGACCAACGGCCAATGGAACGTGGTCACTCCCAACAGGCCACCGTTCGCGGCCTCCGATGCCATCGCGAAGTAGATCTTCCAGTTCTGGTAGCGCACCGCCGACGGAACCGCGCCGCCGTAGTAGAAGAACGTATCGCGCGCCGACTTGTCGGACGTGCCGGTCAGATAGGCGAGCTGGTTCACGCCCTGCAGCTTGGTCTTGACGATGCCGGGATATTTGCCCGCCATGATCCGCTCGTTGAGACCATTGCCCTTGTCGCCACCCGCGATTTCGACAAACGTCGGCAACCAGTCGTACGACGCGAACATGTCGTTCAGCACCGTGCCCGGCTTGATGTGACCCGGCCAACGGATGACCGCAGGCGCGCGCAAGCCGCCTTCCCACGTCGTCAGCTTGCCGCCTTTGAACGGCGTGTTGCCGCCGTCGGGATAGGTGATCACTTCGGCGCCGTTGTCGGTGGTGAAGACGATGATGGTGTTATCGAGTTCGCCCATGTCTTCGAGCTTCTTCATCACATAGCCGATGTTGTCGTCCATCTGCTTCATGCCGGCTTCGTTGACGCCCCAGTCTTTGCCGCCGGGCGTACCGACCATCGCCATGTACTTGTCATTCAGCATGGTGGTGATGTGCATGCGCGCCGGGTTGTACCAGACGAAGAACGGCTTGCCGGTTTTCGACGGAGCGTTGCGGTCGAGGAAGTCGATGACCTTGGCCGAGATTTCTTCGTCCACGCCCTTCGAGCGTTCGAGCGTCAGCGGGCCTTCGTCCCTGCAGCTCTGGTTCTTATCCGTGCCGTCGGAGGAGGTACACGCGATGACGGGGCGCGGAGGCATCATGCAAAGCGTGGTCTTCGGATCCACTGCACCGGGCGGATCGCTGAGGCCGCGCACCGGCGAGTTCTTGCACGCGGGTACGATGGCTTGTTCGGTGGGGGTCCTGTTGATGTCGGGGAAGCTCACGCCCTGCATCGCATCCAGGTGGTAGAGGTAACCCCAGAATTCCTGGAAGCCATGCGCGGTCGGCAGCGAAGCCGTGTGGTCGCCGAGATGGTTCTTGCCGAACTCGCCGGTGGTGTAGCCGAGATCGAGCAGGAACCTGGCTATCGAAGGTGTACCCGGCTGCAGGAACGACGGGCTGCCGGGCAATTGCGGCGGGATCATGCCCGCACGCAGCGGCGTCATGCCCGTGAAGAACGCAGTGCGTCCGGCCGTGCAGCTCTGCTCGGCGTAATAGGTCATGAACTTCGCACCCTCATGACCAATGCGGTCGATGTTGGGCGTTTCTCCAACCATCAAGCCCTGGTGATAGATGCTCGGCTGCATCCAGCCGATGTCGTCGCCCATGATGAACAGGATGTTAGGTTTTTTGCCGGAATCCGCCGCCGCAATAGCCGGCGGCGCGGCCAGTGCAAGCAGTGCGCCCGCCATCGCCGCCGTCGCGAGTAGCCTCTTCAGGTACATTTTCGACTCCATACGTAGTGTTCTGGATTACTGCCTGATCATTTGTAACAACGATGGGCTTTCCCGGTAACTAGCCTTTGGTTCAGTGTCCGCCCCCTGGGCAGACAACGATTGCCCCTTAGTCATCTGGTTAGGGTTCGAACGAGAAGATCTTCTTCCAGTCGTCTTTCATACTGATGACAGTCCAACCCTTCTGCTTCGCTTCGTCGTACAGCGCCTGCGTCAGCTCGCCGATCTTCGTTGCAGGCAACCCGGTAGCCGGGCCGTAGGCGTACTCGCGCTTCGCATCGTCGTGCAGCACGAGCATCGACAGATGCGCGCCGTCACCTGCACCCGCGTACTCCAGCATCTGCTGATCGCCGGTCGAGTTGCCGAAAGCGGCCTGCGGCTTGCGGCCGATGATCAGGTGGATGCCTTCGGGCTTACCCGCGTTGTTGTCGTTGAGCATCAGCTTCGGCGCTTTGATCAGCTGCGGCGTGCCATCTTTCGCATAGCCATACTCTGTTGCCAGCGCCGAACCAACGACCTGCTCGGGGGGAATGCCATACACCTTCTGCGAGTACACGCGCACGAAGTCCTGGCCGAAGCCGGTGACGATGTAAGTCTTGTAGCCGTGTTCGCGCAGGAAACTCAGCAGTTCCGTCATCGGCAGATACGTGAGTTCGGTGTACGGCTTCTTCCAGCGCGGGTCCTTTGCGGTGCTCAACCACTTCGACACCTGCGCCGCGAACTCGGTGGTCGTCATGCCGGTTAGTGTGGCTACGATGATCTTCTCCAGATCCGACGTCGGCAGTTTGGCAATCGCTTCTCGATCGCCCGACATCACGGTTTTGAACGGCTCTACGCTCTTCAGTTCGGGCTTCTCCGCTACGAGTGCGGGAACGCGGTCGAGGCAATACATCAATTGACCGTACACGGGATGCTCGACCCACAGCGTTCCGTCCTGGTCGAACGTCGCCACGCGCTCTTCCGGCGGTACGAACTTCGGACTCGACTTATCGGTTGTAGCCTTTACGAATTCGAGGATTGCCTTCTTCGCAGGACCGTCGTTCCACGAGACCAACGCTTCGGCAGAGGCGCGCGCCTGAAAGGCCATCAGCGCTATCGCGCTCACCGCCACCATCAGTCTCAATTTCATGGCTACTCTCCTCTATCGGTTTTACACAGTTGGAATCGGCATCGGCCCGAAGAAGATTCGTTGGACCTTCTCCTTACCGATCACACGAACGAGTTCATGCATCGTGCAGTACATGAGAATCAGCGCGAACAACAGAATCTGCACCGCCCAGAAACGCGGCCAGATCATGTGCGACAGCAGTTCCTCGTTGCCTGCAACAAGCCCGCCGGCCTTGCGCGCGGCCTCGATGAGCCGTTCGGCGTAGTGGATGATCGCCGACGCAACGAGATAGATCAGTGTCTTCCACGCGACGTTGAATGCGAGCGGCCGGTCCGGGTAGCGGTTTATCAGCGGCAGCATGTCGGCGAGCAATACTGCTTTGCCGAGGATGAGCGCCGCGACTGCGATCGACATGGAGGATGAAATCGGAATGCCGTCGCCCTTGCTCATGAGCGAGCGGATCAGCGCAACGATATGCAGCGCGACGAAGAAGAAGATCGTCGGCGGCAGGATCAGCAAGAACTCTTCCTTTAACTTCTCTGTGACTTTACTCATCGACTCCCCTGATTGCGGTGGCAACGGCGACCAGCAGCGCATCGTTCGAGAAGGGCTTGCGCAGCAGTTGTGCACCCGCCGCATTGGCGCTCTGTTCAATGTCGAGCGTATCGCTGGCGGTGATGAACACAACCGGCACATCGATGTTCGCAGCCCTCATGCGCGCATGAACGACGAGGCCGGTGACGCCGGGCATGTGCACGTCGAGAAGAACGCAGTCCGGTTGCGCCGTATCGAGCGAAGCCAGGAATTCCTCGCCGGATTCGAAGGTGGTTACGACGTAGTCGGCCAGGCGAAGCAGACGGCGCAGTGCGACACGCACCGGCACCTCATCGTCGACCACGGCCACAGCTGGGGTTTTCACCGCATCACGCTAGCGCCGTGCGACGCGGCGCGGTACTAGCCTTTGGTCAAGGAACAGGCCGGCGCGAAGCTTCAGGCGGACTGGGCACGCGCGACGATGTGCATCAATTCGGCGACCGACTTGGCCTGCATCCGCTCCATGATGCGCGCGCGGTGATACTTCACCGTCTGCTCGACGATGCCGAGGTCGAACGCGATCTGCTTGTTCAGTTTCCCCGCGACGATCTCCGCCAGCACTTCCTGTTCGCGGGGCGTCAGCGCTTCCAGTCGTTTGCGCAGTGTCCGGGTGTCGCCAAGGTGTCGCTGTTGTGACGCATGCGCTTCAATGGCAGCACGCAGCGCCGCATCGAGCGCTTCACCCCCTACCGGTTTCGTCAGAAAATCGGCTGCGCCGGCCTTCATCGCGCGCACCGACATTGGAATGTCGCCGTGTCCGGTCAGAAACACGATAGGCAGGTCTTCGCCGCTTTCGCGCAGTCGTTGCTGCAGGGCGAGGCCGTCGAGCCCCGGCAGATTGACGTCGAGTACCAGACATCCGGCGGCATCGGGCTCGCGCGCGGCGAGGAAGGCTTCCGCCGACGCGAAGGTTTCCACCCGCCAGCCGTTGACGCTCAACAGCCGTGACAGCGCCTTCGTCACCGCAGGGTCGTCGTCGACGACGACGATGGAGTAGGCGTTGATGTCCACGCTCATGCCGCGCGCACCGGCAGGCTGACGCGGAACGTTGCACCTTTAGCCGGGTTGTTGGCGGCCGTCAGCGTTCCGCCGTGTGCCGAAACGATCGTGCAGCAGATGGCGAGACCGATGCCCATTCCGCCAGTCTTCGATGTCCAGAACATGTCGAAGATGCGGTCGAGCGCATCGCCGGCGATACCCAGACCTGCATCGACGACGTCGATCTGCACCGTGTCACCGTTCATCTGCGTGCGCACCGTCAATGCGCGATCCGGTTCGGGCACGGTCGCCAGCGCGTCGGCCGCGTTGACGATGAGGTTCATGAACACCTGCTGCAGCTGCACGCGTTCGCCTTCGACCGGCGCGAGCGTTGCGGCGACGTCCGTTGCAACCGTTACGTGCCGCGTAACGAGGTCGCTGTGCAGCAGTTCGAGCGTTTCGTGGATCAGCTCGTTGATGTCCACGGGGCGGAGTTCGCGCTCGTCGCGCCGGTACAGGGCGCCAAGGCGCCGGATCACCTGCGCCGCGCGATTGTCTTCGGTGACGATGTCGTTGCAGATCTCGCGCAGTTCTTCGAGGTCGACGTCGGCACGCTGCAACATCTTCTGGGCAGCTTCGGCATTGCCCAATATCGCCGCCAGCGGTTGATTCAACTGGTGTGCGATCGACGCCGACAGCTGGCCGAGCAACGACACGCGCGTCATGTGACCGAGCGCGGCACGGTCCTGTTCTGCCTGCAGCTCGGCCACTTTGCGCTGCGTGATGTCCGTTGCGACACCGCGCAGTCGTTGGCGATTCTCCGGATCGAGGCGGCCGCGCGCGGCAAACCAGCTGACCTGCTCGCCTTGCATAAGACGGTATTCGACGTTCAGTTCGCCGTCGTCGGCGACGGCTTGGGCGACGGCGCGAGCGAGACGCTCGCGGTCCGCCGGATGGGCACTTTCGAGAACGCGCGCCAGATCGACCGCAGCGGGTTCTTGCGAGAGCAGGGTATGTGGAAGCTCGCGCGCTACATCTCCATTCGCACGTTCGCCGCCGACATTCCACACCCAATCGCTGATTCGCGCGGTGCGCGCCGCCAATAGCGTCCGCTGTTCGCTCGCTTCGAGTGCCGCAGCGGTGCGCCGCTGCAGCCGCCGTTCGTACAGCAGCGCAAGTATCAGTCCGGTCTGCAACAGCATGACCGCCAGCGCAATCAGCGCACTGTTACGGTACGTCTCCCAGAACGTCGGTTGCCTGAAATGTACGATCGTGTCAGGGGGGAGCTGTTCTTCTTTGATACCCCATCGTCGCGCCTGCCGCCAATCGATCTGCATCACCGCCGGCGTCTGCGAAGGTAACGTGATAGAGGCCGGAGGCACCCCCTCGAGCAACTCGTTCACGATGTCGGCGCCCTGTTGGGCCATGGCGGAATAGCTCGGCATGACACCACCGACCACACCGGTACCGAGGAACGTGCTGAACGGACCATATACCGGCGCCGCGGCAGCCTCCGCCATCAACTGTGCGGATTCGCGCGGAGAGAAGTAACGTCCGTCGCCGTCCGAAAAATAGCCCGGGGTGTACACGACCGTGTGTGGCCCCAACGACTTCAATCGCAGCAGCACGTCGGCGGTGGGCAGCCGCTCGATGTGCTCCACTTCGATACCGGGGCCGAACTGCACCGTTGCCATGCGCATTTCGCGCTCGCTCTCGCGATCGAACGCGGTGGAGTTTCCGGTGACGGTTACGAAGTGCTTCGTGCCGGGGTGCAGACGCAATACCGCCGCTACGGAGGTGGGGTAGTCGAACTGCATCGGCACGCCCAGTATCTCTGGCGGCTGCGGCTGCATTGCCTGCCACTCGTCCACCGCGATGCCGAGGAACACCACCGGAACGTCGGGAAACGTAACGGCGCGTTTGCGCGTGATGAACGCCAGCGCATACGTGCCGCCGGTAACGATGACGTTGGGCAACCGCTTCGCATACTTCTCCCGCAGATACGTCGCGAGGGTGGCTTCGTATGCATCACCGTTGAAGTGCGAACGGTCGAGAAATTCGGCAAAGAGCTCGACGGGCCGTTCTTCCGAGCCAACGATAGCGTCGCGCAGCGCTTGATCTGCCTCCAGGTTGGCAGGCAACAGGCGGTTATCCGAGAAGATCACCAGTACGTTGCGCGTCTCTGCACCGAATGCGGGCACAACCACCGCCACGGTGAAGAGCGCAATTGCCACACGCAGCCACGCCCTTGCGGTGAGACGCGATGTGAAGTGGGTGTGCGGCATCGTTGCCCGAGGTGCCCGAGAAGGCCTCGAATACTACCACCGGGTCCGGCTGAGTCAGGCGTCGCTATCCTGCGTAGCGTGACGCTCGGCGTCCGATGCGGCGAGGTCAGCCTGCTGGCCGGATCTGCGCAACACTTCGGCGCGTGCCTGCCAGATCCGCGCAACCTGATTGTTCAGCGCCGGATGTTCCTGCAACGAGCGCGCTACCACATCGCCCGCGATGACCACTGCTTCGACGTCGGTTACCGCGACGACCTGCGTGTCGCTTGCCTGCGCTCGTGCGAGCGATGTCACACCGAGCACTTCATTGGCACCGTAGCGAATCGACCCCGCCTCAGCGGTCTTGTTGGGATAGGTGCCGAGCGCCTCACCGGACGTGATGACATAGACGTTGCGCGGCACTTCACCCGCAACGATGAGGTACTCGCCAGCACCGAACAGCACGAGATGCGCATCTGCCGCGAGCTGCTTGATGGCTTCGTCTGGAAGCACGCGAATACCTTCAGCCTTACGCAAGAAGGATTGCAGCCGTTGTTGCTCTTCGAGCGGATCTTCTGCCACGTCGCGCACCTGCAGTTCTACCGCATGCGGCAAGGGCAGCGGCAAACCGGCACGACGCGCGGCGTACCAGACGGCCGACGTGAATTGATCGGTAACCTCCGGCATATAGCGGCCGTGCTCGATGCTCACGCGCGCCTCATATCGGATGCGGTCTTCGAGTACGTCGCATGCAACCGCGCGCGGTTCCGGTTGCTTGGAGATCAACGCAATCTCGTGCGCTACGGAGACGAGCATCTGTTTCACGCGATTGGGCGGTGCGTCGAGACCGAAGCTGAAAGACAGACGCAGCATCTGCTGATCTGTGGGTTGCGAGTAGTTGGTGATGGTTTCCCGCCCGAGCGCCGAGTTCGGCAGCACCAGCAGATTGCGTTCTGCCGTACGCAGGTGCACCGATCGCCAGGTGATCTGCACGACCTGGCCGCTCTTGCCGCCAACGGAAATCCAGTCGCCCACGGAGAAGGGTCGCTCGAAGAAGAGCGCGATACCCGACATCAGGTTGCCAAGCGTTTCCTGCAGCGCGAGACCGAGCACGATCGAGCCCACGCCCAACGCCGCGATCAAGCCGCCGAGGTCCTGCCGCCACACCACCGACAACACGATCGCGGCGCCGATCACAACCAGCAGCAACCGGATCAGATCCTGAAACAACTTGGGCGCGCGGCTGCGCCAGCTCTCCTTCGCGGCGCCCTCGAACACGAGCACGTTGAACACGAGCAGCACGGCGTAGACGACACTGACCCACAGCGCCGTTTCGACCAGGCGCACCACCACCGACTCGCGATCCAGTTCGAGCAGCCGCGTGAGGAACACGAACAACACCGCCAACGGCAGCACGATGTTGCGCAGCGCCCGGAAGATACCGCCGATCGGCAGCGTGCGCCGCTCGGCGCGGTAGATTGCTTCGCCGAGCAGGATCACGAGCAGTTGGAACATCAGGATGAGCCCGACGCCCCACACGAACCAATCCGAAGAAAAAATCTCAGTCACGAGCTTCGAGCGTCCACAATGGAACGTCTGGGGTTTCTGCCGGCAGCGCCTTGAACGTGTACTGATCGGCCAGCCCGTCGCGAACGGCCCGCGTCACCACGATCTCGTTGACGGCACCGCAATCCATCGCGTGGTCCGCAGCGATGACCGCCGCGCCCCACAACTGGAACAGAAACTGCCCGTGTCCCATCGCATCGGCGATGACCGGACCCGACCCGATTCCAACAGTCAAACCGAGGTGCGTCGCTTTCTCACGATTGAAGTCGAGCACGATCGCGCGCGCTGCAAGTGCGAACTGCGCAGTGCGGCGCATGTGGTCGAGCAACGGCTGCGATAAACCCGTAACCGCGAGGTAGGTATCACCCACGGTTTTGATCCGCTCAACGCCAAATCTCGATGCGGCTTCGTCGAATGCTGCGATGAGCCGCTTCAGCGTCGTTACCGCTTCCGTATCGGCTACGCCTTGCGTGTATTCGGCGAGCCCCTTCAATTCCGCGAACACCACCGTGACATCTTCGACGCGTTCGGTGATCTCGCCTTGGGCGAGGCGCACGCGTTGCGCCAGACCTTTCGGCATGACGTTTTCGAGCAGCTGCTGATTCTCCGTGGTCGCCGCCTCGAGCATGCGCGTCTGCTTCTGCACACTGCCGATCAATTCGCGGAAGGAGCGCGCCAGGTCGCCGATCTCATCAGCGGATTCCGCGGCGAAGGTCATGTCGGTCTTGCCGGTGCGGGCGAGCTGTACGCGCGCGATCAGATCATTCACCGGGCGCACGAACGACGTTGCGAGGAACATCACCACCATCGTGATGACGAGCAGGATCAGCAACGTTTGAATCAACGTATCGCGCGCCATGTGCTGCATCGGCGCATAGGCTTCTTCACGATCGATCTTCGCGACGATGCCCCAGTCGAGACTGCCGAGTCGCAGCGGCGCCCAGGATGCCAGCACCTCCTTACCGCTATAGCTTGTGACCGTTCCGGTACCTTCGTTGCCGGCAATCGCCTGCTCGGCCGGAAAGGTCTGCACCTTCTGGTTCAGAATCGTGGATTTCTGCTTCAGGATCCGTTCGATCTCGTCTTCAGGAGTCTTGACCTTGCGCAATTGCTCGGCGTACTGCTCGGGCGCTTCGATCAGCTGGCGCGCGTTCGAACGCATCAGGAAGTCGGGGCCGACCAGAAGAGCCTCGCCGGTCTTCCCGAGCCCGTCGCGCTCCCACTGGTTGCCGCCGGTCATGACGCGATCGATCGCGGCGGCCGACATCTGCAGAATCAGCACGGCAATCGCGCGGCCGCCCTCGAAGACTGGCGTACCGATGAACGCGGCCGGAGCGCCGAGCGACGGGCGGTACGCAGCGAAGTCCGCGCCGACGACGGCGCCCCGATCCGGCGCTCGCTGTACGGTGCGAAACAGGTCGGCCACATGGCTGTGCGCATAAGGGCCGTCGGATAGCCGGGTGCCGAAGTCGGGCTCCTTGCTCATCGAATACACGATGGCGCCCGTCTCTATGTCGACGAGATAGGCATCGATGAATCCGAGGTCCTTGACGACGCGGCGCAACGCCGGATGAAACTGATCGTGGATCGTGCTGTAGGCCGAGCCATCGTCGGCCTTCATCAGGGCGTCAAGCTCGCTGATCGGGAACGGGTTCTTCGCCACGTATTGATACTGCAGATAGCGCGCCTGCGGCGTATCCGGGAACAGCTCGTTGATCTCGGGTTCGGTGCCCGTCGCCTCGCCCAGCGCAGGCAGGTAGGTCTTGCCGTAGTACTCGCGCAGCTTCGCGTCCATTTCCGGATCGATCGCGACGTCGGCGAGCTTTGCATACGCATCGATGAACGCACGCGCCGCAATCGACGACACGGCGCCGCCGCCGATCATGCGCGTTTCCATCCGCAGCCGTTCGAGGAACTGCTCGATCTGATCCGCCCGGCTCGCTCGCACGCTGGTCAGGTGCAGGTAAATGGCATCCTGCAGCGACTTGTAGCAGGTGTAGTAATTCAGCGATGCAACGACGGCGATAGAAAACAGGCTCACCGCCAGCAGCATCACCAGCAGTTTCGATTTGATGCTCAGGTTGGCCATGCGGCGCCGGCCCCGGTCTTCGGTGACTGTGCGATCAGCCGGGGTACGGGAAGACCAGCTTCCAGCGCGCCACGGCGGGTGGGTAAACCAGACTGATGTGGTCGTCCTGCCATTGCACGAGATACGTCGACTTCGCGGTCTGCAGTCCTGTTGAGTCGACGCGGTAGTTGCCGAGAATCGAGCGGAACTTCAGCACGGCGAGCTCGTCGCGCACCTTGGCGTGATCGGTGGTGCCTGCAAGGCGCACCGCTGCTTCGATCACCTGTCCCGCGGCGTAACCGCCGGCCGCATCGTACGACGGATACATGCCGTGCTCACGCTCGTATCGAAATCCGATATCGAAACCGCCCGGCACGCGCACGTCGCGGCTCCATTGCACGGTCGACAACATGCCCTGCACGTTGGCAACGCCCAAACGCTGGCCGAACTCCTGCAGCGCCGGTGCGCCGCTGAACGCCAGCAATTTCGGTTTTACACCCGCTGCCTTCACCGCTTGCGCAAATGCCACTGCATCGTCCATGTACGAACCGACCACGACCACATCCGCATTCGCCGCCGCCACCTGCTGCGCAAGCGCAGGCATCTTGGTCAGGTCGTTGCTGTACATCTGATCGAGCACCACCGTCATGCCGTTCGCGGCCGCGCGTTGCCGAACACCTTCAGCAACGTGGCGCGGGAAGTCATCGTCGAGATACACCACTGCAACGGTTTTCAGATTCTGTTGCTTCGCGAGATCCATCACCGGGTCCATGTTCGCGTGCGCCGGCGTGTACAAACCGAACGTGTATCGGTAGCCGCGGTTCCAGATGTCTGAAGACGACGCCACGCTGACCATCGGCACGCCGTATTTCTCGGCCACAGAGGCAGCTGCCAGCGTCAGATTCGACGTGTACGGGCTGATCAGGAAATCGACCTTGTCCTGGGTGATCAGCTTTTCGTAAAGCTGCGTCACGTTGGCGGCACTCGAGGCATCGTCATACAGCACGAGTTCGACGGGCCGCCCGAGTAGCGCGCCGCGATCGTTGACGTCAGCGGCCCACATCTTCATGCCGCGTTGCTGTTCGACACCGAAGTTCGCAATCGGTCCGGTGAGGGATGTCGTTACGCCGATTCTGATCGGTACGGCATTCGGCTCTGCCGCAAACGCTGCGAGCGCAATCAGGTATGACGCGACGAACGCGCCGAGAACACGAGGGATTTTTGCAGTGTGCATTTTAGTACTTCTCGACATCTAGCTGGCGCTTCGTGTGCCACAACAACCTGACCAACTCGTACTCGAACGGCGAGCCCGTCTGGTAATACTGGAACGACGTCGTGCTGCGCGTGTTGAGCACGAGCATTGTCCAATAGAGGTAGGTGTAGCGCTCGTTGACATCGTCGAGTTGCAACGGATCGATGAGGTTGAAGATCTGCGCATCGACGACCTTACCGGTCGCGTCCCGCGCGAACGACGGCCCGAACAGCGGCAGTACGAGGTAAGGCCCGGTGCCGACACCCCAACGGCCGAGCGTCTGACCGAAGTCTTCGTAGTGCTGCGGAAGTCCGATCGGCGTCGCGGGATCCCACAAGCCTGCGACACCAATCGTGGTGTTCACGAGGAAGCGTCCGGTGGTCTGCACGGCGCTGCCGGGATGCAACTGGAAGATCTCGTTGACGACGGTCTGGATGTTGTCGAGGTTGGTGAAGAAGTTGCTGATGCCTGTGCGGACGAAACCGGGAAACACGAATCGGTACACGCTGACCGCGGGATTCAATACCCACCGGTCGGCGTACGAGTTGAACCGGAACATCGTCCGGTTGAAACCTTCCCACGGGTCGTTGATCTCGAGCGGCGCGTCGACGTCGTCGATCATCATGCGATCGCGTTCGTAGTAAGGCTGATCCGGCGGCTGGCCGGATTGCTTAGACGGCGCGGTGCTGCAACCCGCGCTCGTCATCACGACGAGCACCAGCAAACCTACGAGTGGTAGTTGGCGTTTCATTGTTTGAAGTAGTCCACGATGTAGGCGGTGGTGTCGCGTTGCTTCAGGTTGCCCAGGTGGCCGCCATGCGGGTAGATCTTGGCACGCGTATCGAACGTGTTGGTCAGGAAGTCGATTTCTCCCGGCACCAGAATGATGTCGTCGCGATTGTCGACCACGCCGATTTTGCGCGCGCTGATGAGGTAGTCCTGAATCGACTCCAGGCCCTGCATTTTCGCGAATTCAGCGCGTGTCTTTGCCGTCGTATTCTTCATGTAGTACGGCCACGCGTATTCGTGGAAGTAGTCGGTGAATCCCACGCGCAGGCTCACCTGTGCGTAGTCGTCCATATTGGTGTTGCGCGTCAGGATCAGGTTCGCCGGCTTGATGAAACCGTAGTTCGTCATCACGTCCGACGTGAACACCAACGCGGACGATGACAGCCGGAACGAAACGCCAATCAGCGCCGCCAACTCCTCGTTGCTCGGCGGGTTGTCCTTGAACGCTTCGAAAACCAGGTCAGGCGAAAACGACACCGTCGTCGACTTTTTATACGCGGTGCCGATCTGATTGACGATGCTGTTGAACATGCGGTTGAAGTTGTCGACCCCGCCCGGGATGTTCTCCAGATACCGGTCGAGTTTCGAGATCGAGTTGTAGATCTGCACCGACGGATTGATGAGCAGCACCTTCCTGAAGTTGAAGACCTTCTTCTCTTCATCGAGCAAAGAAACGAACGCCGCGTTGGTGCCGCCGAGGCTGTAACCGGTCAGGTTGAACGACGTGACCTCCATCTTCGGACCTATTTCCGCCCAGATCTTCTGCATCACGTTATAGATGTCGCGCGCGTCGTCGCGCTGTTCGCCCGGCACCATGCTCGTGGACGCTGCGATGACGAACGTCGGATAAGTAGGCGACGTGATGCCGACGACGTGGAAGCCCGCTTGATAGAAGGCACGCATCAGGTACTGGTTCTTGTCGCTGTTGTGCGCCGCTCCGGTACCGGCGATCACGAAGATCAGCGGCGCAGGACCCTTCTGCGCGGCATAGGAATAGTCGAGTTGTGCACCGTACCAGAGCGCGTCGGGGATCTGGCGACCTTCAAAGCGCGGCAGCTTGCGGGTTTTGAGCGGGATGGTCTCGGGAACCTTCGCCATCACCGAGTCGGGCGTACCCATGACGGTGGCGAGGTAAGGGTCGGTGTACGGGTAGTCGTATTCCGCTGCAAACGCGGAGGCGCCGAGGAACAACAGCAGAACTGCGGCTAAGCGAGACATCGGGAGAATCCCCAAGAGGACATTGTAATTCTTACAGCCCGCGCAACTTACCAGCTACACGATGATAAGCCAACCGCCGCCGGGGCACGCACCAGGCCCAGCGATGGTCGAATTGCCCCTTAAATCGCGTGTTAGGCCAGCGCCTTTAGCGATTCGATGCGATAGCCGGCGGCGACCCACGCATCGAGTCCGCCTTGCAGCGGACGCACCCTGCGATAGCCGCGATCCATCAGCAGCTTCGCCACCTGCGCGGCGGATGCTTCATTCGGACAAGTGCAATAAAGGACTATGTCGCGGTCGCGCGGCAGATTGCCGACATGCAGATCGAAGGCTTCGAGCGGCACGTGCAACGAACCGGGAATCTGCCGCGGTTCCACCGTTCTTGCCGTGGTGGTGCGCACGTCTACCACCACCGGCTCGGCACCCTCGTCGATCAGCCGATACAACTCATCGACCCCAATGCGGGCCATTCGAAGTGCGGCATAGAACGCACGTCGCTCCCACCATTTATAGGCGACGTACGCGCCGAGGAGCACAACCACCAGACCTAACGCATAAGAGCCGGTGCTTTCGAACCAGGCCATCGCGAGTTCGACCTGGGTATTGAACAGAACTCCCATACCGAGACCGACCGCCACCCACAGCGCACCGCCCGCCGTGTTGAACATCAGAAACTTCGGCCAACCGATGCGCGTGGCGCCCGCCAACGGCGGCGCAATGGTGGCAAGACCCGGCACGAACTTGGCGATGAGCAGGGCGTTCACACCCCAGCGCTCGAAGCGCGACTGCGTTTCGCTCACGCACGAGTCCGGCGTCAGCGATACGCGGCACAGGGCTTTCATCACACGACTACCGTAGACGCGACCCGCGATGTACCACAGCGAATCCGCAATCACGCACGCGACCAGCGCGACCGCGAACAGTTCGACAATCGCAAGTTTGCCTGTGACGGATAGTGCACCCGCGACGACGAGCGTAGGAATGGCAGGCACCGGCAGGCCGATCTGTTCGATGAGTACATTGAGGAAGACGAGCAGCACGCCGTATTCGGCGATGAGTTGAACGAGCTCGTGCGTCATCGCGACTGTGCTACCGACCCTTCGGCAAACCACTCATGGCCAGGCGTTCGCGCTGGAATCGAAGTCGTCGCCCTCGCTTGGCACCACGCAGAAGCGATGTCCGGTGGGCGCCTCCATCACGCACCACGATTTGATGCTGCCGATGCGACGGGCGCCGAGCGCTTCGAGACGCCGCACTTCCGCCTCGACATCGTCGGCCTCGATGTCGAGATGCACGCGGCTCGGATGGGAAACCGACTGCACCTCTATATGCAACCCGTGCGACCCGCCGTTCAGGCCGACGTACGCTTCTTCGCCCGGACCCAACACCTCAGTGCGCATGCCGAGCGCAGAAGCCCAGAACGAAGCGGCACCCGACAGATCGTCGGTGCCGCAATCGATGATGAATCCGGCGAGTCTGCTCTTGTGCATGCGTCAAGGCTTGCTGGTATCGGCGCGCACCGCCCGGTAGAAGCTCACCGGCCCGAACAGTGTCCTGCGCCTGCCGGTCTCGGCGGCGGCGACGAACCCGGCGCGCTCGAGCAACGCAACGGTGCGTTCGTTACCGCTATCGGTCAGATGATCATCGGCGTGCAGCATTCGCGCGAACACGCCGCGCGGCCGATCGTGCGACGAAACAAAATCGAGGACGTGCAACGCACCGCCGGGCTTCAGCACCCGCACAACATCGGCGAGAGCGGCGCGCTTTCCGTCGAGTGTGAGGTGATGGAGCATGAACGACGAAAGTACCCGATCGAAGGAAGCATCCGGGTACGGAATGGAATCCGCGAAGCCGGGGACAAACTCGACCGCCGCACCCACTTGCGCCGCCTTGCGCTTCGCTCGCTCGAGCGCTTTGGGATCCGGATCGAGGCCGATCACTTCGGTGTGCGGATGCTGCATCTTCAACATCATCGCGAGCGTTCCGGTGCCGCAGCCGATGTCCAGCACGCGCTCGCCGGCGCTCAACTTCGCCTGCGTCAGCAACTCGCGCAACGCCGCGTGCGCGCCGAGCAAACGCGTCAACGGGTCGTAGAGCGCGAGCCAACGATCATGTCCTGCCGCCGGAACGTATGCGCGCTGCGTGGTCATCGTGGTATCTGCTCCGTCATTCTTTGGGGTGGGCGATCTGTTTGGTGGTGAACAGGTAATCCTTCCGTTCGTGATCGAGCGTCGGATCGCGGCGGCGGATCCACTCGAGCACCATGGCGGCATGCTCCTTCTCCTCGTCTCGATTGTGCTCGAGGATTGCCTTCAGTTCGGGATCGGTGCACGCGTCGGCGCGCTGGTTGTACCAGTCGACCGCCTCTAACTCTTCCATCAGCGACGTGATGGCGCGATGCATGTCGCGGGTTGCGTCGGAAATCTCGTTGATCGGCTCGTGATAGCCCTCGTTGGCCACTGCGTTTCCCCTATCGTTCTCTGATTCGGACTCGTGCGTTGCTCTGCGCGACGCGTTCCTTACACTAACCTCCCCTGCTGCGTTGGCAAACGTTTCGAAGCATGACCGAGGCCCGCAACGATGCGCTGATCATCGGCGCCGGAATTTCCGGCCTGGCGTGCGCGCTCGCATTGCATGCCGCAGGTATTCGCGCGCGGGTGTTCGAAGCGGTGGAAGAGATCCGTCCACTGGGTGTCGGCATCAACCTGCTGCCGCATTCGGTCAAGGTGTTGTGGGCGCTGGGTTTGAAGGACCCGCTCGAAGCAACCGCGATTCTGACCAGCTCGTTGCGCTTCCACTCGAAGCACGGCAAGCCGATCTGGAGCGAACCGCGGGGTTACGACGCCGGGCTCGCGTGGCCGCAATACTCGATTCATCGCGGCGAACTGCAACGCGTGTTGCTCGATGCAGTGCGTGCGCGCCTCGGTGCCGATGCGGTGGTGGAGGGTCACACACTCTCAGCATTCGAACGGGATGTCGGCGGAGTGACGGCTCACTTCACCAATCGTAGAAATGGCACTTCGCAGCCGAGCCAACGCGGCTCGATGCTGATCGGTGCGGACGGTCTGGCGTCGGCGGTGCGCGCTTCGTTCTATCCGGACGAAGGCAACCCGGTGTATTCGGGACAGATGCTGTGGCGCGGCGTTGCGGACTGGGAGCCGGTACTCGATGGACGTTCGTGCGTAATGATCGGCCACAACGATCTGAAGGCCGTGATCTATCCAATCTCCGAATCGGCGCGTCGCGCGGGCCGTTCGCAAATGAACTGGGTAGCCGAGCGACGACTACCGGGTTCGCTGCCGCCAAATCGCGCCGACTGGAACCGCCGCGGCGACCTGAACGATTTTGCACCCGCGTTCGAAGACTGGCGTTTCGATTGGCTCGACGTGCCCGCGCTGTTCAGGGCCACTGAGCAGGTATTCGAATTCCCGATGGTCGACCGCAATCCAATACCGCGCTGGACGTTCGGCCGCGTCACGTTGCTCGGCGACGCCGCACACGCGATGCGCCCGAACGGATCGAACGGCGCGTCGCAGGGCATTCTCGACGGCATCGCGCTGGCCGACGCGTTGACGGCTGAGCCGACCATCGAGGCCGCACTGCTCGCATACGAGAAGCAACGCCTCGAACCGACCGCGAAGCTGACGCTCGACAACCGAGAGACCGGCCCGGAGCGCGTGCTGCAGATGGTCGAAGACCGTTGCCCGAACGGTTTTGTCGACATCCACGATCATTTCAGCGATGCCGAACTCGGCGAAATCGCCGAGCGCTACAAGAAGCTGGCCGGCTTCAATCGCGATGCGTTGGCGCAACCGGCAACGCGCGCAACCCCCCGAGGTCCTCGATGAGCATCTGGTTCGTGCCCCCCGATCTGGCCCAGCTCAACCACATTCACGAGGGCACCGCGGTGTCGGCACTGGGCATCGAAATTACCGCCGTAGGTGAAGACTCACTCAGCGGCACGATGCCGGTGGATCAGCGTACGAAGCAACCCTGGGGACTATTGCATGGTGGCGCGTCCGTACTGCTGGCGGAGACGCTCGGCAGCGCCGCGTCGATGTGCTGCGTCGATCAGACGAAGTGGCTGTGCGTGGGACTGGAGGTGAACGCGAACCACCTGCGCGGCGTCCGCGACGGACGGGTTACCGGTGTGGCGCGACCGATCCATCTCGGTCGGACGTCGCACGTGTGGGGTATCGAGATTCGGACCGACGACGACCGTCTCGTATGCGTTGCCCGGTTGACCGCAACCGTGATTCCGGCCCGGGGCTGATCTACGCCGCGACGAACCGAGTCCCTGCTGCGACCAATTGCGCCGGTGACTGAGGCGCCACACCCACCTCTCACTAGAATCGGCCGATGAACGAGACGCTTCCTCTCGAGCGACCGGGCCTGCTCGCACGCGCGCTGTCGAACCGCGAGCTGCAGTTCTGGCTGGTGCAATGGGTCGGCTGGACGAGCTGGGCGTTCGCGAGCGCGATCGGCTGGGTGTACTGGATGGACAACCCGGACCGGCCGCACGTGATCGCGCTGTACACGTTCGCCGCTCTCGTAGGGATGTTGCTTTCGAGCGTGCTGCGCTACGCCTATCGCGCGCTATGGACACGCTCGCTGACGCTGCGCATCGTCACCGCGGCGATTCTCTCCTATGTGATCGGAGGTCTGTGGCAGGCAACCAAGAACCTCGCAGTCGCATACATCTTCGACGAGTACGAACCGATGGGCTGGCTCGGCTACTTCGAAGGGATTCAGACATCGTTTTACGTGATGCTGCTCTGGAGCGGTTTCTACTTCGGGATCAAGTACTACCAGATGCTGCAGCGGGAGACCGAAAAGGTGCTGCGCGTTACTGCAATGGCGCACGAAGCGCAGCTGAAGATGCTCCGCTATCAGTTGAATCCGCACTTCCTGTTCAACACGCTCAACGCTGTTTCGACACTGATTCTCGAACGTAATACCGACAACGCCAATCAGATGGTGACGCGCCTGTCGCGTTTCCTTCGCTACTCGCTCGACAACGATCCGATGCAGCGCGTCTCACTCGATCAGGAACTTGCCGCGCTGCAGTTGTATCTGGATATCGAGCAGGTGCGCTTCGACGAACGGCTGAAGGTCGAAAACAGCGTCGAACAACTGGCGCGACGCGCGCTGATTCCGAGCCTGCTGCTGCAACCCATCGTCGAAAACGCCATCAAATACGCGATCGCACCGCGTGAGAGCGGCGGTACGATCCGCATCGAGGCGATAGTGCGCGGCGCGCAGCTGCAGATCGAAATCACGGACGACGGTCCGGGCTTCACCGAACCGGTCGCCAACGGCTCGCACTCGGCTGCGCAAACGACGCGCGGTGTCGGACTCGCCAACACGCGCCAGCGGTTACACGAGATCTATCCTCGCGAACATTCCTTCACGATGACGAACGTCGTCCCACGAGGGCTTCAGGTATGCGTGCGGATCCCCTTCGAAACGTCGTGAGCGCGCCGATGCGCGCGCTGATCGTCGACGATGAAGCGCTGGCGCGGCGCGGACTGCGGCTTCGCCTCAACGACATCGCCGGCATCGACATCATCGGCGAGTGCAACAACGGTCGCGAGGCGCTCGCAGCCATCGCGAGCGACGCGCCGGATCTGGTCTTTCTCGACATTCAAATGCCGGGATTGAGTGGCTTCGACGTGGTTCGAGAACTGCAGAGCGATTCGATGCCGTTGATCGTTTTCGTTACCGCGTTCGATCAATATGCGGTGAACGCGTTCGAGGTACATGCCGTGGACTACCTGCTGAAACCGGTGGAACAACCGCGCCTCGAGGAAGCCGTTAGAAGTGCTCGATCGATGGCCGAGGCCTTGCGCGCCGTCGACCAGAAAGGCCGATTGATGAACCTGATCGTGTCGCTCACGGGTCATACGGAATCCACGATCGAGTCGCTGGCCGGGCAGCGCAAAGACCTCTACCCACAGCGACTCACGATTCGTGATGGCGACGACATCACGCTGGTGCCGACAAGCGACATCGAGTGGATCGATGCCGCGGGCGACTACATGTGTGTTCATGTGAAGAACAAGACGCACGTAATGCGCGTGACGATGAAACAGCTGGAGGCGCTGCTGGATCCGGCATTGTTCCTGCGCGTGCATCGCTCCACGTTGATCAACGCGCAACGCGTTGTGAGCCTTACCGCGCACGACAACGGCGAGTTCTTCGTCACGCTGTCGCAGGGCGCGCGGCTGAAGGTGAGCCGCGGCTATCGCGACAAGGTTTCGCGCTTCCTTTAGCAGTTACGCGACTACCGCCGCGCCGGTCAACTCGGTTACGGTAGCAAGCCTGTACTGAATGCCTGGGGAACTGTGATGACCGATCTGATTCGATACGAAACGGACGGTGCCGTCGGCATCGTCACGATCAACCGACCCGACAAACGCAACGCGATGACATACGCGATGCTCGGGGAATTTCTGGAACGGGTGGCCGAGGCCGGCGCTGACAAATCCACTCGGGCGCTGATCATCACCGGGGCACCGGGCGCATTCTGCGCCGGCACCGACCTGGCGGATCTTGCAACGGTGCCGGGCGCACAGCGCGGTTTACGCGGCGGCTCGGAAGACCGCGGCCGCTGGTGGCCCATCGTCGAGTGTCCGAAACCGGTGGTCGGCGCCATCGACGGTCCGGCGGTGGGGATGGGCGCCGAATTCAGTTCGCAATGCGACATTCGCATCGCGTCGCCGAAAGCGCGCTTCGCATGGAACTTCGTGCATCGTGGCCTGGTACCCGATACTGGCGCCGGCAGCTGGCTGTTGCCGAGGCTGATCGGTACGCAACGCGCATTGAAACTGCTCTACACCGGCGACTTTCTGACCGCAGAAGAAGCGCTGCAGATCGGCTATGTGGACCAGGTGGTGTCGAGCGAAGACCTGGCCGGCGTCGCTTTGGCGCTGGCGCGCAAGATCGCCGAGGGATCACCGTTCTCCCAGAGCAGGATCAAGGCGATGGTGTACGAAGGGCTCGGCGCAGAAGTGTCCGAACACATGCAGCGCCACACGAAAGCGCTGGCCGAGTGCTTCAAATCCAACGACCACAAAGAAGGTGTAGCGTCGTTCCTCGAACGCCGTCCCGCTCGATTCACGGGTACCTGAGCGCACTCCTGGGAAGAGAATCGATCCGCCAACGACGCAGGTCGGGGGCGGGTCGAAGTTTCGACTAGCCGATGCCGGCCCCAAGAGCCGAACCCAAACCGTAGGTCAGCGCCGACGCTGCAGCGCCGATACCCAGCATGCGAACGCCGCCGCGTAACGCTCGACGCCCGGTGAACAGGCTGATGGCAGCGCCGAGACCGAACAATGCAGTACCGGTGAGAACGCCGGCCGCAACCAGACCACCGACACCTATCAGGAACGGCAGCAGCGGTACCAACGCGCCCACGCCGAAACACGCGAACGAGAACCCCGCCGCTCCCCAAGCCGAGCCGAGGTCGTCGGGATTGAGACCGAGCTCTTCGCGCGCGAGCACGTCGAGTGCGTGTTTTGGATCTGCGAGCATCTTGTGCGCCACTGCGCGCGCCTCGTCGAGATTCATGCCGCGCGCCGCGTAGATCAGCGCGAGTTCTTCGGCTTCTTCCTCGGGATACTCGTCGAGTTCGTCTCGCTCGAGCGACATCTGGTGCTCATACAGTTCGCGCTGCGAGCGCACCGACACGAACTCGCCGGCCGCCATCGACAGCGCGCCCGCGAGCAGCCCCGCCACACCGGTGAGCAGAATCAGGCTACTGTCTGATGTCGCACCGGCGACACCCATGATCAGACTTGCATTCGAGATCAGTCCGTCGTTCGCACCAAACACCGCCGCGCGCAAGTTGCCCCCGCCGACACCGCGGTGCGATTGACCGACCTCCTCGACCGTAGCCGGCATCGAGTGCCCACCCGGATGCGCACCTGCGTAAGCCGACATGCCCCGCACCTTCATGCCGGCCAGCACCTGACGAATCGGTTTCACTCCGAAGCGCCGAGCAAGCCATGCAACGATTCGTGCTCGTGCGGTAGGTGAGAACTCCGGCAACGCTGCGCCGCGCTGCGACACCTTCGCTGCCCATAACGCCGCCTGCCCATCGGCTTCGCCGGCCAGCGTTGCGAACAATTGCGACAAGGTGGGCTGCGATTCGACTTCGGCGAGCACGCGATACAGCCACGCGGATTGCTTCTCCTCGTACCAGCTCGACGCGGCTGTTTCGTCTGTGTGTCCAACCATTTCGATTCAGCCGCACCGTTTGTCCGACGAGGATCAGCATGGTAACAGCATGCCCTCGTTGAACGACCGGAACGCAACGGTTAGGCTCCCGGTCGCTTGCTTGAATCCCGCGAATTACCTGCGCAAAACCACGTCCGGAGACGTCGGCATGTTTCTTTGCCCCGCACTTTCGCGGCGAACTCTCGCCGCATTCGCAGCTATTTTCATCGCAATTGCTCAGCCGATTGCCGCACACGCCGACGACCTGTGCAAACAGCCGCCGACCGACCGGCCGCGCATTGGACTCGTGCTCGGCGGAGGCGGCGCGCGCGGCATTGCACATGTGGGTGTGATTCGAGTACTCGAAGAGCTGCGGATCCCCGTCGACTACGTGGCCGGAACCAGCATGGGTTCGATCGTGGGAGGTCTGTATGCAACCGGCATGACGTCGGAGCAGCTCGAAGATGCGATACGGGAACTGAACTGGTCGGACATCTTCGCGGACAACACGATCCGTGCCGAGCGCCCGTATCGGCGCAAGCGCGACGACGATCTCGCACTGTTCGGGCCGAAATTCGGCGTTGGACCGAAGTCGTCTTTGTTGCCGCGCGGCGCAATCAGCGGCCAGAAAATCCAGTTCTTTCTGCAGACGGCCACCAGCGATCGTGTTCAGTCGAAGAACTTCGATGAAATGCCGATTCCGTTCCGCGCAATTGCTGCCGACATCGTCACCGGCAGGCCGGTGGTGATTTCACAAGGAGACCTCGCCACAGCGATGCGCGCGAGCATGTCGATACCGGGCTTGTTCTCACCGATCGACTTTCAGGGTCACCTATTGGTGGACGGTGGCATCGTCAACAACCTGCCTGTGAACGTGGTGCAGGGCATGGGTGCCGACATTCTGATCGCCGTCGATGTGGGAACGCCGCTGTATACACGCGAAGAGCTGACCGACTTCGTGTCTATCACCAGCCAGCTGAGCGGAATCATGGTCGTCAACAACACAGAGCGGCAGGAGGCGCTGCTGACACCGCGGGATGTGCTGATCGTGCCGAACCTCGGCAACGAAATAAGCTCCGTCGATTTCGGCAAGGCAGATGTGTCGATTCCCCTCGGTTACGAAGCCGCGGACGCGCTGCGCGACAGATTGGCGCCGTTGGGGGTTTCCGAACAGGAATACGCCGCGTATCGGGCGCAGATGGCGGGCTGCGTCACCGGACCGCCGAACATCCAGTTCGTGCGTTTGAATAATCGTTCGAGGTTCTCCGACGCGGTGATCTACGCACGCCTGCACGTGAACCTTGGGAAACCGTTGGACGAAGCGCGTCTCGAAACTGACATTCAACAGATCTACGCGCTCGGTTTCCTCGATCGCGCTACATATGAAGTGGTTAAAGAGAATGGACAGTACGGCCTGCTCGTTACGGTGAAGCAGGACGAACGTGGCACATCGTTCGTTGAGACCGGCGTCGACTTCACCGGTGTAAGCGATTCTTCCGCAATCGACGTTCGTCTCGCATTTCTGAAAACCAACATCGACGATCGAGGCAGCGAGTTTCGAGCGATGGTCCAGCTCGGCCAGAACCAGGGCATTCTCACCGAGCTGTATAAGCCTCTCGGTGACGAGCTGAAATGGATCGTGGTTCCGAAGCTGTTTGCCGAACGCCAGAACCTGACCGAGTTCAATCCGCAAGGAGACAAGCTCGGACAGATCGACGTGGAGAGATGGGGTGGCTCGTTCCAGATGGGGCGCGAGTTCTGGCGTCACGCCGCGTTGTTCGCCGGCATCCGACGCTACGCCGGTTCCACACAAGTTCGCGTTGGCGACCCTACGGTACCGAAAGGCGCCTTCGATGGCGGCGAGTGGTTCCTAGATGGTTCGTGGGACCGCATCGACAACAGGTACTTCCCGTCGCGCGGCACGTACGCGGATTTCGAGTATCTCTGGTCGCGTACCGCGCTCGGAGCCGACAGCGAATTCGAGCAGTTTCGCGGCTCGCTGTTTACGGCGAAGACGTGGGGATTGCACACGTTCCTGCTGGGCGGACGACTCGGCCTCACGCGTGAAGGTGATGCGCCGATTCAGAACATCTACCTCGCCGGCGGTATCTTTCGGCTATCGGGATTCGAACCGAACGAATTGAGCGGACAGAACTTCGGCATGGCTTTGCTTGGCTACCGCTACAAGCTGTTCGCCACCGGCTGGTTGCCGCCGTATGTGGGCATGACACTGGAATACGGCAACACCGTGGAGCAAGCCGACGACATTCTCGACGAAGGTCTCGTCAACGCGAGTGCCTATATGGGCTTCAACTCACCAGTCGGGCCGCTGTACGTGGGGTATGGCTTTGCACAAGGCGGACACCGCGCCTACTTCCTGCGGATCGGCAACATCCTGGGTACTTCGACCATCGGCGACTAGCTGCAGTTGCTATTGCGGCGGCTGTTCGCCTGCGACCGGGATCTTCGACAGCAACATCACCGCTTCGGCGCTGTTGGCCCGCTCGTCGAGCAGAAACACGCGCGCGACTTTGGTTTCAGGCAGGAACTTGCGGAACTTCTTCAGGTAGTCGCGCTTCACCTTGACGATGCCTTCATCGGCGGCGAGAAAACTCTCGACCATCGACTTCGCCCGATCGCCCGTCATAGTGCGAAACGTCTCTGCATACTCGGCGATGACTTTTGCGCGCTGGTCCTGCAGCTTCAGGATGTCACGACGATAGTCGCGAAACAGCGGCCAAAATCCGTCGCCCTCGTCCTTGCCTAGCGGAATGTTTGCCAGCAAATAGTGTTTGCGTTGGGCCTCGCTGATGCCAGCGGGCGCGGCAGTTGCCGCTGCTGTTGCGTCTGCTTGCTCTGGCGCCTCCACTTCTTCGGCTTGCGAGATGGCGCTCCACAGCAGCGAACACACGATCAATATGCGAATGAGGTGCACCATCGTCGTCTGCATTGAGCGTTCCCGGTCGGAGTCGCCAGCATCATAGACAAACGCCAAACCTCAACCAAACGACCGACGGCGCGCTAGAATCCCGCGTCAACGGTGGGGGCGAGGGAGATCGCGTAAATGCGGAGCGTCATGTTTGCAGCCGCCATGTTCGCGTGCGTTGTCGTGGGCGGGTGCACAAACACCTCCGGCGGCGCGCCGGAACTCGAATCGAATCTGACTTACGACGGACTGGCGAAGGTCAAGAACAGCAGGGCAAAGGCCGCGTGGATGCGCCCCGGCTTCTCGCTGGCCGGCTACAACAAGATCATGCTCATAGGCGCAGGCATCGAATACCGGCCTGTGAAACCGGTGTCACGCGCCGCCGCGTCGACAACCTCGCAATTCCCACTTACCGACGAACAGAAACAGCGCCTTCGTTCAGTCGTTAGCGAGGCGTTCAAGGCAGAGCTGGCGCAGACGCAGAAATTCGAGATCGTCGATCAACCCGGTCCAGACACGCTGATGATCTGGGGCGGGTTGATGGATGTAGTATCCAACGTACCGCCCGATTCGGTGGGTCGAAGCAACATCTATCTTTCTTCGGTCGGAGAGGCGACGCTGGTGATCGAGATACGCGACTCGGAGAGCAACGCCGTGCTGGTGCGCATAATCGATCGGAAAGCGGCGCAGAATATCGGTGTCGCACAACGTTCGACTTCGGTGACGAACTGGTCGGAAGTGCAGCAACTTGCGCGAGCATGGGCGACGCAACTGCGGAGCGCTCTCGACGAAGCCACAACGTGGGACCAATAGTGCACACAGTATTTCGAAGAGCGAGGGCAACATGATCTACGACAGCATTCTCGACACCATCGGCAACACCCCCATCGTGCGGTTACACCGCACCGGTCCCGATCACGTATCGATCTACGTCAAGATCGAGTCGTTCAACCCGATGGCATCGGTAAAAGATCGCTTGGCCTACGCGATCATCAAAGATGCGCGCGACTCGGGCGCGTTGAAGCCGGGCCAAACCGTCGTTGAAGCGACTTCGGGGAATACCGGCATCGCACTCGCGATGGTGTGCGCGGTGTACGGACACCCGTTCGTGGCCACGATGGTCGAGACATTTTCGGTCGAACGTCGTCGCCTGATGCGCGCGCTCGGCGCGAAGGTGATTCTGACCCCGGCTGCGGAACGCGGCACCGGCATGGTGCGGCGCGCAGAAGAACTCGCGAAGAAGCACGGCTGGTTCCTTGCGCGACAATTCGAGAATCCCGCAAACCCGGCGTATCACCGCAACACCACTGCCCCCGAAATCCTGCGTGATTTCGCTGGCAAGCGCCTCGACTACTGGGTCACCGGTTGGGGCACCGGCGGCACGCTCACGGGCGTCGGTGAAGTGCTCAAAGTGGCGCGGCCGAATGTGAAGGTAGTGGTCGTGGAGCCTGCCGGCGCCGCCATGCTCAGCGGCAAGGAGTGGAAGCCGCACAAAATCCAAGGATGGACGCCCGACTTCATTCCCGCCGTTCTGAACAGGAACGTGGCCGACGAATTCGTTTCGGTCGAGGATCTGGTTGCACGTGACACGGCGCTGCACCTTGCGCAGAAGGAAGGGATCTTCGTCGGAATTTCCGCGGGCGCAACGCTTGCAGGAGCGCTCGACGTCGCCAAAGGCGCGCCGAAGGGCAGCGTCATGCTGGTGATGCTTCCCGATACCGGCGAGCGCTATCTCTCGACCATTCTGTTCGAGGGCATACCGGAGGGCTCGGATGACGAGTGGCTCGCGAGCCTCGGCTGAGCCGTGAGGGAGCTGTCCGGCGCGCGGAATCGATGAATCCGTCGAAAAAGGCCTGAATCTGCTCGCGGTGCGAGCGTAGCGACGGGGCATTTGTGAACCACGCACGTTTGGCAGCGCTGCACCCATCTATGTTCGTTGCGTTGAAATCACGCTGCGGGCGCCGCGATGGCGACTCACTCACGATTCGGCCGCTTCATTCTCCTCTCGTACCTTCTACTCAACGGCTGCGCTGCTCATCTCCCGACCGCGTGCGTCGGTGATCCGGAAATGCTCGGATATCACGACGGCACGCTCGGTCAACGTTTGTGCGCCAACTTGCGAGGTGATGCCGGGGTCGCCTACGAATCGGGTTGGAATGAAGGCATTCGACGTTTCTGCACCGAGGAACAGGGTTACCAACAAGGCTGTCAGGGTGCGACCATGTCGAACACCTGCCCGGACACTGTAACGGCGGAGTACCTAGACGGATATCAGTCAGGGTATGCCGTCTACATGACACAGCTCGAAGTCGACGCGATGGAGCGTTCGATCGAAGCGAAGTCCGACGAACTGGAACGAGTGTGGTCGGCGCTCGACTCGGTAATGAACAACCTGGAGCAATCCGACGTCGATGCCGCGTCTCGCGCGCTTTGGCTGGAGGCATCGCGCGCATTGATGGGCGAGCAGACGCAGTTGAATTCCGAGATCAACTGGCTCGAGTCGGAAGTGAGTGCGCGCAAAGCGGAACTAGCGCAGACGCGACACGCCATCGCGGTCACTTACTGATCTCGGCGCGCTAGCACTACCTGAGGAGAATTGGGTAGTCGAGCGGCGCGTCCCACATCACCTGCGCGACGCTGCCGAAACGCTGTTCATTCGTGAAGCCATGGTGGCGTAACACTTCCATGTCTCTGACCAAACGTTCGAGGGGACCTGCCGCGTAGATCACGCTCGACCCGGCCGCATCCGCAACGAGTCGCACCACCTCTGCACACGCCTGCACCGCGTGCGTTCCCGCGAGATACAGCGCCGCGCGCGCGTTCCTATCCGGAGTCTCATTGCGTAGCGCGCATTGCCAGGCATCGTTCAGTGCATCGTGAAAATAGCCGTGTGCCGCTCGATAGATTCCGAGCGCACGCCCGAACTTGATCTGCGCAAGCGAACGCATCTTCAACTTCGAGTCTCCGGCGTAGGGCGTCTTTTGATGCGCAAGGTCCGTCAGCGCTTCGAGCGCCAACTCCGCTACCGCAAACGCGACAGGCACGTAGGTGGCGAACACGATTCGATGCGAACAGCGGTAAAGCGGGCCGCCGTAGTATTCGTTGCGCGGAGCATCCATACCCACACTGACAATACAGTGCCTCGTCGGCACGAACGTCGAGAAGCGAATATCGTGGCTGCCGGTCCCACGCATCCCCAGCGCGGACCAGTTGGGGACGATCTCACACTCCGCAATCGGTACAACTACCGCTATCCATTCGTCGTCTCCCGAGTCGGAGCAGATAGCCGGCGTCAGAAACCAGCTGGCGAACCGACAGCCGCTAGCAAACGAGGTTTGTCCTTCGACATGAAAACCACCGTCAATTCGTCGCGCCTTCATCGGTTTGTTAGAGCTCGCAGCGACGATCGTGTGAGGGTTGTCGCCCCACAGTTCCTCAACGAGTGCCTTTGGCCAGGTTGCTGCCGACAGCCGAGCCGCGTTGGCTACCATGAGAAACCATCCCGCAGAGCTGTCGAGCCGCGCGACCGCCTGCACCACATGTGCAGCCGACACCGGATCGAGCTCCAGCCCGCCCAGCGACCGCGGCAAGAACAGATTCACAAACTCGGCGCGCTTCAGCGCTTCGACGACCGGCGACGACAGATCGCCGGTCCGTTCAGCCTCGTCTCGATGAGCAACGATGGTCGGCGCAATTTCCTCAAGCCGCGCTAGCAGTTCTGCAACATCGATCGACGATTGCGGCATGAGAAGCTCGTCCGGTACCCGGAAACTGTGTGCTTGATAATTGGCGCACATTACCTTCGGGTTGGGTCATCTACCATCGCAAGAGACTTGAAGCACACGGACGTCTCGTGCCCGCCCAATACCACATCAACCACGAAGACGAGTTCGTCGCCATTCAACTCGAAGGCGACGTCGATCTGGTGGATGTGTACGAGCTCTGTCAGTCGCTACTGAGCGACCCCGAATTCAATCCGCAGTTGCCGCAGCTCGCCGATGTGCGCAACGTGAATTTGAAGATCACACCCGGCGCGATACGGCCGTTCCTCAACTACGTGACGGCAAAATACCGACCTCGTGTGGCCGGCCGGATCGCCGTAGTGCTCGACGGTTCGATGGACGACGACTTTTGTGCCGGTGTGTTCCGGTTCGTCTGCAACCTGCAGGAAACGGAAGTCTTCGACGACTACGCGCTAGCCATCAAATGGCTGTTGCGAGAAGGGTGGATTCAACCCGCATCATCGAAACCAGAAGATGCCGACCGAAATCACGCTGACGAACATCCAAAACAGATACGGGCTTGAATACGCAACGAAGCGGGCAAAGAGCTCGTTGTGGCCATTCTGGTTGTGGCCATTCATGGACATCTCCCTCATGAGGCACGTCCAGTCTTGTAACGCGTGACCTGGTTCTCAGCAGTGGTGTGACACGCCTTTCTTGTCCGTCGTTTGTAACATTGCGCGCAACCCGTGACTTGAGCGGATCGATCCCGATCCGGCAGCCAAAAGTGAAGGGACAATGGAACCGAAACCGTTAACGCGTTGATGTTGAGACGCTTTTCCCGAGACGGTATCGAACGTCCGAGAATCGCCCTTTTAATCGCCCAACCATGCCGCTATTCTAAACGTCCTCACCAGCCGATGCTGTATGTTTATACAGTGTTATTCTCCTCGGCAGGGCGAACGCACGGCGTACGGCGCGGCTGGTGAGGGCTCTTCCGAACCCCCTCTTTTCTGCGGTCCCTTCTTCCCTTACGGACCTATGTTGCTCATTACGACGCATCCGCTTGCGCCGAACATTCCGCCGACCCCCAGACACAACGAGATCTCCGCACCAGGAACTTGCGCCGGCGCGATTCCGCGCAGCTGACGTACGCTCTCCTGCAATGCGTACATGCCATACATCCCGGAGTGCATGTACGAAAGACCGCCACCATTCGTATTGAGGGGCAGCTTGCCACCCGGGCGCGTGTTGCCTTCCCAGATGAAACTCGCTGCTTCGCCGCGCTGACAGAACCCGAGATCCTCGAGTCCATAGATCGGCAGATGTGCGAACGCGTCGTAAATCATCATGTGGTGGACATCGTCGTGGCTGATGCCGGCCGACTTCATCGCGCGTTGACCCGCGACGCGGAATGCGCGCGAGCTGGTTAGGTCTTCCATCTGGCTGACCATCGGCGTCTCTACACTCTCTCCGGTGCCGATCACGTATACGGGCTTCTGCGGAAAGTCTGCCGCGCGTTCGCCAGACACGAGAATCAGCGCGCCGCCGCCGTCGGTGACCAGACAACATTCGAGCAGGTGGAACGGGTATGCGATCATGCGCGACTTCAGCACGTCCGCGACAGTGATGAGGTCTCGAAAGCTCGCTCGCGGATTCTTCGACGCCCACTCGCGTTGCACTACAGCGACCATCGCGAGTTGCTCGTGCGTCATACCGAAGTCTTTCATGTAGCGCAGCACCGGCAACGTGAACATCGTCGGCGGACCGACAACGCCGTATGGCGACTCGAACTGTCCGGCGAGTGTTGCGCTGCCGCCGCCGCCGCGGAAGTTGCCCGCGCCGATACGCGACCGGCCACTTTCACCGTGCGTGATCAAAACCGTTTCGCACAATCCCTGCTGAATGGCCGCGACAGCGTGACGCACGTGGATCATGAACGAGCATCCGCCCACTTGTGTGCCATCAACCCATTCCGGCGTGATGCCGAGGTAGTGTGCAATGGCCGTCGGCGACTCGCCCGCTGTTGCTACACCATCTATATCCGCTGCGGTGAGCCCCGCGTCGGCCAACGCGTTGAGCGCCGCATCGGCATGCAGTTGAATCTGGCTCATCGTGGGGACGACACCGAGTTCGGTGGTCTCGGCGGCACCGACAATAGCGACTGAACTCATCGCGCACCTCCCACCGGTGTGAACAACGGCAACGCAATGTCGTCGGAGACTTTCTCGAACGTAACGGCAAGCGGCATGTCGAGTTGCAACGCTTCAGGCGTTTGATCGCAGCCGACAATGTTGCTCATCATTCGAGGACCTTCGTCGAGTTCGACGATCGCGATCGCGTAGGGAGCGTCCCACGCTGGGTGCGGTCGCTGATTGATCACGTAGCTCAACAATCGCCCACGACCGCTCGCTTTGAACACACGCACCGAACGCGAACTGCACGACGGACAGAACGGACGCGGTGGAAAGTAGACGTGTTCGCAATCCGCACAGCGCTGCAATCGCAACTCTCCCAACTTGGTGCCGTCCCAGAAGTGTTGCGTCTCCGGCGTCGGCCGTGGCAGCGGTCGGCTCTCCTTCGTCATCGTGCTCGCTCCGTCAATTGGCGCGCGATTGTCTCAGAGCGTTTCCGAGACACGCAAGGCAACCGACGGATTCACGCAGACGCGATCGGCGGGAGCGCGCTCCACCAATCGAACGCCTCGTCTGCAACTGCGAGGAACTCGGGATTCAACAACGATTCCTTCGTGTTGTAGCGCAGAGGCTTGTGATCAAACGTCATCACTGCGCCGCCCGCCGCTTCGAGCACAGCGTGTGCCGCCGCAATATCCCATTCCGAGGTGGGGCCGAGACGCGGGTAAAGATCCGCACGACCTTCGGCAAGAATGCACAACTTCAGCGAGCTACCCACCGGCGTACGATTCACTGCATTGAATCGTTCACCGAGTCCATCGATGAATGCTTCGAGCCGCTCGCCGCCGTGACTACGACTGGCAACCACCACGAGCTCTCGTTCGCGGTCCATTCGTCGCGTATGCATCGCGACGACACCGTCTTGATCGCGTCGCTGTGCGCGTCGTTCTGCAACGTCACCGCTGTATACGATATCTTGCGCCGGAACACCGACGACACCGAGCGTTGCGCGGTGTCCGTCGATCAACGCAATGTTCACGGTGAACTCGCCGTTGCGATTGACGAACTCCTTGGTGCCGTCGAGCGGATCGACCAACCAGTACCGGTTCCAGGTTTTCCGCGTCACGAAATCCGGCAGGTCCGATTCCTCGGACAGCACCGGAATGTCCGGCGTCAGCCGATTGAGCGCGTCGCGGATCGCGCGATGCGACGCGAGATCGGCCTGGGTGAGGGGCGACGCGTCTTCTTTGGCGACCACGTCGAAGTCCGATGCGTAGATGTTCATTATCTCGCGACCAGCGTCTTTGACGATTTCGACGAGCGCGTCGACCAGTTGTTGGCGGTCCTTGAAGTCGGGCATGCGTTTCTCGTGTGGCAACCGCGCCATCGGCGTCGGATCGAAGCGCGTTAGTATAAGGACATGTCAGTGCTGAAATGGAACGACATCGACACCGTGTTGCTCGACATGGACGGCACGCTGCTCGATACCGAGCGGGTCTATTTCGACAGCCTGGTCGCGGCCCTCAGTTCGCATGGCTACGCCGACGACGCCGTGGCGCTGTGCCGGGCGATGGTCGGCCTTTCCGGCCCCGATTGCGAGGCCATGCTGCACGCACGCTACGGCGAAAGCTTTCCGCTCGCGCAGGTCAGCAGGGCCTTTATCGCCAACCGGGACGAGATTCTCGGCGCAGGCCTGCCGCTGAAGATTGGCGCGGTCGAACTGCTGGATGCGCTGCAGGCCGCCGAATGTCCGATGGCGATCGTCACCTCCTCGTCGCAGCGCACCGCCGACGCGCATTTGCGGCTTGCCGGCATCCGCGACCGCTTCGAGACCATCCTGACCCGCGACGACGTCGCCCGCACCAAGCCGAGCCCCGATCTCTATATTCTGGCGGCGTCGCGCTTCGGCCTGAAGCCGGCGGCTTGCGTCGCGG